>CAIUAN010000016.1 GCA_903897145.1 uncultured Bacteroidia bacterium | reverse complement strand
GCAATACTATATTCTTAAAGTAAAAAATTACGAAAATTAAAAGCCCTCTTAGGAGGCTAAGAAGGCTTTAATAAATTATAGAGTGCTCAATAAGATTATGCCTCGATGATCACAACTTTTAAGATTTTATCACCTTGATGAATCTCGTCTATTACGTCTAATCCTTCGTAAACCTTCCCAAAGCAAGTATGCTTGCGATCCAAATGGCTTGTATTCGTGCGACTATGGCACACAAAAAACTGAGAACCGCCTGTATCTTTTCCGGCATGAGCCATAGACAATACGCCACGATCGTGATATTGATTTTCACCATCTAGCTCACATTTAATGGTATATCCAGGTCCGCCAACTCCACTACCTTTAGGACAACCACCCTGAATAACAAAATTTGGGATTACACGATGAAAAGTCAATCCATCATAAAAACCATCTTTCGAAAGCTTAACGAAGTTAGCAACTGCTAATGGGGCATCATTTTCAAAGAAATTAACCTTCATTACCCCTTTTTCTGTATGAATCTCTGCTTGTATCATAATTATTTCGATTAAAAGTCCCAAAGGTACAATCTTTCGGCCAATTCACGAAAAATATTTCTTCACTTGCTTTACAATAATCTACCAATAGGTTTATCTTTGTCCATCAAGCAATAGTTAATCTGTTAACAAATGACTAGAATAAAGCAAAAGGCGACAAAAAGAATTCAATATTTATTATTCTACTTGCTACTTGGATGTTTAAGCTCATGCGGCGTAAAGTATCACTTTAAGAAAGCATTAACCTCATTTCAAATCGGAGAATACTATAAAAGTATTAGTGCGCTCAGGAAAGTTAACATGAAAACTTCCGATCGTCAAAAGAAAGCGTTGATTCAATTTAAAATTGCTGAAGCCTATTATAAGATTGGCCAATATAGAAGTGCTGAAAGCTATTTTAAAAGTGCCTTAATCCATAACCCTGGAGATAATATTATTTGGCTGCATTATGCCGAAGTTCTTCGTGCCAATGGAAAATACGAAGAGGCAATTACAAATTATTCGGCTTATTTAGCTGTAGTTCCAAATGATCCGATGGCTTTAAATGGCATTGAGTCTTCAAAAAAAACAACCGAATGGATCAATGCACCTACGCGATATAAGATTGAGAACTTGAAAGCGATAAACTCCTATTACAATGATTTTTCAGCATCTTATGCTGGTGTTCATGACAATGAGATCTATTTCACCTCATCACGAAAAGGTGCTACGGGAAAATTAAAAAGTGCGATTACTGGAGAATATTCTGCTGATTTATTCCTGAGCACTTACAATCTTCAAAAGCAACGTTGGAATAAGCCGCAACTAATTGATGATCAAAAAATTATAGATACCTTTGACGAAGAGGGCGCCGCGTCTTTCAATAAAGCTGGAGATGAGATGTATTTCACCCGTTGTATTTACAAGAAATCAGATCAGGAAAGTTCGGAGATCTTTTCTTCGAAGCAGCTTTTAGGAATTTGGGGAGAGCCAAAAAAGATAAAAGTTAGTGCAGACTCTTTAATGCTGGCTCATCCCTCTATATCTGCTGACGGAAAAACACTCTATTTTGTATCTGATCGCAAGGGTGGTTATGGGGGAAAAGACATCTGGTATGCAACCAAACTAAAAGAAAATTCTTGGGGAAAACCAATAAATGCCGGACCAGAGATAAACACATCCGGAGATGAAATGTTTCCTTATATCCGCGAAGATGGAACGCTATACTTCTCCTCAAATGCGCACGTTGGAATGGGCGGATTAGATCTATTTTCAGCAAAAAAAGATGCACAAAACAAATGGATTGTGGAAAACCTTAAATCTCCGTTAAACTCAACAGGAGACGATTTTGCCATAAGTTTTTATCCTGGTGAAGAGCGTGGATTATTTTCAAGTAACCGCGAAGGAAGTTCGAAAGACGATATCTATACATTTGTTCTTCCTCCTAAAGTTTATGAAATCGAGGGCGATGTTTTTAGCAAAGAGAACGGATCAAGAATTAATGATGCCACGGTAAAACTTATTGGGACAGATGGCACCATGCTTAAAGTAAAAGCGGAGAATGGCAAGTTCAAATTTAAATTAAAACCTGAAGTTGAATACATTATTGCGGGCTACCGTAAAGGCTTTTTAAATGCCAAAACTACGGCCTCCACAATAGGCTTGGAAGAGGGAAAACAATTCCAAGTACGACTAGATTTGAATCCAGCTGACCTCCCAATAAGTATCGATAATATTCAATATGCTTTTGGAAAGACTGATCTACTTCCGGAGTCAAAGTCATCCTTAGATAGCCTAACTTCACTATTGACTCTAAATCCAACAATTGTTATAGAACTAATGTCACATTCCGATTGCCGAGGTGATGATGCAGTAAACTCAGAAATTTCGCAAAAAAGAGCTCAATCAGTCGTTGCTTACCTTATCGCAAAAGGGATACAACCAGGTCGATTAGTCGCAAAAGGATATGGGGAGAGTTCACCAAAGAAAGTGACTAAAAAACTAGCCAAAAGCAACCCATTCTTAAAAACTGGAATCACATTAACTTGCGCATTCATTGAATCCTTGTCAGATGAAAAGCAACGTGAGATTTGTCATCAAATCAATCGTCGAACGGAATTCCGAGTATTATCTTCAGATTACCACGAGAAGTTTGAGAAATAGCAATAAGATATTAATTTTGCGAGGCCTCATTTAAACATTCAAAAGAGGCAAAATATAGCGCAAACCACTGACTGTCAATATGGATTCCAATAACAGATATAATTTAAGAGGTGTTTCAGCTTCGAAAGAGGATGTACACAATGCGATTAAAAATATTGACAAAGGCCTTTTCCCTAAAGCTTTTTGCAAGGTTGTGCCCGATTATCTTACGGGCGACCCCGAATTTTGCAATATTATGCATGCCGATGGAGCAGGGACAAAGTCGGCCTTAGCTTATCTTTATTGGAAAGAAACTGGAGACTTATCTGTCTGGAAAGGGATTGCTCAAGACGCAATAGTTATGAATCTTGACGATCTGCTTTGCGTGGGCGCAATAGATAATATCCTCCTTTCATCAACTATTGGAAGAAATAAAAACCTGATACCCGGAGAGGTCATTGCAGCGATCATTGAAGGAACAGAAGAGCTATGCGAAGAGCTTAGAGGATTGGGGATAAATATACAAGCGACAGGTGGCGAAACGGCCGATGTTGGAGATTTAGTTCGCACCATTATCGTAGACTCGACTGTTACCTGCAGAATGAAGCGCAGTGATGTCGTGTCTGCCGATCGAATTAAAGCAGGCGATTGCATCATTGGATTAGCCTCTTCAGGCCAAGCTACGTATGAGAAAAGCTACAATGGAGGAATGGGAAGTAATGGACTAACCTCAGCTAGACATGATGTCTTTGCCAACTATCTTGCTGAAAAATACCCAGAGAGCTACGATCCCACAGTGCCTGAATCACTTATATATTCAGGAAACTGCAAATTAACAGATCCAGTAAATGGGACCGATTTAGATGCAGGAAAACTTGTATTAAGTCCAACCAGAACATATGCCCCAGTGGTTAAGAAAGTGTTAGAACAATTTAAGCATTCACTTTCTGGTATGATTCACTGTTCGGGTGGAGCGCAAACAAAAGTGCTCCATTTCGTGGACAATGTGCATGTTATAAAAGATAATCTTTTTGATACTCCCCCATTATTCAAATTAATTCAGGAGCAAAGTCAAACCTCATGGCAGGAGATGTATAAGGTATTTAATATGGGTCATCGTTTTGAATTTTATGCAGATTCCAAAGCTGCTGAAGGGATCATTGCTATTGCTAAATCTTTCAATATTGAGGCTCAAATAATCGGTCGTGTTGAGTCTTATTCAGGCAAAAAGGTTACCATCCACTCGGGCTATGGAACTTTTGAATATTAGCAAAGCCAATGCTTAACTTAGATTGCCAATTCTGTTTATTTCACCACGAAGTTTTAATTATTTGTCCATGTCAGATCATTCACTATTAGAAAAATACGAAGGAATTAAAATCCGCTTTGATGAGGTTAGTCAACAAATCTCAGACCCAGATGTCATGAAAGACATGAAGCGATATGTGAGGTTAAACCAAGATTACAAACAACTTGACTCGCTTGTTAAATCATTTCAGCGGTATCAGAAGATGTTGAAAAACCTCTCTGATGCGAAGGAGATTCTAGACCAAGAATCAGATGAAGATTTACGAGATATGGCTCGGGCAGAGCTTGAAGACAGTGAAAATATTATCAAAGAGCATGAGAACGAGATTAGATTCTTACTCGTGCCTGCTGACCCAGAGGATAGTAAGAATGCCATTTTAGAAATCCGTGGAGGCACAGGCGGTGATGAGGCTGCCATATTCGCTGGCGATTTATTTCGGATGTATACTAAATTTTGTGATAAGATGAACTGGCGATTAGAGGTTACAAGTTCTACTGAAGGTACCTCCGGTGGCTTTAAAGAGATTGTTGCAAAGATCACTGGGGAAAATGTATACGGGATACTAAAATTTGAATCAGGTGTTCATCGTGTTCAACGTGTTCCACAAACCGAAACTGCCGGCCGGATACATACCTCTGCATCCACCGTGGCAGTATTGCCAGAAGCCGAAGAGTTCGACATCGATCTAAGAGAGTCGGATATTCGCAAGGACACTTACTGTTCTTCAGGACCTGGTGGACAGAGTGTAAATACAACTTATTCGGCGATCCGACTTACCCATATTCCGACTGGAATCGTTGTGACGTGTCAGGATGAAAAATCACAGCTTAAAAACCTCTCGAAGGCTATGGGCGAGCTTCGGACACGTATCTACAATATGGAGTACCAGAAATACATGGATGAAATAGCTTCCAAAAGAAAAACAATGGTCTCAACGGGTGACCGATCGGCAAAAATTAGAACTTACAATTATCCTCAAGGACGGATGACCGATCACCGCATTGGACTTACGGTCTATAATCTACCAGCCATTATGGATGGTGACATTGAAGAGATAATAGAAAAATTAAGGGTTGAAGAGAACACCGAACGGTTGAAAGAGACAGAGCTATAAAAGAAAATTCAGAACCAAATAAAGGATTAAAACTATGAACAATCAGCAATTATTTGAAAACATTCAAAAAAAAGGATCTTTTCTTTGTGTTGGATTAGACACAGATATTCGTAAAATCCCAACCTTTTTGCTAGAACACGCTGATCCAATTTTTGAGTTCAATAAAGCAATCATTGACGCAACTGCTAAATATACGGTTGCCTACAAACCCAATCTGGCCTTTTATGAGTCTGAAGGGCTCGATGGGTGGATCAGTTTAGAAAAAACAGTAAACTACCTTCGGGAGAATTACCCTGATATCTTTCTAATTGCTGACGCCAAAAGAGGCGATATCGGCAATACCTCCACCATGTATGCAAGAGCATTCTTTGAAAAAATGAACTTCGATGCAGTAACAGTGGCTCCATATATGGGTGAAGATTCGGTCAAGCCATTCTTAGTCTACAAGGATAAATTTGTTATCCTACTTGCCTTAACCTCAAATATGGGAGCGTATGATTTTCAATTCGGCATTGACAGTCAAACTTCTGAAAAATTGTTTGAAAAAGTACTTCGAATATCGCAAACCTGGGGAGATGAAAATAGTCTAATGTATGTTATTGGAGCAACCAAAGCCGAAGAGCTATCGGGAATTCGAAAAATTATCCCGAACCATTTCTTACTTGTCCCAGGAGTTGGTGCACAAGGTGGCAGCCTTCAGGAAGTTGCAAAATATGGCCTAAATAAACAATGTGGTTTATTAGTAAACTCTTCAAGAGCTATTATTTATGCTTCAAATGGTCAAGATTTTGCTTTAAAAGCGGAAGAGAGTGCTATGCAAACGAGAGATGAGATGCATTTACTATTAAAAGCCGCTGAACTTTTATAAGAATAAATTCAAGAATTTGGTACCGCTACTCACACCGCCAAACAATTAAAAGTCACCATAATCCGACAAAAACAACTGCGAATAGGTAAAAATTAAGCATAAATAATAAAATTCGCAATAGACTAAAGAACAAAGAATTACCACTTAAAGGTTTTCGAATTTAATGTTAAATAATTCTAAAGAATGTGATACTGCTTCATTTTAAGGATATTATTGCTAAATTTGTACTTTAATCATTAACAGGACAACGTATGAAAATAATAGCCCTGGTAACTCTTTTAAGTTTTACACTCGCCCTTTCAGCCAAAACACCGGTTGGAAACTCTCCTTTGACAGTTGAGAAATCAAAAACATATCCATACCTTGCGTACTTACCAGATGGGTATGAGAAAAGCAATGCAAAAGCTTGGCCATTAATTATTTATCTTCATGGAAGTTCATGCAAGGGTAATAATCTTGACCGTTTAAAAAAATACGGCCCTCCCTTCTATCTTGAGCGCGGAATGGGTGTTGATGCTATTGTAATCTCACCTCAGTGCCCATCTAATAGAAATTGGACAGCTGGAACTTGGTTCGAGTCATTCTACAAAGAATTAAAAGACAAATACAACATTGACCCATCACGTGTTTATTTAACGGGAATGAGTCTAGGTGGATTTGGAACATGGGATATTGCCTCTCGTTATCCAGAGTATTTTGCTGCAATTATGCCGCTTTGTGGTGGCGGAAACACCACAATGGTGGAGACATTAAAAGATATGCCAACCTGGGTATTTCATGGCGAGGTGGACAAAAAAGTAAATCTTAAGCGTTCTACAGAAATGGTTCATGCGCTTGAAGAAATTGGCTCTAAACCTTTATTCTCTGTCTTAAAAGGAGAAGGACATGGCATTCAGAAAGTTTATTCTGATCAGAATATATATAAATGGTTACTTAGTCAGCATAAACATGCGTATGAAAAGTTCATAGAGATCACCTCCTTATGGACCCCTAAAGCAAATGCTGTTACTACACCGAAAGATGATAAAGCTCAGAAAGAACTTGTAATTAAGAGTGCTCCTGTAAAAGCCCCAGAAGTACCAGAAAATCAAGAAAATAAAACAGGCGTTAAATCATTTATTTATAACTTATTTAACAAGAAAGAGCCTTACGTGCAATCAACCTTGCACTAAATACTTCTTTACTGATTCACAACAATCCCCGATACGATTTTCGCATCGGGGATTGTTGGTTTATACAGCCCACTATTCATAGAATATTTAATTTAAACCAATCCGTAATGATTAAAAATATATTTAACTAAATGGTTAAACTTTTTGGTCAATTCACCAATTTATGTTAGTTTTGTAATATTATAAGAGCCAAAAATGGACAGATCCACTGAGGAAAAGATTTACGAAGCAGCACGCAAGGTCTTTATTTTAAAAGGAATGGAAGGGGCTCGAATGCAAGAAATTGCAGACGAAGCTGGAATGAATAAAGCCTTACTACACTATTACTATCGAAATAAAGAGAACCTATTTAAAGCGGTATTCAAAGATATCTTCACTAAATTTTTTGCTAAATTAAAAGACACGTTACTTTCAAGTGCAACCACTCGAGAAAAACTAACAGTCTTTATTGACAATTACATTGACTTGATCACGGCCAATCCATATGTACCCAGTTTTATAATCAACGAAATTAATCGTGATCCTAAAGTTTTAAGCTCTTTAATGGTTGAGAATTTCATGGAGCCAGCTAAAGTTCTAAAGTTGTTTTTCAATGAAGTGGAATCAGCAAACAAATCGGTTGTTGACCCACGGCACATCTTGACTAGTTTAATGGGGATGTTAGTTTTCCCATTTGTTGCCCGACCTATTTTGCAAATGGTTTTATTTCAAGATGATAAAGTTGCCTATAACAACTTTCTTGAAGAGCGCAAAGAGGTTGTAAAAAATATGATGTTTAAACTTATTGAAGTATGAAAAGAAACCTTTTACTTGTTCCCTTGATCTTATTTGCGTTTCAGGTTTACGCGCAAGAGTTAACTTTAGACAGCTGTCAAAATCTAGCTCGTAAAAACCATCCCCTATTAAGGCAAGCAGGCATACTGGATCAGCTATCTGAATTAAGGCAGCAGAATATAGAAACCAATAACCTTCCTCAATTTGATTTAGTGGCTAAAGCTTCATGGCAATCGGATGTTACCAAGCTAGCCTTAAAACTGCCACCAAGCATCACACTTCCAACGCCACCTTCAAAAGACCAATATAAGACTTATGTTGAGCTTAAACAGCGAATTTACGATGGCGGAATGACCAAGAAAAGCAAAGAAGTGGAAGAGGCTGATCGGTTAATCTCAAAACAACAGAATGAAACAGAGTTATACAAAATAAAAGAGACCGTAAATACACTTTATTTTAATGCCTTAATCATTCAGCAGCAGCTTGAGATTGTAAACCTAAAGAGGTCAACATTAGCGGAGCAGATCAAGCAAGTTGAATCAGCCGTCGCAAATGGAATCTCCCTACCTAACAACTTAGACCAGCTTAGGGCTGAGAATATCATGACCGATCAACAAGAGATAGAGTTAAAGTCAACTTCGCAGACCATAAATGGACTATTAGAAATCATAACAGGGCAAACGATCACCGATCAAACAACTTACAACAAGCCCTTGCAGGCTACAATTGATTTAAATCTTGAATCAAACAGACCTGAGTTAACACTTTTCACACTTCAACAAGCCAAGATCGGCAAAAGTGAGGAGTTGCTAAAAAATTCGCGAAATCCATTTATTTATGCTTTTGGTCAGGGCGGATATGGTCGTCCAGGGTTAAATATGTTAGACAATAACTTTGCTGATTTCTATGTTATTGGGGCTGGATTATCATGGAATATGTGGGACTGGCACAAGAGTAAACGAGAACGCTCTGCGCTAAAGCTTCAAAAAGATCTTGTTCAGATTAATAGTGAAAATTTCAGTCGTTCTATTCATCTACAGCTTAAGCAAGAGGAGAACAATGCAAAAAAAATTAGTCAATTAATTGGAAGTGACGAGCAACTTGTAGAGATTAAAACAAAAATCCTCAATAGGTCAGCCTCAGCCTTGAAAAATGGAGTTATAACTTCGGCAGATTACCTTAGAGACCTCAACAGCTCGCTTCAAGCTAAAGCCAATCTGGAGACTCATAAAATTCAATTGGCTCAGACTTCTATAAACTATCTCACGATTAAAGGAAATAAGCAATAATCAGAATCTCTAAAAGAATTAAACTATGAAAGCAATCGTATATTTTTCGCTGTTACTGATCTTCTCTGCTTGTGCAAGCCGTCAAACAAAATCTGATGGATTTGGCAACTTTGAAACAGATGAAGTGATTATCTCGGCAGAAAATGGAGGAAGGATACTTGCCTTATCTTACCATGAAGGGGAGAAAATTACCAAAGGCACTCTTGTTGCTGTTACTGACACCACCAACCTTGTACTTCAACGCAGTCAGCTATCGGCACAGAAAGAGTCAATTTTGGCACAAAAAGCTGGTCTTTATGCCCAGATCGGCGTGTCTGATCAGCAAATAACAAATACTCAAAAAGACCAAGTTCGGATACATAAAATGTTAGCGGAAGGTGCAGCAACACCAAAGCAACTTGATGATATTGATGGATTGATAGCTCTTTATGGGAAACAAAAGAGAGCGTTTTCAGCACAACTTATAACAATAGACAAAAATGGGTCTGCCTTAGAAGCCCAAATAGCGGTTTTAAATGACCGTATTAATGCTTGTTCGATTAATGCTCCAATTGATGGTATTATTCTCGAAAAATACGCCCAGGCTGGCGAGTTAGCGACACCAGGCAAATCACTGTATAAAATGGCCAACATCGACCATCTAATTCTACGAGTATATATTAGTGAAAATCAGCTCACGCAAGTTAAGCTTGGAACGCAAGTAAAAGTTATAGTGGATAGCAGTGGCGGGTTAAAAGAGACTTCTGGTGTTGTAGAATGGGTTTCTTCAGAAGCAGAATTTACACCAAAGATCATTCAAACAAGAGAGGAACGGGTTAAGCTTGTATATGCTGCAAAGATAAGAGTGACAAATGATGGTTCACTAAAAATTGGCATGCCAGGCGAAATAAAATTTTAAGGAATTACACTCGATGATTGAGGTTCAAAATATCAGAAAGCAGTACGGCGATGTAGTAGCCTTAGAAAATGTATCCCTTTCGATACAAAGAGGTGAGCTATTTGGACTTATTGGCCCAGACGGAGCAGGTAAAACCACCTTAATGCGCATTCTTATGTCACTTTTACTTCCCACTGCAGGGAGTGCCTCAATGGATAATCTCGATGTTGTGAAGGATTACAAAAAGGTAAGATTGATCACAGGTTACATGCCTGGTCGATTCTCACTATATCCAGACTTAACAGTAGAAGAAAACTTAAAATTCTTTGCGACGGTATTTGGAACGACGATTGAAGAAAACGATCATCTTATCAAAGATATCTACCAGCAGATTGAGCCCTTTAAAACAAGAAGAGCAGGTCAATTATCTGGTGGAATGAAGCAAAAGCTTGCATTGTCTTGCGCTTTAATTCACAAACCGGAGATTCTGATTCTAGATGAGCCTACCACAGGTGTAGATGCGGTTTCTCGAAAAGAGTTCTGGGAGATGCTTAAAAGGCTAAAAAACATGGGTATAACCATCCTAGTATCTACGCCCTATATGGATGAAGCCACCTTATGTGATCGAATAGCATTGATTCAAGAGGGAAAAATCATGTCGGTTGCCACACCAGAGGAGATGATGCACTCCTTTCCTGAAGATCTGTGGACAGTTCGTTCTAGGAAAATTTACAACACCTCTAAAATATTAGAGATCATTCCATCCTTAATTTCAGTGAATAGTTTTGGACAGGTTTTACACCTTGTTACGGCTAAAGGGCAACATACAACTGAATCAATTCGTGAATTTTTAACAAAGAATGGGGAAAATGACATAATCGTTGAATCGGATAAGGCAACCATTGAAGACGTATTTATTTTGTTGATGCAAAAACACAATCAGACCGTATGATCAACAAAGAGCCAGTTATAACGGTAAAAAATATGGTGAAGAGGTTTGGAACTTTTGTTGCAAACGACAACCTTAATTTCGAAGTATACAAAGGGGAAATCTTTGGATTCATTGGTGCGAATGGCGCAGGAAAAACGACTGCCATCCGCATTTTATGTGGTCTCTCCACTCCCACTTCTGGTGAAATGAATGTTGCCGGTTATGATATTTACCACCAGACAGAAAAGATTAAGAAAAACATAGGCTATATGAGCCAAAAATTCTCACTCTATGAAGATCTAACCGTAGCTGAGAACATTCGTTTTTTTGGTGGAGTCTACGGAATGAAAATTACGGAACGAAAAGCCAGAACAGAAGAGATGCTAGAAAGACTTGACCTTATGGCATTTAAGAATCGTAAAATTGGTGATTTACCACTTGGATGGAAGCAAAAACTAGCCTTTTCTATTGCCATACTCCATAATCCCAAAATCGTCTTCCTCGATGAGCCAACAGGAGGTGTTGATCCGATCACCAGAAGACAGTTTTGGAATTTAATTTATGAAGCGGTGCAAAAAGGGATTACCGTCTTTGTAACCACCCATTATATGGATGAAGCTGAATATTGCGACCGCGTTTCAATCATGTCGGAAGGCCAAATTGTGGCACTTGATACCCCTGAGAACCTGAAAAAGCAATACAATGCAATCAATATGGATGAAGTATTCTTAAAAATTGCACGATGAAAAGATTCCTAGCCTTTCTAAGAAAAGAGTTTCTCCATATCTTCCGCGATCCAAGAACCTTAGTCATACTTTTTGGAATCCCGATCGCTCAATTATTACTTTTTGGTTTTGTTTTAACCAACGAAGTGCGCAATGTAAAAATTGCAGTAGTAGACCATTCAAGAGACTACCTCAGTATAAGATTAACGCAGCAATTAGTCTCCTCAGGATTTTTTCAGGTTGCAGCAACACCTTCGTCCGAGTCTGAGTATGAAGGACTGTTTAGAAGCGGAAAAGTGAAAGAAATTGTAATTTTTGAGCCGAACTTTGCTCGACATCTAGTAAACGAAAATAAAGCTGATATTCAACTAATTGAGGACGCATCGGAACCGAATACGGCACAACTTGTAGTAAATTACACCACAGCCATTACAAACAACTTTGTAAAAACCGAGTTTATAAAAGAGCAGAAACAGCCTGGAATAAACATCAAAGCTCGTATGCTTTTTAACGAAAACATGCTCGACTCCTATAATTTCATCCCAGGACTAATCGCAGTTATCCTAATGCTGATATCAGCGATGATGACCGCCATCACCATTACGCGTGAAAAAGAGTCGGGCACGATGGAGATTCTTCTTGCATCGCCTTTAAAACCGATACAAATCATACTTGGCAAAGTCACACCATACATGATCCTATCTATTATCAATGCCTTAGTAGTGCTTTTGATAGGATATTTTGTCTTTAATGTCCCAATAATTGGCAGTCTAGCGCTATTATTAGCAGAGATACTCTTGTTTATCTTCTTGGCCTTATCACTAGGAATATTGATTTCAACCTTTGCCACCAATCAAGTTACAGCCTTAGCGATATCTGGCTTTGTATTGATGCTTCCAAGTATTCTATTATCCGGATTTATCTTTCCTGTAAAAAATATGCCAGCTCCGTTAGAATTTATCTCTAATTTCATTCCACCACGCTGGTTTATAGAGATCAATAGGACAGTCATGTTAAAAGGTGGAGGACTTGCAGAGGTATGGCCTAACACTTTAATATTACTGGGCATGTCTGCCCTATTTATAATAATTAGCATTCGGAAATTCAAAATCAGACTTCAATAATTGAGTATGCGAACCTTATTCTATCTTCTTCAAAAAGAGTTTACTCAGATCTTTCGAAATAAATCGATGTTACCGATTATATTCGTTATGCCTTTGGTACAGATGCTTATTCTTGTTTTTGCCGCAACCAATGAGCTTAAGCAAGTCGATTTAGCCATTGTCGACAACGATCATTCTGCATCTTCCCGCAATATGATTCATGAAATAAGTGGCAATCCATTTTTTAAGGTTATTACAGGTCTGAATAATTCACAGGAAGCTGAGGATTTATTGATGCGGAACAAAGTAAACTTAGCTTTAGTCATACCAAAAGAGTTCGATAAAGAGCTCACAACAGTTAAAAAAACGGAAGTCCAAGTCCTTGTAGATGCCATTAATGGCAATGCGGCACAATTATCATTGGCATACTTATCAAATGTAATTGGGGCTTACAGTCAGAAGGTGTTGATTAAACCCATCAAACCAGAATTTAGACAAACAAAAGCGATTGAAATTAAGTCGACTTATTGGTTTAATGCCGAGTTGAATTATAAATTTTATATGGCCCCAGGTATATTGGTTGTGCTAATTACTGTTGTGGGGATGCTACTTGGTGGCATGAACCTGGTGCGCGAAAAAGAGCTTGGAACCATTGAGCAGATCAATGTTACTCCGATAAAGAAATGGCAATTTATTGCCGGTAAGCTCCTACCCTTTCTTTTCATTGGCTTATTTGATTTAGCTTTTGGACTTTTAGTTGCAAAGCTAGCTTTCAATATTCCCATTCAGGGAAGCTTGGTGCTGTTGTTTAGTTTAGCCGCCGTATATCTGATCTTGGTATTATCGTGGGGACTATTTATTTCGACCATTAGCGATACTCAGCAGCAAGCTACATTTGTTTCATTTTTCTCACTTATCGTATTTATTCTGATGAGTGGTTTATTTACTCCTGTTGAAAGTATGCCGCAATGGGCTCAGAATTTAGACTATATAAATCCGCTGTTTTATTTTGTGAAGATCATGAGATCCGTTCTAATAAAAGGATCCAATTTCATCGATATTCTGAATGAATTTGTAGCACTTTCAGCCTTTGCCATATCGATGTTTAGTCTTGCAATCTTTAGATATCGGAAAACTTCCTAATGTAACTTTCATGTTAAATAAAGAACTGAATGTAAATATTCAGCCAAGATAACCAATCTCAAATAGGTAGTTTAATAGTTTTGATTACCTTTGCGCCCTTATAAATAATTCATCTTAGCCATTTTATGAAGCGCATTATTGAGTATCGTAGATTATTGAATATCACACCAAATGCCGATTTAGCCGAATTAAAAACGACCTACCGTAATTTAATCAAAGAGTGGCATCCAGATAAATTTGTTGATGATGAAGAGCGCAAAGTAGAGGCTGAGCATAAAAGCAAGACCATCATTGAAGCATATCATTTCTTGGTAAGTATTGCTCCCGAAACGCAGGCATTTAACTTAGAGGCCTACACTGAAACGACAAATACCTCTAACATAGATGATTATTCTTACAAAGGACAAACCTTAAAGATTACCTTTCAAGATGGAAGCATCTATGAATACTTTGGTGTACCTAAAAGCATCTACAATAAATTCTGTAGTTCATCGACCTTGCTTCGGTTTGCAAGACGTCATATCTTCTTTAGTTACACTTACCGGAACGTCAGCAAACAAGCGGCTTAAAGTTGCCTTCTTGTCTACTGATTAGTTTATCCAAATTATTTCTGAGGCATAGCTTCCGGTAATCCCTTTAACTTCAATACCATTAGTCATCAGCTCAGCGCCTGATTTGACGGAGTTTTGTTCTGTCCGATCTTGAAAAGTTAGGGTATATTTCTTTGTCTTTTCTAGTCCGCGAAGCTTAATAACTTTTGAAGAAGCCACACTTTCTGAAGGTTTAAAGAGCAAGATCGATCCCTTGTTCAGAGAAGTGTTGTAATATTCTATCCCATCCCAGTTAATGCCATCGGGAGCTGGCAAAATATGGTAAACGTCGGCTGGTATATCTCCTACCTTTAAACCTCTTAGTATTGGTCGTTGTTTGGATTTATACAAAGGCCAATGTTCTTTAACCCCGTCAATTTGATTTGGGGTATATACACACCAGTTAGTGGCCATATTAGCCCCCATAAAGCCAGTTCTCAAAATATATTTAACCCACTGAGGTGAATCGTTGATGGTCCCTCCACTTGGCGCATATCCTGCCTTATTCGGCACCTCCCCTAATGGACCTAGATTCATACCCACATCAGTCTTTAACTGAACTGGATTAATCATGTAAGAGCAAGAATAAAAAGATTCACGATGACATTCTGGACCACCCGAATCCTCATTCGTCAAAACTGTTATCCGTTGTAGGGTTGTAAAATCTTTCAGCAGACCCCCGTTTCCACAGTGTTCATATCTGAAATTCGGTCTTTTTTCGATCATATAGTCAAGGATTTCCAATAGCCCTTCATGACTTAGATAATCAAATTTGGCTTCAAGTTTCATGTCACTTCGCCAATAGTCGTAGTGCCAATTGTCGTATCTTTCCAAGAGCGCCTTCTTCTCCTTTTCTCGTCCTTCTTTAGTTGCAATATCAGTCCATTCGAAGGTGAAATTCATATAAAGCGACAGTTTTTGGCTGTTTTGATGAACTATATCGCCGGCAGTCATCCCTTTGGGCCATTTTAAACTATCGGGCCTCCAAAAGGCATATTTCTTGAAATCTCCTTTTGTCCAATCGGTACTTGCCCCATCTAGCCAGTCGATATCTATCTTACCCAATTCGGCTCCCCATTGAGCCACTGGATATTTTTGATAATATTCGGTCAACTGAGCTTCATTGCCAGGGATGCAATATTCGATTAAGGGTTCATTTGGATGATCTTTTAAAGTCTGTGTAATCTTATGGTTCCAGAACCAACGTTTCATCCGGTTACTCCCATCATCAACATTACCGTTATAAGTTCCAAAGAAAGCTGCGGGCATTTTAAAGACCTTCTCGTTCTCAATAACCACAGCTAAGGAGTCCCACAGATAGGATTTATAATTAATTTGAAGTGGATTTTTACCCGTTTTATTTTTAAACTGACCGAAACTCCATTCGTAGCCTAGATATAACCCGTGACGGCCATTCACATCATACATCTGAAAAGGCAACTGACTATTTAAACCCTTTGGTGTCCCTCCATTGGCATCATTGGAAAGATAATAAGAGATATCGGTATTCTCCTTCAGTAAATCAGCATTTACAATTGGCTTATCCTCTTTAAATTTTCGGACTAAATATCTTCCTTTATTAAAATGCCAAAGTGTAACCAATGAATCAGAAGTCAAAGACAGATCTGCAGATACAACGTCCTGATCATTGATTTCTAAACTCTTTCCAGAATTATTAATCAGTGAGACTTGATTTTCAATTGGACCAACTCCAGGCTTGGCTTGCCATACCGATTCCAAGGATAGATTAGGAGAACCTGAACTAAAGCGAACAGTTAATCTTGTGCCATTAACATTTTCAATTTCAGCCTTTTGAAATATCCAATTGACAGATACATTTTCTTTACCTGTTTGAATTTGTTTTGGCAAAGGCATCTCAGCAGGTTCCTTAATCCAGTTCCATCCATTATGTACATTCTTAAGTTCTAGAATGAATAAACGATTATGCTCAACGGATAAGATCAATCGGGTATCTTCGGTCTTCAACTGCCATTTAGTGGCGTTTTGTTTATTAGCACCATACCCAAGCTGGACTATGAGAAATAGGGCTACAATTAGATATTTCATAAGAGATAAGTTTATGTGGTAATGAGCTATTGGCAAACAAAGTACGGAATTACCCTTTCAATCCAAGCGATTGAATTTCATTTACAACAAATTGCGGATCAAGATCTTGTTGATCTTTAATTATTATTGTTGCTTTTTCGTAAAATGGAGCCCGAACAATTAATGCTTGATTGATAAAGTCGATTAATTCGGCTCTTTTTTTCCCAGCAATAAGTGGGCGTTCTGTTTTTGAGTTTAATAGTCTGGTGGCTAAAACTTCGGTCTCAGGAGCAATATAGATCGTTACTCCATTGGCATTCATATAATTCATATTCTCGAAGAAGCAAGGCGCTCCCCCTCCGGTTCCAATAACCACATCTTCAAACTGAGAAACCTCTAACAACGCTGATTTTTCTTTTTCTCTAAAAGCTGCCTCGCCCTCTTCTGCAAAAATCGCTGGAACGCTCTTAAAATTACGTTCCTCAATAAATTTATCGAGATCGATAAAGCTAAAAGACAATATATCAGCTACTTTTCTTCCGATGGTTGACTTTCCGCAACCCATATACCCAACAAGATAGATCCTCATTAGTCGAAATTTAGGAGCATCTGACTAGGCTCACTATCGTCACCTGGACGATTTATCTCGAAAGGGACATCTAAAATTGGGCCTTGTGGCTCAACAATAAAAGACTCAACCTCCTCTTCGATAGCTGAAATGGCCTCTGGCACAACTTCCTCTTCATCCTCTTTAATCGGCTCTAATTCAACAATCTTACTCACTTGATAACTAGACAACCGTTTACCTTTTGCTTTATAAGATTTAACCCCTATAAATTCAGCCACATCGACCACCTCATTTTCGCGACCATTTTTCTCCCCTCCAAATACCAATTCAAGTCTAGGATAGGAGACCCAGGTGATGCTAATTAGTTTATTATTCGAATTTTCTCCAATGAAATTAGACAATTTACCTCCATTGACCTCAATGGCAAATCGTTTGACATAGTAGAAACTTTGTTCAGCATCGAAATAGACGACTGTTGCTATTTTGGATGGATGGAATTTCTCAATGGAAAGAATATTTTTCTCAAAGTGATTTTCAAGATCATAGCTATAAACTTGATAATCTCCGTCTTTATCAATAGCCAATATTTTTTCGTCGCCAGTAAATTCGCCCAGATACTTACCTCTTCCATCGGCATTTAAGCGCAAGACATCTTCATCGAACCAGATCTTCCGTCCTCCGAGTGTAGACATTCCCTTCTCTTTCAAGGTCACCTTATGGACTTCGTTCTTGGTCACAAGATTTCCCATCGACTGACGGCCTTTAATGGCAAGCTGAGCGATATCAAGCTCATCGACTAATTTTTTAAGCTTTGGTTTTGGCTTAAAGGTGATACGAAGAACTTCAGACTCACCATTTGGGTTAACGCTGAAATAATGTATCCTAGACCCTTCGGTGCCTAAGGTCATGTTGTATTCCTTATCCCTGGTAACACCTGTCACGCTAAAACGTTTCATATAGGTATAACCAGCTTTACCATCCCGATAAACTAGGTTATAGATGGTGCGATTGTCATTCTTTTCGAATATCGCCACATGAAGAACATTTTTTCCGATAAAGGCTTTCTCGGTCACCTTGGTTACGAAATAAGAACCATCACGACGGAACACGATAATATCATCAATATCGGAGCATTCGCATAGGTATTCAGATTTCTTCAGGCCGGTGCCTATAAAGCCCTCTTCGCGATCGATGTAAAGTTTCTCATTTGCGATGATCACTTTTACGGCTTCAATATTTTCAAAACTTCTAATTTCAGTTTTACGCTCTCTCCCTTTTGAATACTTCGTCTTAAGATGCTCGTACCAAGCTATGCTATAAGGGATTAAATTATTAAGATTAGCCAATACAGCAGCAATACTATCTTCAATACCTTTGATAATCTCGTTAGCTTTATCGGTATTAAACTTCAATATTCGACCCATGCGGATCTCAAGAAGTTTAACAATATCTTCTCTTACTATTTCTCGTCTAAACCTTGGCTTAAATGGTGTTAACCGTGTATCGATGTGACTAATTGCTTGATCGATGCTCGCCGATTCCTCAAAGGCCTTATCCTTATAGATCCGTTCGTCGATAAAGATCTGTTCTAGCGAAGCAAAGTGCCATTGATCTTCTAGTTCACCCATTTGAATCTCGAGTTCAAGCTTTAGCAGATCAATGGTTTTATCGACCGATCGTTTTAAAATATCAGTTACATTAATAAACTTTGGCTTGTCGTCTTCTACGATACAGGCGTTAGGTGATACTGAAACTTCGCAATCGGTAAAAGCGTATAATGCGTCAATTGTTTTGTCTGAGCTAATCCCAGGCATCAGGTGAATAAGGATTTCGACGTTTGCCGCTGTATTATCGTCAATCTTCTTGACTTTAATTTTACCCTTTTCATTGGCTTTAACGATTGATTCGATGAGTGAAGATGTTGTTCTTCCAAAAGGAATCTCGGTAATAGCTAATGTTTTACTATCTACTTTTTCAATCTTAGCTCTAATTTTTACTGCTCCACCGCGCAGACCATCGTTGTATTTTGAAACATCGATATAACCGCCCGTGAGGAAGTCGGGATAGAGTTCAAAATCTTTCTTTTTCAGGTATGAGATACACGCGTTTAACAGCTCAATAAAATTATGAGGTAGAATTTTCGAAGCCAATCCTACTGCAATACCTTCTACTCCTTGCGCTAATAAAAGTGGGAATTTAACCGGCAAGGTAACTGGTTCGCGGTTGCGACTGTCGTAAGAGAGTTGCCATTTAGTGGTCTTCGGATTGAATACCACTTCCAAGGCAAATTTTGAAAGTCGTGCTTCGATATATCGAGGAGCAGCAGCCCCATCGCCAGTAAGGATATTGCCCCAGTTTCCTTGCGCATCAATCAATAAATCTTTTTGACCTAGCTGTACCAACGCATCACCTATGGATGCATCACCGTGAGGATGATACATCATCGTCTGTCCGATGATATTGGCAACCTTCGTATACCGACCATCATCCATCTGCCTCATAGCGTGAAGGATACGACGCTGAACAGGTTTCAGTCCATCGTTAACATAAGGTACCGCGCGCTCCAATATGACATAAGAAGCGTAGTCAAGAAACCAGTTCTGATACATTGACGACAGGTAGACAATGTGATGCAGTTCCTTTTTAGCCTCTTTGGCCTCATGCTCTTCAGGTGCAGATAATCGATCGATATCTTCTTCGTTAGACATTTGACAGTCGGAATAAATTGGTTATTGGTTTAAGACCTTAAATTTATTGATAAAATAATTTTGTTAAACTTCATCTTTCTCCACATGGAGATGCTCGATAATGAAATCCTGACGATCAGGTGTATTTTTTCCCATATAGAATTCAAGCATATCAGCCACGGATTCATTTTTATTTAAAATAACAGAGTCTAGTCGAATATCTTCTCCGATGAAATTCTTAAACTCATCGGGAGAGATTTCTCCCAGACCTTTAAATCGGGTTATCTCGGTGCTTGTCCCAAGGACTTTCACGGCAGCATCACGCTCCTGTTCGGAGTAGCAATAAATTGTTTTTTTCTTATTTCGAACCCGGAAGAGTGGTGTTTGAAGAATATAGAGATGCCCCTTTTTAATCAATTCAGGAAAGAACTGTAAAAAGAAAGTGATCAATAACAGTCGGATATGCATCCCATCAACGTCGGCATCCGTAGAGATGATCACCTTATTGTAACGCAATTCATCAATACCCTCTTCTATGTTTAGAGCCGCTTGAAGCAGATTAAACTCTTCATTTTCGTATACGATCTTTTTGGTTAGGCCATAGCTATTCAGAGGCTTACCTCGCAAGCTAAATACAGCTTGAGTAGTCACGTCGCGTGATTTTGTGATTGATCCACTTGCAGAGTCACCCTCCGTAATAAAGATGGAGCTATTTTCTTTTAGCTCATGGGTGGTATTGTAGTGAATACGGCAATCACGTAATTTTTTATTGTGCAGACTAACCTTTTTTGCTCTTTGTTTTGCAAGCTTTTGAATTCCCGAGATTGCTTTTCGTTCGCGTTCCGATTCTTGAATACGTTTCAGGAGAATATCTGCTGTTTGTCCATTCTTATGCAAGAAATTACCCAATTCCTTCTGAACAAAGTTCATGATAAAATTACGCACGGAAGGACCTTCTGGTCCCATATCTTTTGAGCCAAGTTTTGTTTTTGTCTGTGACTCGAACATCGGTTCTTCAACTTTGATACTTAAAGCTGAAACTATTGAGGCTCGAATATCAGATGCATCAAACTCCTTATGGTAATAGTCGCGAATTGTTTTTACCAATGCTTCGCGGAAAGCCGCTAAATGTGTACCTCCTTGTGGTGTAAACTGACCATTCACGAAGGTGTAATAATCTTCGCCATATTGGTTGCTATGGGTCAGCGCGAATTCAATATCTTCGCCTTTCAGATGTATAATTGGGTAAACTGGATCTTGATCGAGGTTCTCTTCTAGAAGATCATACAAGCCATTTTTTGAGATATACTTATCCCCATTGAAATTAATTGTCAATCCCGCATTTAAAAACGTATAGTTTTTCAAGAGTGGGACAATAAATTCCTCGATGTAATGGTAGTTTTTAAATATTTCGGTGTCTGGAGTGAAAATGACCGCCGTTCCATTTGGCTCTTCGGTATCGACCTCTTCAAAATCTTTGACTAGCTCACCTTTAGAAAAATCGATTTGTTTAAGTTTACCTTCACGAATAGAGCGGATAGAGAACTCATTGGAGAGCGCATTGACCGCTTTTATTCCAACGCCGTTTAGTCCAACTGACTTTTTAAAAACTTTAGAATCATACTTAGCCCCAGTATTCATTCGAGAGGCCACGTCCATAAGTTTTCCAAGTGGAATGCCTCGACCGAAGTCGCGGACAGACACAAGTTCATCAGCAACAGTCACTTCAATCTTGCGACCATTGCCCATCATGAATTCATCGATTGAGTTATCGAGAACCTCTTTTAATAAAACATAAATACCATCATCAGCTGCTGTGCCATCGCCTAATTTGCCAATATACATGCCTGGCCGCTTGCGGATATGCTCTTTCCAATCAAGCGTACGAATTGACTCTTCAGAATAACCTGGGACCATTTTTTTAACGATTTTGCACAAATATAATGAAAAACAAAAGTCCATCGGCGGTATTTAACAGCCAGTAATCAACACATTTAAGTTGATAAGTTTTTTATTTAACTAAAAAATATTTTTTGCAAAAATTGACCGATAACAATCGACCCAATCAACCGTAAATAAAATATCTTTTGTGTTACCATATTTTAGCATAATTGAATAATTTTAAAGTCTAAATCGATTGGGCCATTTACATCAAACTACTAAACAAATAGGACTATAAAGCAGATCTTAAATGGCTAATTATTAAAAATTTAATTCGATAAATAGTCCATAATTTTATTAAAACCATTAAGTTTGCCAAAAATTATTTGATCCGACTTTCGGAACATATGCGCATCGAAATCAGATTAGTATGAATAAAGTAATTGAGAATCTACAGCACGTCTTTCAAACACCCTTCCAGAGCAATGTTTTGGTGTTTGCTGTGATCTTATTTATCATACTTCTAGCCCCTTTAATTTTTAGACGAATAAAGATTCCCGGAATCATCGGGTTAATTTTGGCAGGTGTGATTATTGGGCCTCACGGGCTGAATTTAATTGAGAAAAATTCAGCGATTAATCTATTCTCGACCATTGGGCTCCTCTATATTATGTTTCTGGCTGGATTAGAGCTCGATTTAAAAGGATTTTCCGACTATAAGCATAAGAGTTTGATATTTGGGTTCTTCACCTTTGCAGTCCCTTTATCCATCGGGTATCCGGTCTGTCGTTATTTATTAGAATTTAGTTTTGAGACAAGTTTTCTTGTTTCGAGTATGTTTGCAACTCACACGTTAGTGACCTATCCTATTGTTAGTCGGTTAGGGATCTCAAGGAATGAAGCTGTCGGCATAACAGTTGGCGGCACTATGCTGACTGACACGGCAGTTTTAATCATTCTAGCGATAATTACCGGTTCGGTAGGCGGAGAGATTTCGACAGATTTCTGGATTAAATTTTCCATATCGGTTTTGTTGTTTTTGGTCATCGTTTTAATGGTTATACCCAAATTAGCAGCTTGGTTTTTTCGAAATTTTGAAGGGGAAAAGAATTCACATTTTATCTTTGTGCTCGCCATGGTTTTCTTAGCGGCATTTCTATCTGAACTTGCAGGCTTAGAACCAATTATTGGAGCCTTTGCAGCTGGTATTGCATTAAACAAATTGATACCTCCCACCTCTGCATTAATGAATCGACTAGAGTTTGTTGGCAACTCCTTATTTATCCCTTTCTTTTTGATCAGTGTTGGAATGCTTATCAACCTGATGGTGTTATTGAAAGGGCAACATGCCCTAATGATTGCGGGTACGCTAACCATTGTGGCCCTCATTGGGAAATATTTAGCAGCTTGGCTAACAGCCTTCTTCTTCAACTATTCAAAAGCCAATCGTAATTTAATCTTTGGGTTGAGTAGTTCACATGCAGCGGCGACTATAGCGGTTATCATGGTTGGTTTTCGAATTGGTATCGTGGATGAAAACATTCTAAATGGCACCATCGTTTTAATTTTGATCACTTGTCTTGTAGCTTCATTTGTTACTGAGTATTCAGCAAAAAGAGTATTAATTGCAGATACACTTAGCGCACCGATTGCACCTGCGATTCGCGATCAAAAGATCCTAGTGCCCATTTCGAATCCAAGTACTATGGAGCGATTACTAGACTTGGCAATTGCGATAAAAAATCCCAAGAATCGCTTTCCAATTGTCAGCTTATCGGTGGTAGAAGATGACTTAGAAGCGCGACAAAGGCTTATCGAAGCGAAGAAAACTTTAGAAAAAGCCATTGTCCATGCAGCTGCAGTAGATCAGGAAGTAGAGATTATTACCAGAATAAGTCAGAATATTCCAAGTGCCATTAAACGAGTTGCAACAGAGATAATGGCTTCTGAGATTATCATTGGGTATGCACTGAAAAGTCAGTTTACAGATATTCTCTTTGGCAATACCATAAGCTATATCGTCGACAATACCAATCAAGCTGTCTGGGTAGGAAGTTTATCTGAGCATCTCAATCAGCGTAAAAAAATTGTCGTTGTTTGTCCCCGTTATGCCGACCGCGAATATGGATTTAATCTTTGGTTAGATCGGGTTTTCAGGCTTGCCAAAACATTGCAGGTTAGATGCGATATTTTATCTACACCTGAATCCTTTAAGCATATCAAGGAGTATATGCAAACTCACAAGCTCAATATTTCGCTAAACCATGTTGAATTTGAAGATTGGTCAAATTTCTTAGAGATTGCAAATTTCATTCAACCGAGTGACCTTGTAATCATTGTGCTGCCGCGCAATGGCAGTATTTCATACAAAGCGAATCAAGAAGCTATACCACGTTTAATGGCGAAAAATTTCGAAAATCATGATTTTATCTTAATCTACCCGAATGAGTTAGAGAAAGGTTCAGAAACCATGTTTACATCCGATTTTGATAAGAACATACTCCAAGAAGGGATTAATCAACTATCAAAAAAAGCCAAATCACTCTCCGGAGTCTTTCGAAAAAAACAATAATATTTTGACCCTAAGCTTTCGCGCGAACCGCCCAAATATTCTTAATTTAGCCGCTTCAAAATTTTATTTATGTGGGCACTTTTTGCCGTAGCTTCGGCACTTTTTCTTGGCACGTACGATGTTTTTAAAAAATTAGCACTGAATAAGAATGCCGTTTTGCCGGTCCTTTTCTTTTCAACCTCTACTTATGCAGTGATTCTTTTAGTTCCTACAATAATCTCAGCCTTTAGTCCCGAAACGTTAAGAAATACCCTATTTTTTGTTCCCACGGTTCCGATTGTCCAGCATGGCTATTTCTTTATCAAAGCCATTATTGTGACTAGTTCATGGATATTTGCCTTTTTTGCCCTTAAACACCTTCCCTTAACGATTGTCTCACCAATCCGTGCCACTGGTCCAATATGGGTTATCATAGGGGCTATTATTATCTTTTCGGAGCATCTTTCGATGCTGCAATGGATGGGGACAGCTATCACACTGTTTTTTTTCTACCTACTCTCGTTAGCCGGCAAATCGGAAGGTTTTCATTTTTCAACCAACAAATGGATTTTATTTCTTATTGCAGGAACCTTACTTGGGTCGATCAGTGGATTGTATGATAAATTTTTAATTCAGCATTTCGATCGAATGGCTATGCAGGCCTGGTCAACGATTTATCAGATTGTACTATTGGGACCCATTGTCATGCTTTTGTGGTATCCTAAGAGAAAGGAGAACACACCTTTTGAATGGCGCTGGTCAATCCCAATGATTGGTATCTTTCTAGTGGTTGCAGATTTTCTGTATTTCTATGCGATTGGGTATGAGGATTCTTTAATCTCAGTTATCTCAGCTCTTCGACGAGGAGGGGTAATTATCTCTTTCACTCTTGGTGCAATTATTTTCAAGGAGGAAAATGTCAAGAAAAAGGCTTGGTACCTAATGGGGATTGTAACTGGAGTAATTTTACTGGTCTTAGGAAGTAAATAATTCTATTTCACCTCTTGATTTTTTAGGTTTTAATAACCCTAGCAAGTGCGCCTGGAATTTGAATAAGATCATAGTCATTGTTATAAATAAGGTACTTGTTCTCCCAGTGAGTAGCAAATTTCTCTTTATATTCACGAAGACCTTTGTAGTGAGAGAAGCTTTTAATCTTTTGGTAAGCAAACTTGATTGATTTTTCTTTAAAGGTATTTGGATCATCGATGCCCGACAGCGGTGCAAATCCTATATTAACTGAATTGCATCCCTTATTTTTAAGATAATCAAAGAGCTCAACTAAAATATAGTCCATCACACCATTGGGGGCATCCGTAGATTTGCGTATTAAGTCACAAGTACCTTCACCAAGAGCGTAATCAGGAATAACATTTAAAAAAGCTACGATTTTCTCTTCTGAATTTTCAACCGTTATGATGGTTTGCTCTTTTAACTCTTCCCAAATAAACATCCCTTGTGAAAATATGATTTCACTTCGTCCCGTATCTTCAAGCCATTCATCAGAAACAGATTTAATCTTCTGCAAAACACCATCTTTTATAGGTGCTTCATGAATGATGGTTTTATAACCACCGTCTTTAACTTTTGAAATTGCATTTCGAATCGACTTCTTAGCTCCACCTTCAAGCGAGAAAACGTTTAAATCAACAATCCCCTCTTGACCTAAAAACAGCACATTTTTTTTACTTTGTTTATAGATTGGAAGATCTGCTTCAGAGACCCGGTAATAGATGCTTTTAAGCCCTATATCAAAACAATATCGATCGAAAAGATCAATCGTGGCAATTAGTTGTTGCTCGTCTGGCGCTACAGGGTTTTCCAATACGACCGCAAAATTTCCCGCTGGACGATAGGAAACAAAGGCATTTAATCCTTCGGGTTCAAAAATCATCTTATCGAAATAGGTCTTAAAATAATCAAGCGACGATTTACCATAACTCTGAACAAGTTCACGTGGACGTTGCAGTTCTAAGTCAGAGGGAAATATCTTCTGAAAATAGG
Organism: uncultured Bacteroidia bacterium; assembly: GCA_903897145.1. Classification (GTDB taxonomy): domain Bacteria; phylum Bacteroidota; class Bacteroidia; order Bacteroidales; family Prolixibacteraceae; genus JAAFHB01. Next base: position 96,455 of record CAIUAN010000016.1, on the reverse strand, counting down.
GACGGATAAGAGAATAGATCAGAAATCCCAACGATAAGAAGCCGCTAATATTTATGGACAAGACAAATTTAGTAGCAAAAGGATCTAGAGCGATTAGATCACTACTTCCGACCAAAAAGTAATTCTGAACGGCATAACGCAGAGACTGAATAATATTAAAATCGATGTTAAAATGCTTCTTATCCAAGTAATAAAAGCCAATAACACTATAAACTAGGACTGCCAGCATGCTTAGGACCGCTGTCTGAATCCCCACCGTTCGCAATCGGGGGTTGTTTTTCACATAGTAATCTCTTTTGGTGGCTATCAGCACCAACATGACAACCAAAGCAGCCAAGGCCTCTTCGTAGTCAATTGCCTTGGTAAGATTACCGATCATTGAAACAAAAGAAAGAATAAATGCGAACCACCACGCTATTTTCAGCCCTTTAAGCATAAAGGAAGCAGTCACTAATAAAAAGAGACCAAGAACTAGTACAAAATAATTGGAGACAATAATCGCATCCATAGGCAAGAAATCAGATAGCCAATGAACACGCTCCGCAATTGCGGGGGTAAGGACAGAGATAATATTTATTATTCCTAGTGCTAAAAGCAGCAAGGCAGGAATAATGCGCATAAGTAGTTTATTTATTTTCATTAAAAATCCAGCCAATCCAGCTATCAGAGGGAGCCAAAATTCAAAAAAACGATAAAGCAGTGTTGCAGAGACAGCTTCAATTGTCGAATACCCTAGTCGAACAAGTACAAACGTCATGGAGAGTTCAATGGCACCTAGCCCCCTTAAAAATGGAGAGACAATCAAGAAAATTACAGAGATGACATATCCTAAAAATGCAGCGAATAATGATGGGTGCAGGTTTAAGGCAAGCATGGCTACATACAAATGAGAAATACCAACGATCTCTATCAAGATTGAATAAAATACCGTTCTAAAGAACTGTTTCTTACTTATGCTATTTGTCTGAATATCAACAGACAGAACTTCTAGAAAAGAGAATGATTTAATTAACCACCGAAAAAACAATCCCTTTTTAATGATTGATCGATAGCCTAAATAGACCAGAACAATTAGAATAAGAATAGCCAAAAAGGCTAACCACTCACCAGAACCAATCTCACCATGGAGAAGCGAGTAAATAAATAGAGGCACAGCGACAAGGACAACAGATAAGATCCCAACAAAACCGTAGACGGAAGAGGCAAAATGAATTTGCGATTTAGTTAAACCTTTCTCTTCTATATCTCCTGTGAAAAATGCTAATGAAGAGATCCCTCCAGCAGGTAAGAAGATGCTGATAAGATTGCGCTTAAGAAATAAGATTATAGCTAAACCAAGAGGAATGCGTTTACGAATAGACGCAAAAGAGGCAACATACATCAAACCTTGGAGTAGGATATAAACTCCCGTGAGTACAATACCAAGAAGGACTAAAGTCCAGGTAGCAGAGCCCAAGACATGCCGCACTTCAACCAATTCAGTTTGCTCGTGGCTAATAAACCATATCCCAATTCCAATGGATAGAATTGTAAATACTGCTTGAGCTAGCATTTTGCTATTCTCAATCAGAAAAGAAAGACTTTTCTCTTTTAAAAACTTAAGGAATAAAAATAAATACCGCTTAATTTTTTTCAGAATCATCTAAAAAGTTACTTAACCGAAAACTTATACATACAGGCAGATGAATAGATCTGGCCTGGTCTTAAGACAACAGAAGGAAATTCAGGATGATTTGGTGAGTCAGGAAAATGTTGGGTTTCCAAACATAAGGCAGAACGAAAGCCATAGGGCTTATTTCCCTTACCTATCTCCTTGCCTTTTAAGAAGTTGCCACAATAAAACTGCACACCCGGCTCATTGGTAAAGACTTGCATGAATCGACCACTATTAGGATCATATACAGATGCAGCCAAAGAGATTTTTTGATCCTTCTTTTTATTAAGAACGAAGTTATGATCATAACCCAGGCCAAAAGAGAGTTGCTCATGCTTATCATTGATCCGTGAACCAACAGTGGCAGGGGTAGTGAAATCAAAAGGAGTCCCTTTTACTGGTTCCAATTTTCCGGTAGGAATCAAGGTAGGATCGACAGGGGTAAAATGATCGGCGTTAATCATCAAAACATGGTCTAATATATCTTTATTTCCAGCGCCATGAAGATTAAAATAGCTATGGTTAGTTAAGTTAATTACCGTTGGTTTATTGCTACTAGCTGAATAATAGATTGAGACTTCATTTTGATCTGTCAAACGGTAAACGATCATCACTTTAAGCATTCCAGGATAGCCTTCGTCCATATCAGCAGATATGGTGGTAAGCTCAAGTTCTTGATCACTATTTTGTTTGGCGTCCCAAACCTTCATAGAGAAACCTTTAATACCACCATGCAAGGCATTTGGACCATTGTTTACAGCCAATTTATACGACGCACCATCAAGTTTAAAGCCACCCTTCGCAATTCGATTGCCATAACGACCAATGGCTGCACCAAAATATTGCTCATTACCTTTTAGGTATCCATCTAAGCTGCCATAGCCCAACACCACATCTTCAAGTTTTCCACTCCGATCAGGGACCATCAGAGAAACTATTCGACCACCATAATTTGTGATACTAAGCTCTAAACCATTTTTATTCTTTAAGGTATATAGCTTAACAGAACCACCATTAAAAGTTTTATTAAATGCAGCAGGATCAATGCCTGATTTTAATTTCTGTTGACCTAAGGAAGTCAGAGATAGAGCAAGGAGTAAAGAAAGAGTAATTAATTTCATCGGTAAGTTATTTAGTAGGTTGAATCCTTACAAAGATAAACAATATATTTTATTGGTTTAGAAGTTCAACTCTCACTTAAAATTTTTAATTTGCAGGACCTAAACTAGCTTATTTAGTTCTTCCATCGATCTATTTATCAAAACGAACAATCAAAAACTAACTACTCATGAAAGAAACAAACCAAGCAACACGTCGAGATTTCCTTAAGAAATCGGCTGCGGCATCAGCAATTCTGACAATCCCCAGCATCATTCCAGCTCAGGCCTTTGGAGCAAATGATCGCATCAATGCGGCTGTCCTAGGTGTAAATGGCCGAGGAAAGAGTCATATAGAAGGATTGATGAAACAGAAGAATGTACAAATCAAAACTTTCGTTGATCCAGATCTTATTGTGGCGAACGAAAGAGCTAAAGATTTTGAAAAAACCTACGGAGCAAAAGTTAATGTTATCCAGGACATGCGACGGGTATTCGACAACAAGGAGATTGATGTGGTTACCATTGCAACACCGAACCACTGGCATGCATTAGCCACGATATGGGCTTGCCAGGCAGGTAAAGATGTCTATGTGGAGAAACCAGGGTCCCATAATATCTGGGAAGGCCGTAAGATGGTTGAAGCGGTTCACAAATATGACCGCATTGTTCAACATGGAGTTCAGCTGCGTAGTTCAGTAGCTATTCGAGAGGCCATACAGCTTCTGCGCGACGGATATATTGGCAAAGTCTATATGGCCAGAGGGCTAGTATTCAGAAAAAGGCCAGATATTGGAAATAAACCTCTTGAGAATGTCCCTGAAGGATTAAACTATGATTTATGGACTGGTCCAGCACCTAAACGTCCATTTACTAAGAATCTAGTCCATTACAACTGGCATTGGCATTGGGATTATGGCAATGGTGATGTTGGAAACCAAGGGATCCATGAGACAGACCTTTGTATGTGGGGATTAGATGTTGGCTTACCATCAAAGATTACCGCGATGGGTGGAAAATTCTTATGGGATGATTGCAAGGAGACTCCTGAACTACTAAGTTCTATTTACCACTATCCAGATGAGAAAAAAATCATCCAGTTTGAAGTACGTCCTTGGCATACCAACGCTGAAGATGGCTCAACAGTTGGAAACATTTTTTATGGTGATAAAGGTTATATGGTTATCAAAGGTTACGACAGCTATGAGACCTTCCTTGGGGATGATAAAACACCAGGAAAAAAAGGGAAGGAAGGAGGCGATCACTTTAAAAACTTTATTGATGCAGTTCGTGCGCATGACTCTTCATTACTACATGCTCCAGTTGAAAGTGCACACCTCTCCTCTTCATTAGCTCATTTAGGAAATATTGCTTATCGGACTGGCAGAGTCTTGACGTTCAATCCAAAATCAGAATCTTTCATCAATGATCCAGAGGCCGATAGAATGCTAACTCGTAATTATCGAGCACCATACATTGTTCCTGAAAACGTATAAATTAGGATTGTCACAAAAAAGGGATGCATGTGCATCCCTTTTTTGTAATCTAATTTTTTAAACTTATCAAAATTTAAGGATCATCCTTGGATTTAGAGGCAGTGATTTATAAAGAATTGTCGCATCAGATTTCGAAACTACAATCTCTATCTGTGGTTTAATTGGTTCACGATTGAGATGGGTTATAGCGTCCAATGAACGAGAAACCTCTTGTTTACTATAACTCTCACGCAATTCAGTAATTGCTTTTAATCCCTCAGGATCAGGAAGCTCACTTTGCGAAATAATAAGTCGAAGATTCCGATGAAAATCCATAATTACCAAGACATCCCCTTGTTTAGTAATCTTAGGCTCTTGTGCCATTTTGTTAGCTTCTAAAGTATCTTTAGGGGCTATTTTCTCGAAAAATACAATCTTAGGAATTGTTGCTTCAATATTTTTCACAGAAAATGGTTCAGAAGCCCAATTTGTTAATACTTCAGAGTTGTGGTGTTTAATCGAATTACTCAATGTTAATTGTATAATTTTAGCTTCATGTAAAACCACCCCTTTCAATTCAATTATAGCCAACTTACTTGACAAGTCTAATACCAAATAGTTAGAGTCTTCAGTGGCTAAAGCTAATCTAGACTGAGCTAGAAATTCCTTTTTCTTTAACTCAATCAACTTATCCACAGACTCTTTCGAGCTACTGGTAGTAGAAGCTTCAGCTGAATCATCCGCGTTTTTACTTGATTTAGTATTTTTATCCTTCTCTTCAACCGTATGCACCACAACCTTAGGAAGTACCGATTTCGTGAAGACAGGTAGGATAACAGTACTTGTTAGGATATAACAAAAACAAACACCTAGAACTGCTGTAACGATCCAAAAAACTAGTTTATTATTCATGTTCATATCTTTAGTAAATAAACACTTTAGAACCTTTACTTAAGGTATTATAAATCAACTCTAAATCTTTATCACCCAGACGAACACAGCCGTGCGTGACAGGCAGACCCAAGAAGCGCTGATAAAGAGTACCATGAAGCATGTATCCATTCCCAATTTCGAGTGCATAATCACCCAACGTTGCATAATCAATACGCTCAGAAGATCGAGCAGATGGAATAGGTAATCCATCTTCAATAAAGGCCCAGTCAGGCTTAATCCATGGTCTAGCCTGTTGTTTGTTGCGCACCGTAAAAATACCCTTAGGGGTTTTAAAAACGATTCTTTTTGTGCCAGATATTAATAATTCATTTTTACCTGTTGAGCACATCCCTGTTTTAATAGTATCGCCAGCAGCATTTCGTAGTGAAAATCGATTCTCGTTTGTATTGACAACGATAAATGGTTTGACAGGTTTTAACTTGTCGATTCGACCTTCCAGAGAGGCAATATTTCTTCTTGATTTCTGTGCCAGCTTGTCAATATTCTTTTGAGATTTACCTTCGTAAGCGGATGAATCGCCAAACCAACCCTTAACTTGGTAAGCCGACTCTTGATAATCAGGTGTATTAATGATCATACGAATAGAGAGGATCAAAAAAACTAGTGGAATGATCCACTTAGCGATGCTCAGAATTAACCGATAAGGTTTAGCTTCGATTTCCATTTTTTGAACGTTAGTTTAATAATTCAGCAAGTGATTGTGTTGATCCTACAATTGTAACGGGAGTTCCAACGGACATACGACTAAACAGCTCATCCAGCTCACTATTTTCAAGTGCCACACATCCACTTGTCCAATCGGCCCCTTTGCCTCCCTCACCATGTATTTCTATTAATCCACCAATATTACTATTTCTAGATAAGGTACCTTGTCTTTTCTTCCGGTTAAAGGCTGCATAATCCTCCTCATTTGGATAATTAATTAGCATAGCCTTATAATAACGTGAATCGCCATTACCTTTCTTTTTGATTACCCTGTACATCCCTTCAGGCGTAGCTTTATCACCAGCAAAGACCTTATCTCCAATCCAGTTACGACCAAATTCGACATCATATTCCTTCGATAGCTTACCACGATAATAGAGATATCCCTTATGCTTCATCTTATCAACGATAAAAGCATATGAATTGTTCTGTGACGAAGTACGAATGGTAGAGGCAAACCACCCTTGCCATTTCGAATAGTTAGTAAAATATTCTTTAATTAGGATGTTTACCTCTTTATCAGCTATTCCAATACGCAATTTTCCTTCATTTAACTTTTTAGTAGCAAGCATGATATCACCACTACTAAAGGCATTTAGACCTTGGTCTAAAAAGAGTTTACCAAACTCATAATTTTTTCGAACATTAACTTTCAAAGGAAGGTGAATAAACACCTCGTGGTAATTATCCAGTTTATGTTTAAGCAGTTCAATTTCCTGAAGATATTTCATCTTCATCGAATTTTTATTCGCACCTGAGGAGGCATTTGCTTGCTCAGCCTTTAATTTGGCGGCTAGGATAAGTTCTTTGGATTTTGAATAATTCCGAAAGAAGAAAAACCGCTGATTTTGCATTTTCCACTCGATAAGTGCAGCCTTGTATTTCTTATCAGCAGCGCTGTAATATTCGGGAGAATAAACATCTGCATTTACACTCTTAGCTTTAGACAAAATAGCCTGACACGTTTTAAATTCGGCCAGTGGTGGTTTGTTCATGGTCAACAAAAGGATCACATAAACGATCACAAAAATTGAGAGTAGGATGCCAACACTAATAAATAATTTCTTTTTCCAACCCAGTTTCATGCGCAATAGATAAAATCAAACGAATAGTTTTCCGCAATCTGCGGTTAGCAAAGTAACTTAAAAAAATGATCTATAAAAGTACTCTTACAGAAGATTAACCAAAATAAATCTCAAAAAGAACCCCCGGAAGTAATTCCGAGGGTTTAAATCTTTTTTAGCTTAAAAAGAATTACTTCTTTTTCTTGCCACCTTTTGATTTAGATTTAGCTTTTTCAATAACGTCTGTTAATTCAGTGTTGATTGATTTAGCTTTTTCTACAGCTGGTTTAACTTTTCCAGCAAGAGTTAAGATGTCTTCGTTGTTGGTAACACCAGCAGTAACTTCAGTACCAATAGTTTCAACAGCAGCGATTTCTTGGCCAATTGCTTCTAGAGCAGCTTTACCTTCTTTACCCTTAGGTGCTTTTGCTAACAATTCTTTGTTAGAAGCAACAACAGTAGCGATTTCAGCTAGAGCAGCAGTTACTTCAGCTTTCAAAGCAGCTTTCTTAGCAGTAGTTTCTTCAACAGCTTTACCTGCAAGAGTGTTTACAGATGCAAGAGTAGTTTTAGCAGCATCGTAGTTTCTGAACAATACAAATTTAGAATTTTGTTCTTCAACTGCAGTTACAGCAGATTTAAGCGCTTCAGAAGCAGCGTTGAATGATTCAGGTACATAACGATCAGCACCTGCAGTTTTTGCAGCTTCGATAGCAACGTTAGCAGCATCGATTTCAGCTTGTGGTGCTTTTGCACAAGAAGCCAAAGTAACAACTAATACACTAAAAGCAACCAGTTTTAATAAATTTTTCATAATTTTGAAGATAAATTTAAAGTAATAAAAGTTTTTGCAATTCTTAAAAATATATGATTTAGACGCAAAGACAGGCCAAGGTCACATTATTTTGTATTTTTTTTTTTCATTTTGATGAAAGTTATTTTCTAAACTCTTAATTTATAATGACTTATCTGTATTAAATGGTGGCAATAAAAAGTTCAGTAAAGGACTATTCAGATATAGAAATCATCAGTCTTATTAAGCAAGAGCATAATACGAACCTATTTGAGGAGCTTTATAAGCGTTATTCAGATAAAGTTTTCGATAAATGTTACTCCCTACTTAAGGATAAAACGCTAGCGCAAGAGTTTGTACAAGATATTTTCTGCAAAGTCTTTGAACGATTAGCCGATTTTAGAGGCGAATCAAACTTCTCAACCTGGCTTTATGCGATAACATATAACAACTGTATCGAGCATCTTCGGACTAAAAAGAAGATGAACTACCCCGATTGGAACAGTCAACATGAATTACCAGATGTTATTGATGAATTAAATGAAAAGGAGATCAACAGCGAAAGACTGATGAAAATACTTGAATTGATCCATCCAGAAGAAAAAGCCTTGCTTACGATGCATTACATCGATAACGTTCCAATTGCCTATATAAAAACGGCCTTGAAAATTAGCGAAAGTGCTGCTAAAATGCGACTTAAACGTGCTAGAGACCGTGTTGCTTTTCTATATAAGGAACAATACAAGCACGACTAGTCACCACTTTTTTTGTGACCTTTGCATAATATTCCGTCAAAAGAGAAAAATATTCCATGAAAGATTTTATCCTAAAATATGTATTTCGGATTAATCCCAATACACCCGGACAGAATTTACTTAAATCATTTACCACCTTATTTCCAGAGGCAACGAATGTTGAATGGTCTAAAGAAAGAGAGAATCGGTTTGAAGTTATTTTTCGCATCAATGGCAATGAACAGATTGCCCTATTCGAAAAATCAGGTACTTGGTTAAGGACAGAAACTAATTGCAAAATCGAGGAGCTCGACGAGTCAATTCGAGTAAAACTTGAAGCATTTGGTCAAATCATGAGCTCTATATATCGGGAAAAAGCAAATAATGTAGACAGTTACGAGTTTATCATCCGAGATCATTTTCAGGTAAGACATATCTTTATTACCGACTCAGAGGGTAATATTACTGAGAGAAGAAATTTTGACGAGGGAGAGCTACTCTAATCCAACCTCTATATAAGATCTAAAAAAACAGAAGAATGGCCTAAATACTGCCTCCCAATTCGAGGTAGCGATTACAAGAACTCAAATGATCATTCACCATTCCAGTAGCCTGCATATAGGCATAGATGATGGTGGAACCAACGAATGAGAACCCTCGCTTCTTTAAGTCTTTAGAAATTAGTTTAGATATCCCAGACTCAGCAGGTAAATCCTTGATCGTTTTAAAGCTATTTTGAATAGGCTTTCCATCCACAAAGCTCCAGATATAAGAAGCGAAACTACCTTGTTGCTCCTGAATAGCCAAAAAAGCTTGGGCATTTTTTATCGTCGAGGTTATTTTTAGTCGATTTCTTATAATTCCCGCATCATTCATTAAAGATTCAACCTTAGTCGAATCATAACTAGCTATTATCTCAGGCTTAAACTGATCAAAGACTTTTCGGTAATGTTCGCGTTTGCGCAGTACCGTAAGCCAACTTAATCCAGCCTGAGCACCTTCGAGTGTTAAAAATTCAAATAATTTATATTCATCATACACGGGGACACCCCACTCAGTATCATGATAATGAATATATTGCTCATCTCCCAGGCACCAATCACACTTCATTCCACTAGTTTTAACATTTATTTTCTATTATTATAATCCCTTTCCAATCCTACAAAAACTATTTTGCTATTTTTGTAAGCTACCAAAATAGTCATGCTCACTCGGATGAAAAAAACTCTTGTCATATTTTTGCTTTCAGCCCTTTCATTTCCAGCCTTCTCACAACTAAATCTAGATCAATATTTCTACATTGGTAGAAGTCGAATCTATTTTGGAAACTATGTAAGTGCGATTGAAAATCTAAATATAGTTATTAAACTTAGACCCAGCCTGCCTGAGCCCTATTATTATAGAGGGATGGCCAAACATTACATCGATGACTTTAGGGGTGCTAAAAATGATTACGACAAAGCGATAGAGATCAAACCATTTTATCCAGAGGCTTACATGTATCGAGGAATGGCCAATTATGAACTTAAAAACTATAAAGAAGCTATCATAGATTATACCAAAGCATTAGAATTTAAAAGTGATGATCAAGCGACCTATAGCAATCGAGGCATTACGAAGGCTGCAATGGAAGACCTAACAGGTGCCATTGAGGATTATACAAAAGCGTTAGAGTTAGATCCAACATTAGCAAATACCTTTCTAAACAGAAGTTCTGCCAAGCAAATGAAGAATGATCTCGATGGAGCCATCAAAGATTGCGATGCGGCCATTAAGATTAGACCTCACTATGCAGGAGCATACCTGATGCGAGGAATAGCGAGATTTGAAAAACTAGATTACGCTGGTGCTTTAAAAGATTACGACCTTTGCATTCGATTAGATCCGAAAATGGCACAAGCATTCGTCAACAGAGGTATTGTCAAGCATAAATTGGAAGACACAAGAGGTGCAATTCCCGATTATGATATGGCGATTCAATTAAACCCCGGGATTGCAGTAGCATGGCTTAACAGAGGAATCGCAAAAGAAACACTTAAACTTCCCGGATTTGAAAATGATTTTGCGATGGCAGAAGAATTAGATCCTAACTATGCACAATTTAGAAAACGCCTCGATGCAGAGCAGGAGCGCGAAAGACAAAGACGCCAATATGGCTTTGTCCTACCAACAAGCAATCCAAATCAAAACGGACAAAACAAAGGATCTGTCAAGGGCGCAAATCAGCCGACTAACAATTCGCCTGCTGCAAATACAGCATCTGCTGCTCAAAATCAACCGATAGCAGCTGCATCTAAAGCAACAGCTGATACCACCGCATCCAAGCAGCCAGATCAAAAAGGTCCAGTTACTCAAAAGCGAGCGCGCAGAAATATAGTTGTTCGCACGGGTGGTGAAGTTACAGAGACAGAGATTGCTCGAGGAATGGTTCAAAATAGAAATGTAAAAATCGAGTTAAAACCTGAATTTATCATCTCAATTTTCCATAAAGACTCGGTTAACTTTGAACGTTTACAATATTATAGCTTAGAGGTTGATGCTTTGAATCGGAAGAATAACAATCAACCATTTATGTTAATTACCAATAAACCAGTAAGAAGCGACGACTGGAGAACTGAAGAGTACAATGAAAGCATCACACTGAGCAATAAAACAATTCAAAACAACAAGAAAAATCCAGATGCCTACTTCAATCGTGCAGTATATTATGAGTTATTGAAGAACTACGATCAGGCTATAGACGATTACAACAAAACAATTAAGATCGATAGCCATAATATTCTAGCCTATTTCAGTCGAGCCAACGCACTTATGAAACGGGTTGACTACATTCTGAAACCAGGTCTTTTACCAGAGCCAACAACATTGAATATTAATGGGACGAAAGCCTCTTTAAATGCTCCAAAAGAAGAAAAAGTACTGGATTACGACGATATCATAAAAGACTATGAGTCAATCTTATATATGAATCCTCGATTTATCTTTGCTTGGTTTAACATGGGTAATACGAAGGTTAAAAAGAAAGATTATTTCTCCGCTATCAATGATTTCTCAAAAGCGATTGAACTTGAGCCAGACTTTGCAGAGGCTTATTTCAATAGAGGCTTAACGCGAATTTTCCTTGACGACTTAGAGGGTGGATCACTTGATTTAAGTAAGGCAGGTGAGCTTGGACTTATCGAAGCATACAATGTGATAAAACGGTATTGTAATTAGAAATGGCAAACCAACCATTAGCAGAAAGGCTTAGACCTTCGAATCTCGCCGAGTATATCGGGCAGAAACATCTAGTTGGTGAGGGGGCTGTATTGCGTAAGATGATCGATTCGGGCAACCTATCGTCGATCATCCTTTGGGGACCTCCAGGGGTTGGAAAGACCACGTTGGCCAAGATCATAGCCAACTCCTTAAATAGACCATTCTATATCCTGAGTGCTATCAATTCAGGGGTGAAAGATATTCGTGAGGTAATTGACAAGGCCAAAAGCAACTCTTTTTTCAGTGCTCCTAATCCGATCCTCTTTATAGATGAGATACACCGTTTTAGCAAGGCACAGCAAGACTCGTTACTTGGTGCTGTAGAACAAGGGCTGGTCACCTTAATTGGTGCCACCACAGAAAACCCATCATTTGAAGTCATCTCTCCCCTCCTCTCCCGCTGTCAAGTCTATATCCTTAAATCATTAGAAAAAGAGGATTTATTGCAACTGTTAGACCAAGCTCTTAAACTTGACTATGAGCTAAAAGAGAAGAAAATCACCCTAAAAGAAACAGAGGCTTTACTTCGATTTTCTGGTGGTGACGCCCGCAAGCTTTTAAATGTCTTAGAGATTGTGCTCAATGCCGAAACAGAGTCGAAGATTGTAATTACCAATGAGAAGGTGACCTCAAGGCTCCAGGAGAACCTAGCACTTTACGATAAGAATGGGGAGATGCATTACGATATCATCTCAGCATTTATCAAGAGTATTCGGGGTGGTGATCCTGATGGAGCGGTCTATTATTTAGCTAGAATGCTTGAAGGTGGTGAGGATGTAAAATTTATTGCCCGCCGACTCTTAATATTATCTTCCGAAGACATCGGCTTAGCGAATCCAAATGCTTTATTGATCGCGCAAAGCACCTTTGATGCAGTGCATAAAATTGGGATGCCTGAATCTCGGATAATTTTATCAGAATGCACGATTTATTTAGCCACATCGCCCAAAAGCAATTCGGCTTATCTAGCTATTGATGCGGCGCTTGATGAGGTGCGAACATCCGGACATCTGCCTATACCACTGCATCTGCGCAACGCACCAACTAAATTAATGAAAGATATTGGGTACGGTAAGGAGTATAAATATGCGCACTCCTACGAAGGAAATTTCGTTGAACAAGAATTTTTACCCAAAAAGATTTCTAAGAAAAGGTTTTATACCCCTCAAAACAACTCTACAGAACTAAAGATTCTCGAGCGCCTAAAGGCCTGGTGGAAAACCAGATACGGGAAATAGTCCTACTTAATATCGTGCAGATCGTAGGGTGTTTCCTGGTAGACGTAATAATTCAACCAATTCAGGAATAGCAAATTTGCATGTGATCTCCAGCTTAAGACCGGATTTTGAGATGGGTCATTGCCTTTGTAATAGTTATGAGGAAGTTCTATTGGAAGTCCTTTTTCAAAGTCGCGTTTGTATTCACGACCCAGTGTTCCTCTAGAATATTCTGGGTGACCTGTGATAAAAAGCTGTTTGCCTTTATTGGCCATCACCATATGAACACCTGCTTGTTCAGAATATGAGATCAGTTCAAGGTCTTTGATCTTTCGAATATCTTCCGCTAAGATCTGAGTATGACGCGAGTGTGGTGCTTTAAAAACATCATCAAAGCCACGGAAAATTGGAAGCTTAGAGTCTGAAAAAGAGTGTTCAAAGACCCCAAACATTTTCTTCGCCAACGGAAATTTCTCAACACCATAAAAATGATGAAGTCCTGCCTGAGCACCCCAACAGATAAACATGGTTGAAGTGACATGATTTTTCGTCCAATCAAAAATTTTGCAAATCTCATTCCAATAATCGACCTCTTCAAATTTAAGATGCTCAACTGGTGCGCCAGTGATAATCATACCATCATATTTGTTCTCTTGAATCTCTGAGAAAGTATGGTAGAAAGTATTGAGATGGTCTTTGGATGTATTTTTTGAAATATGCCCCTCGATCTGCAGAAAATCAATCTCAATCTGAATGGGTGAATTCGACAACAACCTCAACAAGTCTGTCTCGGTGGCAATCTTCAAAGGCATTAGATTGAGAATAATCAGCTTTAATGGACGAATATCCTGATGTGCAGCTTGGGTTTCGTTCATCACAAAAATATTCTCTTTGCTTAGAAGATCAATTGCAGGAAGGCCGTCTGGCAGATTTAATGGCATAATAGGAGTTTAAAAATTTATTCAAAAAACAACTTGAATAAGAAAAAGTAAACAAAGGTAAGCACACTATTGGTATGCTTTACCTTTGTTTATCAGAATATACTTAAATTTTTGCGAATGCTTGTTCGAAATCTGCGATGATATCTTCAATATGTTCGATACCGACAGAAACACGCAATCCAGCAGGCTCAACACCAGCGCTTACTTGTTCCGCTTCACTAAGTTGAGAGTGAGTGGTCGCAGAAGGCTGAATAATCAAGGTGCGCACGTCACCAACGTTAGCCAAATGACTAACCAACTGAAGATTATCAACAGTTTGCATTGCTTTCTCTTTACCGCCTTTCACGATAAATGATAGCACTGAACCTGGTCCTTTTGGCAGATATTTCTTCGCCAACTCATAATTTTCATTTCCTTCAAGTCCTGGATAGTTTACTGACTGAACTTTCGGATGTTTCTGAAGCCATTTTGCAAGGGCAAGAGTGTTCTGAACATGACGCTCAACACGTAAGGATAGAGTCTCAATACCTTGAATCAACTGGAATGAGTTGAATGGGCTAATTGCTGGTCCAAAGTCGCGCAAGCCTTCTACACGAGCACGGATGATAAAGGCAATGTTTCCAAATGGTCCATCGGTACCGAAAACATCCCAGAATTTCAACCCATGATAACCTTCTGAAGGCTCCGTAAAGCCAGGATATTTACCATTTCCCCAGTTGAAATTACCACCATCAATAATTACACCACCAATAGATGATCCATGACCGCCAATCCATTTTGTAGCAGATTCAACAACCACGTGAGCACCATGCTCTAATGGACGGAATAATGCACCACCACAACCAAAAGTATTGTCAACAATAATTGGAAGATCATATTTCTTAGCTAGCGCAGCGAATTTCTCAAAGTCAGGAATAGAGAAACTTGGATTTCCAATCGTTTCGAAGTAAAGAGCTTTGGTCTTACCATCGATCAGTTTCTCGAAACTAGCAGGATTTAAGTCAGCCGCAAAGCGACCTTCAATACCCAAGTTCTTAAACGATACTTTAAACTGGTTAAATGTTCCACCGTAAAGGTATGGCGAAGTAACAATGTTATCTCCTGAACCAGCAATATTCGTAATGGCAATAAATTGAGCCGCATGACCAGACGATACTGCAAGTGCAGCCACACCACCTTCAAGAGCAGCCATACGCTTCTCAAAAACATCGGTAGTTGGGTTCATCAAACGGGTATAGATATTACCGAACTCTTTTAATCCAAAAAGGTTGGCAGCATGTTCTGCATTCTTAAAGACGTAAGATGTTGTTTGGTAAATTGGCACGGCACGTGATAGCGTATCGCCATCAGGTGTATGTCCGGCATGGACTTGAAGTGTTTCGAATTTTGGTGCTCCTGAACTCATAATAATTGATTTTTAATTGTTTATATTTATTTTATTTCAAATTTTTATTTACAATACAGTTTCTAACTATAAGTTTATAACTCAATTCGCTAGCTCTTTGTTTAAAAAGTTTTAGACATCGAGAGGTTTCGATGAAGATATTTTTTAGTGTGATCGTTCATTTTGATTTTGAAATGCTCTATTGAGCAGTTGGTAAAAGCCTTCAAACAGGATTAGCCCGCAAGAAGGCTATCGCATGCACATGGTCATTGGGCGCATCATCCTTGAGGAACAAGCAAAAGAAGAAGAACAAGGCTGTCCTCCCCGTGTAAAAACCACACTATTTTTGTTTATTCTTTTCATGCGAATAAATAAGCTTTCTTAATAATTGAACCGCAAACATAACGAGGGTAAACTAGAAATCCAAATTTCTCTGAAGATTTTCTCACTAAAAGACGAATTACAGATCCTTAATTCGTTTGATTTAAAATAATTATGACAATCTTAAATTTGAATCATGAAAAAAATAGACTGGCAATCTTAAGGCTTTTCGGGTCGGTGGATTCGAATTAAAAAGGCCTCAGCAATAGTTTTTCCGCGGTGCTTAGCTCTTTCAGCAATTAAGCCTTCAAACAGACGATCCACAGTTTGACACCAAATATCTAACCAACGGTTAAAATGAGATTCAGAAAGGTTCATATGAAAATGAATTGGGACAGGATTGCCAACATAACTAGGCCTTCGTAAGAGAACTGTTGTCCAAAAGCGATAAAGAATCTGATGATGACTCAGCCATCGATCCTTTAAATGAGCATTAAAAATAGGTCCGATAAGATCATCTTGCTGAACAGCGGCATAAAATTGGTCAACTAAAAGCTCAATATCGGTAGTATTTACGAGGTCATTTTTCATAATTCTGCTATAGACTTCAAATTTCATAATTTTATCGGTACCAATCAAATGATGATCAATTATATTTACTGAATATTTAAAGATTTAATTTTAAAAAGTTAGAATAATAAACAAGCAGTGAGACGAATATGATTATTGACGATATAAATGGAACGGTCGAGCTATCAAATGGGGTTAAGATGCCCTATTTCGGACTTGGTGTATTTAAAACCAAGGATGGCGAAGAGGTCGAGAATGCGGTGAAATGGGCCCTTGAAGCTGGGTATCGACATATCGATACAGCCTCGATATACAACAACGAACGGGGCGTTGGAAATGCCATTAAAGCGAGCGGTATTCCAAGAGAAGAGCTTTTTATTACAACCAAAATCTGGAACGATCGACAACGCAATCAAACCGTCCTTGAGGGCTTTGAAGAGAGTTTAAAACTTTTACAAACCGAATACGTCGATCTTTATCTGATCCATTGGCCTGTTAAAGAACAATTTAATCAGACATGGAAAGTTCTCGAAGAGATCTATCGTTCAGGAAGGGCTAGAGCGATTGGAGTGAGTAATTTTCTGGAACATCATTTGAGAGAACTATTACCTACTGCTAAAATTATGCCCATGGTAAATCAGGTAGAGTGTCATCCTTACCTTGTTCAACAATCACTCATCGATTTTTGCAAATCATACGACATTGTTTATGAAGCATGGAGCCCGATTATGAGAGGTAAAGTTAATGAACTACCCCTGTTTATTAAACTAGCTGAGAAATACCAAAAATCACCCGTTCAGATCGTTTTGCGATGGGACCTACAAAAAGGGATAGTCACCATACCAAAGTCAGTTCAGCGAGAAAGGATCCTTCACAATGCCGATATTTTTGATTTTACATTAACTAGTCATGATATGGATCTGATTGATGCATTAGATCGTGATGAGCATTTTGGTGCGCACCCCGACACCTTTGATTTTTAAAAAGCATTTAAATTACGACTTTAATTCTCTTTAATTACTAACTAACAATCAAGATCCTATGAAAATTCTATTCTTAGTCTGTCTATTTTTAAGTTCTGTTTTAGCAGCCTCAGCGCAAAAAGAGCGTAGTTTAATTGAGAGTCAATATAAAGTTAATCTAACACCGGTTTATCCCTCAGACCAGGCATGGGAGTCAGCAAAGAAAAAATTAATTGCGGATATGTCGAAAATTGAGCAGTTCAAGGGGAAGCTCACTCAGTCGGCTTCAAAACTGCTTGAGTGTTTGACATTTTCAACCAAGCTCGACAAGGAATCATCTCGATTGTATATTTATACAAGTCTGAACAGTGATGTTGACACGCGAGACATGAAATTTATGTCGATGCAGCAAAGCCTAGATCAGTTATTAAACGATTACAGCACCAAAACAGCTTTTATTGAGCCAGAGCTTTTAAAAGTCGACTGGAAAGTTATTGAAGGGTTTATCAATCAAGAAAAGGGTCTTGAAATCTATCGGAAAGATCTGACCGATCTATTTAAAAAGAAACAACACACCTTATCCGAGCCTGAAGAGCGTATTTTAGCACGTTCGTCGATGATCGGAAGCGTGGCTAATGATGTTTACGGGACCTTTAAAGATGCTGAGATGCCATCACCAACAATTACCTTGTCAGATGGCTCAAAAGTTGAGTTAACCAGCAGTGCATTTAATCGTGTTCGGACTTCCAGTAATCGTGCAGATCGTAAAATAGCCTTTGAAGCTTTCTGGAATAATTTTTCCAAATTCAAAGGAACATATGGTCAAATGATGTATGGCAATGTAAAGGATCATAGCTATCGTGCGCAATCCAGAAAATACAGCTCTGCCATGGAGGCTTCCTTAGCACCCAATGATATTCCAGTAAGTGTATACTCAAGCCTTGTTGAGAACGTGAATAAAAATCTTCCTGCCTTACATCGATATCTGGCTCTAAAAAGACGCATGCTAGGAGTAGACACCCTGAAATATTATGATTTATACGCGCCAGTGGTTAAGAATGTGGATTTGAAATATCCCTATACAGAAGGTAGCGATCTAGTTATTAAAGCCTTGGAGCCACTTGGAACTGAATATACCAAAACCCTTAGCAAAGCGATTAACGAAGGATGGATCGACGTTTATCCAAATGTTGGGAAGCGTTCTGGAGCCTATTCTAACGGAGGTGCATACGATGTGCATCCTTATATCCTGATGAATTACAACGATTCGTATAACGATGTGAGTACCTTAGCTCATGAGCTAGGTCATACCATGCAGAGCTATTTCTCAAATAAAACTCAGCCCTATCCCCTATCTCATTACAAGACGTTTGTTGCGGAGGTCGCCTCAACTTTCAATGAGGTGTTGCTTTTTAACTACATGCTTAAGAATGTTAAGAACGATGAAGTTAAACTTTCGATCTTAATGAACTGGCTAGATGGGTTCAAGGGGACATTATTCAGACAAACCCAGTTTGCTGAATTTGAGCTAAAAATTCACGAGACGGTAGAAAAAGGGACGCCTCTTACGGGGGATTATCTTTCAGAGACCTATGGTAAGATTCTCAAGAAATATTACGGAAACACAGCAAGCACCTGTATTATCGACGACTACACAAGCATCGAATGGGCTAACATCCCCCATTTCTACATGAATTTCTATGTTTTCCAATACAGCACTTCATTTACTGCCTCGTTCTCACTAGCGGAGAAGGTGATGAACAAAGAGCCGGGAGCTCTTGAGCACTACTTGAAGTTCTTATCCTCTGGTGGATCTGACTATCCAATTGAACAGCTTAAAAGTGCAGGGGTCGATATGACCACCTCAGTACCGTTTGACAAAGCCATTCAGGCCATGAACAAGGTGATGGATGAGATTGAAGTAATCTTAAATAAAAAGGGGAAGAAATAGCGCTATACGTTGAAGCGGAAGTGCATAATATCGCCATCTTGAACGACATACTCTTTCCCTTCAATGGCGATTTTACCATTATCGCGACAAGCTGACTCAGAGCCCAGACGGATATAATCGTCGTATTTAATTACCTCAGCACGAATAAAGCCCTTTTCAAAGTCACTATGGATAATTCCTGCGGCTTTAGGGGCTTTAATCCCTTTGACAAATGTCCAAGCACGACTCTCTTCGACACCGGTGGTGAAGTAGGTCTGAAGGTTAAGCAGTTTATAGGCCGAATGGATCAGTTTGTTTACCCCTGGCTCATCTAAACCTAGATCTTCAAGGAATAGTTGTTTCTCTTCGTAGCTATCTAATCCAGCGATGTCAGCTTCTGTCGCAGCGGCCACGATTAAGATCTCAGCGTTCTCGTCAGCCGTATTTTGCATCAAGGCCTCCGTATATTTATTTCCCTTAACGGCTGATCCTTCATCCACATTACAGACGTACAACACTGGTTTTTTTGTGAGCAAGAAGAAATCATGAATTAAGCCCTCTTCATCTTCAGTAAGCTCCACGGTACGAGCACTCTTTCCGGTAAGAAGAACCGCTTTAATCCGCTCAGCGATTGCTACGGTTTTTTGAGCAATCTTATCATTACCAACCTTGGCTTGTTTTTGAAGTTTTGCAATACGCCCTTCAACGGTCTCAAGATCTTTTAGTTGCAATTCGATATCAATAACTTCTTTGTCCCGCACAGGGTTTATAGACCCATCGACATGGATTATATTTTCGTTTTCGAAACACCGAACGACATGGATTATGGCATCTACTTCACGGATATTGGCTAAGAACTGATTTCCAAGCCCCTCGCCTTTACTAGCCCCTTTAACCAATCCAGCAATATCAACAATCTCTACTGTTGTTGGAATAGCACGTTTGGGATTATCTATCTCAGCTAACTTGATCAATCGTTTATCTGGAACAGTAATCACGCCAACATTGGGTTCTATAGTACAAAAAGGGAAGTTTGCTGCTTGCGCTTTCGCATTTGACAAGCAATTAAAAAGGGTAGATTTTCCAACATTAGGAAGTCCGACGATGCCACACTGTAAAGCCATTCTGAAAAGGTATAATTATATGGCGCAAAATTACTATTTTCACCGGTAAATAAAACTGTTGACTGTTTTAAGCATAGATTTAATTAAACCTTTAGCTTTATTAGCGGTCTGACTAGAATTAAATCAGAAAAGAATCAGCTGCCAGAATGCATGTCGATGAAACAGATCTAATTGCCCAACTCAAGGGTGAAAAAAGTAAAGATCAGGCATTTAAAGTTCTGGTAAATACCTATCAGCAAAGACTATACTGGCATATTCGTAAAATCGTGATCAATCATGATGACGCAGACGACATACTCCAAAATGTGTATCTAAAAGTTTGGAATAATGTGGCCAATTTTAGAGAAGACTCCTCTTTATTTACTTGGTTATTTCGAATTGCTACGAACGAATCGTTAAGTCATCTGCAAAAGCAAAAGCGTTACTCGATCAGTTCCATTCACGACACGAGTAATTATATGGTCGAAAATTTAGAGACAGACGTTTATTTCGAGGGTGATACACTAGAAAAAAAATTACAAGAAGCTTTAGCTCAACTTCCAAAAAAACAAAGGATTGTATTCAATATGAAATATTTCGACGAGATGAAATACGAGGAGATATCTAAAATATTAAACACTTCCGTGGGAGCACTGAAAGCCTCCTATCATTTTGCAGTCAAGAAGATTGAAGAGTATTTAAAAGAACATCAAGATTAACATTTAAACCATTTAACCTTAATCGTGTCAAAGCATTATACGCATGAAAACAACAAACGAAAATATCGAAAACGGATTAGGAGATCGTTACAAACGAAATCCTTTTAAAGTGCCAGAGGGCTACTTCGAAGGGTTTGAAGCGCGCTTAAGCAAACGGATCCAACAACAGCAAAAGCCTAAGTCCACAAATCTATTCATAACATATAGCAAGCCAATTTTAGCTATCGCAGCAGTGCTAGTCTTAGCTTTAGTTATGACTACTATTCAATTCCCGAACCTATTTAACTCTTCAACGGGTACCGCATTAGCAGACAATGAGGAGTTGAACAATTCTATCGGACAAGGTTTTGTGTCAAACCTCTCAGAGGCTCAAATTTTGGCTACTTTTTCAGAATCGGAACAAATTGAGTCGAAGAAGATGACATCGGATAATATGACAGACTATGTTGCGGCCAACTACAGTGAGTACGAAATTATTTCGAACAATTAATTTTGAAGCCATGAAAAAAACGATGACACGGAGAAATATATTGAGTATATCCTGCAAGGCAGTTTTATCTATGCTGTTATTGAGCTTTATTTCCATTGGGTTAATGGCACAACGATACCTAGATCCGAAAACTTTAGAGGCAATCAAAATTAAAAAGATTGGTTTCCTCACTGAACAATTGAATCTAACGACTGCCGAAGCCGAGAAATTCTGGCCCTTATACAACGAATTAGATAAGAAGAAAACAGAGTTAGAAAACAAAAAGCGGCAATTAGAAGAGGTGGTCACTGAGCCAAAGCCCGGACTTACAGCTGCTGATTACCGTAAATTAGCCATTGAGTTAGCTACGACCCATGTTACAGAAGGTAAGCTAATAGAAGAATATAATTTGAAAATGCTGGATATTCTCCCTGCGGAGAAAGTGGTTCGGATATACGCTTCGGAACGAAAGTTTAGAACCACTTTGATGCGTGAATTTCGCAAAAACCAACAGGATAAAAAAGAGACTGAGAACAAGTAATTGATCTCCAAAAAGAGATAGTTTAAGTAGTTTAAGTTTAGTTTAAGAACAAGAGGTTGTCGCAGACGTAAATTTGCAGGCAACCTCTTCTGTTTTTAATTCAACTACAAACCCTTTAGCTGAGAAACAATATCATCAATACCAATAAGTTGCTGTTCGCCCGACTCCATATTCTTGAAGTTTATAAGCCCTGACTCCAACTCCGATTCACCAATTAAAGCCACAAATTTTATCCCTTTTCGATTGGCATAATTCATTTGCTTTTTCATCTTATCGGAATCAGGATAAAGTTCACTACTAATCCCTTCAGCCCTCAATCTAGCAACCAACGGGAGACAAAAAAGTTCTTCTTTAGCCCCAAAATTCACAAACATAACCTGAGCAGCGCTTAGTGCATCTTTTGGGAAGAGATCTAATTGCATCATCACATCATAAATACGATCGGCTCCAAAAGAGATTCCAACGCCGGAAACACCAGAGAGACCAAAGATGCCGGTCAGATCATCGTAACGACCACCCCCAGTGATTGAGCCAATAGCCACATCTTTCGATTTAACCTCGAAAATAGCCCCAGTATAATAATTCAAGCCACGAGCCAGTGTAAGATCTAACTCCAATTCAGCCTTAAGATCCATCGAAGAGAGATAGTCGAATATAGTACGCACCTCACCTACCCCTATTACACCAATCACCGAACTTGAAATTACTCGTTCAATCTGATCTAACTTTTCGCGATTACTGCCACTAAGATTTAAAATTGGTTGTAGTTTTTCAATGGCTTGTGCGGTGACACCTTTGAGAGCTAACTCCTCATTAACTTTCTCTATCCCTATCTTATCGAGCTTATCAATAGCTACTGTAATATCTACAATTCGATCGGCTTCTCCAATTGTTTCAGCGATGCCAGCCAAGATCTTACGATTGTTTATCTTAATGACAACTTCAAGTCCTATTTTGCGATATACCTGATCAATGATCTGGATTAATTCAACCTCATTCAGGAGTGCATCAGAGCCAATAATATCAACATCGCACTGGTAAAATTCGCGGTAACGCCCCTTTTGTGGTCGATCAGCACGCCACACAGGCTGGATCTGAAAACGGCGAAATGGAAAGACAAGGTCGTTCTGATTCTGCACCACATAACGTGCAAAAGGGACCGTTAGATCGTAACGCAACCCTTTTTCCGAGATCTTAGTAGTAAGCTTTGTGCTGCTGGCCTGTTGTAGTGATTCGCCATCTAAAGCAGAGAGGTAGTCACCGGAGTTCAGAATCTTGAACAATAGCTTATCCCCTTCCTCCCCATATTTACCCATAAGCGTAGATAGGTTTTCCATTGCTGGGGTCTCAATCTGTTGAAATCCGTAGACTTGGAATACCTGTTTTACCGTGTCGAAGATGTAATTTCTCCGAGCCATTTCATTGGGTGAAAAGTCACGCGTTCCTTTGGGTATAGATGGTTTCTGTGCCATGCTGCAAATAAATAGTAAAATGCAAAGGTAGGGAATATTCCTAAAATACATCGAAGATCAAAATCGGGGTTAAATCAGACTAAATATTGGTTATAAGTGAAACTTTTAGTCGATGGTGTAGATTGAATTCGTATTTTTGCATCGTTGCAAATTACCAATTCATGTTACAAGCAAATTTCGATCAACTTATAGTTGCCCATGGCTATGTAAACCAGCCAGTAGCGCCAGGTCTTGATTTAATTCAAGAGATCAATCGCTTAAAGAAGGAAAAAAATGCAGTTATCCTGGGTCATTATTACATCACGGGTGAACTACAAGATATCTCCGACTTCCTAGGTGACTCCTTAGCTTTGGCTCAGGCGGCTCAAAAAACCGAAGCTGATTTGATTGTTTTTGTAGGTGTCCATTTTATGGGTGAGACCGCCAAAATTCTCAATCCAAATAAAAAGGTGGTCGTGCCCGATATGAATGCAGGTTGCTCTTTAGCTAGCTCAGCCCCTGCCGATGCTTTTCAAGCGTTTAAAGACCAACATCCCAATCATAAAGTTATCTCATACATCAACTGCTCTGCGGAGATCAAAGCCCTATCAGACGTTATTGTAACCTCTTCGAATGCGATGAAGATTGTGGAGTCGTTTCCAAAAGATCAGCCCTTAATCTTTGCGCCCGACAAAAACTTAGGCAACTATATCAATTCTGTGACTGGTCGCGAGATGGTCCTCTGGGATGGAGCCTGCATGGTGCATGAGAAATATTCGTTAGAGAAGATCGTCGCTTTAATGGACGAACATCCCAAAGCAATCTTTATTGCGCATCCAGAATGCGAGAAGCAGGTGTTGTTAGTTGCGGATTTCATTGGTTCAACGACAGCTTTATTAAACTATGTGGCACAAAGTGATAAGAAAGAGTTTATTGTAGCTACCGAGAGCGGCATTTTACACCAGATGCAGAAGTCGTGCCCCGACAAAACGTTTATTCCTGCTCCATCTATCGATTCTACTTGCGGATGCAACGACTGCAGCTTTATGAAATTAAACACGATTCAAAAGCTTTACCTGGCTTTAAAATACGAACGACCTGAGATCATCCTCGATCCAGTGATCCTTGAAAAAGCTAAATTACCCATCTTAAGAATGCTTGAACTCTCGTAGCAAAAAGAGGTTGGTGAAATCAAGTTAAATTGGGCTGACAAAGGCAAAAAAAGCCTTATCTTTAGGGTAATACAATCCTTTTAAGAATTAGTTTTTGAAATCAAAGTAGTAATTCAACTTACTTAAATTCAATCCAACATGAACTTCTTTAAGATTAAGACCACCTGGTCGAATTCCGAATTCATCGTATTTAAGCTCTGCGTAGCATCCGCCTATATCTTAATCGGAGCCTATTTCAACAGGTTTGTATGTCAAAATTACAGACCGATCTTAATCCTATTTGGGATTAGTGTCGTTTGGGTAGTTTCCCTCTGGTTGAAGAAGATGAGAGAGAGCCAATAGGTCTATTTATTCAATGATTGTAGTCCAACCGTAAGGATCGGGTTCTAATCCATATTGAATACCTCGAAGCTTCTCATATAACGCCACACAAACCTTTCCTGGCTCAGTGCCGTAGTTGTATTCTAGATCATTATCAGCATCGTAAATGCGCTTTATCGGAGAGATAACAGCCGCAGTCCCACACGCTCCAACCTCATCAAAATCAGCCAACTCCTCAACAGGAATCTGGCGATCTTCCACTTTCATTCCCATATCAGACGCCAATTGACGCAGACTCATATTGGTAATGGAAGGGAGGATAGACTCTGATTTAGGGGTAACGTAACTATTTCCTTTGATCGCAAAGAAATTAGCAGGTCCACATTCGTCGATGTATTTTTTCTCACGTGCATCAAGATAAAGCACAGCAGAGAACCCATTTTGGTGAGCGCGTTGACCAGCAACCATACTTGCGGCATAGTTACCACCAACTTTTATCTTCCCAGTGCCCAGTGGTGCGGCACGATCATATTCGCGATAGATAACTAAATCGGTAGGCTTAAATCCTTCTTTAAAATAAGGACCTACAGGCATGACAATCACAGCAAAAAGATACTCATCAGCAGGCTTAACACCGATCTGTGCACCTGCGCCAATAAGCATTGGACGGATATAGAGTGAAGCCCCTGAATCAAATGGAGGGACTAAAGATTCATTCAGCTTAACAACTTTTTTAATCGCCTCGGTAAACAACGATGTTGGCACTTCAGCCATCATCACACCTTGAGCTGAGCGTTGCATCCGTTTTGCATTCTCATCCATTCGGAAAACCCGTATTTTGCCATCCTGACCTCTGAAAGCTTTTAAGCCTTCAAATGCCTCTTGTCCATAATGAAAAGAGGTAGCGGCGATAGGAAGTGTGATATGCTCAGAGTCAGAGACTTCTAATGGCCCCCACTGACCATTACGATGCCAGGTACGAACATTATAGTCAGCTTTAAGATATCCAAATCCAAGGTTTTTCCAGTCTGTAATTTCCATAATCTAATTTTGTAGCACAAATTCTGCGGGTAAAAATACAATTAATCCTTAAAATCTTCGATTTATCACCTCAACAAAGTGATTCAAAAATTAAAATTGATCGGATTATAACCCTTATTCAACCTCTTCGTAGGAAATATCCTGAACGGTAGGTTCATTGGGATCTTTAGGCTGCTTAGGACCTTTAAAATATTTAAGTAAGTCTGTGAGGCCATTAAGCAGTATTAATCCCCCTAGGAAAGGTAAGATCGCTTCAGCGCTTTTAAAGGGGTCAGACAACAAATAAGAACCACTAATAAGAGTCAAGAAGCCAATGATCATAAAAAACCAAGCCCAAACAGAGCGTCCGAGAGCTCGCATAGAACCAAAGAGTTGAGCAAGCCCCATCATCACCAGCACAATTCCAATGATCACCATAAATATTTTAACCATTGCCTCGGGAGAAGAGATAAAGATAAGCCCAAAAATTATGCTTACCGTACCTTGAACAGACACAAAGCCACCTTGATAACTTTTGGTGCTAAAATTCGACAATAAAAGGGTTACTAGTCCACTAAAAGCCAACATCGACCCCATCACGACCACGACAGTTTTCATCGTTAATCCAGGGACAAAAAGCAAAATGCATCCGGTGACACTGGTTGAAAGAATTCGTACGATAGACTTACTAGAATTGGAAGCAAACATGACCGCCATAACAAAGCTTTAATAATCAATTAATTAAACTAATCCACAGAATAAAAAGCATTTAAAAATCTAACTTTAAAATTGCGAGATAGCCATTCACATATTTAAAACGAAATTAACTGAAAATATCAAGAATTCAGTCAATTTTTAACTTCAAAAAAATAGCAATGTTGAACTAGAAATAAATGGCACTTAATATTTCATCCAATATGATTCTAAATTTAGAAAATCAGTTTAAATTTGTGGGCTATAAAAATTGAACTAATTAAGATATGGGACGCGCATTTGAATACCGAAAAGCGAGAAAGATGAAACGTTGGGGCTCTATGGCCAGAACGTTTACGAAGATTGGAAAAGAGATAGCTATTGCCATAAAAGCAGGTGGTCCGGATCCAGCAGCAAACTCACGGCTACGTGTTTTGATGGTGAATGCAAAGAATGCGAGCATGCCGAAAGAAAATATAGAGCGTGCGATAAAAAAAGCCACATCCAAAGACCAATCCGATTACAAAGAGGTTGTATATGAAGGATATGCAGCGCATGGCATTGCGGTATTAGTAGAAACGGCAACTGACAACACCACTCGAACAGTGGCAAATGTGAGAAGTTACTTCAATAAATGCAATGGTTCATTAGGGACATCAGGATGCGTTGAGTATCTCTTCGAGCATAAATGTCTATTCAAAGTTAAAAACAAAGAGGGAATTGATTTAGAAGAACTAGAGTTTGAAATGATCGACTTAGGGATTCAAGAGGTATTTCCGGAGGATGACAACATCATCATCTATGGTGACTTTGAAGCATTCGGACCCATACAGAAGTACATTGAAGAAAATGATTTTGAGATCGTCAATGCTGAATTCGAGCGTATACCTACTGAAGTCAAAGAACTTACAGAAGAGCAAATTTTAGATGTGGAGAAATTATTGGAGAAGCTGGAAGACGACGAAGACGTGACCAATGTCTTCCATAATTTGAAAGAATAAATAGGTTAATATTCTACCACATTTAATCAACTTATTATCAATATTACCTTGTTTTAATATCTAAAATTGTAAAATCATTGCAGGAATACAAATCCAAAGATATTTAAGACTTCCTTTCACTTGTTGAAAGGTTATTTAGGTTAGGTTAGGTAGAGGAAGGGGTCTTAGGGCTCCTTCCTTGTTTTTATACCGCTCAATCAAGACTCCCCAAGCAACATATTCTTACTCTTTTCGATATTCTCACGTTGATTAGCAGTTAATTGAGGATACTCAACACCGAGTGATTCCAGACGATCGACAATAATTTGACTTACCAGAAGCTGCATAACCCATTTACGATCGGCAGGGATAATATACCAGGGTGCAGAAGCCGTGGAAGTATGGAAAAATGCCTGTTCATAGGCCTCCTGATATTCTTTCCAATGTCTCCTTTCCACCACATCACGATCTGAAAATTTCCAATTTTTTTCTGGATCTTCAATCCTTTTTAAAAACCGTTTCTTTTGCTCCTCTTTCGAAACGTGCAAGAAAAATTTCAATACCAAGGTGCCATTATTGGATAGGTAGTGTTCGAAATTATTGATATCCCCATATCGTTGCAGCCAAAAACTCTCATCAGGAGTTTGTTTACTATAATCGACAGGTAGCTTCTGACTAGCCAAAATCTCAAGATGAACGCGGGTTACCAAGACTTCCTCGTAATACGAACGGTTAAAAATACCTATGTCACCCTTTGCAGGAGTCGCTTTCATACAGCGCCACAAATAGGCATGATCTAACTCTTCGGCAGAAGGAGCTTTAAACGAGGTTACATTGCACCCCTGCGGATTTATTCCCGACATCACATGTTTGATAGTCGAATCTTTTCCCGCAGCATCCATGGCTTGAAAAATGATCAACACCGAGAATTTATCTTGGGCATAAAGTACATTTTGAATCTTCGAAAGCCGCTCAACGCTTTGCTGAAGCATCTCTTCGGCACTGTCGGAGTCACCATAGCCATTCTTATCACTGGTGGAGAAATCGGACAACGATCGGCTCCGATCAGTTGGAAAACGGTACTTTGAATAATTCATAACTTAATGATTTAGGATTTTGGAGTACAATCAAAGGTGCAAGGGAATAAAGTTAAGGAATATTTTTGTTTTAGTTATCTTTGTCGAAGGTTCGCTAAAAAGAAACTATGTTAGATCAGAAAACTATTTGTGCCATATCGACACCACCAGGAATTGGCGGGATAGCAGTTATTCGCGTATCCGGAAAAGAGGCGATTACCATTGTTGATCTAGTATTTAACTCCCCAAATAAGACGAAGAGACTAATTGACCAAAAAGCGAATACGCTCCATTTCGGATCCATCGTTTCAGAGGAGCAAATCATTGACGAGGTAATTGCAGCGCTATTTAAAGCCCCTCACTCCTTTACGGGTGAAGATATTGTTGAGATCTCTTGTCATGGTTCGGTATTTATCCAGCAACAGATTTTACAGCTATTGATTACCAAAGGGGCTAGGATGGCACAGCCAGGTGAGTTTACGCAGCGGGCCTTTTTAAATGGGAAGATGGATCTTTCGCAAGCAGAGGCGGTGGCTGATCTTATTGCCTCAGGTAATGCTGCGGCACACAAGATGGCTCTCAATCAGATGAGAGGTGGATTTTCGAAAGAGCTTATTCAGCTTCGATCGGAGTTATTACGCTTTGCAGCCCTTGTAGAGCTGGAACTCGATTTCAGTGAGGAAGATGTTGAATTTGCCGATCGCACTTTGTTAATTGAGCTCTCTACTCAAGTTGCTGGGTTATTACAACGACTGACCGAATCGTTTAAACTCGGGAATGTTATTAAGAATGGGATTCCGGTAGCTATTATTGGGGAGACCAACGTGGGCAAGTCGACGCTGCTGAATGCCCTCTTGAATGAAGATAAAGCCATTGTATCCGATATCCATGGCACCACGCGTGATGTGATTGAGGATGTGGTTACCATTGGAGGGACGCTATTCCGTTTTTCGGATACCGCAGGCATTCGTGATACCGCTGATGTAATTGAGAACATGGGTATTGAGCGCAGTTATTTGCAGCTCGACAAAGCTGAGATTGTGATCTTAGTAACTGATATTAGTCGTGCTATTTTGCCAATCACCGAACGGATCAAGAGTATTCGGGAGAAGATCACTCATCAGCAGTTGATAATTGTTGCCAACAAGGATGATCTTGCTACGGACAAAGCGCGTGTCGAACTTTCAGCCTTTCCGCTGCTGCCCAATGAGTGTTTAATCTATTTAGCGGCCAAGAGTCGTTTGAATCTGGAGCAGCTTATCGCGAAGATGACAAGTACCTTTGATTTCAATGGCTTAGGAGCAGCCGATGTGGTCGTTTCGAATGTGCGGCATTACGAAGCGCTGAGTTTAGCTCTTCAAGCAATCAGACTGGTTATTGAGGGTTTGAATACGGGTATTACGGGAGATTTCTTAGCTCAGGACATTCGTGAATGTCTCCATTATCTGGGTGAAATTACTGGTGAGATCACCACTGATGAGACATTGGGTTATATCTTTAAGAATTTCTGCATCGGAAAGTAAAAGATGGCTCCGACTTGAAAGAAGTGAGAGCCCGACTTAAAGTCGGACCCTCACGCTCTATCGGATTGCAAATCCATAGTCTGTGAGGCACGGATTAAAAATCCGCACCAGCGAAATTATAAAAAATTAAAAATTAAATTTGATCTATTATTTCCAGTACTAAATTTACATTCTAAATGAAAAAATTACTCGTTGCTTTCGTTTTTGGTATTTTGATTTCAAGTGGGATAGCAAGCCAAGCTCAACCCAATGGTAAAATAGTTCGAAAGATAGCTGTCGGAGGTGATGGCGGCTGGGATTACATAACTGTAGATGGAGCTTCTGCGCGCATTTATGCTTCACACGCTACCGAAGCCGTTGTGATTGACAGCAAGTCAGGCAAAGTGATCGATCGAATTGCGGATACCAAAGGAATTCATGGCATCGCACTCGCCCCTGAACTTAACAAAGGATATACCAGCAACGGTAAAGATTCCTCAATTACGGTCTTTGATTTAAAGACGTTAAAAACCCTTCAGCGAGTTCAAGTTACGGGCAGCAATCCAGATTGCATTTTATATGATGGGTTCTCAAAAAAGATTTATACCTTCAATGGTCGAAGTGCAGATGTTACCGTTCTAGATGCGACTACACTAAAAGTCGTTGCAAGGATTAAAGTAGATGGCAAGCCTGAGTTTGCAGCCACTGATCTTAACGGACATATTTTTGTAAATATTGAAGATAAAAATTCCATTAGTGTCATCGATGCCACGACGTTCAAAGTTATTAATCGTTGGTCTATTGCGCCAGGCGAAGAGCCAAGTGGGCTAGCGTTGGACAAGCAGACCCATCGACTGTTTAGTGTTTGTCGAAATAAACTGATGGTGGTGATGGATGCATTATCTGGCAAGATCATCACAACCTTGCCAATTGGTGAGCGTTGTGATGGCGTGGCATTTGATGCGCAGAAAAAACGTGTCTACAGCTCCAATGGTGAAGGGACGATAACGGTCGTACAGGAGGAAAATGCCAATACCTTCAAGGTCATGGAAACGATAAAATCCTTGCCAGGAGCTCGCACCATTGGTGTGGATCCACTCACCCATCATCTCTATTTACCTACGGCTGAGTTTGGAGCTCCAGTGGCGGGTGAACGACGTCCACCAATCAAATCGGGAACCTTTATGATTCTGGATATTGATCCCGGAAAGTAAAAGCCCTCACTGACTAACGGATTGCAAATCCGAACCAGTAAAACCGATGACCTATAGACAAAGAGGATAATGAAACTACACCTACGGACCTTCTCAATTTTGACCTTTGAATTTTAAACTTTGACTTTTGAATTGTTGAACGTCGAGGGCCGACTCTCAAATAGTGAGAGGCCAACTTGAAGTCGGACCCTCACTGACTAACGGATTGAAAATCCGAACCAGTAAAACCGATGACCTATAGACAAAGAGGATAATAAAACTACACCTACAGACCTTCTCAATTTTGACCTTTGAATTTTAAACTTTGACTTTTGAATTGTTTAACGTCGAGGGCCGAATGCTAAATAGTGAGGGGCCGACTTGGAGTCGGACCCTCACTGACTAACGGATTGAAAATCCGAACCAGTAAAACCGATGACCTATAGACAAAGAGGATAATAAAACTACACCTACAGACCTTCTCAATTTTGACCTTTGAATTTTGAACTTTGACTTTTGAATTGTTGAACGTCGAGGACCGACTCCTAAATAGTGAGAGGCCGACTCAAAGTCGGACCATCACTCACTATTCGGATTACAAATCCGCAACAGCGAGTAAATCTTCATTGGCGGACCTTCTCAATTTTGACCTTTGAATTTTGAGGTTTGAATTTTGAGATTTGAATTTTAAATTATTTAAAGTGGAGGGCCGACTCCAAGTCAGCCCTCCACTATGCCCCCAGGTCCGGTCCCTCAATCCTAAACCCGGTTAAAAACCGCTCACAAACGGAGAAAATAGCCACTGTTTTGTGAATTCGAGCTTATGGTTTACTTTTGTCTGACTTTAATAGCTTGATTATTGCGAAGAATAGGTCAATATCGCATTGAAAAATAGACCAAATCATACCCGTTAAATGGTATTGGATATACCTCGATTATGGGATTACAGATTCGGTTCATTCATTGCACTTTCGCATTGATTAAGCCATCAGAAGAAATAAAAGAGATATTAAATCGGACCTTGATCATTAAAAAGTAAATTAACCTGCAAAAATTAGGTTACAAACATAGATAACAGCGCATGAGCACAATACAACTAAACGGCAAATCACACGAAATTGAAACACCTATTTCGCTGCTTGAACTACTTCGTCAGAACAAGGTAGAGCAGCCTGAGATGGTATCCATCCAAGTAAATGGCGAATTTGTGAGCCGCGAGAACTTCGAGTCGACACTGATTCAACCAAACGACGAAGTCGACTTTCTATTCTTTATGGGGGGAGGAAGTTCATGCTAAAACCTAAGGGATTCGCGACAAAGGTTATCCACACTCCATTTGCCAGAGAAGATGCCAATCGCGCTTTGCAACAACCTATCTATAGTAACGCTGCATTTGATTTTGAGTCAGCTGAACAGATGGAACTTGCCTTTCAAGGGAGGCTTCCAGTCCACTCCTACTCAAGGATCTCAAATCCAACAGTAGAGAATTTCGAATTACGAATAAAAGAGATCACCGGCGCTCTTAATGTGACAGCCTTAAGTTCTGGCATGGCAGCCGTGTCGAACACCATACTCTTACTGGCCTCATCTGGCAGCAACCTAATTGCCTCAAAATACTTGTTTGGGAACACCTATATTTTTTTCGAATCAACCATACGCGATTTTGGCATTGAGGTTCGGTTCTGTGATCTCACCAATATGGAAGAGGTAAAAGCGAATATCGACAGTCAGACCATCGGAATATTTGTGGAGACTATAACCAATCCTCAGCTTGAAGTTGCAGATCTAGCAGCACTTGCCGAGACCGCTCACAACGGCCATATACCACTTATTGCCGATTCAACCCTTACCCCACCCAACACCTTTTGTGCCAAGTCTTTTGGTGTTGATCTTGAAATTATCTCAAGCACTAAATGTATCTCGGGTGGTGGAACCAGTGTGGGCGGATTAATCATTGATTATGGCACCTTCGACTGGAGTAAATCAAAAAAGCTAGCTCCATTATCAAAAAAATATGGTCCTTTTGCATTTAACTACAAATTAAGAAGAGAGATATTCCGAAATCTGGGTGCCTGCTTATCTCCATTTGCAGCCTACCTTCAAAGTTTAGGACTCGAAACACTTCAGATGCGCTTCGAAAAAGCGGCTAACAACTGTCGTGATTTGGCCACATATCTGTTAACAATTCCACAAATCAAATGCGTGAACTACCCTGGTATCAAAGGATCACCTTATGATCAGATCAGCGCAAAGCAATTTGGAAACTTTCCAGGTGCGATGCTGACTATCGATTTTGATTCGCGGGAGAGTGCTTTTGACTTTATGAACAATCTTCAGTTGATACGTCGTGCGACCAATGTCTACGACAATAAAACACTTATCCTGCATCCGGCCTCGACCATTTATTGCGATTTTGATCAGCAAAAACGCGAAAGTCTTCAGGTCTACGACACGATGTTAAGACTCTCCTTAGGCATAGAGGATCTTGAAGATTTAAAAGATGATATCGCACAAGCAATCACAAAATTAAAGTAACCAATGGATTTTACGGAAGATCAGATTCAGCGCTATAGCCGCCATATTTTATTGCAAGATGTGGGTGTCGAAGGTCAGGAAAAAATCAGCAATGGGAAGGTCTTGATCATTGGTGCTGGCGGTCTTGGGGCGCCAGTAGCGCTCTATTTAGCAGCAGCTGGCGTGGGTACGATAGGAATTATCGATGGCGACGTGGTGGATCTTTCAAATCTACAACGACAGATCATACATTTTACACCAGACGTTCATAAATCAAAGGTCTTGTCGGCCAAAGAGAAGATCAATCAGTTAAATCCAGATGTGAAGGTGATCACTTATCATCAGCTTTTAACGGCTAGTAATGCGCTGGAGATCATTAAAGAATATGATTTTGTCGTTGATGGGACCGATAATTTTCCGGTTAAATTTCTGATTAACGATGCTTGTGTGATGGCGAAAAAACCTTTCTCTCATGGGGGTATCTTGCGTTTCGATGGACAAACGATCACGGTAGTGCCAGGCACGGCCTGTTATCGCTGTGTGTTCCACGCTCCTCCTCCACCGAATGCGGTACCAACTTGTTCGCAAGCAGGCGTATTAGGTGCCATTGCCGGTATGCTAGGAACGATTCAGGCGGCCGAGGCGCTCAAATATCTCACTGGCGTAGGTGATCTGTTAACCAACAGACTCTTAACCTTCAACGCCAAAACAATGGAATTCAGAACTATCAAAGTAAAACAGCATACTTCGTGCCAGGTTTGCGGTACCCATCCGACACTGACAGAATTAGTGGACTACGAACAAGCAACTTGTGAAATAAAACAAAAATAAGAGCTATGGAAATTTCAGATATCCTAACATCCCTTCCTGTGAAGGAGCCTAAAAAGCTATCAATCATCAGTTTTAGTGGTGATTTCGACAAGCTGGTCGCCACCTTTACCCTGGCCACAGGTGCTGCCGCGATCGGTTATGAAGTGCATATATTTTTCACCTTCTGGGGTCTTGATGCGATCAAGCAAAAACAAGGTAGAGCCTTTGTAGGCAAAGGTTTCTTGCCGAAGATATTCGGCTTTTTCATGGGCGGACTGCGAAGTGCACCCGTGAGCCGCTTGAACTTCCTAGGATTAAGTCCTAAGATCTTCCGCTATCTCATGCGAAAGAAAAACGTAGCGACCCTTGAGGAGCTTGTGGAGGCCGCAAAGGTGTTGGAGGTTAACATGTATGCTTGCGAAATGGCCATGCATATTCTCGGCCTTCAAAAGAGCGACTTCATTCACGAGGTGAAGGATGTTCTTGGCGTCGCGACATTCCTGGAGATCTCCGAAGGGGGAAGAACATTATTCATATAATATTCAGCTGAAGCTATGACCACAGTCAAATTAGATATTACCGCAGAGCATTGTCCAATGACTTTCGTAAAGACCAAGATACAACTATCGAAACTCCAATCGGGTGATATTTTGGAGGTCTTACTCATGGAGGGTGAGCCACTTCAAAATGTCCCTAAGAGTGCTCGAGAGCAAGGCTTTAAAGTCCTTGATATTTCACATGTTGAAGGACAGGTACACAAGGTGATCATTGAAAAATAGTAGACTATGCTATATATCTCGGAACAACTTATCGAACAGCTCATCATTCACGCTAAATCTGGCTTGCCAGAAGAGGTGTGCGGCTATCTGTCGGGCATCGATCGGGTGATCACCACTCAGCATATCATGACCAATATTGATCACAGTCCAGAGCACTTTTCCTTCGATCCTGCTGAGCAGTTCAAAGTTGCGAGAGAAGTTCGTAATGCAGGCCAAGTTTTATTAGCGAATTACCATAGTCATCCAGCATCACCTGCTCGACCTTCCGTAGAGGATATCCGACTGGCTTATGATCCAGATATTAGCTACCTCATTGTTTCGCTTCATGCTGAAATACCAGCTGTTAAATCGTTTCGTATCCGGAATGGAGAAGTGGAAGCTGAAGAGATCATTATTACCCTTTAAACTGAGTTTGCTCTACAGATTGAGAAGTACTAAACTTAGTTTAAAGAAACGATTCAATCTTTCACCCTACTCCTGCGCTACTTTAGGTTCCCATTTTAATTGAGCTTTAAATAGAGCAATCTGTGATGTTCTATCAACGGCCTCTATATCAACACAAACGGATTCATCGCCAAGGCGCATCTCAATTTCATCACCCCAATGTGTTTCCGCTAAAAATTCAAGTGCGAATCCAATTAAATTAAAATTCTGGTACTGGTCTAATAGAAAACAGTCAGTCGCCCAATCGACATAGCGGGTATTGTTCACATGTAAATTCAGGTCGATCTCATTGTATCCAACGGTTTTAAAATAGGCAGTTCGAACGGTTTGTGTCAAAAGCCGATCGGGGAAGTCGGCAAGCGCCCGTTTACCTTCATTGGTTGGAATATTTATCGTTAACACATTTGGGCGTTGTGGCCGAAGGGTATTAACAGCCAAGAGCAGCCAGGCAGAGATCCCTCGAATAAGGACGTTTTGCTCCTGATCGTAAATGATAAAATCACGTCTAAAAAACAGCCCTTCATAACCACACGGCCAGGTTTCGATGCAAATCTTCTCATCGATCTGGGGCATTCGTGTGATTTCAACTTTCAGCCGCGAAAGGGCCCAAAAAAGCCCCTTCTCCATCAAGGGATCATAACCAGCGCCGAGACTAGCGGCATGATTAGTCGCCACCTCCTGAAAAAACTGCATCAGTGCCGAAGGCTTCAGCTGCTGCTGAAAATCTACACTATATGATTTGACCTCAAAATACTCCTTCCAAATTGACTCCATTGAATTAATTTATATTTTACTATACCGATTACGAACTAATAACAATACCCATTTTTCGCATAAGAAAGGACGCATTAAGATTTTGGCAAATCCCATCTTTAAGTCGATAGTCGATCTTCATCTGGTCACCGACGATCTCAATCTCGAAACAAAAATTACGAATATGAGTTGGAAATTCATCACTTAATTCTCCCAATATGAGATCATGAGTAGCAATAAAGCCCACCGACTCATAATTGACTAACTGTCGCATCAAAGCCATCGAACCCGATTGTTTATCCGTTGAGTTGGTCCCTTTCAAGATCTCATCCAAAAGGATAAAGATCTGATGACCATCGCGCATCTGATCCATAATAAGTTTTAATCGCTTCAATTCAGCAAAGAAAAACGACTCTTTGCGTGCCAAGGAGTCGCTCGTTCGGATGCTACTATAGAGCTGAATAGGGGTAAAAACCATCGAATTAGCACACACTGGAGAACCCATCATCGCTAAGACATAATTAACGCCAATGGTGCGCAAGAAAGTACTCTTACCAGACATATTAGCCCCTGTAACAATGCCATACTGACTCCACCCCGATAACGACACCTCATTCTTAACACATTCATCTGGCCGAATCAAGGGATGTCCGAGCTGTGAAGCCTCAAATTTAAATGTATCATAACTGGCCTTCGGATAAGTAAAAGCCGGATTATTGGCAGCAAAATTAGAGATTGAAATTAGTGCATCCACCTCACCGATGGTATCAAACCAGAGGGGAACCACCTCCCGATATTTCGACTTCCATTTCTCGATGGAAACCAACAGATGTAGGTTGAACATAAAGAGACCATTTAAAAGTATGGCGACTAGTAAATTCAAGTTTGCATCCAACAGATTAGAGAGCTGAAATAGATGCTTAATAATTTGCGAAGAAGACTCGTGTTGTTGAAATTTCAGTTGTTGTTTTAGCTTCACCAAATAGGTCGATTGAAACTGACGTGACTCGATTAAGCCCAAAAACTGAGCAAATTTGGATAATATCTTCACCTTTGACGTGACTGCTGCCTGGCTACTTAACAAATGTGGAGCAAAAACTGAAACGATGAAAAGCTGGATAAGCACCATGGCCGATGGAACACTAGCAGAAATTAGACCGAAAATAGCTAGCAATATGGAGGTAATAGTAAAAACTGGCAGTGCTATTCGTACCAAATGAAATAGCTTCTTATCTAAAAAGTTATTTTCTGAATTCAGCCATTCTAGGAGTTCTCCGCGATCTTTAGTCGAACTTACTTGATCATAAAAAATCAATTGCGACTCTTGAATAAACGGTTTGTCTTTTGAAAGTTCCGCAATCGCCTCCTGCCTTTGATTAAGTGATCCACTTAACTCGATAGAATTGGTAAGTGAATAGGCTAATCGATCCTTGCCAAAAACAGTGACACATCTCGATATCGCATGATATAGTGAGTTGGAACCAAACAAATCTAAGTCAAAAGCATACTCATGATCTGAATCGATATACTGAGCACCTTGATCAAATGAGGAATAGTCGCCATTCAACCCTTCAATCTCGTTCTCGCACAACTTTATGATCCGCTCGCAGCGTTCGATCTTCCGCTTAAGCACCCCATCACGCCAAGTCAGAAGCACAAAGCTTAAAATAGCAAAAGCCGAACCAGGCAAATAAAGTTTATTACTAACGATCAAATACCTATAGAACAAGATAAAGATCAATAAAAAGGTAAGCAACCTTAGGGTTGGCAGAAATTTTGCTTTTTGCAAAAAACCATCCTTGATCGCTTTAACTTCTTGTATTTGAATTAAATACTCTTGCTTAATCGCATTCAACATAAAGGAGAATATTAAATTTAGGAAGCCCTCTGTAGTCGGCTATTTCAAACCCCTACTTTTCAACAAAGGATCAGTCGACGGCTCTTTGCCTCTAAATTTCACATAAAGGGTCATGGCATCTTCGGTGCCACCACGCTCCAGAACATTCGTCTTAAAGGATGTTGCCACCTTAGGATCGAAGATATCACCTGCTTCTTTGAAAGCTTGGAAGGTATCGGTGTCGAGAACCTGAGCCCATAAATAACTATAATAACCACTAGAATATTCGCCTCCACCGGAGAAGATATGTGCGAAATAGGTTGATTTATAACGAGGGATTATTTCATTCATTAGACCTGCCTTATTCATTGAATTAATCTCGAATTTCTCCACATCAAAATCGCCGCTTTGGGTGATGGTATGATAATCCATATCTAAGATTGCAGCTGCCAAATATTCAACGGTAGCAAACCCTTGATTAAACTTACCAGCCTTCACAACTTTGTCGACCAATTCTTGAGGAATAACGGCTCCAGTACTATAGTGCTTCGCGTAAACTTTCATCACTTCTGGCTCAGAGGCCCAATGTTCCATGACCTGTGATGGTAACTCCACAAAATCGCGCGCTACATTCGTTCCTGATAACCCTTGATAATGACATTTCGATAACAATCCATGCAGACTATGTCCAAACTCATGAAACAAAGTCTCCACCTCATCAAAGCTTAACAAGGCTGGTTTTTCGCCTGTAGGCTTAGAAAAGTTGCAGGTCACAGAGATTACCGGACGAATATCCTTGCCCGATTTAGTCACTGACTGATCTCTGAAGTTTGTCATCCAGGCTCCCCCCTTTTTAGAGGCGCGTGGGAAAAAGTCCATATACAAGATACCTTTTGCTGTTCCATCGACATCTTTCACCTCATAAACCTCACATTCTGGATGATATAGAGGCATATCTATTAGGCGTGAAAAAGTAAGTCCGTATAATTTATTAGCCACATAAAAGGCCCCATCACGGACGTGATTCAGCTCAAAATAGGGACGCATCTGCTCTTCATCTAGATCGTATTTTTCCTTCCTCACCTTTTCGGAATAGTACCACCAATCCCAGCTTTCTAACTTAAATTTTCCACCTTCTTTCTCAATCATAGCTTGAATATCCTTCGCCTCTTCCTTCGCCCGATTGATAGCTGGAGTCCAAATTTCGTGCAGAAGTTTATAGACGTTCGCAGGTGTTTTGGCCATGCAGTCGTCAAGAACATAAGCCGACCAGCTATCAAAACCCATGATATTCGCCTTCTTTAATCTCAGATTCACCAACTTAACGATAACCGATTTATTGTCGTGCTCATTGCCATTGTTACTGCGGCTATACATTGCTTTGTAAAGTTTCTCGCGCAAGCTCCGGTTTTTAGCATAGGTAACGAAAGGGATCCAGCTTGGTTTTTGAAGTGTAAACACCCATTTGCCATCTAGATGGGCCTCTTTTGCATCTTCGACAGCTCCAGCAATCACATTTTCAGAAAGACCTTCAAGATCCTCTTTTTTATCAACAACCATCTTAAAGGCATTGGTCTCAGCAAGCATGTTATCACCAAATTTCAAATCAAGCAAGGAGAGCTCTTCATTAACCTGTTTCAGTTGTTTCTTTTGCTCTACCGTTAGGTTAGCTCCTCCGCGAACAAAATGTTTATAGGTATCATCTAGCAATTTCGACTGTTCTCCATTAAGCTTCAAAGCTGATTTATTCTCATAAACCTGTTTAACACGTGCAAATAGCTTTGCATTTAAGTTAACTGCATCTGAATGCTGTGACAATATTGGAGCCAATTTACGGGCTATCTCACGCAACGAATCGTTTGAGAGAGCCTCCTTTAAATTTGAGAAGACATGGTTCACTCGACCCAACAATGCTCCACTGCCATCTAAGGCTTCGATTGTATTTTCGAAATCGGGTGCTGCTAGATTATCGGTGATGCTTTTAATCTCTGCATTATGCTGTTTAATCCCCTCCTCAAAGGCAGGCAGATAATGGGCATTTAAGATCTTGTCGAACGGTGGAACTTCGAATGGCGTGGTGTAGGCCTCTAAAAATGGATTCATGGATTTTATTTTTTTCTCTTGAGTAGTGCATGATGCCATCATGCAAATGACAGTCAGCGGGATTAAAATTTTTCTCATCATGATTGTGGTTTAGAAAGTCAGTCAGATTAAGAATACAATATTACAAAAAGTATAATCAGAAGTTTAATTGAAGAGGATGGAATCTTTTAACAGCGCAATAAATTACCCGACTCACACTTAAATATACGGATTTAAAATCAAGCTAAAGAGAGATTAAAAACCTATATTACAGAGTATTATAATAAGACATCAATTTGACCAACCCCTGCTCATCTGTCAAAGAAAATTTATTTTTCGATAGATAAACGGTGATCGCCCCGCTCTGATCTTTCAGCAAAGCCAACAATTGCTTTTTGGAGTAAAACATTTTTGCATCATGACCCTTGAAAGCAATAAAATACTGAACAGATGGCTCTTCAAAACGAGCAGGCTGGTAGTCTGTAAAGGCGCCTACCTCCTTCCTATCGAGGAACCTAATCTTGTATTTAACTAACAAAGTTGCCTTACCTTCAGCGAGAATTTTAAAGAAGCCTTCGTGCTTTATCCCATCAACCTCAAACGACTTGCAGGTGAATGCGCTGCCACCAAATTCAGCCCTTTTGACTATTGTCTTAAAGGCCACATTGTAGATATCGGGTCCCTTTTGAAATTCCAATTCATCGCTGTAGGCATTATACCTTAGACCAAGGTTCGTGAAAACAGAATCTTCAGGAGTCCGAATCTGACCCAGTTCAAATTTTTCAGATAGATAAGGTGATCCTTGGATATCTGAAAGTTTGAGATTGTTCGGAAGATAGGTTCCATTCATGATCTTGGTGAACCGAACATTATCCATAAAAGGTTTATTCTTTAATTCATACTGAGCCTGCAACGAGGTAGATAACCCGACAAAAAATACAAGCAAAATAATTAACCTATTCATGGCAATTGAATTTAAATTCTAACTATAAATAAATCAAGATTTTAAATAGACCAAATCCCTTTATTATGTTGATTTAAAATTAGCAAATATTCTTCAGAGATTTCAGTCTTTAGCGAATTGTTTTTCAACCGTAAAACTTGCAAGACAGCTAAAACATTACTTTAATTAAAGCTTCTGTTATCTTTGAAAAAAAATATTCATTTGAAAAGCAAACTCTTTACCAGCCATCTTAGACTCCATCTGATTGTCTTGATCTATGGCTTCACAGCCATTTTAGGCAAATTGATCACTCTTCCAGCGATTCAATTGGTGTGGTATCGAATGGCAATTGCGCTGATCGCATTTTCCATCCTAATAAAATGGACGAAAACAGATTTAAAGGTTTCTAAAAAGGAGTTTTACAAATTAATTGGCATCGGGATGCTTGTTGCAATTCATTGGTTGGCGTTCTTTGGTGCAGTTAAGATTGCCAATGTATCTGTTGCCTTAGGATGCTTGGCGACTAGCACCTTCTTTACAAGTATACTCGAACCGCTATTTTTTCGAAAAAAGATCAATCCGATAGAGGTAATCATTGGACTTTTGATTCTAATCGGTATTTACCTGATCTTTCGATTTGAAATCAATTATGCGTTGGGGATTGTGGTCGGACTGTCTGCAGCCTTGCTAGCTGGGCTATTTTCGGTGTTAAATAAGAAGATGATAGGCACTCATAAAGCCACAGTGATCAGTTTCTATGAAATGTTAGGCGGAGTAGTCTTAATAACTGTTTATACCCTACTGACAGATCCAGGAGAAGCTCCATGGCTGAGTTTATCTTGGACAGATTTTATCTATTTACTCGCCTTGGGCGTAGTCTGCACCGCTTATGCTTTTGCCGCGCAGGTAGAACTTATGAAGCATCTGTCGGCTTATGTAGTAGCCTTAGCCATCAACCTCGAGCCAGTCTATGGCATCATCATGGCTTGGCTAATTTTTGGAGAGAGTGAGCATATGACCAGTGGGTTTTATGCAGGGACTGGTATTATCCTTACTTCAGTACTAGGCTACCCCTTGTACCACTATTACCTGAAACGTCAAGAAAAGACTACTCAAACTCGTTAATTATCCCTTTATCTAGTAGCTCTGGCTCTATATCCAATTCGGTCTCTAAAAACTCATCCATCTCCTCTTCGGTGGCAAACTCAGCAATCACGCCATTGTAGATAACCGTCCAATTGACCGAAGAACGTAAAATCTTTAACCCTGGTAATTCTGGGTTAAAATCTTTTACAGGATAACCTTCATTACCGCCCTCTTCAGCTTCAATGTCTTGAATATATTGCGTGTAATAATCGCGTGCAGGAAATAGCTCATCAAGCACATCGTCTTCTTCCGCTTTCTCGTAGAATTCAGTCACGGTTAAACGATAAATAACCATAGCGCCAGCACCATTCACATATAAGATATCGGCGAAAGGTTTCTCTGGAATAGTTCCTATTTCTTCAAAATCTAACTCTTCAACTTTAGCCAAAAAGCGAGGATGGTGGTTATGTAGAATAAACTCAGCTGGTTGATCTTCTGCTGCATTTAAATCGTTACAGATTAAGTATTTTGAAGTCTTCATAAGGAAAATATTTTTTTTCGAAAGATAAATGTTTTTAATCGCTAATTGGTTATCTCAACCGGTTGAATTTCTTACTCTTCATTTTTTAATTTCTTCTTAAGATCCTCGAACTGACTAATCTTAAATGGCATATACGTATTTTGAGCTGGTTTCTCCTCTATCTCAAAAAGTACTTCATCGATGCGAGGATCTTGTAAACCAATCCCGGTAACACCCGAAACTTGTTTCCGAATAGCCAACTCTTCAGCTCCATTTTCACGCATCTGTATCACTTTGCCAATCATACCAATGGTCGCTCCAATGGGGAGAAACTTACCCGAGATCTCGAAAATTCGCTCAATCATCTCATTGATCTGCTCCTCTTGTCCGGCTATTCGATTTTTTACCATAATCTCAATTTTTCCTTGATGTTATCCGAGTGCTTTACGGAGCTGAAAAATAGGGACTATTTTTCTATATTTGTGCTCTTTAAAACGACACAACAAAAGTAATGGAAATCTTAATTAGGAATAAAGTAATTCAAGCTATCGAAACTCTTTATGGTCAGGGCATTGACGAAAATCAAGTTCAAGTGCAGACCACTCGCAAGGAGTTTAACGGTGATAAAACCGTTGTTGTCTTCCCTCTTTTAAGGATTTCGAAAAAGAGTGCCGAGCA
The DNA here is from genome assembly GCA_903897145.1 of uncultured Bacteroidia bacterium. Classification (GTDB taxonomy): domain Bacteria; phylum Bacteroidota; class Bacteroidia; order Bacteroidales; family Prolixibacteraceae; genus JAAFHB01. The sequence goes on along the minus strand of CAIUAN010000016.1, from coordinate 52,710 downwards.
GACTGCTGAAGAGCTAGGGAATTATCTAGTCGAGACCATTGAAGTGATTGCGTCGTATAATATCGTGAAAGGTTTCTTAAACCTTGTATTCCATAACAGCTACTGGGTCAATCTATTAAACAAAGCTATCTCAGATCCAAATTACGGATTTAAGCCAGTAACAAAAGATTCCGAAGTGGTGATGATTGAATATTCATCGCCTAACACCAATAAACCACTTCATCTTGGTCATATTCGAAATAACCTCTTGGGATTTTCGATTAGTGAGATCATGAAAGCCAATGGAAACAAAGTCGTAAAAACAAATATCGTTAACGACCGCGGAATTCATATCTGTAAGTCGATGCTTGCCTGGAAGAAGCTTGGCAATGGAGAGACGCCTCAATCATCAGGCAAAAAAGGTGATCATTTAGTGGGTGAATATTATGTGAAGTTCGATCAGCTCTATAAAAAAGAGATTGCAGCGCTGATAGCATCAGGTCTAACTGAAGAGTTGGCTAAGGAGCAAGCCCCAATCATTAACGAGGCGCGTGAGATGCTTCGTTTGTGGGAGGCGAATGATCCAGCGACACGTGAGCTTTGGTCGATGATGAATACTTGGGTTTATGCTGGTTTCGATGAGACGTATAAAACTTTAGGGGTCGATTTTGATAAGATCTATTACGAATCAAATACCTATACCGTTGGTCGCGACGAAGTTTTGCGTGGTGTCAAAGAGGGAATCTTCGAGCAGATGGACGATACATCTGTCTGGGCTAACCTTGAAGGCGATGGTCTAGACCGCAAGATTCTGCTTCGCTCAGATGGCACATCGGTTTATATGACGCAAGATATTGGCACAGCTAAAATCCGCTATACCGATTTCCCAATAGACCATATGATTTATGTGGTTGGAAACGAGCAAAATTATCACTTCCAGGTTTTATCCTTGTTACTCGACAAGCTAGGGTATAAATGGGGTAAGGACCTTTATCATTTCTCCTATGGAATGGTTGAACTACCCCAAGGGAGGATGAAATCACGTGAAGGGACTGTTGTAGATGCTGACGATCTTGTAGTTGGCATGGTTGAAGTGGCACGAAAAGTGTCAGAAGAGCTAGGCAAACTAGATAATTATAGCGATCAAGAGAAGCAACATATCTATGAAATGGTTGCTCTAGGAGCTTTGAAATATTTCATTTTAAAGGTCGATCCGAAGAAAACCATGCTCTTTAATCCAGAAGAGTCTATTGATTTCAATGGTAATACCGGACCATTTATTCAATACACGTATGCGCGAATTCAGAGTGTATTACGAAAAGCTGCCGATGCTGGAATAACCATTCCAACTGAAGTCCCAGCAGTTGAACTAAGTGAGAAAGAGGCTAGTTTAATTAAAGCCCTTACCGAGTTTCCAGAAGCGGTTCAAGAAGCAGGCGAGAAACATAGTCCAGCCCTAGTGGCTAATTATGTTTATGAACTAGTGAAGGAGTTTAACCAGTTCTATCACGATGTTACGATTATGAATGAGCCCGACGAAGAGGTACGAAAGTTCAGACTGCTGTTGGCGCAAACCATTGGCAAGACGATAAAAAATGGGTTCTCTTTATTAGGAATCAACGTACCGGAAAGGATGTAAAAGAAGACCTAATGCCTTTTTAAATATTCAGAAATTAGTTTGCAATTGGATCTCAAAATGATTAAATTAGTGAAAAGTCTGCAAAATGAAAAAATACGCATCAACCAAGGCTGAAATCCACGAAATCATAAAGGATACTAACACTTCTGAAGGAAAAGAAAAAGCCGATTATAAAAAAATCAGAAAAAGCTAGAGGTGTTGCGATCTATTCAGGATGGGTTGATCGAATTAAAAATCACAAAAAACAATGGGACTAATTTACAATCTCTCTCAGCCTTTGTAAATGAAAGTAGAAGTTAAGATTACTCAAAGTTTTAAAAAGCAATCAAAACCCTTACTCAAAAAATATTTATCTTTAAGTGATGTATTAAATTTACTTAAGCATAAATTAATAGAGAATCCCAAACTAGGGAAACCATTAGGACATCAAACCTACAAGATTCGACTGGCAGTTACCAACAAAATCAAGAGCTGCATTCTATAATTTAAGAACATGAAAAAAAATCTTGTAAATGTTGACTTAATAGTTAACTTTACAGAAAGAAAAATCATATTTCATGGCAGTCACTTTGCTGACTTTTATCTCGAACAAACGACAAAAGTTCAGGAGAAAATAGAATATATACTCCGCATTATCAGACAGGTTGAGAGAGTCTCAAAGAAATTTCTCAGTCCAATTGCTGGCGCTGATGGACTTTATGAAGTAAGAGTTGAATATAGTTCTAATATCTACAGGATTTTTTGCTGCTTTGACAACGGAAATCTCGTTGTTTTATTCAACGGATTTCAGAAAAAAACGCAGAAAACTCCGCTGAAAGAAATTGAGAAGGCGCTCAGGTTAAAGCGTGAGTATTTTGAATTAAAAAACTCAAAAAAATGAAAGAAGAAGCAATTAAAAACGCAAAAACATTTGATGAATTATTGGACATTAAATATGGCAAAATAGGTTCCTCGACAAGAGACGAATATGAAGTTAAGGCAAATTACTTTGTCATTTCCGAAATGTTGAAAGAGGCTAGAAAAGAAGCTCATATTACTCAAGAGCAGTTGGCAGACAGAATCGGTACGAAGAAAAGCTATATATCCAGGCTAGAAAACGGGAAAGCCGATATTCAAGTTTCAACATTATATAAAATATTCGAAACCGGACTAGGCCGAAAAATACGATTGACTCTTTTATGAGAACCAAGGGCTAGCTGTAAGATCAGCTGCCCGACAAAAGCGAGACAACAGCCATTTCAGCGAAAGAAATAATTGATTTAATTCAAGCTTTTAACGCTAAATAATCCGAATTAAACTTATTTCAGCTCCGCAAAAAAGTCGTTCCCCTTATCGTCGACAATAATGAATGCTGGGAAATTTTCAACCGTAATCTTCCGCACTGCTTCCATTCCCAACTCCTCAAAATCGATAATCTCAACCGACTTGATGCTATCTTTGGCAAGTATCGCTGCTGGACCGCCAATAGAGCCTAAATAGAAACCACCATGTTTCTTACAAGCTTCGGTAACACCTTTTGACCGGTTACCCTTAGCCAGCATAATTTTCGATCCTCCAAGAGCCTGAAAAAGATCAACATAACTATCCATGCGACCAGCTGTCGTTGGTCCGAAGCTTCCAGAGGCCATTCCCTTTGGAGTTTTTGCTGGTCCAGCATAATAGACTGGGTGATTTTTAAAATATTCTGGAATTGGCTTGCCTGCGTCTACTAACTCTTTAATTTTTGCATGAGCAATATCACGTGCTACAATCAACGTTCCTTTCAGGTTCAACCTGGTTTTAACCGGGTATTTCGAAAGTTCCCGTAACACTTCGTCCATTGGCTTATCAAGATCGATGTCCACTGCAGGCATCATAAATGGGGCCGATTTAGGTAAAAAGCGAGCTGGATTGCGCTCTAACACCTCTAAGAAGATTCCATCTTCGGTGATCTTTCCTTTGATATTGCGGTCGGCGCTGCAGCTTACTCCAATACCTACTGGACATGAAGCGGCATGACGTGGTAACCGAATCACCCGCACATCGTGTACGAAATACTTGCCACCAAACTGAGCTCCTATCCCACTCTCACGGCAAATCTTAGTGATTTTATCTTCCCATTCTAGATCGCGGAAAGCCTGACCACCGTCATTCCCTTCAGTTGGTAGATGATCGAGATAGCCCGCAGAGGCTTTCTTAACTGTTGATAGTGTGGCCTCAGCCGAAGTACCCCCTATAACAATCGCAAGATGGTATGGTGGGCAAGCTGAAGTTCCTAAATCTTTAATCTTCTCGCGGATAAAATTAGATAGACTCTCTTCGTTCAACAGTGATTTAGTCTGCTGGTAAAGAAATGTTTTATTCGCTGAACCACCGCCTTTAGTCACGAACAAAAATTCGTAACTATTTCCTTCGGTGGCATAGATATCAATCTGAGCTGGAAGATTACTTCCAGTATTTTTCTCGTCAAACATGGAAGTTGGCACCACCTGAGAATAACGAAGGTTGCGATCGCGAAATGTCTCAAAGATCCCTTTTGATAAGGTCTTAGCATCGTCACCACCGGTCCAAACATTTTCCCCTTTTTTGGCTAAAACAATTGCAGTGCCGGTATCCTGGCAGGTTGGCAACTCACCTTCTGCAGATACAACTTGGTTTAACAACATCGTATAAGCGACGAAGGTATCGTTATCACTGGCCTCCTTGTCTTGCAAGATAGAAGCCAATTTCTCAAGATGGGCTTCTCGAAGATAAAATGAGACGTCAGAAAATCCAGCTCGTGCCAATAACTCCAATGCTTGCGGATCGACCTTTAAAATCTTACGACCTTCAACCTCTAAGGTTGAAACATAATTCGTTGACAACAAGCGATACTGAGTGGTATCTTTTGTAATTGGAAATGGCTTCTGATAACTAAATTCTGACATCTTACTATTTTTTCTGATTATCAATTCTTAAAACAAACGCTATCGGGTTAGGGCAAACAAAAATACATAAAAAATCAATGAGCTCGCAGTTTGCCCATGCTATTCTCCCATTAGATCAGATAGCGAAATACGGTCTTGCTCGGAATATCTACCACCCTCAAATCCGGCCACAAATTGCTTATTAATCTGATAAAGTCGGCTATTAATTTTATCCAATGGAAAGGTATTTTCCTCATCAAACTCTTCAAAATCAAACTCCGTAAAATTTAACTCGCAGAGTGAAAGCTCATATTCATCGGTATCCATGCTCATGTAAACTAAGGGCAGGCCATGTGTTCGACAGATCACAGGTCTGTGTTCATATATCGTACAACTATGATCCACCAGAAATCGACAACGCGATGGATCTTTTGGTTTAGGCAAAATGGTCATTTCTGACTTTTCCAATTCGGTTTTTATTGCGTGAAATTCGACTGGAAAAACAGATATTGCCATACAACATAAGTCGCACCCCATCTTACAATTGATATGCTTCGCATGGGTCTTCTCTAAGGACAAAGACAAGGCGTCGATATCCTTATTCAGTTGATTATAAGAGTTAAAGAAAGATTTCGCAGGAATAGTCATAGCACATGGTGGTTTGAGGTGGCAAAATTAGTCTTTTCCGCATAAACCAAGTCATAACATTTCCAGCAATCCTGAGAGATTATCCTAATATTTAATTAGAGTACTAAACTTTTTTCTTCGTAATCACGTTTTTGTTATGATTCTTTATCACACAAGCCTTTCCTTTTCTCTTGATTTTCCTATTTTTGTTCTCAATTCGCGCGAATAGGCATTTATGCCATTCTAGCCTATAATTTAAGACAGAAACGAAAGAAATATAATGACTGATATTCCAAGTAAATACGACCCCTCTGCGGTAGAAGACAAATGGTATAAATACTGGATGGACCAGAAGTTTTTCCATTCGGAGCCAGACGAACGCGAGCCTTATACCATCGTAATACCGCCACCGAATGTAACAGGTGTGCTCCATATGGGTCATATGCTCAATAATTCAATCCAAGATATCTTGGTGCGACGGGCTAGGATGCAAGGAAAAAATGCGTGTTGGGTGCCTGGTACCGACCATGCTTCCATTGCTACAGAGGCCAAGGTGGTTGACAAGTTGCGCAAAGAAGGGATATCTAAAGATAGTCTTACTCGTGATGAATTCTTAGCTCATGCCTGGGAATGGACCGATAAACATGGTGGAATTATTTTAGAGCAACTCAAGAAATTAGGGGCCTCTTGCGATTGGGATCGTACAGCATTTACCATGGACAAGGTTCGCTCAGAATCGGTTATTAAAGTCTTTGTAGACCTTTACAACAAAGGTCTAATCTACCGTGGTGTGCGAATGGTAAACTGGGATCCTGCAGCTAAAACTGCCCTTTCAGACGAAGAGGTAAACCACAAAGAAGAAAAATCAAAACTATATTACGTTCGGTATCAAATTGAGGGAACTACGGAATATGTTACTGTAGCCACCACGCGACCAGAAACCATCTTAGGTGACACTGCTATATGTGTGAATCCAAACGATGATCGGTTTCGTCATCTGGCAGGGAAAAAAGTGATCGTTCCACTGGTAAATCGTCTTGTTCCAATTATTCAAGATACCTATGTGGATATGGAGTTTGGTACTGGATGTTTGAAGATCACACCAGCACACGACATCAATGACTATGAGATTGGGTTGCGTCATAACCTTGAAGTGATCGATACGTTTAATGATGATGGAACACTCAGCGAAAAAGCACAACTATTGGTTGGCGTAGATCGTTTTGAAGCTCGCAAACAGATCATCCCAATGCTTGAGGCATCGGGTAACCTGGTGAAGATCGAAGACTACACCAATAAAGTAGGATATTCAGAACGAACGGATGTGGCGATTGAGCCAAAACTCTCAGCGCAATGGTTTTTGAAGATGAGCGACATCACCAAGCCGGCACTCGATGCGGTAGAGGTGGAAGATATCAAGTTCTATCCACCGAAATTCAAAAATCTTTACCGTCACTGGATGGAAAACATCAAAGACTGGTGCATCTCGCGTCAGCTATGGTGGGGCCATCGCATTCCGGTATATTATCTTGCAGATGGATCTTTTGTTGTTGCCGACTGCGAAGAAAAGGCCCTTGAGATGGCGAAAATAAAAAGTGACGACACAAAACTTACGATAGCAGACCTTCGTCAAGATGAAGATGTTTTAGACACATGGGCATCTTCATGGCTGTGGCCAATCTCGGTATTCGATGGCATTAATGAGCCCGACAACAAGGAGATCAACTACTATTATCCAACAAATGATTTAGTTACGGCTCCTGAGATTATCTTCTTTTGGGTTGCACGTATGATCATTGCAGGTTATGAATATCGAGGTACATTACCATTTAAGAATGTCTATTTCACCGGTATTGTGCGTGACAAATTACGTCGCAAGATGTCGAAATCATTAGGAAACTCTCCCGATCCACTTGATCTGATAGCCAAGTATGGTGCAGATGGAGTGCGAGTAGGTATGCTATTTTGTTCACCTGCAGGAAACGACATCTTATTTGACGAATCACTATCAGAACAAGGGCGTAATTTCAGCTCGAAGATCTGGAACTCGTTCCGTTTGATTAAAGGATGGGAAGTTGATGCATCGCTGCCTCAACCGGAGCACTCTAGACTTGGGATTGAATGGTTTAAAGCGAAACTCAATGAGGTTACCATCACCATGGACGATCATTTCGATAAATATCGACTGAACGACGCCTTGATGACCATTTACAATATTGTCCGTGATGAATTCTCAGGATGGTTATTGGAGATTATCAAACCAGCCTACCAAGAGCCGATTGATGCTAAAACACTTCAAGAAGTTTCGGAGTTGTTTGATGAAGTATTGCGCCTTCTGCACCCTTTTATGCCATTTATTACCGAAGAGATCTGGCAATTGCTAAAGACCAGAGATCAAGGTGATTCAATCATGATTTCTCAATGGCCAACGACCAGAAACGACCGCAGTGGAATCTGTGCTCAATTTGAATCTATTAAAGAGGCGATCACAGGCATTCGGGCGGTACGTAAAGAGAAAAACATCGCCAATAAAGAGCTACTCAAACTTATCATCGTCCCAGGTGAGAAAGGTTTCTTTCCCGTATATAACACCATTTTAGAGAAGATAGGGAACCTTTCCGAGCTATCTATTTCGGACAAGGAAGTTGAAGGTGCTTTGTCATTCCGTGTACAAACTTCAACCTATTACATTCCTCTTGCCGAGGTGGTAAACATAAAAGAGGAGATTGTAAAGATTGAAGAGGAACTAAAATACACCCTTGGATTCTTAGAATCGGTTAAGAAGAAAACTATGAATGAGCGTTTTATGAGTAGCGCACCAGCAAACGTAGTTGAACTAGAACGTAAAAAGCAGACTGATGCTGAAGATAAGATTAAGATGCTGCAAGAACGCCTAATCTCATTCAAAGCATCCTTATAACACGACTACAAACTGTTCAAAACTCGGTTGATTAAAGCTTGAAAGGATCTGGCTAGGCTTTAAAATGGAGCCATTATAATTGTATATTTGTAACTATTCAATACTAAAATAGAAGAATGCCTAAAATATCAAACCGAGGAGAATTATTACCAGAGTCAGCTATTCGAAAGTTAGTGCCGTATTCTGAGAAGGCTAAAGCCAAAGGAAGAAAGGTTTACCATTTAAATATTGGTCAGCCCGATATCAAAACTCCTCCTCACGCCATTGAACGGATTCGGAATTTCGATTTCGAATTGATCCCTTACGGCCATTCTTTTGGAAATGACTCCTACCGCAAGAAATTAGCTCAATATTATAGAGACCGAAATTTAGATGTTGATGCCAATGAGATCCTTATCACCACTGGTGGTTCAGAAGCAATCTCCTTCTCTTTCATGGTCTGTTTTAACCCTGGTGATGAGATCATTATCCCGGAACCATTTTATGCCAACTACCTCTCCTTTGCTATTGCTACAGATGTGGTTATCCGGCCAATACCTTCGTATATAGAGGATGGCTTTCAACTTCCTGCCATATCCGAATTTGAAAAAGTTATCAATCCTAAGACGAAGGGTATATTTATTTGTAATCCGAATAATCCAACGGGATATGTTTATACCAAAGAGGAGCTAGAGCAACTTAGGGCATTGGTATTAAAGTACGACCTATACCTTATTTCTGATGAGGTTTACAGTGAATTTGTGTATGACGGAAAAATACATTACTCAGCTTTAGAACTTGAAGGAATTAGCAACAACGTAATCATGATTGATTCCATCTCCAAGCGATTTAGCGCTTGTGGTATTCGGATTGGATCGGTGGTTTCAAAAAATAAAATGATCATCAAATCAATTCTAAAACTCGCGATGGCTCGACTTTGTCCTCCGATGCTCGGACAAGTTGTTGCAGAAGCTGCTGTTGATTCACCTCCTGAATATATGGAGGAGGTCTACAAAGAATATCTTGACCGACGAAACTACTTTATCAATGCTTTAAACGAGATCCCAGGTGTCTATGCGCCTATGCCAATGGGTGCGTTTTATGCCATTGTCAGACTACCAATCGACGACAGCGATAAATTCTGTCAGTGGATGCTTGAAGAGTTTGAATACAACAACGAAACAGTGATGATGGCACCAGCTTCTGGCTTCTACTCTACCAAAGGGGTTGGAAAAAATGAGGTGCGCGTAGCTTATGTTTTAAATCTTGAAGATCTAAAACATGCTGTTGAGTGTTTAAAGGTAGCTTTAACGGTTTATCCAGGACGGACACTTTAACAAACGGCTATAACCTAGCAGATCCATACAGATCAAAATCATCAGAACTGGTAATCTCTACCTGATAATATTGACCAATATTTAGTTTCTGTGCGGAAGAGATCAACACTTCGCCATCGACTTCTGCTGAATCATATTCTGTGCGTCCGATAAAATAATCACCTTCTAAACGGTCGATCACAACCTTCATCGTCTGACCAATTTTAGTGGTATTTATCTCGGCTGAGATTTGTTGTTGGATAGCCATGATCTCATCAGCACGCGCTTGTTTAACTTCAGCAGGCACATCATCTTCATAAAGTTCTCCAGCAATAGTCCCTTCTTCGTGTGAATAAGTGAATACACCTAATCGTTCAAAACGGATCTCACGAACAAATTCTTTAAGCTCTTCAAAATCCTCTTCAGTCTCGCCTGGATGACCGACTAACAAGGTGGTGCGGATATGAATTCCTGGAACTTCGTCACGGAGTCTTTTGAGTAATTTTAAAGTACCAGCTTTGGTGATATTACGACGCATTAAGGTCAGCATATTATCACTGCAATGTTGCAAAGCGATATCCAAATAACGGGCCATATTGGGCTTTTGCGCCATTACTGGAAGAATATCATACTGGAAATTAACAGGATAAGCATAATGAAGTTTAATCCACTCAATACCTTCGACCTCAGATAGCATCGTTAATAACTCAGCTAATTTAGGTTCTTTATAACGGTCTAAGCCATAGTCTGATAAATCCTGCGCAATAATCAAAAGCTCTTTAACACCTTGACTAGCTAAACTTTTGGCTTCGATAAGCAATTTATCCATTGGTACCGAAATATGTTTACCGGTCATACGAGGTATGGCACAATAAGAGCAAGTCCGGTTACATCCTTCTGAAATTTTCAAATAAGCAAAATGCGATGGTGTGGTTAAATAACGTTCACGTGAAAGTGACATTTTATAGTCTGCATTCAGATCTTCAACCATTTTCTTGATTTGAAACTTGCCATAGATACCATCTACTTCAGGAATCTCAAGCTTTAAATCATCCTTGTAACGTTCTGATAAACAACCAAAAACATAGAGTTTATCAATAAGTCCCTTGTTTTTAGCATCAGCATATCCCAAGATGGTATTAACCGACTCTTCTTTAGCGTCTCCAATAAAACCGCAAGTATTTATCGCCACAATACGAGAATCTGTGCCATTGGCATCATGAGAAACCTCATAACCATTCGAGGCCATTTGAGCTAAAAATAGCTCAGAATCCACAAGATTTTTGGAACAACCTAAAGAGACAACATTGATCTTTTTTTTCATAATCTGAACTATCACAAGGCCCACAAAAGGGGAGAAAATACAATTAAAAATAGAAAACTAAATTCCAGGGTTATTTAAACAAGGAATCAACAAATTCGGTTCGATGAAAGATTTGAAGGTCATCGAGGCCCTCACCCACACCGATATATTTTACAGGGATTTTAAACTGATCGGAGATACCGATTACCACTCCCCCTTTGGCAGTGCCATCAAGTTTTGTCAAGGCCATGGCTGTGACCTCTGTTGCCAGAGTAAACTGCTTTGCCTGTTCAAAGGCATTCTGTCCGGTTGAACCATCCAGTACGAGCAACACTTCATCCGGAGCACTCTCATAAACTTTCTGCATCACTTTCTTAATCTTAGAAAGCTCGTTCATCAGGTTGATCTTATTGTGCAAACGACCAGCGGTATCGATGATCACCACATCGGCATTCATTGCCTTAGCCGATTGAAGGGTATCGAATGCCACTGAAGCGGGATCAGAGCCCATATTTTGACGTACCAATTCCACACCTACCCGATCGGCCCAGATTTGCAATTGATCGATTGCAGCAGCACGAAAAGTATCGGCAGCACTAAGCACCACTTTTTTACCAGCGCTCTTAAATTGATGCGCTAATTTGCCAATGGTGGTTGTTTTACCAACGCCATTTACACCTACCACCATGATCACATAGGGTTGACCAGTTTTAGGAAGTTCGAAATCAGTTACGTCGGTAGTATTATTCTCGGATAGAAGGGCCACAATCTCCTCTTTAAGGATTCGATTAAGCTCAGAGGTATTCATATATTTATCGGCAGCCACTCGTTTTTCAATGCGCTCGATAATCTTTAAGGTTGTTTTAACGCCAACATCAGAAGAGATAAGTATCTCTTCGAGGTTATCTAGAACTTCGTCATCGACGACAGTTTTGCCTATGATCGCTCTAGAGAGTTTCTGAAATACACCCTCTTTAGTTTTCTCTAGACCTTTGTCTAAACTCTCCTTCTTTGATTTGGTCCAACTAAAAATGCCCATGAATAAATAATTTTGACGACCTTAAAAGTATACATTTCAGAAACAGAAACATAGAAAATAAAAAAAGAGCTTTCATCCATTACGACGAAAGCTCTTCTTCTATCTAGACTATAGACTATTTACCTTTAAAATAATCTGTTACTGAGTCATTAGGAATAATTTCCTCTATGAATTTGTATGCTCCGGTCTTTTCAGACTTAACCATCTTAATTACTTTAGAATAAGATTTACCGGCTCCCTTTTGAAGTGACGCAACTACTTTCTTTGCCATAATTCAATTTATTTAATTTCCCGGTGAACGGTAATACGTTTAAGAATCGGATTAAATTTTTTCAGTTCCAGGCGCTCCGGTGTATTCTTCCGGTTCTTTTTTGTCACATAACGAGAAGTTCCTGGCTGCCCGCTAGCTTTGTGTTCTGTACACTCCAATATTACCTGTACTCTGTTACCCTTTTTTGCCATTGCTCAGTAACTTATTAAATATTTTCTAAATAACCTTTGGCTTTAGCTGTTTTTAAAGTAGCTGCCAAACCGTTTTTATTAATTGTTCTCAACCCTGCGGCTGTAACATTCAATTTTATCCATCTATCCTCTTCAGGAAGATAAAATCGTTTGGTGAAGATATTCACCATAAATTTTCGATTGGTTCTCCGCTTTGAATGAGAAACATTGTTCCCAAACATCACTTTCTTACCTGTTATCTGACAAACTCTAGACATTTTGAGTAATTTTAAACTTGCTTTCTATATTTTTCAAACAGATCGCAAAGTAAAGACTTTTTGTTCAAATAATCAAACTCTTCACCTCTTTTTTATCAGCAATGCACTCAATAAAACATTCAAAGTCGTATCACATTGATATAATGAAGATTAAAAAGATTACTCAAGAGTATAAATCTTTAAAATTATAGGATCAAAACTCGAAATAGTGTAGATATTTCTATTGAATTGCAAATAATAACAAATCAACCGACCACAATTGGCGTCACGCTAGCCTTATCAACCTTGATTTTACATAAAGTACGACCGCCAAATCTTAGTAAAACTGTCTAACGGATAGCTAACTTTTCAAAACAAATAAATTTTAGCACACCTAAGCGCATAAATTCGATCCTTTCATTAATTTTGGGTAGTGCTAAACTCAAGAAACTGTGAAAGGATCTGACTTAAAATACTACCCTTCATTTTGGCAGGCTGCCAACCTGATCGTGATCTATATCTTTATCCAGACCATGATAGATCTTCCCTTGGCAATTTACGATTACAATCATGGAACCGATTGGCTCTATCAACCATGGCTAAAAGTGCCGATATTCTTAGGCTCTACCCTGTTTATTCTATATTTAGGATTCCGCTTCTCTGGCCTTCCCTTTAGCCAAACATTCTCATTGAAAAAATTCAATTGGCTATTGCTCCCCTCGATGCTGATAACGTTCGGCGGACTTCAATACTTTTTAAATGAAGCCAATATTCATTTTGAACACGTCCTACCCCCTCCTGGCTGGTTTATGGAACTATTCAATCGACTATTTACTTCTGATTTAGGTATCTGGGGAGGTATACTTCGCATCGTGATCATTGCTCCAATCGTGGAAGAGGTGATCTTTAGAGGCCTCATCATGTCGGGATTCTCACGTAATTACCGCCCTGCAGTGGCTATAATTCTATCAGCCTTACTTTTTGCCCTATTTCATCTAAATCCTTGGCAGTTTGCGGCAGCCTTCTCGTTGGGAATTGTCTTAGGATGGATTAGAATTCGAACAGGATCTGTTCTGGCTTGTATTGCAGGTCATGCCACCCACAATGCGCTGGTATTTTTATCAGCCTACTACTACAAAGATCTTAAAGAGCTTGCTATCATGAAATCGGGCGAACCAACGAACTATTTTTTATATCTAATATTATTTGTGATTGGACTGCTTCTCATTGCAGCTAGCAGTAAGAAATTAATACAAGATTAAATTAGAGAAGTGAATTAGAACGGATAAATAGGCCAAAACAAGCTATATTCGCCAAGCAAATATCAAACTCAAACTTGAAATGCATCTATTTTATACGCCCGATCTCAAGGAGAATACCTACCGACTTAGTGAAGAGGAGTCGAAGCATTGCGTGAGAGTTCTGCGGCTATCGGAAGGCGATCAACTGGTATTAATCGATGGCAAAGGTTTGAAGTGTGAAGCAACGATAACACTGGCCCATCCCAAAGGTTGTGAGCTTAAAATACTTAGCCGCACACCTGAATATGGCAAACGTGATTTCAATCTCACCATCGCTGTGGCTCCAACAAAAAATATCGACCGTTACGAATGGTTTTTGGAGAAAGCTACCGAGATTGGCATCGACACCATAATACCTATTATAAGTCGGTATTCGGAACGAAAAGAGATTAAGCCAGAAAGACTTGAGAAAGTAACTATTGCAGCCATAAAACAATCAATAAAAGCATATCTACCGCAGATAAAACCCATACAGAGTTTTAAATCCTTGATTGCATCTCCGTTTGACGGACTTAAGTTTATTGCCCATTGTGCCGATGGGTCCAAATCTCTACTCCGAGATGCTGCGATCAAAGGGGCTAACACCTTAATATTGATTGGCCCTGAAGGAGATTTCTCAACAGAAGAGATTGAAGCAGCCCTTGTAGCAGGATTTAGGCCTATATCGCTTGGAGAGGCTCGTCTTCGAACAGAAACGGCAGCTTTAGTGGCCTGTCACACGATAAATCTGATCAATCAATAGCAAAAAAAAATAACTCCAGTAAACACTAGAGTTATTTTCGATGATTAAAAATTATACAACCCATCACTAGGCTGCAAAGCAACTATTCAGGAATTGATTATTTTCCGCTTTCAAGTATCAGCGTGCGTGTTGGAGCATCGCAAACCGTTGATGGTCCCCAATATTGAATCGGACCAGGATACACGAAGGAAGTCTTTATAGCCCACTCATCTCTCTTTTCAGCAAAAGCCTTAAATGGAGCACCATCTAAAGAAACTAGAGCTTTTTGAATAACTGGTTTCATCTCACCATGACGACGTTCCATATTCATCATCATCGTAATTGGAACTCCACCAGGGATCCACTCAGAAGCAGGAGCAGTTGTATTTCGTATGGAGGATAAGTAACCTGTTTTGCCATTTGCAATCAGCAAAGAGGCTACAAAACCCAATGAATAACAATAGTCAGAATCAAAATTCGAAGGGGCAGCACAACGACCTTCATACCCAAAGAAATGGTTCTGTGCCGAGAAATTAATCTTAAGACCGTTCCGTCTAAGTTCAGCCAATCGCTTCTCAACCATCTCGATCAATAAACGTTCTGTCTCAATACGAGAAACTTGAACGTTACCATGAGGATCACGATCAAGTGTTAGCTGACGTGCAATACCGTTTGGCAACGATGCATAGACCCTAGACGACTGAGGAGACAACGTATCAATAACGAAATCACGCTTCTCTGTATTTGTTGTTAAACTCTGGAATTTCTCAGCAGGAGCATGACCTTCGGCTAATAAATCATTTAGTTCACTGATAAGTACTTTCATCTCGGGGATAAACTCAACCAATCCCTCTGGGATTAAGGCCACGCCGAATGTTTCATTGTTTTGTGCTCTCTTAACAACGATATCAGTAATGTCATTTACAATTTGCTCAAGAGTCTGCTTCTTCTCTGCTACCTCTTCCGAGATCAGACAAACATTTGGATGCGACTGCAAGGCACATTCTAAACCAATATGAGAAGCTGATCGTCCCATTAGCTTGATAAAATGCCAATATTTCTTAGCTGAATTGGAGTCTCTCATAATATTTCCGATCAACTCACAGTATGTTTTACAAGCTGTATCAAAGCCAAATGAAGCCTCGATCATCTCGTTTTTCAAGTCACCATCAATGGTTTTAGGACAGCCAATAACTTGAATTCCTGTATTTTTACTTAGATAATATTCTGCCAATACACAGGCATTGGTATTTGAGTCATCACCTCCAATAACTACAATCGCACGAATGCCTAATTTATTACAGATCTCAACACCTTTGTCAAACTGAGCGGTCTCCTCCAATTTAGTACGACCAGAGCCAATGATATCGAAACCACCAGTATTACGGTATTCATCAATAATATCGGAAGTAAGTTCAATGTATTTATGATCGACTAATCCTCCAGGTCCACCTAGAAAACCATATAATTTATTTGATGGATTGAGTTTTTTCAATCCGTCAAAAATGCCAGATATCACATTATGACCGCCCGGGGCCTGACCACCAGATAAGATCACACCAACATTAAGACCAGGATATGATTTACCATCACTCCCCGCTTCAAACGTAATAATGGGCATTCCATAGGTACCAGGGAAAAATTTCTGAATCTCTTGTTGATCTGCGATAGAGTTTGTCCGACCACCTTCAACAACCTTTACTGAACCTGACAAAGCTTTTGGCATCTTTGGTGCATACTTTGAACGTTCAAGCTGAAATATACTTTTAAGCATTTGGATAAAATTAAGATTGAAACACTAAACTTTTAAAAAGTGACACAAAATTAATCAAATTATGCCATGGTGAAAAATTAAGGACCTGGAAGAAATTTGAATTAAGAAATAATTAATATCTAAAAAATGACAACCTAATTTTCAAGTAAACAATAGAATTAAATCGATGTAGACTTTTCATATTTAAGACTAAAAACTCAATTTTTAAAATAGCCACCAAGCCACCAAGGCACAAAATATTGAGTCTCATTTTAGTTAAATAAAACCTATACAGCTCAACAATTGCAATAAAAATTAAAAGGACGAATTAATTATACTATTTTTGATAATACGTTCTAGTTATTAAAACAGAATTTAAGCTTCTAATAAATCTAACCCATGACTAAGAAAAGCCAAACTGGTGAAACGTCACCTTTTCTGCAAAGACATACCGTTTTAATTAGAATCTGGCATTGGCTAACATTTCTAACCATCGCCTCGCTAATGATCACTGTTCTACTTGCTTCAACAGCCCTTAAGCCTCGTCAGAATATTAAATTCGTGCAAGAACGATTAGCCAACAAAGGGGTGACGGTGACTGACGAACAAGCATTTTCGGTCGCACATGGATATGACGACAAGATGTGGGATGTGCATAAACTAATTGGGTATGGATTAGCCTTTTTACTCCTATCGCGGTTCTTAATCGAAGTGGTTCAACCCAATGGAGACAAGATTCGAACACGAATTAAAGCGGCATTAAAACTAACAACTACCCCAACAGATAATCTTAAAGAAATAAAACACTACCTACTCGTAAAACGAGGCTATTTGATCTTTTATTTACTACTCTTGACCGTTGTATTTACTGGACTTGGATTAGCCTTCGAGCACGACCTAGCCTTTTTTGATCAGAACCATAGACTTATTAAAAAGGTGCATGAATTTTGCCAATACCTCATGTATGGGTACGTTTTCATTCACTTGTGCGGAGTCATCATCGCCGATAACCGCCATGCAAAAGGTATTGTATCTGGAATGATTAACGGAAACGAAGAGGGAAAATAGTTTATAAGAGAGTCAATCTATTGATATTTATAATGGCCAATATCTTCCATCGATGTGGCTCTAATAAATTCGGCTCTTGCCTTAACTTCACCCTTCGCCATCTTATTGAAATTTTGTACCGACCGCAGATATTCTTGGTCACGATTAGCATCTAAGACTAATAGATAGCTCATAATTATGTAACCAGCTATTTCGACCAAACGTCGAGCATGGAAATCTAAGAACTCCTGATCTCCTGTTGCCAAAACTTTCTCTGCTGCCTCCTCAAAATCTTGCGTTAGAGAGATCAATACTCGTCGATATTTCTCAAGGTCTGGACGAAGATCTTCTTTTTCATAAACCCTAATCTGTTTTAGATAGCCGCCAGTGGTAACGCCTCGAATGGCCGCAACGATTTGAAGCTGCGTAGTCCCTTCGTAGATTGAGGTAATGCGGGCATCGCGGTAGATTCGTTCAACGGCATAATCTTTCATAAACCCTGAACCGCCATGGATCTGAATCGCATCGTAAGCATTTTGATTACAAAATTCAGAGGTAATCCCTTTAGCTAAAGGGGTAAAGAGATCGGCTAAATGCTGATAAGTCTTCATCTCGTCTCGCTCTTCATTGCTCAGCTTACGCTCTTCAGAAATATGCTGATACGTTTTATACAAATCAACAAATCGGGCCGTTTCATAGAGTAACGTCCTAGATGCATCTAGCTTGGCTTTCATACCAGATAGCATCTCATAGATCGCAGGAAAATGAATGATGGTCTTTCCAAACTGAGCACGCTCTTTGGCATAACTCAAAGCCTCACGATAAGCTGCCTCTGAAAGACCAACGGCCTGCGCGGCAATACCCAATCGAGCTCCATTCATAAGAGCCATCACATATTTTATAAGTCCAAGCTTGCGACTACCAATTAATTCTCCCGGAGCATCTTTAAATACCAGCTCACAGGTCGGCGAGCCAATGATACCCATCTTATGCTCGATTCGGCGCACTGTAACGCCCCCATTTCGCTTATCGTAGACAAACATCGACAAACCCCTACCATCGCGCGTTCCTTCCTCAGAACGGGCTAAAACTAGCGCTATATCGCCATCGCCATTGGTAATAAATCGTTTTACCCCATTTAAGACCCAGCCACCTTTCTGTTCGGAGTAGCTAGCTTTAAGTTGAACGGCTTGTAAATCAGATCCTGCATCAGGCTCTGTGAGATCCATCGCCATCGTTTCACCATTCACGACTCGGGTTAGCCAACGCTCCTTTTGATCTTCAGAGGCAAACTCGTTCAAGGTCTCTGCACAATCTTGCAGACCCCAGATATTTACAAAGCCAGCATCGGCGCGCGAGACAATATCGGCTGCCATAATATATGGGACTACGGGGAAATTCAAGCCACCAAAACGACGAGGTAAGGTAATACCAAGCAGTCCGGCTTTAATAAGTGCATCTAAATTCTCTTGGGTACCTCTGGCATAGATCACACGACCATCAACAACTTGAGGCCCTTCAGCATCGATAGACTCCGCATTCGGGGCTATAATATCTCCACTGATCTCTCCCACCACCTCCAAAACGCGATCATAACTATCCATGGCGTCTTCAAAATCGAGCGGAGCATAATCGAATGTCGATTTCTCTTCAAAATCGCGCTCTTTAAGTCGCACCAGCTTTTGCATCATCGGATGGGTCAGATGAAACTTCAGGTCTCTATTATCGTTGTATAAATTTGCCATTATCACTTGATTTTAGATCGGTTGAACCTTCGTTTATTTGGTATTTTCTTTGTAGTAGCGAATCATTTTAGGGATCACCTCTGCTAGGTCGCCAGTGATCACATAATCGGCCAACGCATTAATTGGCGCTTCAGGATCGGTATTTATTGCAATAACCTGAGCCGACTCTTCCATACCTGCACGATGCTGCACTTGACCAGAAATGCCACATGCGATATATAGTTTTGGACGAACGGTGATGCCAGTCTGACCAATCTGTCTTTCATGGTCAACATATCCTGCATCCACAGCAGCCCTTGAAGCACCAACTTCGGCACCCAAGACATCGGCAAGGTCATAAAGTAGTTTGAAATTCTCTTTAGAACCCACGCCGTAGCCTCCAGATACGACAATAGATGCCCCTTTAATATTTAGTTTTCGTTTTTCGAGATGGCGTTCAATGATCTGAACTGCAAAATCGGTTTCAGAAACATAATCCGCTATAATAGGTCGGTGAACAATTGCTTTGTATTTTGCATCAATAGCTTGTTTTCGCATCACACCTTCGCGAACCGTAGCCATCTGAGGTCTGCAGTCAGGGTTAATGATCCATGCAATAATGTTTCCTCCAAATGCAGGTCTGATTTGATATAAAAGATCTTTGTATACTTTATTTGCTTTTTTATCCTCGTGGTCGCCAATCTCCAAACTGGTGCAATCGGCTGTTAATCCACTATGCAAAGCAGATGATACTCTTGGTCCAAGATCTCGTCCAATGGGCGTTGCTCCAAGCAACACGATCTGAGGCTGCTCTTGTTGAAAGAGCTTTATGAGTATAGAGGCATGCGGAGCAGTTGTATACGGAGCCAATCGGGGGTCATCGAAGAGATAAATAACATCAGCACCAAAAGGGGAAATTTGATCTTCAATCTGATCCAATGAAGAACCAATCACCACAGCTTCGAGCTGACATTTTAATTCATTTGCCAAATTACGGCCTTTAGTTAGCAGCTCGAGGCTAACATCGGCCACAACACCATCTTCAACTTCACAATAAACAAACAGATTATTCATTTCCTGAGTATTTGAGGTCTAATTAAATGCGTTTATCCAATCACATGGCTCTCTATCAACTCTTTCATCAAATCGTGAATCCCTTCATCGTTGGTATTCAATCGCACGGCATCTTTAGCTTGAAGAACCACATTTTCTATCCGCTTAACCTTCGTTGGCGATCCCGACAATCCAAGTAGATCAGGAGTTGCAAAGATCTCACTGGCTGTTATCTCCAAGATGTTTAAGAACGGACGCGAATCGTAGAGATAGAGATAATCCTCGGCAGCTTCCTGACGTTCGGTAACCGTTCGTGCCTGTTTATAACGCATTAATAGCTTAGCGTTCCGAGACCGACAATTAGGAGCAGAACTATTCACGGTCAACAACAATGGCAGAGGTGCCTTTAAGGTCTCGACTCCATTATCTAGACGACGCCTAACTACAAGAAAATCTGGATCAACTTGCAACACCTCTTCAACATATGTAATTTGATTTATTTTTAATTTCTCAGCCACCTGAGGCCCAACCTGAGCTGTATCTCCATCAATAGCTTGACGACCTGAGACAATCAGATCAAACTCACCCATAACTTTGATGGTCTGAGCTAGCGCATAAGATGTGGCTAAAGTATCAGAGCCGGCAAAGGCTCGATCGGTCAATAGCACACCATCGTCGGCTCCTCGATAAAGTCCTTCACGAACTATTTCTGCCGCGCGACCAGGTCCCATAGTAAGTAAGGTAACGGTAGTTCCTGGGTTATTATCTTTGATCCGCAAAGCCAGCTCGAGAGCATTTAGATCTTCAGGATTAAATATCGCAGGAAGTGCGGCGCGGTTAACAGTCCCATCGGCTTTCATGGCATCTTTACCCACATTTCGGGTATCGGGAACTTGCTTAGCAAGTACAATAATTCTAAAACCCTTTTTCATAGCTTGGTTTAGATTTAGGTGTCTAGGATAGCAAATATAAGCCTTCAAATCGGGCTTACCAAGCCAATAAATAGACTCAAAATGCTAACTATCAGCATATTAAGAATGATTCTAAATTATCAATATTCTAATTAAACTGAATAACAAGTCGTTAGAAAATAACATGGCGATCAAAAGAGTACAAAAACCAATTAAGACTCTGATTTAGAAGGGCATAATTTAGAATGATTATAGAATAAAATGGGGCTGCGGTGTTCGCTAAAGGGCAAAAAAAAGCTCTTCCCGTTCGAGAAGAGCTTTCAGTATTGAATAAGCCAATTGTTTAAGCTTGTCCGGTAGGACCGCTATAGGTCATTGGTTGAATATTTACTTGTCCTTCATGAATTTGAATTGGACCATGAATGGATTCGTATTTCGTAATGTTGTCTTGAATAGCCAACATTAGTCTTTTAGCATGTTCTGGAGTAAGAATTATCCGAGATTTTACATTTGCTTTAGGGATACCAGGCATAGCGAGCACAAAATCAACAACAAACTCTGAAGGAGAGTGAGTGATTATGGCAAGGTTTGAATAGGTTCCTTGAGCGATCTCTTCGGTAAGCTCAATATTAAGCTGTTCCTGAAATTCTTCTTTCATAGCAATCGATATTAAAAATCTTCTTCTTCGCCTTCTGTTGAATCCGATTTATTTGAATCGATCAAACGATCGTATTCATCTTTAGAGCCAACCACGATATTTTTAAACATCGGGTTACCAGTACCAGCAGGGATTAAGTGACCGCAAATAACGTTCTCTTTAAGTCCTTCTAGGTAGTCGATTTTGCCATTGATAGCAGCCTCGTTCAATACCTTAGTAGTTTCCTGGAACGAAGCAGCAGACATCCACGATTTCGTTTGAAGCGAAGCGCGGGTGATTCCTTGTAGCACTTGGCTAGAAGTTGCAGGGACTGCATCACGAGCGTCAACGACTTTCTTATCCTTTCGTTTAAGCAATGAGTTTTCATCTCTTAAGCGACGGGCTGTGATAATCATACCTGGACGTAACGTTTCAGAGTCACCTCCGTCTAGAACGATTTTCTTAGCAAATACCCAGTCGTTTTCAGTTGTAAAATCACTCTTGTCAACGATTTGTTTCTCAAGGAATCGAGTATCACCGGCATCTTCAATTTCAACCTTACGCATCATCTGACGAACAATTACTTCGAAGTGTTTGTCATTGATTTTCACACCTTGCATACGATAGACGTCCTGTACTTCATTCACGATATACTCCTGAACTTTTGTAGGACCTTTAATAGCAAGGATATCTGAAGGTGTAATTGCGCCATCAGAAAGGGCAATACCAGCGCGTACATAATCGCTTTCTTGCACTAGAATCTGGCGAGATAAAGGAACCAAGTATTTTTTCACTTCACCAGTACGTGATGAAATGACCACTTCGCGGTTACCTCTTTTAATTTTACCAAGGGTTACCTCTCCATCGATCTCAGATACAACAGCTGGATTAGAAGGGTTACGAGCCTCGAAAAGCTCCGTAACACGTGGAAGACCACCCGTGATATCACCAGCTTTACCTGATGCACGTGGAATCTTAACCAATACTTCCCCACTTTTAACTGCCTGGTTGTCGTCAACACTTAAGTGACCACCAACAGGAAGGTTATAAGAGCGAATTTCTACTCCATTTTCATCAACGATCTGTAGAGTTGGATTTTTTGTCTTATCTCTAGTTTCGATGATTACCTTCTCTTTGTAACCTGTTTGCTCATCAGATTCCTCACGACAGGTCACACCATCAATTAAGTCACTATACGAAACACGTCCGTTAAACTCATTGATAATAACCCCATTGTAAGGATCCCACTCGCAGATCACAGCATCTTTCTTAATGTCAGCACCATTCTTCACAAATAGTTTAGAACCGTAAGGCATACTATGTGTTGAAAGGGTGATTCCTGTATTTTTATCGATAATTTTTAGTTCCGCAAGACGGCTAACAACGATATCGATGATATCTCCCTTTTCGTCGATTGACTCAACGGAACGAAGTTCTTCGATTTCAGCAATACCATCATAACGAGCCACAACAGTTGATTGAGTAGAAACGTTACCTGCAATACCCCCTACGTGGAAGGTACGAAGTGTAAGCTGTGTTCCTGGCTCTCCGATTGACTGTGCAGATATTACACCAACAGCCTCTCCGAGTTGAATCATCTTCGCGGTAGCTAGATTTCGGCCATAACATTTAGCACAAACGCCATTTTCAGCCTCACAAGTCAATACAGAACGAATTTCCACCCGTTCGATTGGTGAGTCTTCGATCACTGCAGCCACTTCTTCGATAATCTCTTCACCAGAGCTAACGATTAGCTTGCCAGTAAGTGGATGATAGATGTCGTGAACTGTGGTACGTCCAAGGATACGTTCAGAGAGTGATGCAACAACTTCTTCGTTGTTTTTTAGAGCCATCGCAATAAGACCACGAAGAGTACCACAATCGTCAAGATTGATGATAACATCCTGAGCAACATCAACAAGACGACGAGTAAGGTAACCCGCATCAGCCGTTTTTAATGCCGTATCAGCAAGACCCTTACGAGCACCGTGAGTAGAAATAAAGTACTCAAGTACTGAAAGTCCCTCTTTAAAGTTAGCAAGGATCGGGTTTTCGATAATCTGAGAACCAGTAGAACCTGATTTTTGAGGCTTAGCCATCAATCCACGCATTCCACAAAGCTGACGAATCTGCTCTTTAGAACCACGGGCACCAGAATCCAACATCATATAAACCGAGTTGAAACCTTGTTTATCGGTACTAATGGTCTGCATAACACTTTGTGTCAGGCGAGCGTTCACATGTGTCCAGATATCGATTACTCCATTGTATCTTTCGTTGTTGGTAATGAATCCCATGTTATAGTTATTCAAGACCTCTTCAACCTCAGCATAACCTTCAGCAACCATCGTAGATTTTACTTCTGGTATGATCACGTCATCAAGGTTGAATGAAAGACCGCCACGATAAGCCATTTTATAACCCAAATCTTTGATGTCATCTAGGAATTGAGCCGTAATTGAGTTATCTGTTCTTTTCAGAATCTCAGCGATAATATCACGTAATGCTTTCTTTGTTAATATTTTGTTGATATATCCAGCAGCTTTTGGAACGTGCTCATTAAATAGAATACGTCCTAAAGTAGTGTCAATCATCATTGTTTTAAGTTCGCCATTCTCGTCAAGATCTTGAGATCTTACGTTAACGATCGCGTGCATATCAACTTTACCTTCGTTGTAAGCAATAATTGCTTCTTCAGGAGAGTAGAATGATAAACCTTCACCCTTTGCACCTTTACGAGCCTTGGTCATGTAATATAGACCAAGAACCATGTCCTGAGATGGAACAGTGATTGGAGCTCCGTTCGCAGGGTTTAAAAGGTTATGAGATGAAAGCATTAGCACTTGTGCCTCTAGGATTGCAGCATTTCCTAACGGAAGATGGACTGCCATCTGGTCACCATCGAAATCGGCGTTGAAACCAGTACAAACTAGAGGGTGCAGACGAATAGCTTTACCTTCTACAAGAACAGGTTGGAATGATTGGATCGAAAGTCTATGTAGTGTTGGAGCACGGTTTAGAAGAACTGGATGACCTCTCATCACGTTTTCTAGGATATCCCAAACTACTGGATCTTTACGATCAACGATTTTCTTAGCAGACTTAACTGTTTTCACAATTCCACGCTCGATCAATTTACGGATCACGAATGGTTTGTAAAGCTCAGCAGCCATATCTTTAGGAATACCACACTCATGAAGTTTAAGGTGTGGTCCAACGACGATTACAGAACGAGCTGAATAATCGACACGTTTTCCTAATAAGTTTTGACGGAAACGTCCTTGTTTACCTTTCAAGGAATCAGAAAGTGATTTCAATGGACGGTTGTTATCCGTTTTAACCGCATTTGATTTACGGCTATTATCGAATAATGAATCTACAGCCTCTTGAAGCATACGTTTCTCGTTGCGGAGAATTACCTCAGGAGCTTTGATCTCTATTAATCGTTTAAGACGGTTATTACGTATGATTACACGACGATAAAGGTCATTTAAATCAGAAGTTGCAAAACGACCTCCATCCAATGGCACCAAAGGACGTAAATCAGGTGGTATAACTGGAACGACCTTCACAATCATCCATTCAGGCTGATTTTTTCCTTTAGAAGAACGGAATGCTTCAACAACGTTAAGACGTTTTAGAGCCTCGTTCTTACGTTGTTGAGATGTTTCGTTTCCTGCTTTGTGACGTAGATCATAAGAAAGCTCATCAAGTTCAAGTCTTTCTAATAATTTATGCAATGCGATCGCACCCATGTCAGCAATAAACTTATCTGGATGGTCGTCATCTAATTGTTGATTTTCTTTTGGTAATGATTCTAGAATATCTATGTACTCTTCCTCGGTCAAGAAATCAAGGTATTTAACACCGTCGGTTTCTTTGATACCTGGGTTGATTACGACATAACGTTCGTAATAGATAATCATATCAAGTTTCTTGGTAGGAAGACCTAACAAGTAACCCACTTTATTCGGTAATGATTTGAAGTACCAAATATGCACCACTGGAACTACCAAAGAGATATGTCCCATTCTTTCGCGACGCACTTTCTTCTCTGTTACTTCGACACCACAACGATCGCAAACAATGCCACGATAGCGAATACGTTTGTATTTTCCGCAATGACATTCGTAATCCTTTACAGGACCAAAAATTCGCTCGCAAAATAGACCGTCACGCTCAGGCTTATACGTTCTGTAGTTAATCGTCTCAGGTTTAAGAACTTCTCCATGTGAACGCTCAAGAATCTCTTCTGGTGAAGCTAAACTGATACTAATCTTTGTGAAGTTACTTTTAACCTTATTATCTCGTCTGAATGCCATAATTGTTTGAAAAAAAAATGTAGAATATAACTGATTTTATTCTCAATGACTGATTAGAACTGATTACAGCAGGCTATAACCAGTTCTATTCAATCGTACTACTCCAGGTTTACACTTAATCCTAGACCTCTAAGTTCATGCAATAGCACGTTTAGTGATTCTGGGATTCCAGGTAGTGGAAGCGGATCGCCTTTGACAATTGCTTCATATGCTTTTGCTCTTCCGATTACATCATCCGATTTAACCGTTAGGATCTCCTGAAGAATATTAGCTGCACCGAATGCTTCGAGTGCCCAAACCTCCATCTCACCAAAACGCTGGCCTCCAAATTGCGCTTTACCGCCAAGTGGTTGCTGAGTGATAAGAGAGTATGGTCCGATTGAACGTGCGTGCATTTTATCTTCAACCATGTGGCCTAGTTTAAGCATATAGATCACACCAACTGTTGCTGGTTGATCGAATGGCTCACCAGTCTCACCGTCATAAAGATGGGTTTTTCCAAAACGAGGAATACCAGCTTTATCAGTATATTCAGAGATCTGTGTTAACGTAGCACCATCAAAAATAGGAGTTGCAAAAGTAAGACCAAGTTCTTTACCTGCCCAACCAAGTACAGTTTCGTAAATCTGTCCAAGGTTCATACGAGAAGGTACCCCAAGTGGGTTAAGAACGATATCGACAGGAGTTCCGTCAGCAAGGAAAGGAAGATCTTCATCACGCACAATACGTGAAACGATACCTTTATTTCCGTGACGACCAGCCATCTTATCACCGATCTGAAGTTTACGTTTTTTAGCGATGTAAACCTTAGCCAACTGAAGAATTCCAGCAGGAAGTTCATCACCGATAGTTACATTGTAACGTTTACGACGCGCTACCGCTTCAGCTTCTTTATATTTCATGATGAAATTATTCGCTAAGGCAGCAATCATATCGTTTTTATCTTTGTCGGTGGTCCATTTATTTGGATTCACATTCAAGAAATCGATACCTTGTAACTGTTTCAACGTGAATTTATTACCCTTAGTAATTAAATCAGCATTGAAATAATCTTTAACACCTTGTGATGTTTTACCATTCACAAGATTGAAAAGTTTATCTATAAGTACTTCACGAAGTCTAGCTGTTTCAGTCTCTAGCTCTGCATCAATAATTTCCAACAATGGTTTAGTTGCGCTTTTCCCTTTTTTCTCTTTTACTACACGAGAGAAAAGTTTTTTGTCGATAACCACACCATTTAATGAAGGAGAAGCTTTCAATGAAGCGTCTTTTACGTCGCCAGCTTTATCACCGAAGATAGCTCTTAAGAGTTTTTCTTCCGGAGATGGATCAGACTCACCCTTCGGGGTAATTTTTCCAATTAATATATCGCCTGGTTTAACGATTGCTCCAATACGAATTAGCCCATTCTCATCGAGGTTACGGGTTGCTTCTTCGCTAACATTTGGAATATCAGAAGTAAACTCTTCAGCACCACGTTTTGTGTCGCGTACTTCTAGAGAATATTCGTCAATATGAATTGAGGTAAAGATATCATCACGAACGATCCGTTCGGAGATCACGATAGCATCCTCGTAGTTATAACCTTGCCAAGGCATGAAGGCAACTTTCAAGTTACGACCAAGAGCTAATTCTCCATTAGCTGTAGCATAACCTTCAGTTAGGATATCGCCTGTATTCACGCGTTGTCCTTTACGAACAAGTGGTTTTAAGTCGATACAAGTACCTTGGTTGGTTTTTTTGTATTTTGATAAATTATAGCTTTTGAAATCAGGATCGAAGCTTACATAACGCTCTTCTTCTGACATATCATAGCGGATAATGATCTTCGAAGCATCAACATAGTCAACAACTCCAGGACCTTCAGCCGAGATATTAATACGAGCGTCACGAGCGATACTTGATTCTAATCCAGTACCAACGATTGGTGCTTCAGGACGTAATAATGGAACGGCCTGGCGCATCATGTTAGATCCCATCAATGCACGGTTGGCATCATCATGTTCTAAGAACGTGATTAGCGAAGCGGCAATAGACGCGATTTGGTTAGGACCTACATCCATCAAGTTAGCCTCTTCCTTGTTAGCCAATGGGTAATCGGCGTCAAGACGAGCTTTAACTTTAGCATTTAGGAAATTACCATTTTCATCGATCACAGCATTAGCCTGAGCGATAATTTTACCTTCTTCCTCTTCTGCAGTGAAATAAGCGACATCGTCGTTATTCAAGTTTACTTTACCATTGCTAGCACTACGATAAGGAGTTGAAATAAATCCTAGGTCGTTAATTTTAGCAAATACGCATAGTGAAGAGATAAGACCGATATTCGGTCCCTCAGGAGTTTCAATTGGGCATAGACGGCCGTAGTGAGTATAATGCACATCTCGAACCTCGAAACCTGCACGTTCACGTGAAAGACCACCAGGTCCCAGTGCCGACATACGTCGTTTATGTGTCATCTCGGCCAATGGATTTGTTTGATCCATAAACTGAGAAAGAGCGTTTGTTCCAAAGAATGAGTTGATTACAGAGACTAATGTTTTTGAGTTAATCAAGTCGATTGGTGTAAAGACTTCATTATCTCTCACATTCATCCTTTCGCGGATGGTACGAGCCATACGGGCAAGACCAACGCCAAATTGGGTGAACATTTGCTCACCTACTGTGCGAACTCTTCTGTTTGAAAGGTGATCAATATCATCAACATCAGTTTTTGAGTTAATCAACTTAATGAGGTACTTAATGATCTCGATAATATCAAGTTTAGTAAGTACGCGAGTGGTGTTATCAATATTCAAACCTAATTTCCTATTGATACGGAACCGGCCCACTTCGCCTAAGTCATAGCGCACTTCAGAGAAGAACAGCTTATCGATTACATCGCGAGCGGTTGCTTCATCAGGCGGTTCTGAGTTACGAAGTTGACGGTAAATATGAAGTACAGCTTCCTTTTCTGAGTTACAAGGATCTTTCTGTAGCGTGTTATAGATGATTGCGAAATCGCCAGAGCCAGCCTCTTCTTTATGTAAAAGAATCGTTTTAGTGCCAGAATCTAGGATCTCTTCAACGTGTTCGTTGGTAATAATCACCTCACGGTCGACGATTACTTCGTTACGTTCGATAGAAACCACCTCGCCAGTATCTTCATCCACGAAATCTTCTACCCATGTTTTTAATACACGAGCAGCAAGTTTCCGACCGACATATTTTTTCAAGGCTGTTTTCGAAACTTTAATTTCGTCAGCAAGGTCAAATATTTCGAGGATGTCTTTATCACTTTCGTACCCAATGGCGCGAAGCAGGGTGGTAACCGGTAATTTTTTCTTTCGATCGATATAAGCAAACATCACATTGTTGATGTCGGTTGCGAATTCGATCCAAGAGCCTTTAAAAGGTATTACTCTTGCTGAATAAAGTTTAGTACCATTTGCATGAACACTCTGTCCAAAGAACACCCCTGGTGAACGGTGAAGCTGTGAAACCACCACTCTTTCTGCTCCATTGATCACGAATGAACCGGTAGAGGTCATATATGGGACAGTTCCCAGGTAGACATCTTGTACAACGGTATCAAAATCTTCGTGTTCAGGGTCAGTACAGAAGAGCTTAAGTTTTGCCTTAAGGGGTACGCTATATGTCAAACCACGTTCGATACACTCCTCGATACTATAGCGAGGGGGATCAACTTGGTAATCGATAAATTCGAGAACAAAATTATTTCTGGTATCTGAGATAGGAAAATTCTCCTGAAAAACCTGATAAAGATCTTCATTCTTACGATCTTCCGGAGAGGTTCCCAACTGGAAAAATTCTTTAAAAGATTTAATCTGCACCTCCAGAAAATCGGGGTACTCTAGTTTGCTCCGAGTAGACGCAAAGCTAATCCTTTGATTTATGTTATTTGAGGACATTATAGGCCAAGATTAAGGAACCAAAATATAAAAACGTGAAAAGGTTTAGAATCCCTTGACGGGATTCTAAACCGCATATAACCTTGTAGTACAGGCTGAAATATTATTTAATTTCAACTTCTGCGCCAGCTTCTTCCAATTGAGCTTTAAGGGATTCTGCTTCTTCTTTTGAAGCTTTTTCTTTGATAGGCTTTGGAGCATTATCAACCAAGTCTTTAGCTTCTTTTAGTCCAAGACCTGTAAGGTCCTTAACAAGTTTTACAACTGCTAATTTTGATTGGCCACCGAATTTAAGGATAACGTCAAATTCAGTTTTTTCAACAGCAACGTCAGCTTCAGCTGAAGCTGAAGGAGCTGCTACTGCAACTGCTGCTGCAGCTGGCTCAATACCGTACTCTGATTTTAGGATACCTGCAAGCTCGTTAACTTCTTTAACAGTTAGGTTAACTAGTTCTTCTGCAAGTTTTTTAAGATCTGCCATTTTACTTGAGATTTAAATATTTAATTGATTCTTTAATTACACTAATAATTTAACTAAGCGTTACGAGTTTCCAACGTTTTAAGCACACCTGAGATAGTTTGTCCTCCCGATTGTAGGGCCGACAAAACATTTTTCATTGGTGACTGTAGCGTTGCAATAATGCCGCCAAGTAGTTCTTCTTTTGATTTAACATTAACCAATGCTTCAAGTTGATTTGCACCTATATAGATACATTGTTCAACGTACGCTGCTTTCAACACCGGTTTTTTGTTGATCTTGCTAAACTCTTTAATAAGTTTTGCAGGAACGTTACCGCTATTTGAAAACAAGATTGATGTGTTATTTACAAGTACATCATAAAGTTCTTCTGAATTCTTCTCAGAATTCTCAAGAGCTTTACGGAGGATGGTGTTCTTAACTACAACCAGTTTAACTTCCCTTTTGTTACATAACCTTCTGAGTTCAGTAGTGAGCTCAGCATTTAGGTTAGAGATATCGGCAAGGTAGTAATGGTTGTATGAATTGATCTCTTTGGTCAATTGTTCAATAACCGCTATTTTTTCTGATCTTTTCATCTCAACATTAGTATCTTATTCCAAGCAAGTTTTAGGTTCTACTTGGATGCCGGGGCTCATAGTACTAGACACAAAAATGCTTTTTATGTAAGTACCTTTTGCAGCAGCGGGTTTTAATTTCTGAATAGTGTGAACGAATTCTCTAGTATTTTCCACAATTTGTTGTGGGTCGAAGGATACTTTACCTACGGAAGCGTGTATAATGCCGAACTTGTCTACTTTGAAATCGATCTTACCCATCTTAACTTCTCTGATGGCTTTACCGACTTCCATAGTTACAGTTCCGCTCTTAGGGTTAGGCATAAGACTACGAGGTCCTAAAATACGGCCTAACGCCCCAACTTTTCCCATTACCGGTGGCATGGTGATCACAACGTCGATATCGGTCCAACCATTTTTGATTTTATCGATATAGTCGTCAAGACCAACAAAATCAGCTCCAGCTTCTAGCGCTTCAGCCTCCTTATCAGGAGTTACTAATGCTAAAACCCGAACCTGTCTTCCGGTACCATGGGGCAAAGTTACTACACCACGAACCATTTGATTAGCCTTACGAGGGTCTACCCCTAGCCTTACGTCAACATCTACCGAAGCGTCGAATTTTGTAAAAGTAATTTTCTTTACTAATTCAGTAGCTTCCAGTAAACCATAGACCTTTTCAGCTTCGAGTATTGCCAATGCAGCCTTCTTATTCTTGGTAACTTTTGCCATTACAACCTTAACTTTAATTAGTTAATAATTGGTGATTTACCTGTTACGGTAATCCCCATGCTTCTTGCAGTACCAGCAACCATACTCATCGCCGCTTCTAATGAGAAGCAGTTTAAGTCTGGCATTTTGATTTCTGCAATTTCTCTAACCTGATCCCAGGAAACAGAGCCAACTTTGTTAACGTGAGGTTCTGAAGATCCTTTTTTAACCTTCGACAACTCAATTAACTGAACGGCTACAGGCGGGTTTTTTACAATAAAATCGAATGATTTATCACCGTAAACGGTAATAACCACCGGTAGTACTTTGCCAGCCTGATCTTGGGTTTTGGCATTGAAAAGCTTACAGAATTGCATGATATTCACGCCTTTAGAACCCAATGCGGGCCCTACTGGTGGTGAAGGATTCGCTGCACCACCTTTAATCTGTAACTTTATAAATCCAGCAATGTCTTTAGCCATAACTTTTATTAAAAAATTTACTTATTCCTTTTCTACTTGCATGAAGCTAAGCTCCAAGGGAGTTTTACGACCGAAAATTTTAACCATAACTTTTAATTTCTTCTTCTCCACATTGATTTCTTCAATGGTTCCGTTGAAACCGTTAAATGGCCCGTCGATCACTTTTACTGTCTCTCCTACGATGAAAGGATTATCAAGCTCTACTCCGCCTTCCTGAAGCTCATCAACTTTACCTAAGATACGGTTAATTTCGGATTGACGCATGGGAACAGGTTCGCCCCCTTTTGTATCTCCTAAAAAACCAATCACATTAGGAATGTTTCTAAGCATATGGGATATTTCGCCCACCAGTGCAGCTTCGATCAGAATGTAACCAGGGAAAAAGTTGCGGTCTTTTGCCACTTTTTTCCCATTCCGGATCTGATAAACCTTCTCCACAGGGATTAAGACTTGGGAAACAAATTCCTTAAGTCCAGAATTCGCAACTTCATTCTCGATATATTCCTTCACCTTTTTCTCTTTGCCTCCTATGGCTCGAAGAACATACCATTTTAGTTGATTATCGCTCATTACTGACCTCCAGAATATAATTAATAAAAAAAACTGTAAATGACTTTCATCATTCCGCGGAAGCCGGAGTCGATGAGAAATATCAACAGCGCAATTATAAAGGAAGCAACCATTACTACTATAGCACTATTACGCAGTTCACTCCAAGTCGGCCATGAAACCTTATGGACAAGCTCTGTGTAAGACTCGTTAAAATAATTTGTTAATTTCATTTTAGTGACAAGTTTTGTTATAAAATAATGATCGTCGGATAGTAAGAATCGAACCTACTAAAACTCCCAATTGAGTTTATCCGTAAATGCAGTCCCAAGCCATGCTCAGGACTGCAATTATAGAATTCTTATAGTTCTTATTTCAAGATCTCAGTAACCTGACCTGCACCTACGGTACGACCACCCTCACGGATAGCGAAACGAAGACCAAGGTTCAAAGCAACTGGGTAGATCAATTCAACCGTAATGGTAACGTTATCACCTGGCATAATCATTTCCGTTCCAGCAGGAAGGTTGATCTCACCGGTAATATCCAAGGTACGGATATAGAATTGTGGACGATATTTGTTGTGGAATGGTGTATGACGACCACCCTCTTCTTTTTTCAAGATATAAACCTCTGCCTTGAAGCTAGTGTGAGGAGTGATAGAACCAGACTTAGCCAAAATTTGACCACGTTTGATCTCTTTCTTATCAACACCACGAAGCAATAGACCAACGTTATCTCCAGCTTGTCCATCATCAAGAATCTTACGGAACATCTCTACTCCAGTACAGATAGTCTTGCGATTTTCAGCGCCTAGACCGATAATTTCAATCTCATCACCCGTGTGAATCTTACCAGTTTCGATACGACCTGTCGCAACAGTACCACGACCAGTGATCGAGAATACATCTTCTACTGGCATCAAGAATGGTTTATCAACATCACGTGGAGGAATTGGAATCCACGTGTCAACAGCATTCATAAGTTCCATAACTTTTTCTTCCCATGCTGGTTCGCCATTCAATGCACCAAGTGCAGAACCTTGAATAACAGGAGTGTTGTCACCATCAAAATCATAAAATGATAATAGGTCACGAATTTCCATCTCAACTAGTTCAAGAATCTCAGGATCCTCAACCATGTCAACTTTATTCATGAAAACAACCAAACGAGGAACGTTTACCTGACGAGCAAGCAAGATATGCTCACGAGTCTGAGGCATAGGACCATCAGTTGCCGCAACAACGATAATAGCTCCGTCCATTTGGGCCGCACCAGTTACCATGTTCTTCACGTAGTCAGCATGCCCAGGGCAATCAACGTGCGCGTAGTGACGGTTTTCAGTAGCGTACTCAACGTGTGCAGTATTAATAGTAATACCACGCTCTTTTTCTTCAGGTGCGTTGTCGATTGAATCGAATGATTTAATGTCGCAAAGACCTTTTTTTGACAATACCATGGTAATTGCAGAAGTAAGAGTTGTCTTTCCGTGATCAACGTGACCGATTGTACCAATGTTTACATGGGGTTTCGATCTGTCATAATGCTCTTTAGCCATAATTTTAATTTTTTTTTTTTTGCGTTTAATACTTATTTTCTAGTCATCTTTCATTCAGAGCCTGTGATGAGAATTGAACTCATGACCTCTTCCTTACCAAGGAAGCGCTCTACCCCTGAGCTACACTGGCAAACTTGAGCGGGAGACGGGACTCAAACCCGCGACCCTCAGCTTGGAAGGCTAATGCTCTATCAACTGAGCTACTCCCGCTTAATACTCCTTTTAAAGGTTTGCCAAAAGAAATCGTGGGGAAAGCAGGATTCGAACCTACGAAGGCGTACGCCAGCAGATTTACAGTCTGCCCCAGTTGGCCGCTTTGGTATTTCCCCAAGAGTATTTATTCAATCATATAAAAAGAACAGACCATTTAATAAGATCTCTCCTCAAAAATGGTCTGCAAATTTAAACTATTTTTTTTTCTTAGAAGCTATTTAAATTACTTTTTTAAAAATTATTTAGATTTGACTTTCATTTTGTATTTATCTAGCTGTTTACGAAGCGCATCCACCGCTAAATCAACCGCCTCCTCGAACGATTTTGCCTGCTTTTTTGCAAAAAGATACTCATTTAACGGCACAGAAAGTTTAATCTCAGCCACTTTATTCTCGTGATCTTCGTCTTTTTCAAGTTTTAAGATCACTTCAGACGCAATAACACCTTCAAAAAACAGACCTAATTTGCCAACTCGTTTCTCGCAGAAATCAATCAGCTTTTGATCGGCCTTAAAATGAACACTCTGAAAAGTTACTTCCATAATTTTACCTCCTCTAAATTTAAGCTCTTGGATGAGCCTGTTTGTACACTTTCTTTAACTGTTCAAAAGAATTATGGGTATAAACTTGAGTAGCCGCTAAATTAGCGTGCCCCAATAACTCCTTAATCGCATTTAAGTCGGCTCCCCTATTCAATAAATGGGTCGCATAACTATGTCTTAAAATATGCGGACTCTTTTTGTCGATAGTTGTCACTAGCGATAAATGCTTATTGACCACCCGATAGATCAACTTTGAATAAACAGGATCACCAGTGCTGGTTAAAAA
Source organism: uncultured Bacteroidia bacterium (assembly GCA_903897145.1). GTDB lineage: Bacteria > Bacteroidota > Bacteroidia > Bacteroidales > Prolixibacteraceae > JAAFHB01. The sequence goes on along the minus strand of CAIUAN010000016.1, from coordinate 17,570 downwards.
AAGGATGTTTCCAGCATCGGGGAAAAGCGCATCTCTCATCTGAATATAGACCTTCAGTACTTGGCTCATTTCAGCGGGGAACGGGATCAAACGATCCTTGTTGCGCTTACCAGTCACTTTAACAACCTGCGCATCCAAATCAACATCGGCCAAACGAAGATTTACTAACTCAGATAACCGTATTCCTGAACTATAGAAAAAGGTTAGAATTGCTCGATCACGAACACCATCAAAATCGGACCCAAAAAACTGACCATCCAACAAAAAGTTAATCTCCTTCTCTTGAACAAATTCAGGTAATTTCTTCGCCATCTTAGGCATGATAACCTGATCCGTCGGATTAGTGTCGATGACACCCTCCCGATGCAAGAAGCGATAAAAAGATTTGAGAGTTGATATTTTTCGATTGACAGTTCGAGATACCGAACCTTCATTCATCAAGGATATGATCCATTGACGAATCAAATGATAATCGACTTGCTCGAGCGAGAAATCATCGACTATCTGATTCCCAAAAAGAATAAACTGATTTAAATCGTTCTCGTAAGCAGTAATAGTATTTACAGAATACCGCTTTTCGTACTTCAGAAAGTTAAGAAATATTTCGAGGTTCATCATTTAAAACGAGCAAGATTTCGCAATCAAGATACGAAAAAAACCGATTAACCCAAAATAATTCTTGGGGGCAGATTTACTCTTCTGAACGCTGTAAATTCTCGATATAGATCGCCTTTTTAATCTCAGTACGGCGAGTAATAGACGGTTTTTCGAAAGCCTGGCGGCCACGAAGCTCCTTTACAACTCCTGTTTTTTCTACTTTTCTTTTGAAACGCTTTAACGCACGCTCAATGTTTTCGCCGTCTTTAACTGGAATAACAATCATACAATTCTTATTTTGTTTTTATTTTAAAAATTCAATATTTCGGTCGGCAAATCTATATATTTTCTATAACTATTCAAAGTATCGTGCTAAATAATTATAAAAATGAATTTACAGGAGCTGAATTCATAAAATACTAATCGGAAAATCTTAAATAAGGCCTTAATCGACTTAAAGAATCAGCTCCAACCAATGAGGAAAGATCATTGACATAGGAAAACTTCCCGTTATGATCTCTGAATCGAATAATTTTCTTTGCTAGCTTATACCCAATATAAGGATGATGACACAACTCTTGAAAAGTAGATAAATTAACATTGAATATTAAAAATAAAGAGCGATCAATTGTAAGATAAGGTGAAAGTGTTTCAAAATTTGTGGGGCGTAACCCATATACCTCTCTTAACTGATCAATCCCGTAATAGCCTCCTAGCAATTTTCGATAACGGATAATTCGAGAAGCCAAGACGGAACCAATTCCAGGAATTTGAATCAAAGAGAGAGAATCAGCACCATTTATTTCTAAACTTGCAAGTCTAGGTTTTGATTTCGAAACATAGTGATCAAATGGACTCTTATCCTTTACTATAGCTGTGTGTGAAGTTTTCTCATCGTCTTTTTTAATTTTTAACTGAGGAGCAACAGGTTTTTCAAATAGCAATAAACCTTGAAATTTATCAACAATCATTGGTGACATCCCATAGATTCGCCTAATACTGGCTAAGTCACGAAAAACCCCGCCTTTCCGTCGATAATTCAACCAAAATCCAACCACTCGAATTGGAACACCAACCTGAAGAAGTGTTACAGAATCTACTTTATTGGGATCAAAAGGGGCCATATGAGAACTATCAGCCCTCTGAATTTGTTGGGTTATTAGAAATTGGTCGACTTCAGCATTCCAGGCGGAGAAATCAACTTTTCGATCAGGAATAAGCCAAGGAAGCGTTATTCGAAGCACTAAAAGAATGAAGATGACACAAAGAAGGATTAGAATGCCATTCCGATCCTTTCGCGAGAAATCAAATAATTCATTCAGCCATTCAATCCTCATCGAAGCAAAATTAAAATTTGTCTTACTTCAACTAAGTTACGCAAAGAGAATATGAAATAGAAATCGGGAATACAATTATAAACTTAAGAAATAAAATGGATCAGAATGGATAGCCGATTGCAAAAGCTAAGTTTAGGTTGTTTTTAGTGAACATCGCATGAGCAGGGATCCAACGAGAACCTTCATCCAGGGAAGGGTCATGAAGTTTAATTCCAAGGTCTACGCGGATGATTACAAACGAAAAGTCATAGCGAAGCCCAGCCCCACTGCCTATAGCAATCTCTTTATAAAAACGAGAGAAGGCGAATTCTGCACCAGGTCGATTATCCTTTAGCGACCAGATATTACCCATGTCAGCAAACAGCGCTCCTTCTAAAGGTCCAAACATTTTAAATCGATACTCAGCATTTGACTCTAGTTTAATGTCACCCGATTGATTTGGAAACTCATTCGAGTTTGCCTTGAATGATCCAGGTCCTAAAGTGCGAACCGTCCAAGCACGAATCCCATTTGCGCCTCCGGTAAAATATTTACGCTCAAAGGGCACCTGATCTGAGTTGCCAAATGGAACTGCAATACCAGAGAATCCTCTAACTACAAATGTGTTATACTTATCAATCACAAAGCCTTTTCGATACTCAAAATCTGTCTTGACATATTGCGCAAATGGGGTACCTAGGAAATGGTATTTGTAATTACCGGGTGAATCAGTCGCATGCAGTTTACGATCAAAAAGCTTGCTCGCCCCATAAAGCACAGTCCCTGCAGTCTCAAAATTTGCTCGGAGATAGGTATAATTAGACTGTTTCTGAACATTTTGTGTATTGCGAATAAAGCTATAATTCCAAGCAGATATGGTATGATCTGTATAGGAGCTTTTAATGTATAGGTTTTCAATCCGTGCAACAAATGCAGAATCATAGGCAAACATCTTGACCATATTCATATCAATAACATTGATGCGATGGGTAGTTATATCTGAAGTTTTCCATTGATAGCCCATACTAGCCCGCAAAATGGTACGGGTATAATCGGGGCGACTCTGATAGTTATACGACAAGCCTATCAAGGTTTGAGGAGTCGCAAATTTAAAAAAATTCAAAGGCTTTATGGGTGCTAAAAATTTAGGCAAGGTTATCTTTGTTTCAATGCCAGACTCGTATGAATGAAAAGTATGAATGCTATCACCTTTACCATATTTTTGTTGCTGAGTGGCCCCAAGCAAATTAATATCCAATAACTCACCTCCACCAAAAATATTCTTATGTTGATACCCAAGATTACCAGCAACGCCTAAATTACCAAGAGAGTTTGTCCCCTCGGCAGAGACTGAATACGATTGCCGGACAGCGGGAGAGAGTTGAATAATACAATCAAGGGTAGGATTTCCTAAAGAGTCAACTTTATTCGTTTCGACAAATCGAATATTAATAAGCTTAAACAACCGGAGTAAAAATAAGTCGTTGTAGGTGCGCTCAACTAAACGCAAGTTATAATAACCCAGATCACCAATATGATTCATATTGGATAATAGTTCTGGACGATATTTCATCTTTCCTTTGGAAATAAAATATTGATTAGCGATATGAACCGTATCATTTTTCAATTCCTGATCAAAACCATTCTCGACAGTACTGCTAGATTTTCGCGCATCAAAATCGGTGTAGAAATAAAAGTTCCTGAATGTAAATCGCTGATGATCTTGCATTTTAACCACCGTAGGGTCATCAGAGATATTTTCCTTCTCAACAACTAGCTTAAGGTTTACCCGATTAGCCTTAAAAGTTGTGTCGGCCTCAAAATAGATCTGATTTTTATTTAAGCGATAAAAACCATCGTTTTGATAGGCGCTTAAAATTCTTTTACTTTCAGCCGATAAGACATCGGTATCAAAAAGATCGTTGCGTTTGATCGACGATTTCAAAGAGTCATGAACCTCAAAGGCATGAATAGCGCCATCCCGTATTTCAGTGTTATAACTAGCAATAGTCGTTGGTATCCGAGTCGAAACCTTGTAATAAACTTCTGCTTTCTTATTCTTCTTGAAAATCACAGAGTCCGTGACAACAGCGTTGTAATATCCTTTATTATGAAGGTAGCGAGACATCTCATTCATGGATTTTCGCGTTAGCTCTGCATTATAAATAACAGGTGCCTCCCCTATCCGTTTAAATATTCCGTCCTCTTTTTTTGTATTGGAGAGATTATACAGCCCTAGATGAAACTTCCAGAATCCAAATATTTTTGTATTTGACCGTTGCTTCAGTAATATTTTTAATTCCTGATTATCAACTATTTTACGATCAACTAAAATCTGAGATTTAGCCAATAAAAACTGATTATCAGGAATATACTTAACCATCTGGCAGGATGAAAGTCCCATCAGGATGACCGTTAAGAGTAAGAATAAAGAATTATATGAGGTACGAAAAACCAAAATAGCATCGTTTTTAAAACTTAAACAAAGATAATTAACCTGACCTATTAAAAATGAATTATTTTTGGGATGAACCAATTAATCCAATATTTGTGCTTTCAAAAAACAAAATTAAACTAATTCGTTCGCTTGAATTAAAGAAAAATCGAGCTGCCGCAGGACTATTTGTTGCTGAAGGTGAAAAGATGATTTTTGATTTATTACAAAGTGGAATCGAAATATCGGAACTTTTCTATACGAAGGAGCTCGAAAAACTTGTCTTGAATACGAAATCAAGCGCAGTTTTGGAACTAGTTTCCAAAGAAGAGATCTCAAGAATTAGTTTTTTAAAGACACCATCAAATATTGTTGCAATTTGCAAAATTCCAATCGCTGAAATAAATTGGAATACGCTTAAAAATGAGCTTACCCTTGTGCTCGATGAGATACAGGATCCTGGTAATTTAGGTACGATTATCCGTCTTGCCGACTGGTTTGGTATTCGCACCATTATCTGCTCAGAAAACAGTGCTGACCTCTATAATCCTAAAGTTATTCAATCGACGATGGGTGGATTTGCGCGAGTAAATGTTCACTATACAAACCTCGAAAACCTTCTCGATCAAGCATTGAAACTTCGTATCCCAATCTATGGAACTTTTTTGGAAGGGGAGAACATTTACACGGCAGAAATAGGTGAATCTGGAATCGTGATTATGGGCAATGAAGGGAACGGTATATCACCAAATCTAGCTTCTAAGATTTCAAGAAAACTAACGATCTCATCCTATCCAACGGACCAGCCAACCTCAGAATCTTTAAATGTAGCGATAGCCACAGCTATTGTTTGTGCTGAATTTAGAAGAAGAATTAAATAAGCCTTCTCAAGTTACTCGAAATAGAAGATCAGCGTGAATATATTTGAGTTAACCTCCTTAAAAATATAACCATAATAAGGGGTATTAAGTGGATCCGAATCATGGCGAATAAGGTTATTCAAACCATAAGAAAAGCGAAATTCCATTGTAAATCGGAAATATTCAAGGTATGAGTCAAGTCCCAATCCAAGTTCTGCATAAGCTCCTGTTTTTTTTAAATGTATGACACTTTCAGAAATACGTTTATTTTCGAGGTCGAGACGATAAGCGGCTCCACTGTAGATATAGGGTCGTAGGTTTCGATGTCGAAAACCTTTATAGCGTAAACCGAGTGGTAAATCGACGTATGCAGATGCAGTGGTCAAATAAGTGTTTAGATCTTGACCACTTATAGGTGACGGTTTAACACCGATATAGTTAAAATGCCTGTTTCCTAATGACATACCGGGAGTAAAGCGTAAGTCAAAATCACGACCAAGCCTATAGTTAGTAACCCCACCGACTGTAAATCCAGGCATAATCTGATAGATTTCGGCAGCAAAACTGCTCATGCCATCGTATTTCAAAGCAGCATTAGCTTTCAGTGGGTCATTATTTAAAAAAACTGGATTATCATAAACATTATTGTAGTTTCTTAAACGATAATCCATGGTATTCAGACCCAGATAGAAGCCAAAATGGATCTTTCTTTCATCAAAGTAGGTCAAGTTATCGAAGCCTTTTAGTTGAGCATTCGCATAAAATGAGCTAACAATTAACGGAAGCAATATGATGATATATCTTAACTTAAAAAAATTCAATTGTAAAATAGATTAGTTTAACTGTCCTGGAATAAATGGTGAACTTCGAGAAGCCTACCGAAACCCAATATATATGGTGGCGATCCCAAATGTTTGTCTATGTTGCCTTGTCTGCGTAAATCCAATCTTACTAAGCACTTCAAGAAAATTTTCTCCATCCGGAAATTGTTCCACCGATTCAGGCAGATAACGATAGGCTGAATTATCTTTCGAGAACAAACGACCTAAAAAAGGGAGTATAAAGTACGAATAGAAACTATAGAATTGCTTGACCGGAAATACTGTTGGCTTAGAAAATTCAAGCACACAGATCATCCCTCCAGGTTTTAACACCCGATAAATCTCACCTATTCCCTGAGTCAGATTTTCAAAATTTCGAACACCAAAGGCTACCGTTACAGCATCAAAATAAGAATCGGCAAATGCTAAATTTTCGGCATCCCCACTTTGAAGGACCACGCGATCGCCAGCCCCTAATTTTTGAATTTTAGTTCTTCCAACGTTAAGCATCTCTTCTGATATGTCAACACCAACAATATGGCTCGCACCCGTCTTCAAACACTCCAGCGCAAAATCAGCAGTTCCGGTTGCCACATCAAGAACATATTCTGGCTGATGGTTTACGACCATTTTAATTGCCTTTTTTCGCCAAATCTTATCGATGCCAAAAGACAAAAAATGATTTAGAAAGTCGTATTTAGGGGCAATATTATCAAACATCTCAGCCACTTGTTCCTTTTTACCTTTGGCTGAATCACGATAGGGAGTTATCACAGGCATAAATTTATTCTGAATATTCACCAATAATACCCTTGTCTACGAAACCTAATGACTGATCATCAATTCGGATCTCACCTTTGGTAACATGTCCCAACGTCATAACGGGTATTTTTTGATCGTATAAGAAATCGACAAAATCATTCTCTTTCTCCTCCTCAACCGAGACAACAATGCGTCCCATGGCTTCTCCGAAAAGAAATGCGTCGGTACGAATTTCTGCATCAGTGGTTATATCAAATCCTAATTCATGAGGCAAGGCATCGCGAAGAAGCGTGAAGAACAAACCGCCCATCCCTACTGGACTCGCTGAGACAACCAAATTATTTTTAATTAGCTCCTTAGTCGCAGTCATAAGCTTATTTTCAAAGCTTAAGTTAAATGGCATCAAGGGACTGTCGTTCACCTCATGAATATGCGATAAATATTCAGAGGCATTGATATCATTTGCTGAACGACCAATTAACAGAATATGATTACCTTTTTTCTTTAGGCTATTCTTATCTGTCTTCACAGGCGTTAGCAGCTTACCTACCAAACTTACAATTAAGGTTGGAGGAGCGGCAACAGCGCTGTTGGCATGCTCGTAAAAAATCTTTGAATTTGGAAACTGAAGATTAAAAGCTGTCGCTGCAGCATTCAGACCTAATCGAGCTGCTGTCACCATCTCTTCCGCCAATGGACTAGCAAAATCTACATTATTGATAAATGCACTCATGGCAATTGGCTCGGCACCATTGCATATTAATCGTCGAACTGCTTTTGCAACAATAATCTGAGCGGCCACAAAAGGATCGATTGCAAGTCGCTTATAGTCAACATAAATAGTTTGTGAAAAAGAGTTACCAGCCGCATCTGTTTCAAATACTCCAACACCACTTAAATCATCTTTTCCAATTTGATTTGAGTCAATGGATACAGGAGAAAATTCATTGAAGATATTAACAGGCGACAAATGTGGAATAGCGATCATTGAATAAATCACATTTCGCAAATCGTCAGGTTCTGGAATCTGATCGATCGTAAAAACAGAGCCGTTTAGTTCAGACATCATAATAGGATTTAAAACGATACAAAATTAATCCTTTAAATTAAATCAAAGCAACTTTGCTAGCTTTATAATGATCGATTTTTATTATTTTAGCAGATCAATTAATTGAATTCAAATGAGAAAAATTGCTTTAATTACAGGTGCTACTTCTGGAATTGGAAAAGCTACTGCTGAAATCCTTGCGCAAAACGGTTATAACTTAATTTTAACGGGAAGACGCTCGGAATTGCTAACTGATTTATCGAGTTCAATAGAAAATGAGACCCAAGCTAAGGTATATGTTTTAAATTTCGATGTGAGAGACTTGCAAGCTACTGAGCATGCCATCGCATCAATACCGGCAGAGTGGAGCGATATTAGCCTCCTAATTAATAATGCAGGGTTAGCGGTGGGATTAAACCCGGTCCATGAAGGTGTAATCGATGATTGGGAGAGAATGATCGACACCAATATCAAAGGTCTACTTTATGTGTCAAAACTTATCTCTCCGCGCATGGTAGCCAAGCAGGCAGGGCATATTATCAATATCTCATCGATTGCTGGCCACGAGTATTATCCCAATGGGGCTGCCTACTGTGGAACGAAACATGCTGTAAAAGCAATTACAAAAGCGATGCGCATGGAGCTTCTTCCTTATGGAATAAAAGTGAGCGCGATCAGTCCAGGGATGGTGGATACCGAATTTTCATTGGTCCGCTTTAAAGGAGATAAGACCAAGGCGGATAATGTATACCAAGGATTAACGCCACTCTATGCGCAGGACATTGCTGAATCGATACTTTTCATGGTTAATCGACCTTTACATGTCAACATTGAAGAGTTGATCATTATGCCGACAGATCAAGCTAGCGCGCGTGATTACCGAAGAAGGTAATTCGGCGCAGTGATACATAAAAAGAATAATTAAGTACCTTTGTTAAAAATTTTTCAGCATGAAAATTGAAGTATCAAACGGTGAAATAGTCGACAAGCTTACAATTATTGAGCTTAAAATCTCTAAAATTAAAGACCTAGCAAAACTTGAGAATTTGCAAAAAGAGTATATCGTTCTAAACGATGCTGTTGCTGAAATCATCGATAAGAAACACCCACTGTACCTTGATTTATATCGCATTAATGCCAATCTTTGGAATATCGAAGATCATATTCGAGATCTAGAACGTGTGAAAGATTTTGGCGATGATTTTATTCAGACTGCTCGCTCAGTATATGTCATAAACGACCAACGCTCGGATGTCAAGCGTGCCATTAATGAACTTACTGGCTCAAACTTAATCGAAGAAAAAAGCTACGAAAAATATTAATCGGCCTTTTTTGTGAGCCGACACAGCTAAACTTACCATGAAAAAGATTATCGTATTCAGATTGTCTGCAATGGGCGATGTTTTGCTTACCGTCCCAGTCATTAAAGGTATCCTTGAGTCAAACAGCGATCTTGAAATCACCCTTGTAACTCGCCAATTTTTTGGACCTTTTTTTTACGGAATTCCTCGTGTAAACCTTATCTATCCCGATTTAAATGGGAAGCATAAGGGATTCCTGGGATTGATTAAACTTTTTTTCGAACTCAAGAAACAAGGTCCTTTCCAAAAAGTGATTGATTTACATGGTGTTATTAGAACACAATTAATCTCATTCTTATTTACTCTTACTGGTGCTAAAAGTTTTGCGATTGACAAAGGGAGGAAAGAGAAGAAGTTCTTACTTAAATCAAAATACATCCGAATTCTAAAACATTCAACAGTTCGCTATTTTGAAACATTTGAAAAAGCAGGAATAAAAGGGAGTCTTGGCAAAGCGCCCTATTTAGCTGTTGAAGATCAGGCCAGAAGGAATGCTGATTTATTTCTTGAAAATAATCAAATCCATCCTTTAAAACTCAAGATTGGCTTGGCTCCATTTGCCACTTACCAGACAAAGATGTGGGGTATTGAGAATTTCAAGAACCTAATCAGCCTGATCAATTCACAATTCGAGGTCGAATTTCTGCTATTTGGAGGTGGAGAACAAGAGATTAAGCAGCTTAATGAATTAAAAACCTGTGCGTCAAATGTGCATCTTGCTGCTGGGGTATTAAAACTTTCGGAGGAGATTGCCTTGGTGCAGCGTTTAGATCTTATGATCTCGATGGACTCTTCTAATATGCATCTAGCGACGTTATGTGCAATCCCAACCATATCCATTTGGGGAGGCACACATCCGGCATTCGGATTTTTTGCTCTAGGCCAAACGTTAGATCATCATATCCAAACACCAGCATCCTCCTTGAAATGCAGACCTTGCTCTGTATTTGGCAATAAACCATGTATTTACGATACTCCTAAATGCATGGAGATGGTTACCCCTTCTGATGTTTTGAAAAGATTAATTCAACTGGGAGTACTAAAAAATAAAAGATTAGCAGATTAGAAGTTTATTCCTCGGATGACTTATAACCTATGATGGATCTGAAAAATTGCTTCACATCACTTTTAAATTTGCGACTTGACTTATTTTTTTGATCAAACTCAAGTAGTAAGTTTGTGGCATTAGCTTGATCTTGCTCGCAAATTAGCGCATATTGTTTAGCAATCAATTCTAATGTTTCGATATCTGTATCCAACTGTCGAAAATTACTTAACCCTTTTACGAAGTTGATTGAGCCAAAGTTCATTCGATTTAGGTCAACAATCTGAAACTGATAAATTCCATTTTCGCAGCGAATCAGGGTATTCCCAGGAGAATAATCTAAGTGAAAGATCTCATTTTTATGCAATTTCTCAAATGTAAAGATCACCCACTGACGCAAGATCTCTTCCCGATTATCAACTTTATAGTTTAAAACTTCCCGCAAGGTGTAGTCGGCATTAAAATGAAGCGATACATAATAGCTTTGCTTTAGTAGCCCGACCTCGACCAGATCTAAAAACCCAACGGCAGCAGGGGTATTGACACCTAATTCATGTAATTTCTGCGCATAGCGAAATGAACGCTCAGCTTTTGATCCTCGGAAATAGACATAAACAACTTGATTAATTAGGTTGGGGATCTTGAATGATTTTACATTGAGCTGATATGAGCCAACAGTGAAAATCTTCACTTCATTCCTTGACTTAAAAATGGAGATCCCTGAGTTTGTAAAGGTTGAATTCAATTCACCAACCCAAGCCTTTAATTCAGCATATGCAGGAGCTACTTCAAATCTTTTTTTAACCATTTAAAAATACATTGAACTAATTTAGCAGCTAAAATAGTTTAATTAAACGTCTTCTTCTAGCCCTATTATCTCATTTAAATTGCCAGCAAAGATAGAAAACCATCACTTTAAATGGATAACTAATTTTATTTTAGCGAAATAGTCATTAATTTTGCAGTATGAAAACAAAACTGATCATTCCAGTTGTTCTGCTTCTTGCCTGCTTTTTGCTGGTACGGTGTAAATCTTGCAATTGCGGCTTCAAGCCTCCAAAAGCAAAAAGAACTATGACTTGGTTTAAGCATTAAACTTATCTCGTTGCATCTATCAAGCAACGTTAAGAAACTGTAAAAACCTTTGAATACACCTTAAATTATCTGAAGATTTCAAATAATTTTTGTTACTTTTGTGTTCAAATTTAAATGAGGTTTGATTCAATCTATAATTCTCAAAACGAATAAATTATGTCTAAAATTAAAATTGGTATTAATGGTTTCGGTCGTATTGGCCGACTAGTTTTCAGAGCAGCTGTTGACAGAAATGATGTTGAAGTTGTTGGAATTAATGACCTTATCGAGGTGGACTATATGGCATATATGCTTAAATATGATTCTACTCACGGTCGCTTTTCTGGAACAGTCTCTGTAGAAGATGGTTCTTTAGTTGTGAACGGAAAGAAAATCCGCGTTACCGCAGAAAGAAATCCAGCTGACCTTAAATGGGGCGATATCGGAGCGGAATATGTTGTTGAGTCAACAGGATTATTCTTAGAGAAATCTAAATGTCAAGCGCACATCGACGCTGGAGCGAAGAAAGTTATTATGTCAGCTCCGTCTAAGGATGACACCCCAATGTTTGTAATGGGTGTTAACAACCTTAAATATACTTCAGATATGAACTTCGTATCGAATGCATCCTGCACAACAAACTGTCTTGCTCCAATTGCAAAGGTACTAAACGACAACTTTGGTATCGTTGAAGGATTGATGACAACTGTTCATGCAACGACTGCAACTCAAAAAACAGTAGACGGCCCATCTGGTAAAGACTGGCGTGGTGGTCGTGGTGCTGGACAAAATATTATCCCATCATCAACTGGAGCTGCTAAAGCAGTAGGTGTAGTAATTCCTGAATTAAATGGAAAACTTACCGGTATGGCATTCCGTGTTCCAACTCCTGACGTATCGGTTGTTGACCTTACCGTTCGTTTAGAAAAACCAGCTTCTTACAAAACGATCTGTGCTGTAATGAAAGCTGCTGCAGAGGGCGAGCTTAAAGGAATTCTTGGATATACTGAAGATGAAGTGGTATCAACAGACTTCCAGTCTGATCCACGCACTTCAATCTTTGATGCAGGCGCGGGTATCGGTCTTAACGACCATTTCGTAAAAGTTGTATCATGGTACGACAACGAGTGGGGTTATTCAAACAAAGTTGTTGACTTAGTTGCTCATATGTACTCTGTTGACCACAAATAAGGTTATTCTTCAACTACCATAAAAAAAGCTGTCAGAATTTCTGACAGCTTTTTTGTTTCTCTCCATCCCATCAATAATCAAATTCCACCACCATCTTGGTTGGTCGGCTTATTTTTCTTTCCTTTTAAATCTTCAAGCTGATCATCCACGGCATCGCCAAATTTCCGACTAGTCTCTTTGGCTTTATTCAAAAACGACGTAGTTTTTTCTTCCGCTTGCTCCTTTAGTATTTCTAATTTACGATTCATTTCACCATTATGCAACTCCTCTGACTTCTTATCGAGGTAATTCCCAACCTTGTGAAAAAGACGAGATATGGATCCTACGGCTTCACTCTTCTCAATCTCTTTGGCTTTATCGACTAAAAAGTCAGTGGCCTGATTGGCTATAACTTTTCCCTTAGCTATCAATTTAGCAGCTTTCTCTTCCAACTCATTTTCCGACTTAGGGTTCTCTGTAGACATCGTGTTGAGACTTGTATTGTTAATATTATATTTCTCTAAAACTACGACTAAATTTCCTAAATGAGAATGGCTATCTTTACCTGCTGAATAACCTTTCAAGGATAAATATAAAATCTAAATGATTGCATTTGAAAAAATAACCCTATCCAATGGGCTCCGGGTGATTGTCCATGTCGATAGAAGCACCCCATTTGTAGCAGTTAATGTCTGCTATCATGTGGGAGCAAAAAATGAAAGCCCATCAAGAACTGGTTTTGCTCATCTTTTTGAGCATTTAACCTTTGGCGGAACCAAGCACATTCGTGATTTTGACACCCCCACACAAAATGTTGGAGGCAGCAACAATGCCTTTACCACCAATGACATAACAAACTACTACATTACAGTTCCTGCAAACAACATAGAAACAGCCTTGTGGTTAGAGTCGGACCGTATGGTTGGTCCAAAATTCACTAAAAAAGGGTTGGATGTGCAGCGAAATGTTGTGATCGAAGAGTTTCGGCAACGAAATCTAAACAGGCCTTATGGCGACACTTGGCACCTTTTACGAGACCTGGCCTATAAAGTGCATCCTTATCGCTGGCCCACCATTGGTTTAACGCCTCAACATATCGAAGAAGCAACCATGGAAGAGGTTAAAGAGTTCTTTTTTCACCATTACGCGCCCAACAACGCGGTTTTAGTTATCTCAGGAAATATTGATGCTGATAAAGCATTTCTGTTGGCAGAAAAATGGTTTAGCGATATTCCACAAAGAGAGATTAAAAGTCATCTGATTGTGCAAGAGCCTTTACAAACGGAGGATCGTGAGTTAACGGTACAAAGAGCTGTTCCAATCGACTGCTTTTATGTGGCGTGGCATATGGGATCTAGATTGGATCCGGACTATTATGCGGCTGATTTACTATCCGATATCTTGTCCGGAGGCAACTCCTCACGCATTGAAGAAAAGCTTGTAAAAGGTGAAAAGTTATTTACAGAAGCAGACATTTTCTTAAGTGGCGAGAATGACCCTGGGTTATTTATTGCAAACGGTAAATTAAACGAAGGTGTCGATTACAATCTGGGCCGCGAGAAAATTGTTGCCGAAGCGATGAAAACGACCGAAACATTGGTGAGCGCAAAAGAACTTGAAAAAGTAAAAAACAAGATTGAGGCAGAGCAGGTATTCAATGAAATCGGTTATCTTGAAAAGGCTATGCAGCTGGCATCATTTGAAATTTTAGGCGATGTAGATCTAATCAACACGCAGCTTGATCACTACCGCGCAGTTACCGCAGATCAAATTCGACTGGTTGCCGAAAAAATACTTAGACCAGGAAATAAAAACACGCTAAACTACTTATCCTTAACGAAATAATTCATGAGTTTAAACAGAAATACACCACCTAAAATATATAGTGTTGATGGGGTAGAATATATCGAACCCAAGTGTCATAAACTTTCGAACGGAGTTGAATTATTCACCATGAAAAGTGGTGATCAAGAGGTTGTGAAGCTTGACTTTATGTTTAAGGCTGGGAGCTGGTATGCTAAATCACGTTTAGATAGTATGATGGCAGCCTTGATGCTTCAGGAAGGAACTGAGACCTTAAATGCTTCACAGATTGCCAATACATTTGATTTTTACGGGGCTCAATTTTCATCGAACTCCTCTTATGATAATAATTATGTGACACTAGTTGCGCTAAATAAATATCTACCAGAGCTCTTGCCTTTAGTTTCTGATATTTTAAGAAACGCCTCATTTCCAGAATCAGAGTTTGAAATCCTTCGCCAGAAAAGAAAACAAAAAGCCCTTGTTGATGCCGAAAGAGTTGGTCTGGTGGCACAAAGAGGTTTCTTACGTAATTTATTTGGTGAGGGTCATCCCTATGCCCCTGTAGCCTCACCGGACACTTATGATACCCTGCTATTATCAGAAGTAAAGCAGCATTACAGAAACTTTTACCGATCAGACAACATGTCTATCATTGCCTCTGGTTTTATCGACTCTGAAGTGATCGACTTAATAGCAACCAATTTTAGTCAGTCTTGGGGAGATAAAGCCTCAGCAGCATCGAAAGATAGCTATCGCCTACCTAAAGCTAAAAAGAGCATAACCATTGAAAAAGAGGGTGCCAACCAAAATGCTATCGCGATAGGGAAGCTATTTCCGAAACAAGATCATCCTGATTTTCCTGGATTAAAGTTACTCTGCACCATTCTTGGTGGCTATTTTGGCTCTCGCTTAATGACCAATATCCGTGAAGAGAAAGGGTATACCTATGGCATTCAGGCCTCTCCTATTAGCTTTCAGCAAGAAGGGGTATTGCTAATCTTTGCGGAAGTAAAAATGGATAAAACATCAGAAGCCATTAAGGAGGTCTTTTACGAGATGGATCGGTTAACGAAAGAGTTAATTACGGAACAGGAGTTGATACCAATTCAAAATTATCTATTAGGAAGGATCCTAGAGGATTTTGATGGACCATTTGCCCGTGCTCAGACCTTTGCATCACTGCGAGAAGTTGATCTTGATTTTGAATATTACACCAAACTTATTGAGACTTTCAAAACAATGAAGCCTCAACAAATCAGGGCCCTAGCTAAGAAATACCTAAAGCCAGCTTCTATGATTACTGTTATTGCAGGGACCAACCAGCAATAAAAAAGATTACAGATTTACCTTTTTGTCAACTAAGTAATGGTTCCGCTCGGATCCATTGCGTGAGATTAGCTCACCTAAGAATCCGGCAAGGAACAGTTGAGTCCCAAGTATCATCAAGGTTAAAGCCAGATAAAAGTATGGGTTCTGTGTGATTCGCTCAATTAAAATGCCATGTGCTAGATGGACCATTTTAGAAATCCCCAGCCAGGCAGCCGAAAGAAAACCTCCTAAAAACATCAAAGATCCGAGGGTTCCAAAGAGATGCATGGGGCGTTTACCAAACTTAGATATAAATGAAATAGACATCAAATCAAGGTATCCAAAGATAAATCGACTTAATCCAAATTTGGTTACGCCGTATTTTCGGGCTTGATGCTGCACCACGCATTCGCCAATATTCCCAAACCCTGCCTGCTTAGCCATATAAGGGATATAACGATGCATTTCACCATATACTTCAATACTTTTCACCACTTCGAGCTTATAAGCCTTTAAACCGCAGTTAAAATCGTGTAGTTTAATTCCTGTCACATAGCTTGCAGTAGCATTGTATAATTTACTTGGTAATGTTTTAGAGATTGGGTCATACCGTTTTTTCTTCCAGCCGGAGACTAGGTCATAACCTTGTTCTTTAATCATTGCATAGAGGCCAGGTATTTCGTCTGGACTATCCTGCAGATCGGCATCCATTGTGATCACCACATCGCCTGAGGCTTCAATAAATCCGGTATGAAGAGCTGCTGACTTTCCATAATTACGTCGAAATCGAACACCCTTGACATTTCGATCTTTTGCAGATAATTCTTCAACAACGTTCCAGGAGCCGTCGTTACTTCCATCATCAACTAAGATTATCTCATAGGAATATCCATGTGACTGCATGACCTTAGCAATCCACTGATGCAATTCAGGCAATGATTCAACCTCGTTATAGAGTGGTATAACAACTGATATATCCATGAGATAGTTTTATTAAACGATAGTTATTCAACGCCAGCAAATGGGTTGGTCGTTTTTTTAGTAAAGAAAATAGCCAGGATCAACGAAAAGAAGAATCCCATAAAGGTAAAGGATAAGATCTGAGCGATGGAATAGGTGGCTGGCGTCAAAACTTTTCGATACATGGCCATCATAGTATCCACTTGGCTCTCTGGCGTTCCTGATTTCAGAAGTTGCTCTTCCATAAAAACAATAAATTTATCCATGAGCGACTTATCGACGAGTTTAAACAAGACATAAGTAAAGAATGAATACACCAACGAGGAGTAGAAGGAGAGTTTCGTCCCTAGTCCAAGCGCTTTACTGTAGCTAACTCCTAGTTCTGAACTATTGTCGCGAAAATCACGCATCACAAAAGAGGTGGCGCCAATAATTATAGCATAGGCGATATAACCATTTACAACGGAGAAAGGTGATCCCATGACATAAAAAACAACACTATTTAAAATGAGTGCCAATCCCATGTAAAGACCATAAGTCATGGTCAAATGGTTTACTGAACTTGGTTGATTTTCCATCTATGCTTTAGTTTTACTGCAAACATATAACAATTATACTTTATTCTTATCAAAACAGCCCACTAAAAGAGAGTTCGTAAAAATAGTTTCATTCTATATCCCTCTGATATCAAATTAATTGATTAATATTCTCAAAAAAATTGCACACTAATTTTTTCTTTTGTTTGGCACGAGACGTTTTTTTCATACTTTTGCGGCGGGTAAGTCCTGCACGATCAGCTCCTATTGAACTCCCCCAGGGCCGGAAGGCAGCAAGGGTAGATGGTTGTAGCGGTGCGATGTAGGTAGCTTACCCACTTGCCGGATTAGCTCAGTTGGCCAGAGCACGTGATTTGTAATCTCGGGGTCGTCAGTTCGAATCTGACATTCGGCTCATCAAGTTCTTAACATTCAAAAGGGAAGTTCTTTATTTAAAGAATGAATTTGAAAT
>CAIUAN010000015.1 GCA_903897145.1 uncultured Bacteroidia bacterium | reverse complement strand
TGTTGGAGAGCCATGGAAAACGCAGGCCTTAACTCGTCGTATATTGACCGAGCTTTATCGAGATACCCCTGACGGCTTGGCTGGGAACGAAGATTGCGGCCAGATGTCAGGGTGGTACATCTTAAGTTCGCTGGGCTTCTACTCCGTTGCACCTGGACAAAAGATCTATGCCATTGGATCACCTCTGTTTTCAAAAGCTACCATCAATCTAGAGTCTGGAAAGAAATTTGTGATAAGTGCAACTAACAATTCACCTGAAAATTGCTACATCCAGTCAACAAAATTAAATGGTGTTGCTTATCCTAATTCATATCTCCGTCACGACGATGTGATGAGCGGCTCGGAGCTTGTATTTGAGATGGGACCAAAGCCGAATAAATCATGGGGTGCTAGTCCAAATCAAAGACCTTATTCCGAAAATGGCGACCCGGTAGCAAAAGTCCCTTATGTAAAGTCTGGCGATCTTCTTTTTGATGAGTCAACACAGATTGCTTTGGCTTGCGACACTCCAGATGCAGAAATTAGATATACCTTAGACGGCACTGAGCCAACTTCTCATTCAACGCTTTATGCAAATCCTATTGGTTTTCAAAAATCGGCCACGCTAAAAATGTCTGCTTTCAGCAAAGGAATTATGGCAAGCTTCCCGGTGACGATACAACTTAAAAAAGCCAATTATGCTCCATCAGCAGGTAAGCTAAATGTCAAACAAGGATTAGGGTATGATTATTTTGAACGATTTTTTGTCACGACTGCTGATTTAGATGTTACCAAGCCACTGAGTTCTGGTGTTACCGACTTATTCAGCATCAAGAAGGCGCCAAAGGAAAATTATTATGGATACCGTTTTGAGGGTTACATCAACATTCCAAAAGATGGTATTTACACTTTTTATTTAATCTCTAACGATGGGAGTCGTTTGTATATTGACAATACTGAGTTGATTGAAAATGATGCCAATCATGGTGCCGTTGAGGAGCCAGGGAGTGTCGGATTGAAAGCTGGATTGCATAAGATAAAGGTTAAATACTTCCAATGCGGTGGCGGCAAGGCGCTGAAAGTTAGCTGGTCGGGACCGCAGCTTCCGAAGCATGAAGTTGAGGCTAAAGAGCTGTTTATAGTATTCTAAATTTCAAAATTAATCTGTACGCCATGAGACTTGTTCCATCGAAAAAGATCCTTTTTTTAGGTTTATTGCTATTTACTGCTTTCCTTGTTCAGGCGAAGAAGATTAAAGTTCCGGGCGTGGTGGTGAGTTATGTGCCGGCATCATCGAAGACTTATGTTGGGTCCCCAAGTCTTTGCAGCTTAGTCGATGGAACATTAGTGGCTTCGCATGATTATTTTGGTCCTGCATCAAACGAACATGAGCAGGCCACCACAGCAATTTATCAATCCAGTGATAAAGGAAAATCGTGGTCCAAAATTTCGGTTATCCATGGTCAGTTTTGGTCTAATCTTTTTGTCCATCAAGGGTTATTATATCTGATGGGAACATGGAAGCACCATGGAAACTTAATCATTCGTCGCTCTGCCGATGGTGGTAAGACGTGGACAGAACCGACCACGAGCAAGACGGGACTGTTGCGGGAGGGGGAATATCATACTGCTCCAATGCCGATGCTGATACATAACAACCGTATCTGGCGAGCCATTGAAAATGCAAAATCAGAAAGTAAAAAGTGGGGACTTCGTTACAGTGCCATGGTGATTTCTGCTCCTTTAGAGGCCGATCTTTTGGATGGGTCAAGTTGGACCACCACGAACTTTCTTCCGCACAATCCGGCCTATTTAGACGGTCGATTTGGAGGTTGGATTGAAGGGAATGCTGTTCTTACTCCAGAAGGTAAGCTATTGGATTATCTGCGCGTTGCGACGTCCGAAAAAGGGAGAGAGCTTGCTGCTATTGTAAACATTAGCGACGATGGATTGAAGGCCTCTTTTGATCCGGCAACAGGATTTCTTGATTTTGTTGGAGGGGCAAAGAAATTCTCTATTCGGTATGATTCAAATTCAAAACGTTATTGGACCATCTGCAATAGCACCTCTTCTGAATTTAAAAAGATGGATGCCGGTTCAGTGAGGAATACGCTTGTGATCAAAAGTTCAGCTGACTTGAAAAATTGGACAATTCATAAAGTGCTCCTTTCTCATCCTGATGTGTTGAAGCATGGTTTTCAATATGTTGATTGGCAGTTTGATGGGAGAGATGTAATCTATTTGTGCAGAACAGCTTGGGATGATGATCAAGGTGGAGCTGATAATTTTCACAATGCGAACTACCTAACTTTTCACCGAATTTCGCATTTTAGAAGGCTAATACATAAATCTATATCTAATCGTTAAATCATGATCTCAATTCCCTTTCGGAAAGTTTTAAAGATTATCAAGTGGGCTGTTCTGGCAGTTCTGCTCCTGTTATTTGGTTTCTTTACCTGGTTTTATGGTCGGTATCAAATTACCGTTGGTGCTCATCAAGGGACCATGCAAGTAACACCAAAGCCAGGCGCAATTGGACAATGGGTTAATCCGTTTATTGGAACTGGTGGTTTCCCTACCTATACCAGTGCTGACGATGTTCCTGGTGTAACGGTTCCTTTTGGAATGGTGCGACTAAGTCCTGACACCGAATTTTTTATGGACCCGTTGTTTGCAGAGGGCAAAAGCATAAGCACGGCTGGCTACTACTATGGCGACAATAAGATCATGGGCTTTAGTCATACTCGTTTGGTGGGCACTGGGGCGTATGAAGGGGGGCATTTTAGAGTTTTTCCATCTGTAGGTGAGAACAGTCAGCAGAACTATCGAGCCGGTCGATTTAATTCTTTTACACATCAAGATGAGGTTGCATTCCCCGGTTATTATGCGGTGAAATTTCCAAAGCAAGGGGTTCTGGCAGAGCTTACAGCTGCAGCACATACTGGTTTTCATCGGTATACATTTTCGGGCACGGAAACTCCTCATATCATCATTGATGTGGCCAGTGCTCTTGGTCATGCAAAGACCCAAGAAGGTAAAGTTCATATCTCTCCAGAGAAACAGGAGGTGAATGGAACAATTCGAACTTTTGGCTCTTTTGGCGGACGTTATGGCGGTGCAAAAATCTATTTTGTAGCTCAGTTTAATCAGCCATTTAAGGGTTATTCAATTTGGGAAAATAAGCAATCATACCTCAGTAAATCAGAAGGTAAAGGGGATAAGCTAGGAGCTGACCTCTCCTTTGCTAAGTCTGGAAATGATCAAGTAATTGAGTTGCGATTGGGCATCTCGTATGTGAGTATTGACAATGCACGATTGAATTTAAAAACCGAGACCGACCAATTAAGTTTTTCGGATATCGTTGAGAAAGGGAAGCAAGCTTGGGAGGAAAGGTTGTCAACGATCCATATCGAAGGTGGAACCGATGACCAGAAGCATATTTTTTATACGGCGCTTTATCACTCTTTGCAGATGCCAACACTCTTCAATGATGTCAATGGCGACTATATGGGATTTGATAAAAAGGTTCATCAGACGACAGACTTCCGCTATTTTACCGACTTATCGCTCTGGGATACGTTCAGGACTATTCATCCGCTTTATACACTCATTGCGCCAAAAGATCAGCGCGATATGATGGTCTCGCTGGTGAAAATGTGCGAGCAGGGTGGCGTGCTTCCTCGATGGCCTTCGGGATATGGTTATACCGGATCGATGCTTGGCGCTTCGGCTGATATTGTCCTTGCTGAATCGTATCTGAAAGGGATTAAGGATTTTGATGCTGAAACAGTTTATAAAGCGATGCGCAAGGCTGCTTTGGGAGAGGAAGAGAAAAGAGAGGGTTTTAAACCTAGGGGTGGCATGGCTGAATGCTTAAAATATGGCTATTGTCCAGATGAGCTGATGGATAAATCCGTTAGTAAAACGTTGGAGTATGCGTATGCCGACGATGCCGTTTCTAAATTGGCTCGTGCTTTGGGTCATGAAGAAGAGGCTGCCTTATTTGAGGCACATTCGAAATTCTATCGCAATATTTTCAATCCTAAAACGCAATATTTTCATCCCCGAAAGACAACTGGTGAATTTGTGACAGATTTTAAACCATTGAAATTAACCTATCTTGATTTTGATCATAAATATACCAATGCCTATGTGGAAGGTTCGGCATTGCAATGGCGATATGCGCTATTCTTTGACCCGCTGGGTTTGATCTCGCTTTTTAAAAGCAAAGAATATTTTGTCCATGAGTTAAACGATTTTTTTGAACTCTCTGATCCCAAGCGAGGGACCTTTAGTCCAGGTTCTTACTATTGGCATGGCAATGAGCCAGATTTGCATGCGGCCTATCTATTTAATTCTGCTGGTCGTCCTGATCTAACACAGAAATGGGTGCGCTGGATTTTAGATAATAAATATGGTGCTGGTTATGAAGGTATCGATGGAGACGACGACGCTGGAACACTCTCATCATGGTATATTTGGAGCTCTTTAGGGATTTATCCTGTTGCTGGTTCTGATGTTTACCAGATCGGAAGTCCGATATTTAAAAATGCGTCTATTAAACTAGGCGATAAAATTCTTACTATTGTAGCTGACAATTATGCTCCAGAGAATAAATTTGTGAGCAAAGTTTGGCTGAATAATGTCCTTCTAGATCGTTTCTGGTTTAAACATTCAGAGATTATTCAAGGAGGCACCCTGCGTTTCGAGATGACCGATAAACCACAGATTAATTAATTAAACAGTTCTATTTTTGATGAAAAAATTTCTCTTTTTACCCTTGTTCCTAGTTTTTGTTTCACTTTTCACAACATTCGCAAAAGACAAAAACACGAAGCCTAATTATCGTTTATTGTCCAATTGGGCGGCTTCACCATTTAAAGAAGATGCCAGCGATAGCATCCCTGACTTTTTGCGTAAGGAGGCTAGAGACACGCGGGCTGATGTGTTTTTTATCCATCCAACTTCTTTCTTTACGGATGGTGATAAAGGTGCTTGGAATGCTGATTTGCAAGATACGGTGGTTAATAATAATACAGATTCTCGATCGATTCTTTTTCAAACTACAGTATTCAATGGCAGCTGTCGTGTTTTTGCACCTCGTTATCGACAAGGTAATATGCGGGCATTTTATGTCTTCGGAACACCAGTAGCCAATCAGGCTTTTGACTTGGCCTACCAAGATGTTAGAGTTGCGTTTTTGTATTTCTTAAAACATTACAATAAAAATCGTCCAATTATCATTGCCTCACATAGCCAAGGGACTTTACATGCCATTCGTCTTTTGCAAGAATTTTTTGATGGAACACCATTGCAAGATCGTCTTGTCTGTGCGTATATCATCGGTTTTCAGATTAAAAAAGATGCTTTTAAACATCTCCCAGTAGGCGATCATGCGGATCAGACTGGATGCTTTGTTGGATGGCGTAGTTATGCCAAAGGGGTGATCCCTAAAGAGGCAGCAGCCGAGAAAGGTAACTCTATTTGCGTCAACCCATTAACGTGGAATACGTCAGAGAGTGAGGCTTCCGCAAAGTTGCATCAAGGAATTATGAATGGATTTAGAACGATCACTGCTCATTCAGTTGCTACTGTTATTGAGCCATCTACAAAAATACTTTGGGTTGAGGCTCCTGGACTTAAAAATGAAAAGGGCGAAGCGATGAAAAATCTTCATGTCTACGATTACAATCTTTTCTGGCTTAATATTCGTGAAAATATCAAGTTGCGTATCGATGCTTTCTTAAAAACTCATCAGAAATAGATTAAATCAGAAATCAAGATTCAAATCAGATGAAACGAATACTATTTGCGCTTATACTCTTCCTGTTCTTAGGATCGCTTGGCTATGCGCAAATACTCGTCGATAAAGGGATCTATAAAGCAAACTTTAGCAATACCTATCGCGAATCATTGTATGTCAGCTATTTCCTCTACAAAGGAGGCGGTAGTTGCAGTCGGACTGGTTTGCGATTTAAAAATGACGAGCCTAATCTGCTCTGTGCCACCGATGCCGATTACAAGGGAAGTCATTACGATAAAGGCCATCTGGCAAATGCTGAAGATTTTGCTTTCGACTGCGAAAAAGATGAGTTGACTTTCCGTTATTACAATTGCCTACCTCAGACCCCGAATCTGAATCGAGGAGTTTGGAAGACGAATGAGACACAAGTGCGAAAATGGTCGCAGGTGGAGAAACTTTATATCATCTGTGGTGGCTTTTTTGGGAATAAACAGATTGGCAAGATTGCAGTCCCTTCGTATTGCTGGAAAGTTGTGATGTCGGTTGCTACGAAGAAAAT
>CAIUAN010000014.1 GCA_903897145.1 uncultured Bacteroidia bacterium | reverse complement strand
CTGCTTAATTATTAGTTGAAGTTAGTTATTTTTTAGATATTCAACCCTTTCAGGGCAGTAAAAAGTCCGAAGGACTGTAACATCAATAACCCCAGGTGCTAACCTGGGGCAGGAACCCCGAAGTGGGTTCAACTCTGACAAATCTAAAAATAGACGCTCATCCAATACTCTCAAAACTCCGGCCGTCCAGGTCCATCATACGGTTTAGCTCCATGAGGGCCTGAGTTATCTTTAGGAACGGTCAGTAAAGCTGGATCAGTTGTTGAAGGGGATTGAATAAAGCCATGATAACGACCCATCCAATAGTCTCTTAGAAATCCCGTCGGTTCTTTGATTACATTGCCATTGTTACCCCCATCAAGATCAATGGCTCTTCGACTACCTGATTTCACCGAAGTCTCACGAGGCGACATCGCTTTTAATCCACCCTCATACGAGGTATATCCAGCCTCCACAAATAAATCGTCACGAAGAGAGTTGCGATAATTATATTCACCACAATCAAGTGTCCACTCGCGCAGATGCTTAACAGACTGTTCAACTTCACACTCATTACCAGAAAGAGCCCCATAGGAGAAATTAAACCAAGGGATATGCTCCATACGTTTGACCTCCCATGATCGTTCAAGACTCCTCAAATAGATCGATCGCAATTGTGGATCGGTAGTATAACGGAGCAAGGTATTGTAACTTTCAAAAGCCAGGTTATCATCCCATGGAGCAAGTGTAGATGGTGGGAAGGTGTTTTTTTGACGAATGGTATTTTCGGCATAACCATAGCCAACTAATTGTTTCATCCCCTTCTCAAATTTCTGATCACCGGTAACTGCATAGGCCGACTGCATATAGGCTAAAACCTCAAGACCATTAACACCTCTGTCGTTGTAGCCATATGGACGCAATAGATATTCGGGATTCCAGCGACCCCAGCGTGTGGGCTTACCATCTAAATCGTTAAACACATACCCGTTTTTAAGAATATACCCAGCGATACGATTCATGTGCTCACGAGCCATCTCCTTTTCGGGACCCTGAGCAACGATATCATAGAATAGAGAAACGGCATAGAAATGAGAGGTCACCTCATCACTGGAGGTATCACCTTTCCAAAACCATTTGCCGTCTTTAGTAGGATACCAACGAGCCGGCAACCCCCCTGACCCTTGAGTCGCCCTTTCACACTGATCTCCAGTTGGCGACCAGATAGCGCGTGCAAAAAATCCTCTGACAGTAGAGATTCGCTCAAGCCATACTAAAGCTTTGAATGCTTCGACCGCCTCTTTGCGAGCCGAAAGATCACCAGTAACGGCAAATTTATAACTCATCGCCGCAAGATAGGTAGCGGTGTTACCGCCATCGTTATCACTTACTTCACGAATCCATTCCCCATCTTTTTTATACAACGTATGGACAAATCCTAAACGCTTATGACCCCAGTTAAGTATATGTTGCTCGTAAAAAGCAGCTTTTTTCTGAAGCGTATATGGCACATAGCTTATGATTCCAACACCTTTATCAGTCGCCACATAAACTTCACTTTTCCCAACAGCAATTTCACTTACCTGCAATCCAGGAAGCCACTGATCAGAACCAAAATAATGCCATTCATTCTTGACTTTTCGAACGGCTCCACGAGCTGTTCCAATCCAGATGTCATCCTCAAATCCTTTGGCCAGACAGGTGGTATTCTCAATTGGCAATCCATCTTTCCCTTGAAGGGCAGTCATTGCACCCCCACGAAAAACACCCAGACCCTTATTGGTGCTTACAAACAATTTGCTTCCATCAGAGAGCATGCCCGTGGTTGTTTTGGATGGCAGTCTACCCCAGTCGATAAAATCTTCATTTACCACAAGGCCATCAAAAAGTATAAGCTTACCTGGCTGCAGCACATATAACGTTCCGCTATACGAAGCAATGCGCATGATCGGACCAATACGCACGGGATCAGCATGAACCTGTGAACCATCTTCCATCAACATGGTAATGTCGCTTGAGTTATATCCACCTTTAGGTTTTGTTGAAACAAAATGATCGTTCTCAAGTCTAAAAATCTCCTCTTTTGTTGCGCCATGAAGCTTTCCTTGGTGTATACAAAGATCGACGTACTCTTGGCTGTCCATCTTCTGCCACAAATGCGCGTTATACCGATAAAGCCCATCTAAGGCCAGCGCCCAAAGATCGCCGCCAATAACAATAATTCTTTTAACGTTTGATGGTGAAGCTGCCTCTGGAACAAAGACATCTTTCTGCAACAGATTAATCTGCCCTTGAATAACAGCAAAACAATCGTCCTTGAAAATGGCAATACTTTCCACTGGATGCGCCGTTACAATTCGTTTTGCAACTTCTTGAAGGTATACCTCATCGGGTGAACCTTTGACTGTTTTTTGAACCTTCGAAACCTGAGCATTTAAGAACCCTGCGTTAAGGCTCAAGAATATCAGCGCGATGGCCATCGTTTGAAGAAAAGATTTCATAACCTTAATTTTTAATGTATTAGTGGTATTTACAAAATTCTAAAATAAATCTACTTGAACCAGATTTTCCAAAAGGTTCAAAGTTGATGTAAAATTTTAACGCCTTATTTTTTTATTTCAAATGAATCAACAATCTTGTTTTCAGCATTCACTGAGACATACGATAATTTATTACCATTGATACGTACATTTTGGAATAATGGACCTTCGTTATTTCGAACAGCCGCATAAGGCTCAGGCGACATCTCCCTGGCATGAGCCTCGATTCCAATTGAGATAATGTAAGCCGTACCATCATTGTAGGAAGAGACGACCTTGCCTGCTTTCATGGGGTTTGAGCGCATGTAATAATGAATATGCCCACCCATCACCATATCGACATGATACTTGTCGAAAATAGGAACCCACGCTTTTTGGATATCTAAATAGGGCTCTTCCCAGTTATATGGAGGGAAATGGAACATCGCAAATTTCCAAGTTGCTTTTGATTTTGCCAGCTGTTTTTCAATCCAAGCACTTTGCGTCTCAATAGGAGATACGCAATCAATCATAAGGAATAGCGCATTCTTATATTCAAAAGCGTAGGTGCGTTCAGGTTCAACACCTTCCGGACTATCTTTCGGATAACTAAATAGCTCGCGATACATCGAGGCTCCGAGACCATAACGAGCGTCGTGATTGCCCAATACCGACATGAAAGGTTTACGAGAGATAACATCTTTCGAATACTCAAATAGATCATCCCACTGATTACGGTAAAGCCCATCACTAACCTGATCACCTGCGATGGAATAAAAGGCAGCATCCGGATAAGTCTTCGCTGATTTAACAAATATATCACCAAACTTGGGCGAAAAATGGGTGTCGCCAAACCAGGTAAACGAAAATTGATTGTCAAGAGCTGGTGTTGAGAAGGACTGAAGATCGTTCCACTGCGATTGCGGCACCACTAAATATTCATAGGTCGTAGCTGGTTTTAGGTTTCGAAGTGACGCCGTAAATCGATTGATATACCGATCGTTCATCAGCACCCGATCTTCCATGCGATAGCTTGTAGCTGAAGCAGCAAATTCTTCGTTCGTTCCTTTGATTCGATACTTAACAGTTCCAGTGGCAATTGTGGTGTCAGT
>CAIUAN010000013.1 GCA_903897145.1 uncultured Bacteroidia bacterium | reverse complement strand
CCGCTTCAAAGGGTTGAGTTTTGTGTTTGGAAAAAATGGGGGTATCGACATGTGGAACACCTATATCAATGCCAATCTGCCTAATCTTAAGCGTGAGATCGATGCCTTGAATGTGGAGGATTATGATTTTGTAATCAACGATTTTGAGCCGGTATCTGCCTGGGCGTGTCATAAAAAGAAAATACCTTGCATTGGATTGAGTCATCAAGGATCACTGTTGAGTAAAAAAGTGCCTATCCCAGAGAAGCAGAACTATTTCGGACAGTTTATTCTCCGTAATTATGCCCCTGCTATGGTGCATTTTGGATTTCATTTTGATTCCTACGATCATAATATTTTTACTCCCGTCATTCGCAGTCAGGTGAGGGAGAGCGAAGTTGAAGAGCTTGACTATTACACCGTTTATTTACCTTCTTTTGAGGATGCTCGTCTTCTGAAGAAACTATCTTATTTTTCAGAAACTAAATGGCATGTCTTTTCTAAGAAGGCGAAAGAGACTTACCAGGTTGGTAATATCACCATTATGCCTATTACCAATGATGCGTTCGTGGCTGATATGGCTAAGTCAAAAGGGGTTTTGTGTGGTGCAGGGTTTGAAACGCCTGCTGAGGCCTTGTTCCTAAAGAAGAAGCTTATGGTTATCCCCATGAAAGGACAGTTTGAACAGCAATGTAATGCGGCTGCACTTCAAAAAATGGGCGTTCCAGTAATCAAAAGCTTAAAACGCAAGCATTTTGAAAAGATTGATGCCTGGCTCGATTCTAGCGATAAGATTGAAGTATATTACCCAGATATCACACGACTGGTTATCCGAAAAGTGTTCGAGATGAATGTGATGAAAATCATGCATAATAACAATTGGACCGAAGGGTATCAGCTAACCCTTAAAAAGCCAGGTTTCGACTCCGTCGAGCTTTAATCTCCTTAAA
This sequence comes from uncultured Bacteroidia bacterium, assembly GCA_903897145.1. Classification (GTDB taxonomy): domain Bacteria; phylum Bacteroidota; class Bacteroidia; order Bacteroidales; family Prolixibacteraceae; genus JAAFHB01. Next base: position 10,089 of record CAIUAN010000013.1, on the reverse strand, counting down.
ATACCGCACCCGCTTGAGGTGGTTCAGGATAAATAGAACACCCACGAGAATAAATGGGAAGCAAATGATGCCAATAATAAATAGGCTGGTGCCCACCGATTGTGTCCGATGGTAGTTTATCATAAATACAAACGGACTTGTGATTATTCCAATCCCTGCAAATATTAACCCTCCAATCAACTCTTTATCCCATGCCATTACTAAGATCATCGTTAGGATAAACGATGGGATCAGATGAACCATAAAGTTAAGCATTTGCTGATTTACGGTTGCCTCTTCTTCAAATGAGTCAAGTGCAAATAGACTAATGAAAAGAATCGCACACACGCAGAGGATACGAGGAAGCCACCAGGTGAGGGTTGATTTTTTTGTCATGATTTTGAGGTTTAGACAAATGTTAAACACTGAAACCAATTGTATCAAAAGCTGCGACAGAGAATGTTACCTTAAAGATACAAATTTTGAATTTAATTATTTAGCCTCTCTTGATTAAATTCATCTTTCTCACTTAAAATATCCTATTTTTACAAGACCAAACATTTGCGGAAATAGCTCAGTTGGTAGAGCATTAGCTTCCCAAGCTGAGGGTCGCGAGTTCGAGTCTCGTTTTCCGCTCTAAATATCATTTAGTTGGAAGGTTTAGGTTGTTTCGCTTTCTTGTTTTTAAGGTTTTTTCGAGGGGGCATGTAAACCAGAGCATCGATCAGTAGAATGAGGAAATAAAGTATATTTGTAATGTAAATTAGTCAATACCACATTAATTTACATTTTGGTTCAGTTTGAAATACGGCGAATTATAACCTAAGCGCGTTCAATCTTTCTAGCAATCAAAAGCCTACGATTTCAAACTAAAACTCTTAAAACAATATGATAATTAGGATATTGATGCTCCTGCTTTTAGTCGTGCCATTTTCGACCCATTCTCAAAATTTTGACATTCAGATTCTTCGGTCAGTAAATTCCCCTACTAATCATGGGGACCAGTTTTATAAACTTGCCTCAAATTCCAACAATGCTATCATTCTTGGAGTTCCTCTAGTATTGGGTGTGGCTGGACTTATTCATAAGGATGAGAATATGTTTAGTAATGCCTGCGTGATCGTAGCAGCCGATGCGATTAACCTAGGCTTTACTTATGCGATTAAATATTCCGTCAATCGGACTCGGCCTTTTAATACGTATCCTGATATTGTTAAAAAAACAGAAGGCGGCGGCCCTTCATTTCCTTCGGGCCATACATCAGGTGCTTTTGCAACAGCTACGATCCTTAGTCTTGAATATCCGAAATGGTATGTTATTGCGCCTTCTTTTCTTTGGGCCGGAACGGTTGGTTACTCGAGGATGGTTCTGGGGGTGCATTATCCAAGCGATGTGCTGGGTGGTGCGATTGTTGGCGCAGGAAGCGCTTATTTTTCTTATAAAGCCAATAAGTGGCTGACTAAACATTATGCAACAAAACATGTACACGACTAAGAAGGGTTTAAAGAAACGAATCAAGAGCTTTGGTTATGCTTTTCAAGGTCTTTGGGATCTTTTAAAATCAGAACCTAATGCCAGGATTCATTTAGCTGCAACGATTTGTGCTATATTCTTAGGATATATTCTCAAAATATCCTATCCAGAATGGTGCGTAATACTGATTGTCATCGCTCTAGTATGGGCTGCGGAAGCATTCAATACAGTCATTGAGAGACTTGTAGATCACTTTTTTAAAGAGCAACACGAAACAGCTCGAATAGCGAAAGACATCTCCGCCGGAGCAGTATTAATCTGCTCATTCATTGCTTTAATTTGTGGATTGCTAATTTTCTTGCCAAAAATACTTCCCTTTCTCTGCTAGATAAAAAGAAGCTGTCATCTCTGTACCGTTGCTGAGAACTTAAAGATCTTCTCTCTAGCATAATTCCGCTGGCGCGGATTTGCAATCCGTGTCCCACTAACTTAAGGATTTGGATTCCATAATGGCTGCTGGTTTAGAATCTATTCTTCCACCTTATCCTCAAAACTTGGTAGCTCCAGGGCTTTGACTTCGGGGATGGCACTGCCGGCAATCCCTTTGACAGAGCCATACATGTCGATGGTATTGGTGATCACCTTCTCAATCTGCTTCTCACGCTGCTTCCAGATGCGCTGCATCGCCCGCTTCTCACTGTCCAGATCAATCTTCATCTGCGTAAACCCTTCCACAATAGCCTCAACTTGCATGGTGAAAGTCTTACTCGTTAAAAAATCGTATAACAGATGCATCTTGTCACCCTTGTTCTCCTGCGCAATAGAGGCATTGCTGACTAAGATGATCGACTCGCGAAGTGCTAAACTGAGTGCCTTAAACTCTTCATAGGTGCAGATCCAGATCCCCTCCTTTAATCCCATCCGCTCCATGTCACTTGGCATAGCCTCAGTGACTAAAACGCCAATATCGGCCCCTTTCTCGCGAATGTCGTTTTTGAATTTCTCAATCCAGCTGGGCTGGAAATCTTTGGTGCGCTTGCTTTCGTAATAAATAGTTCCGCAATTTTGCCTGTTCCGCGTATGTACCACCTGGATACAGTCGCCTCCACGCGCTCCTTTCTTGATCTCTTCAATGGTGTCCAGTGGGAAATTAGTGGTCAGCCAATCTTCAATGGCTAACTCCTGAACCTCACCCTGCATCTGCATCGAGCCCTGCTCTTGCTTGCGCTTCATCTCCTCAGTGAGCTTTTTCTGATCGTCGAGCTGCTTCTGCATCTCCCTAACCACAAGCTCGTTCTTCTCTTGCTCGATCTTACGAATCTTCTCTTTCTCTTCGATCAACTGCTGATTAAGCGACTTCTGTGCCTCCGCTTCAATGGCCTCTTTAAGCTCACTCTTTTCACGAATAAGTTTCGAGATCTCAGCCTTACTGCGGCTTAAATCTTTTAGCTTCTCCGACTGCTCATTCAGCTCTTTCTCTAATAGTTTAAACTCTTCACCTTTCTCAAGTTCTAGTTTGGCTTTTAGCTTCACCTCCAAGAGAGCTTTCTCTTCCTTAACCTTCGCATCTAACCGATCTTGAAACAGTTCATTCTCGCGCTTCTTCTTCTCCTCAAAAGCAATCTTCTCAGTCTCTAAAAGTTTAGCCTGATTTTCGAATTTTAATTTCTCAGAGGCTAGCTGTGAATTGTAGCTTTTTTTAATGTCTTCTTCAAGCTGATGAGCTAAAACATGCTGAACATCAATCTCTCCACCACAATGCGGACAGTTTATCTTGGATTCTTTGGTAGTCATAGTGGCGTAGTTTTAGATTAGGAGATTCATGATTAAAGCCTGCCCTAAATGTAAGAATATTTCGAATGAATAAAAAAGATCTAGCCCTTAATAAGACTAGATCTTCTAAGAAGGTTTTCCTTCTGAATGACTTGAGAGTTAAATTATCTCACGATGGTCTGCGATCTGTTTGGACCTACAGAGACAATGGTGATTGGCACATGAAGTTGCGCCTCAAGGTATGAGATATAATCGCTTAACTCTTTTGGAAAGTCTTTTTCTTTGGTGATACCAGTGAGTGGTGCTTTCCATCCTGCTAGAGATTCGTAGATTGGTTCTACGCAATCATTGAGCTCATACGGAAAGTCTTCGGTTAATTGGCCATCAATTTTATAGTGAGTACAAACCGAGATGGTTTCAAATTCATCCATTACATCGGCTTTCATCATTATCAACTCAGTAACACCATTAATCATAATGGCATATTTTAAAGCTACCAGGTCGAGCCAGCCGCAACGACGAGGACGACCAGTAGTTGAGCCATATTCGTGACCTACATCACGTAGTTTTTGTCCGGTAGCATCGTGAAGTTCGGTCGGGAATGGTCCGCTACCTACACGTGTGCAATAGGCTTTGAAGATGCCATAGACTTTGCCAATTTTATTAGGGGCAATACCCAGACCTGTGCAAGCACCGGCTGAGATTGTATTTGAGGAGGTTACAAAAGGGTAGGAGCCAAAGTCGATATCCAGCATGGTACCCTGAGCGCCCTCGGCAATAACCGATTTGCCTAGTTTGATCTGATTATTGATGAACGTTTCACTCTCGATTAACTGAAACTGACGAATCGTTTCGATCCCTTCAAACCAAGTTTTTTCGTAATCGCTAAGTGCTTCTTTGTAATCGAAATGGTAGAAGTTGGTTAATAGATCGATATGCTGTTTAACGCGAGCATCGTACTTCTCTTTGAAGTTGTGCATGATATCACCCACACGTAGGCCATCACGACCAATCTTATCGCGGTAAGCTGGACCAATACCTTTTAAGGTTGAACCAATTTTAGCCGCACCTTTAGCTGCTTCTATAGCCGCATCTAACAACCGATGGGTTGGGAGAATTAAGTGTGCCTTTTTCGAGATGTATAGGGTCTTTTTAAGGTCAAAGCCAAGTTTTAGAAGGGAGTCGATCTCTTTCTTAAAGATTGATGGATCGATAACCACTCCGTTACCAATTACGTTCACCTTATCTTCACGGAATATGCCAGATGGAATGGTGTGTAAGACATGTTTGATGTTATTGAATTCTAAGGTATGACCAGCATTTGGACCGCCTTGAAAACGCGTAATTACATCATAATGTGGAGTTAATACATCCACTACCTTACCTTTACCTTCGTCTCCCCATTGCAGACCAAGCAATACATCTACCTTCATACGCTTACGTATTAAATTTAAAAATTAACTCTGTTTGTTGATTTTATTGTATTCGTATTTAGGTTTCGAGTATATCTAGATTGTTGAATGTCAATTTTTTAAACCACTATTCAATCTTCATAAAATGGTTGAACCCAAACCTTTCAAAGGTAAGGATAATTTTTCGAAACTGGAATAAAAAAACCTCCCGATTGGGAGGTTTAATTTAAGAAGTTGTACTTTTTTCGATCTATTATAATAGGTCTGAAAAAAGCTTTTTAAAAGTCTTTTTACTCTAACTCACCATAAAGGTATAGCGAGTGATGCGAGAGTTTGAAGTTGTGCTGAGCACAAGCATCTTTAATAATCTCAAGGATCCGTGGATCGTGAAACTCTCTTACATTGCCATTGCGCACATCGATCAAGTGATCGTGTTGCTTGGAGGCTAATGTTTTCTCGAATTGAGCCATGTTCTTTCCAAATTGATGTTTGATCACCAATTTGCAGTCCAGCAAAAGTTCGATGGTGTTGTAGAGTGTGGCACGACTTACGCGATAGTTCTTGTTCTTCATTGAGATGTATAACGTCTCAATGTCGAAGTGGCCATCTCTTGAGTAGATCTCATCTAGAATTGCATAGCGTTCCGGAGTCTTCCTATGACCTTTGCGTTCAAGGTACTCGGTGAAAAGCGATTTTACGGTTTCTTTACTAGTTAACATAGCAGCTATTGTTACTTAATCCAAGTTAGAATAGTTGTAAAATTAGAAATTTATTTGAGATAATATGTTAAATGCCTAATTTATCACTTTTAAAATTTTAGATTTCTTTTCGCTGAACGGTATCGACCCCCTTAATATTTTGAATCTTAGTAATTAAAGTCTCTAACAATTCAGTGTTCTGAATGTATAGATAAAGGTTTCCTTCAAAAATACCATCATGAGCATCCATATTGATCGAGCGCATATTAATCCCATATTCGTTCGAAATGACATTGGTGATCTTATTTGCGATCCCCTGATGGTCGAATCCTCGAATATATAGGTGCGTTAAATAGAAAAGCATTTTAGATTTAGTCCAAGTAGCTTCAATAATATCGTCTCCACGACTCGACATTAATTTTACTGCTTCGGCACATGATTTATTGTGTATCATGATTTGTCCATCATCGGTGGCAAAACCCACCACGTCATCGCCTGGAATGGGATTACAGCACTCAGCTAGGAAGAAATTTGCCTTTCGTTCGTTCTCACTTAATAAGAATGGTTTCTTCTTGTCAATGATTAAGCTCTCATTTCGTTTGTCACCTCCAAAAGTGAAAGTAAGCTTCCAGAATTTGATGAACTTATTGACAGACTTCTCAAGCAGGGTCGTCTCCAGGTTCTCGAGGCTCACCAATCCCATTCCAATTTCAGCATAAAGCTGCTCCTTGGTATGTAAACCATAATGGTTGATGAGCTTTTTTAAGGTGTTTGAAGCTGGTTTGACATTCAGTTTCTCCAATTGCTCATTCAGTTGCTTCCTACCTGTTTCAATATGTTTTTTTTGCTCTTTTTTGAACGTATCGCGGATTTTTGATTTCGCACGAGCCGTGATCACACTCTCAATCCACGAAGGCTTCGGTGTTTGCTTGTCTGAAGTTAAAATCTCCACCTGATCGCCACTTTTTAATTCGTGACTCATCGGAACAAGTATGTGATTAACCTTAGCTCCAATGCAGTGGTTTCCGAGTGCCGAGTGTATGTCGTAGGCGCAGTCTAATACCGTGGCTCCTTTGGGAAGCATTTTCATCTCTCCTTTTGGGGTGAAGATGACTATTTCTTGAGAATAGAGGTTGAGCTTAAACTCATCCAAAAAGTCTAAGGCATCAGATTCTGGATTGCTTAGCAGTTCTCGGATCTTAATAAGCCATTTGTCAAGTTCACTTTCTGATGCACCCTCTTCTTTATACCGATAGTGGGCCGCAAATCCGCGCTCAGCAATCTCATCCATTCGTTCCGTTCTAATCTGAACTTCTACCCATTGCCCTTGTGGACCCATCACGGTAACGTGAAGTGCCTCGTAGCCATTGGCTTTAGGTATGGTTATCCAATCGCGGATACGGTCTGGTTTTGGAGTATAGATATCAGTTATTAAGGAGAGGATATCAAAGCACTGTCGTTTTTCAGATATGTTCTCTTTGGGTTTGAAAACAATTCGAATGGCTAACAGGTCGTAAATCTCATCGAAAGTGACATTTTTCTTCTGCATCTTATTCCAGATCGAATAGGTCGATTTTGGTCTTCCGCTGATGGTGAACTCGAAGTCCTCCGCGTGAAGCTCAGTCTGGATCGGTTTGGCAAAATCGAATACGAGGTAGTTAATCCGGTTCTCTTCGCTTTGTAATTTTAGCTGTATCTGCTGATAGACTTCTGGGTGTTTATATTTTAGACTTAAGTCTTCGAGTTCCGATTTGATGGCATATAATCCCAGTCGATGTGCTAATGGAGCAAAGATATAGAGCGTTTCTGATGTGATCTTTAGTTGTTTTTGATATGACATCGAATCGAGCGTACGCATATTATGCAGACGATCAGCTAGCTTGATTAAAATTACCCTAACATCATCGGATAAGGTGAGCAGCATCTTTCGAAAGTTGGTTGCCTGACTGGAATCGAAGGTGCCTGAGAGTTTGGTAAGTCCGTCGACCAAGGAGGCCACTTTGGCGCCGAACATCTTCTCAATATCGCTCAGGGTGTATTCTGTATCTTCAACAACATCGTGTAAAATTGCTGCTAACACAGATTTTGTTCCAAGTCCAATCTCTGCGACGACGATTTTTGCAACTGCAATGGGATGGATGATATAGGGTTCGCCTGATTTGCGTCGGATCCCCATGTGAGCGGAGTTGGCAAATTGAAATGCTTTTCGAATTAACTGCTCGTTTTCAGTAGTCAATGGTCTTGTAAAAGACTTTAGCAAGTCTTCAAACAAATCATCAATTTCTCTTTTCTCTATGTCAGTTTGCAAATCCATTCGCTACTTATATACTTCAAAAATACTTTAATCTCATTGGAATTAATCACACTTGAAGGTTTACCTTATTTTTTCATGCTTTTTTCAAGCACTAACTCAATGGTTTCAACTAAGGTTCCCCAGGAGAACTTCTCTTTTTCAGCGATTACATTGTCGGTAAAAAACTGATTTCGATCTTTTTCGTAGAAGTCATAAATCGCTGCGGTAATCGCTTTGGGATTTGGCTTAACGACATAGCCTACCTTGCCATCTGGGATGATCTCCCCTAATCCTCCAACATCGGTCACGAGCATAGGTTTATTGTAGTGGTAAGCTATTTGGGTAACGCCGCTTTGAGTTGCCGTTTTGTAAGGTTGTACTACGATGTCTGCAGCTCCGAAATAATTGGCAATATCTTGGTCAGCTATAAACCCAATTCGAAGCTCTACATGCTCTTCTAGGTTCTTCTCTTTAATGATCTGGAGATATTTTTCTGATGAGGTGTAAAATTCACCTGCAACAATCAGTTTGATAGGGAATTTACGCAATTTCTCATCTCCAAAAGCTTCCAAAAGCCAGTCTAATCCTTTATAGTCGCGAATAAAGCCGAAAAACAGCAGATAACGAAAGGCTGGATTTAGTTTTAATTGAGATATTGCTTTTTCCCGTGTAACGCTTTTGCCAAAAATATCATACAGAGGATGCAACGTATAAAGCATTGGTGCATTGGGCCGAAAGCGCTTTAGATCGTTTAAGACAGTCTGCGATAGGGTTACAAAGCCATTGCAGCTATTTGTGAAGAAGCGGGTTAACGTGTCATCGAAAAAGTGCTTCTCATGAGGAACAATATTGTCGGCTATCGCAATGATCTTTGTATGTTTATTTTTACGTGCAATTCGGGCGATTGTTCCAAGACAAGGAGCCATAAATGGAGTCCAGTAGCGAACAAGCAATAGATCAGGTTTGATATTTTTAATTTCGCGACCTACTTTTATCCAGTTGAAAAGATTGACAGAATTGACTTTGATCTTAATGTTTAAATCTGGTGGGGCAGGCTGGTCTGAATATTGAGTTTTTCCCGGGAATAAAAATGATGGATATTGAAGTGAAAAAGTATAAATAATCACTTCATCTCCATTTTCTGCAAATGCCTTGGCTAAACGCTCATTAAAAGTGGCAATTCCTCCACCTCTAAATGGCCAGGATGTACCTAGTAGGATAATTTTCTTCTTCAAAGCAAATCGTATTTACGACAAAGGTAAAATTTTTCATTGAGATCGTGGCCTCTTTAAAACCAGCAAATTTAATTACAGATTTAGCTAGTTTTTAGCTTACTTTATACTGAATCGATTATCTTTGACAATCAGTAAACTTTTAAATGATAGTATGGAGGAGAGACCATTAATCTTAATCACCAACGACGATGGGGTCTATGCAAAAGGCTTGAATGAACTGGTTGAAGTAATTCGTCTATTTGGAAACATTGTGGTTGTTGCACCAGATAGCCCCAGGTCTGGTATGGGTCATGCCATTACGGTTGATCATCCTCTTCGTGTTACCCTTCTTCAGCAGGAGGAAGGACTTTTGATTTATTCGTGCACTGGTACGCCTGCGGACTGTGTTAAACTAGCCTGCAATCAGCTTTTAGAAAAATTGCCAGACTTCATCATTTCGGGTATTAATCATGGTGCTAATACATCAGTTTCGATTTTGTATTCAGGAACGATGGGTGCTGCCTTGGAAGGTTGTATTCATGGTGTTCCTTCGATTGGATTTTCGTTAAATGACTATAGCGCAGAGGCCGATTTTTCAAAAGCTAAGATTGTTGTGGCTCGCGTTTTTCAAGCTGTCGCCCAGCATGGTCTGCCAGAAGGAGTTTGCTTAAATGTGAATATTCCACAAGGAGATATTAAAGGGATTAATTTCTGCCGTCAGACTCGGGGTAAATGGGTGGAAGAATTTGAAAAGCGTACGGATCCACATGGCCGGGAATATTACTGGCTGAAGGGCTATTTTAACAATGCAGAGGCAGAAGCTTTAGATACCGATGATTTTGCTATTCTGAATGGGTTCGCCTCCGTTGTCCCTGTAAATACTGATCTCACAGCGTATACCGCTTTCCAGCAAATGCAAAAATGGAAATTCTAGGCTATGCATATCGATGACAGAAATTTGTTTTTTAACCGATTGAGCTATGGTCTGCTGGTCGGATTTTTGATGCCAATGCTCTCATTTTTGATGTATTATATGTTTCGTTTTGGGAACACAACATTTGCTAACTATCTGAATGTTTTAATTGAATCAAAAAAAATCGTCAACGTCTTAAGTTTATCTGTATTGCCAAACTTGGCACCTTTTATGCTTCTGATTAATAGCAGTCGATATAGCTCTGGCAGGGGTGTTCTTGCTGCAACGATTCTTATCGGTATTGTAATTTTTATTCTCAAATTTACACTCTAAT
>CAIUAN010000012.1 GCA_903897145.1 uncultured Bacteroidia bacterium | reverse complement strand
GTTTTCAGCAATCGTGGCAAGTCCTCTCCAGCAAACGATGTTATGCCATTCGGTTGAGGTGACCTTGTCGCCACTTTTATTGGTGTAATTTTCGGAGGTGGCTAGCGTGAAATTAGCAACTGATACGTTGCTTTCAAGATGCTTTACTTCAGGGTCTTTCCCTACATTTCCGACTAAGATAACTTTGTTAACTGACATAGTATAAAAGTTTGATATATTAAAACGTTAAGATACGCATAGTTATGTTCGCTTTCCACTCCAAAGGTAAAAAAATACCACTGGATTTAATTTTCTTGGACCTTAATTTTCAGTTTTTTTTACTAAAAAATTCTCAATCACTTTCGGCACTCCATATTGGACTAAGTCTTCCTCGCAAATCTTAATCCAGTTCTCATGCTTAAGGTCATTGTTCACTGATATCTCTATAAATCGAACATTTAATTTCTGATGCGACAATAGGTGTGTAACCGGGTTTGTAATGGCATCAATAGCTAGATCGACAGTGTTGAATAGTTGTTGGAACTCTTGGTGGATGATGATTTTCTCTGGCAATATCTCTTCAGTAGTTTCGATTAGTGGCAGTTGATAAAGGTTTTTCCAGATGTCATTCTCTTTTCGCTGGGTAATATAAAATGATTTTTTGTGCTTGATATATAAGTAATAAAAATAGCGATTTCTAACTTTTGTCTTTATTGATTTTACGGGAAGTGATTTGATGGTATTCTGCTGGTGAGCTACGCATTGATCGTTGAATGGGCATTCGACGCAGTTGGGATTTTTCGGAACACATTGTAGGGCCCCAAACTCCATGAGTGCCTCGTTGAAGGTGCCAGGATTCTTTGCGTCAATTAATTGCTGAGCCAACTCTGCAAATTCATGTTTCCCAAGTGTTGAATCTATTGGCGTTGAGATGCCAAACACTCGGGAAAGTACTCGGTAAACATTCCCATCGACAGCAGCCATAGGCAGGTTAAAAGAGATCGAGCCAATGGCGGCAGCGGTATATTTTCCTACACCTTTAAGTTTTTCTATTTCTATGGCAGTCGAGGGAAACTGCCCTTTGAAATCGTTTTGTATCTGTTTGGCTGCAAAATGAATGTTTCTAGCTCTTGAATAGTAGCCAAGCCCTTGCCAGAGTTTTAAGACTTCGTCTTCCTGGGCCTGTGCAAGTGTCTCTACGGTTGGAAATTTCTCGATAAATCGAAGAAAATAATTGGTTCCTTGATCGACCCTAGTTTGTTGAAGTATAATTTCAGATATCCAGACCAAATAGGGCTCCTTGTTTTTCCTCCAAGGAAGGTCTCTAAGGTTCTGTTTGTACCAATCTGTCAAGATCTTATGAAATATCGGACTATCTATGTTCATTTTCTAATTTTTTTACAAAAAGACGAAAAAATATTGATTAGTATGTTGTTAGTTAAATCAAAAGCTATATATTTGTGCACCAAAAATGAATAAAGATCAAATAATTTAAATTTTTAGTAATGACAAAAGCAGATATCGTAAACGAGATTTCAAAGAGCACTGGTATTGAGAAGGTGACAGTACAGAAAGCAGTAGAAGCATTTATGGACACTGTATCGGGTTCACTTTCAGAAGGTAATAACGTTTATCTTCGTGGATTTGGAAGTTTCATCGTGAAGAAACGTGCTGAAAAAACAGCTCGTAACATTTCCCGTAACACTACTATTATTATCCCAGCTCATAACATTCCATCTTTCAAACCGGCTAAAACTTTTGTAGGTCGTGTTAAAAAGAATGTAAAGTAATTTAATCAGTCAATTATTATGCCAAACGGTAAAAAAAGAAAAGGACATAAGATGGCTACCCACAAACGTAAAAAACGTTTGAGGAAAAATCGCCACAAGAAAAAGAAATAAATTTCTCGTGGTAGAAAATTTTTTTTAAACCTAAAGTGCTTCCGCACTTTAGGTTTGTTGTATTTAGTAATATTTAATTCATAGTTAAGAGTAGAGATCGTGAGCAATGAACTGATTATTGATGTATCGCCCTCACATGTTGAAATCGCTTTACTCGAAAACAAAAAACTGGTAGAACTCAACAGGGAAAGCAGTGATTTAAAATTTGCGGTAGGTGACATTTATCTTGCTAAGGTAAAAAAGATCATGCCCGGATTAAACGCTGCTTTTGTTGATGTAGGCTACGAAAAAGATGCGTTCCTTCATTATCAGGACTTAGGACCACAATTCCAGACCTTAAACAAGTTTCTGAAACAGTCGACAAACACCCGGATTAAACTCAATAGCGAGTTGAAAATCCATCCGGAACCCGACATTCAGAAAGATGGAAAGATTGCCGACATCCTTAAAACTGGTCAGATTATCTTAGTGCAAATTGCCAAAGAACCAATCTCAACCAAAGGACCTAGGCTGACGTCCGAGTTGTCAGTGGCTGGAAGAAACATGGTCTTAATCCCATTCAGCAACAAAGTTTCAGTTTCTCAAAAAATTGATACGACTGAAGAAAAAAGTCGTTTGAAAAAATTAGTTCAATCTATCTGCCCTAAGAATTACGGGGTGATCGTGAGAACAGCTGCTGAAGGGAAACGAGTGGCAGAATTAGATCCAGAATTACAACGCCTAGTTACTAAGTTTGAAAATGCCTTAGTAAAGCTTGAAAAAGCTTTGGCACCATCGCTAATTCTTGGTGAACTCGATCGGACTATTGGGATGATCAGAGATTTATACAATCCTGATTTTTCGAATATTTTCGTTAATAACGAGGAGATTGCCGCTGAGATTAAAGAGTATGTGGGAACAATTGATTCCGAGAAGAAGAAAGTAGTTAAACACTACAATGGTAAAATGCCAATCTTCGAATATTTCGGAATCGATAAACAAATCAAAGCATCTTTTGGTAAAACCGTCTCTTTTAGAAGCGGCGCCTATCTGATTATCGAACACACTGAAGCATTTCATGTTATTGATGTGAACAGTGGAAATAGGTCTAAGACCGGTGATCAGGAAACCAACGCCCTTGAGGTGAATCTCGCCGCTGCCGAAGAAGCCGCAAACCAATTACGTCTCCGAGATATGGGGGGCATTATTGTGATCGACTTTATCGATATGCACGGGAATGAAAACCGCCAGAAAGTTTTCGACAAGATGAAGGAGGCTATGGCTTCCGACAGAACAAAGCATAACATTTTGCCATTGAGCAAGTTTTGTTTGATGCAAATTACAAGGCAACGTGTACGCCAAGAAATGGCTATTGAAACTGCAGAAGTTTGCCCTGTATGTAAAGGTTCAGGAAAAGTGACCCCAACACTGCTATTTATCGAGGAGATAGAGCAGAAAGTAAGGTATATCTTTGAAGAGCTGCACAAACAAAAGTTAACTATTAAACTTCACCCTTTTGTTGGAGCATTTTTAACAAGAGGATTCCCTTCTAAAGCATTGAAGTGGAGATGGAAGTACCACAAAAAGGTAAAAATCGAGGAGATTAACGCAATGAGTTTTCTTGATTCTAAGTTCTACGATGAGAACGCCGAAGAAATTATCTTTTAGATAAAAAGCTCATGCAGAAAATGCATGAGCTTTTTTTTTATAGCTTTGAATACTGAATAGTTCAACTATGAGAGCAAAATTTTTAGTCTTAACAATCATCTTCTTGGGATCTAGCTTACTTAGCTTCTCCCAAATGGTCCGCCCAGTAACCTGGACGTTCTCCCAGTCAAATCTGAATAATAACGAGATCGAGCTAACCTTAAAAGCTGCGATCCAACCAGGCTGGCATCTTTATGGAACAAAACTTCCAGAGGGAGGGCCCGTTAAGACCTCGTTTAATTTTAAGCCTGATAGTCTAAATTATAAGCTCGTTGGGGATGTGTCTTCCTTGAAACCTCCTCTAAAGGAACACGACGAGGTGTTTAATATGAACTTGGAATTTTATAATAGTGAAGTCACTTTTATTCAGAAAGTTAAAATACTCTCCTCTAAACCTTTCGATCTTAAAGGTTCTGTCGAATATCAGAGCTGCAACAACGAAACTTGTACGCTCGATGATCATGATTTTGTATTTCAAATTAAAGGTGCAGTCGGTTCATCTGTCGCTAGCGCTACTTCCGAGTCTGAAAAGAGCCCGAAGCATGGATTGTGGTGGTTTCTGCTGTTTAGCTTTGTTGCTGGACTAGCAGCCATTCTTACCCCTTGCGTTTTTCCTATGATTCCGATGACCGTGTCGTTCTTTATGAATAGCTCGAAATCGAAATTGCAAGCGCGTATTCAAGCAGTGGTCTATGGTGGTTCAATAATCTTAATCTATACGCTGATTGGAACATTGGTGGCGCTAACCTTAGGCGCCGACTTTGCGAACTGGATCAGTACCCATTGGATACCAAACGTACTATTTTTTCTGGTGTTTGTCTTTTTTGCATTTTCTTTCTTTGGTGCTTTTGAGATCATCCTCCCAAGTAGTTGGGGCAATGCTACTGATCGCTTCTCCGATAAAGGCGGCGTAAGTGGAGCCTTCTTTATGGCACTAACCTTGGTTTTAGTCTCTTTTAGCTGCACTGGGCCGATCGTTGGGGCATTGCTTGTTGAATCAGCTGGCGGAATGGTGTTAAAACCAATTGTTGGAATGCTCGGTTTCTCTTTGGCTTTCGCTCTACCATTCACCCTATTCGCCCTTTTCCCTCAATGGCTATCTAACCTTCCAAAATCAGGAGGCTGGCTGAACTCCGTAAAGGTTGTCCTTGGATTCATAGAGCTAGCACTTGGCTTGAAATTCTTAAGCATTGCCGATCAAACCTATCACTGGAGAATCCTCGATCGCGAGATTTATCTAGCATTCTGGATTGTAATCTTTACCTTGATGGGCTTTTATCTTTTGGGGAAATTAAAGTTTGCCCACGATAGCGACTCTAAACATGTTACCGTTCCTCGACTGATGCTAGCGATTCTTACATTTACCTTTGTGGTCTATTTGATTCCTGGTATGTTAGGAGCACCACTTAAAGCAATCTCAGGCTATCTTCCTCCAATGACATCGCACGATTTTGATATTCGTAAAATTGTTCGGGAAGAGGTTAAACTGGGAGATTTTCATACCTCAGCTGTCGCAAATGAACCATCATCGGCACTATGCGAGAAACCTAAGTTTGCCGATTTTCTTGAGCTTCCTCATGGATTAGAGGGTTATTTTGATTACCAGCAAGGCTTAGCCTGCGCAAAAGCACAGAATAAGCCCTTATTTATCGATTTTACCGGTCATGGCTGCGTTAACTGCCGCGAAATGGAAGCTAACGTATGGTCTGATCCGCGTGTCTTAGCGATGCTTAAAAGAGATTTCGTGGTGGTGGCCTTGTATGTGGATGATAAAACTACCTTGCCTCAAAGCGAATGGGTGACCTCTTCCTACGATCATAAAGTTAAAAGTACCATAGTAAAGAAGTTTGCAGATTTTCAGATCGCTAAGATTGGTGTCAACGCTCAGCCTTATTACGTATTGCTAGATCACAAGGAACAGCTTTTAGTTAAGCCGACTGCACGCGATCTTAATCCAGAGCATTTTATTGAGTTTTTGACAAAAGGATTGGCTGAATTTAAAGCTCAACAAACGAAGAAATAATTCTCCAGTTTAGATCTTAATATTCGTTGGAGACATCTGTTAGTACTTCGAAACCTGTCTCTGTGACTAAGATGGTATGCTCAAACTGAGCTGATAATTTCTGATCTATTGTTCGAGCTGTCCAGCCATCGATCTCATCGACCTTTACACGCGGCCTACCTTCATTGATCATAGGTTCAATGGTGAAAATCATCCCAGGCTTCATCACCGGACCACTGTTTTTGCGCGCTGCATGATCTATCTGTGGGTCTTCATGGAATTCAACACCTACACC
>CAIUAN010000011.1 GCA_903897145.1 uncultured Bacteroidia bacterium | reverse complement strand
TGAGAGCAGCCAAGATCTAGCGTGCCTTAATAACAACGCAATAAATGCAACAACACGATTCTGACAAACAATATCATTCGGTTCTGCTAATAAAGATAATTTTAAATCGCGATAAATCTCTGAACCTTCGTTGAGGGAATAGACATCTTGTTCTTTATAAAGTCGACTAGGCAAAACATAGGCCTGGACTCCTAAAGATTTAGAAAAAGGTATAGCGAAAGCCTTATTATTAACATGATCACCAATAACAATCTTCACTCCAGAAGTCCCAAAATCAAGTCCAATGACCAGCTCAATTTGTGACGACCATGGCCCTATTGATGCTTGCAACGAGTTGGCAACAAATGTTTGGGATTGATACTCAAAATTCTCAGGCTCTCCTGAAAAATTTAACTCGGCTAGAGACTTATAAAATTCTATTTGATAGTCAACTGAAGAGGCCTTTTCTTCCTTTTTAACTGCTACCCCTTGACCATATGCAGAAATCACTGCGGATGTATTTTTTATCCCTCCGAGTGCAACCTGTTGAGGTACAACTTTCCTCGTTTGGAATTGATGTTTGTTCTGTGACTTAACCGTCTGATGCTTTTTCTGGAAACTTTTCTGAGGTTCGGGATGACTTTTACGTTCATCTACCTTTGGCGGAGAAGCTTTAGGTAGCTCGATCCCTTTTTTTTCGTAAGCTTTTTTTAGTGCGTCTTTTAATGAGTTAGCCATTTATAATTAGTCTTCTGAAAAAATTATTAACGAATATGTATCACGCCACCAGACACAAAGCTTTCTGAAACTTCAGCTCTTTCTTTTAACCTAAGCTTATCTATTTTTGCTTGAATGCTATTAACTTCATTCTCAATCTTCTTTCTCATAGCCGGAAGAATCTTCTTTTGTTTTTCCGATCCAGAAATCTCAATATTAGAGATAGTAAATTCAGCTTTATTCTTTCTGTCATGCATCCTTTGAGTTAGCTGATTAACCATCATATTGATACGATCTTTGTCTTCCCTCAGACAATCCCCACTGTAAGTAACAAACTTATGATCTAGCTCTATCTTGCATTCTTCAAAAATGTTTGCAATCGATGAATGATCCAATAAATTCCTGACTGCAAGCCAGTCCTCACCAAGCATTGCAGCAATGTTAACTAAATGCTCTGCTTGGTCCCCAGTAATTAATGTATTTCTATTCACATCAAAAACTACATATTCAAGTCGCTCAATCTCTCTAGATCCAGAAATAGTCCATCTTGAAACTGCATAAACATAGTCACCATCTTCAAATGTTTGCGCATACTCATGATGAAGATCAATTGCAGAAACCGGATGGTAACCAACCCCTTTAGCATTTCGTTTTATCTGTTCAGCAACAAATCTAATCAATGGATGCTCTTGAGTTACCTTTTCAATAGTGGGTGGTGTTTTACCCACCTTGTTTTCAAAAAGCATTTTTGGCTTGTTGGTTGTCAAAAGCTTTGTGCTAGATTGCAATCGATTTGCTGCTAAAAATTCAGCAAAACTGATCGTTGCTTCAACAGATAAATCAATATTAACTTCAAACTGATTGTCAAAAGAAGAAGTAAACCTCGTTCCAGGGAACTCTCTAACCAAGTAATCCTTAGCATAGGCGTAAAGATTTTCACCAGTAACATATCGTCCAAGCTCCTTAGCAGCCCGAACCTGGTTCTGAATAAAGTCTCCGTGAGCAATTAATTGAGTAGCCTCGTTTTCAAGCGTCTCTTGTTGTCTGTTAACATTTTCGATTGCAACTCGGGCTCGCTCAATCCTTATAATTTCCTGCTCAGGAGTAAGCTTATGAGATAAAAGCTCTCTCGCTAGCTGTTGAATTTCATCTCCTAGAATTGCTTCAATACTACCCAATGCTCGTTGGAATATATTTAGCCGATCTAGTAAGCGATCGTAGACTCTCTCATCAATCGTATCGGCATAAACAAAGTTCCAGATCAAAATCTGCTCTGCTTCTTGTCCAATACGGTCTATACGTCCTATACGTTGCTCTATTCGCATAGGATTCCAAGGTAAGTCGTAATTAATCAACAAGCTGGAGAACTGTAAATCAACACCTTCAGATGCAACTTCTGATGAAAGTAAAATATTTGGCCCATTAACATCTTTAAATTGAGCTAGGGCAGCATGCTTATCCATACCGCCATAAACAATTACAGACGGGACGCCATCCTTTTTTAAACGCTCTCCAAGGTACTGAAGGGTTTTTCTATAAAAAGAAAAAAGAACTACTTTCTTACCAGGATTTAATCTCCAATATAAACTTAACTGCTCCCATAATTTAAGATACTTACTGTCCTCTTCATACAAAACTGAAAAGCTTCCAATTTCTTGGGTTATATCTACAAGTCTTGTAAGTAAAGGGCCTAATCTAGGCTTTGCATGTAAATCTGAAATTTCAGACCCATAATTCTCATATAACACTTCATCTGCTTCTTCGAGACTTATTGCATCATCCATTTGCCTCCATCCCCTGAAGGCGGCGGCCATAGAGCTTGACATTTCACGCTGCGGACTTGTCATCATGAACCCAGTAGGAATGTCTAGAGAGTGACAATAATCTCGAACTTCATTAGTAATAGCGTCGTAAAAATATCGCTCAACGTCACTCATATGAACTTTTATTGATACAGGATTACGTTGAACTCTAAATTCCTGCACATCCCTTTTAAGAGTTCTTGTGATGACCTTCGCGAGAGGATTAATTTTATCTAACTTGTCAGCTAATTCTGACCTTTTAGCTGGACTCTCTAAATCATCTTCAGTTGGCGGATTGTCTTTTAGAAAATTAAGTTGTTCATTATCATCAAGGAATCGATGAAGTAGAGCCTCTTGAATCGACTCTAAAAAATCTTCCTGTGTAACGACACTATTCAGGACCTTATCTCGCAGCTGAATAATTGGGGCATTTGCTTGCAGTGTTCGCTCAAAAGAGTATTCATAGGGGAATGCGTCTTCATCAAGCAAATGAAGCAACGTAAATAAATCCCTACTTCTAAGTTGAATTGGTGTCGCAGACAAAAGAACAAGATTTTGAGTTACAGGCCTTAGTAACTCACCTAATTTGTATGTTTGCGTTTCAGGATTTCTTAGATAATGAGCCTCATCTATGATCACCATATCAATCATAGCCTCGGTAAAGTCGGAATCATTTAGAAATCTTGCCAGCTTAGCTGAACTGGATTGACTCAAATCCTCCTCATCATCCCAATTTTTTGGTGGCCTCAGGCCCTGCATACTTACAATAAGGGCAAACGATTCGTGTGGCCTATCCTTGATTAGAGTTAATTGATTTAACAAACCACCGGCATCTACAATTTCAGCTTTAACGCCGAACCTGTCAGATAGCTCCAATTGCCATTTTTCTCGGAGCATAGCCGGACATACTACTAAGAGTCTTTTCGCTTCTTGTCGAGCCCTTAACTCAGTCCAAATCAGTCCGGCTTCAATAGTTTTGCCTAGGCCAACTTCATCAGCGATTAAAATACCACTGCATGGAGATGCAAGAAAATTTAATACAGGCTTAAATT
Source organism: uncultured Bacteroidia bacterium (assembly GCA_903897145.1). Classification (GTDB taxonomy): domain Bacteria; phylum Bacteroidota; class Bacteroidia; order Bacteroidales; family Prolixibacteraceae; genus JAAFHB01. Next base: position 7,734 of record CAIUAN010000011.1, on the reverse strand, counting down.
GATAAGCTAAAAACTGGGTGTTAGTTATATTTAAGCTGTAAATAAGATTAGCGAGCTTTCCACTTAATCGATAATAAGTCATCAAGCCACGAAGGTCTTGAACATGGCCATATCGACCAGTCGCAATCATTTCATATGGGCCGAGTGCTGTAGTTTCAATCTTTTCCAGGGCGCCTTTTAAAACAAACTGTTCATCTCCATCAATAAAATGCACTAGCATTCTTAGTCTGTTTGGAGGACCGTCTGTCTCATTGCCCAAAATCCCAATACGACTAGGATTTTCTATTAATCTAACTTTGTCCCCAGGAATCATTGTTGCCTTAATAGAATAAAATTATTAATCGTATCGGTTTAATTGTTCTAAACCTAAAAGTCCAATCAATCAAACTTCATACATTTAAAACAATTCTAACTGGAGAGCTTGCAACATTCCAGCAATCGGTTTAACCAAATGTATTACCTAATTAGCTTTTTAAAGATAAGGCCCTTAACTCTCAATGCCATCATCAAAAAACTGAGATTTACCTTGAGCTGTTTTTCTTCTCAAGAAAGAGGCTGAATCAATTTCAGAATCTAAATCCAAAGACTCCATTTTTCGGGATAAGCGCACACTCAATTTCCTATCGGAAAATAAAGCTTCTTTCATGAAGTATGCATCATCTCTTTGTTTAGCCAATCTTTCCATGGACGACAAAACATCTTGTGCCCAAAGGCTGCTTTTGAACTTAGCTTTGGCTTCTTGCAAGATTGCATCAGCAGCATCCCAATCTCCCTGATGGACTGCCTGCCTTGCCCTTTGAAGATATTCCGAAGCCATCACCTCATCCAAACGTCTTTGAACTAACTCATCATCGGCAATCACCCCAAAAGCAGCAGCACTCAATACAGGAAGTGATAATAAAGAAGATTCCATGTAAATGTTTTCACTATTAATATCTAGCCCAGACAAGCTTACTGAGAACAAATCAATCAGATCTGCTTCTTTATATGGTGAGGAAAGAATCACCTCAAAGATAGCCCATGCTTCGGAGCCATAGGCAATATTAGGCATTAACCATGCACCAGCATTATCATAGACTTGACGGTAATCATTCATTATTCGCAAGTAAACTCCATCTTTAGAATTTGCTTTTAGTACAAGCCCTTTAGCCCAAAGATTAGACATAAGATCAAACTCTTCATTGAAAGACTCTAAAAGATCTTCGGCCTTTTCAGCATAATAATGATTGCCCTGGCCAGATCTGGCTAATTCCACCATCAGATCCTCATTAAAACCTTTTCCAAGCCCGTAAGTGGAAGTGGTGATACCGCGATTTGCAAAAGACTCAGCTTGTTTCGCAATTTGAATTGGATCAACAAGGCCTTCATTAGCACAACCATCCGAAAGCAGAATCACTCGTTTAATTACAGCCTTTGATTCTTTCCGTTCAAACTCATCAGCACCCTCACGCCAACCGCCGTGCAAATTAGTTGTTCCGCCAGAATGGATAGACGCTAATACAGTTTTGAATTTTTGTTTATTCGTTAAGGCATAAAGTGGATGGTCTAGAGAAACTTCATTATCAAAGCTCACCAACGCGGCTGAGTCAGCTTCAATCAATCGATCCACCATGAAATCGACACAACGTATTGCCTCATTTAACGGCTCACCGCTCATGGAGCCGGAACGATCAATAACGAACGCTAGGCTATATGGCTGACGCTCTTTATTTACTGTCTCGGGCAGATCAGGCGCTTGCATACGAACCAGCACATGCAGTTTGTTTTTGTGGCCTTCTAAAATTGCTGATTTTAGAGGAGTAACAATAATATTCGCGGCTTGGGTGTTCATATTCGATCCTTAGCTGTTGTCGTTTTTAGGGGCATTTTCGGAAACTACTCGCTAAGTATCGATTAATTGAAGCTCACGGAGTGAGCCTGTAAATAATTTTATTACGCAATGGATTTTGGGCTCACTTTTTGAGCCTGTAGATTCATAAAATGACTATTTGATAATTGGGGAGTTAGCATGCGCAATATCCAAACAAGAGAAGAATGGCTTAATGAGGCAATTAAAGCTGTTACGCCAATTTTTACTGAGAAAGGCTATGTGGTGCCGAAAGTGAATGTATCTTGCGGATTTCCAAGTACAGGCAAGGATAGACACATCGGGCAATGCTGGTCCAGTGAAAGTTCTGAAGCTGAAATTAATGAAATATTTATTAGCCCTAAACTAGATGACCCTGTCGATGTACTTGATACATTAATTCATGAACTTGTGCATGCCGTAGACAACTGTAAAAACAGCCACGGGGCAGAGTTTAAAAAAATAGCACTCTCGGTAGGTCTTCAAGGAAAAATGCGGCAGGCATCTGCTGGAGAGAAGCTTAAATCAAGACTCAAAGACATGAGCCTAACTCTTAACCCCTACCCACATAAGAAACTGAAGTTTCATATAAAAATTAGAAACTCCAAACCTAGACCAAAAGCAGTGTGCAAGGAATGTGGTTATGAAATTAATATTTTAAAAAAATGGCTACATTACGGGCCGCCACTGTGCCCGCTTCACAAAACAGAAATGGAACCTAAAGGCCTTTGGGAAGACTTTTAATCAAGGCATTAAATAAATTAATATGCTTCGATAGTCTTCATTAATAGTTCTTTAACGTTTTTTACCAACTCAGGTGGATCAATCACTCTGACATGAGGACCATGCTTTAATATATCCATCATTAATTCCCTGGCATCACTAAATGGTATTTTTAACTCATAAGTTCCGTCATTTAAATACTGTCCTTTTTGCTTAGAATGCCAACGCTCTGATGCCACCCATCTTGCTCGTTCTGGAGTGAAATGCAAAACGGCCCATTTAACATCCTTACCGGAAAATATTCCGTAACCAGTACCAAGAACTTCATTTAGCTTAGTCTCAGAAGTATCAATGGCTTTTTCTTCTGAAATGATTACACCTTTAATTGCATCTACTGCAAAACTTCTTAAATCGTCCCTTAAATGACACCATGCATCCAAATACCAATTGCCGCGATAATGAATCATCCTTTGGGGAGAGACTTCGCGGTCACTTACCTCATCAGTTCCTCTTGAATAGTATTTAATCTGTAAACGCTTGCGATTAATTAAGGCTGAACCGACCACTTGAAATAGCTCAAGGTCATGATGCCTCGCACCAAGGTTCTCCACTTTTATACGTTTTTGTATTTGATCTACAGAGTTATCGGCAGTCTCAAGAAGCGCTGTCAATCGTGATTGAAGCGGCTTAATGTGAGGACCTAGCAGTCCACCTGTGTCTATATTTGATAACAAATGCTGCATAGTCATGAGGGCATAGATTTCTTGTGATGAAAACCATAAGCCTGGCAGCTCATAAGCCTCACCTACACCCTGCGCACCTAAACGATACCCTGACAATTCCTTATCAAAGATAATTGGAGCATTTAATCGATCACGCATATAAGCTAAATCACGCTTCAATGTCGCTCTAGAAACCTCTAATCGATCTAGCAACTCCTGAAAAGTCACACTCCTGCGCTCATGAAGTAATTGATCAATCCTATAAATGCGCTCATTAATACTCATTTCAACTGCCTCAAGTGAAAACCTAAAATGACATCATTATGGAATCTTACTGGCTCATAAAATGAGCTAGGTTCATTTTATGATACTGGCTCATTCCATGAGCCTATGCAAGTGGAAAATGCAAAGCATGAACATATAAAAGGAGTTTATAAGATGAACATGCCAGCAATTTCAACAAGAAGTGGTAGAAGACTTTATCTTCACAACCCTAGTCCAAGTCAAATTTTGATCGATGATATTGCCCATGGGTTAGCGCATCAATGTCGTTTTAATGGCCAAACAAATAAATTTTATTCAGTGGCTCAACATAGTGTGATAGTTTCATCAATCTTGCCTCCCGATCTAAAACTTGCCGGGCTGTTGCACGATGCAGCTGAAGCCTACTTAGGTGACATAGTTCAACCATTGAAAGAGTTGCTTCCTGAATTTGAACAAATTGAATCTAGATTCGCTCAAGTAATTGGAGAAAGATTCAATGTCGACCTAAATCATAACGTTGCCGTCAAAAAAGCAGATCTGATTGCTTTAGCTACCGAGCGTCGTGACCTAATGCCGATGGAAGTCGTTGAGTGGGAATCTTTGATAGGGATTAATCCTTTAAGTAAAGCGATCAATCCACTCAGTCCAGACAAGGCAAAAGCTCAATTTATTGATTGCTACTTAAAACTGACCTTCAAACAAGATCTGAATAGGTCAAAAAGATTAAATAAAAGCTTGTTCGGCTCTTTTCTTCCAAGAAAATTCATATCACTATAAATAAAAGAGGTGTTAAAGATGGAATTTAAAAGTAAGTTCGATAAGTTAATAAAAATTCTAGACCGCATTGCTATCACAATCATTCTGGGGACGATTGCAATATCGATTGTTTTTGTTTTCGGATATGCCATCTACGACCACTTTAAGCACAAGTCAGATGAAATCACAGTAAAAACTACAGCTGTTCAAAAAGATGGGAAAAGCAAAAAAGAGGAGCTTGTTCTCAAAATTGGGGATGTCGATCGAATTCTTAATGGAAACCTATACGTGGCTCATATTGAGGAGAAAAGTGATTCGTATAACGTAGGTTACAGGGTTGGTAACACCGTTTTAAGAAACATACTGCTAATTTCCAACAAGGGCGATAAAACCCACCTATTGTTTGATACATACGCCAATAAAATTACGACATTCCATACATTACCTGAAGGCGACGATTCAAAGATCATCATTTGCTATTACGTTAAAAACTACAACTCAGATGTGGATGAAAAAGATGAAAAAATCTCATTGATGATGCTTAAACCAGACGGCTCCCAACAGACAACGATATTAGATGGTATTGACCGTGTTCTTAAAGCCGAGATAGGCAAAGATAATCATCTTCACGTGATTTACTTCAAAAATGGAAAATTGATTAACGCAACTTATTCAACAGACGATTTCAAAGTAATCAATCAACCAGCCATTTTCGATTTAAAAGATAGCATGCTTGAACAAATGAACTAGTGGGAATAATGCCGTGCAGATGAACTCAGCAATAATTGTCAAAGTAGTGAAGCCCCTGCTCTATGCCATCGGATATATATCAATTATTTCATTAATGTTTGTTTTATACATTAATGCATTCGATCCATATCTTGATGACGGCATACGTCTGGGCAGTTTCTGCGTAGCGTCTAGCATTCTGGTGTTCCTGATATACCGTGTTGTTACAATATCTGATAGAAAAAAATGACAAAAAGCATTCAAGCGATTCATTCCAACATTGCGTCTTTGGAAGTAGATGCAATTGTTAACGCAGCAAACCGTTATCTTTTAGGGGGCGGTGGTGTGGATGGTGCAATTCATCGAGCGGCAGGCCCAGACTTGCTAAAAGAATGTAAAAAATTAAACGGTTGCTCCGTTGGCGATGCAAAAATTACTGGTGCATACATGCTTCCTGCAAAACATGTAATTCACACTGTTGGACCAAGATGGCTTGGTGGGAATAAGGATGAATCTCAATTACTTGCATCTTGCTATATAAAATCGTTAGAAGTAGCAGCCGAAAACAATCTAAGAAGTATTGCTTTTCCGAGTATTAGTACCGGGGTATATGGCTATCCAATAGAATTGGCAGCCAAGATCGCTGTGGAAACAGTTCAATCCAAATTAACCAGCCTCCCTTCTCTAGCGTCAGTGTTCTTTTGCTGTTTCTCAGAAGATGATTTTAATATTTACAAGAAATTACTAGGGCAACCATGAACAAATCCATCATTAAATCACTTATGAGTATTTGTTTACTCATTTCACTGGATGCTAACGCGGCATACAAAGCCCCTATCACTTTTGAAAAAACCATAGATACTTACAACGTAAATAAAGATGGAACTAATGTTTTAATCTCCGAGAACGTTATTCTCATTGAAACGGAAAATGGGGTGAGTCGAGATGGTGAAGCCGACATTGAATACAACAGCACATTTGAAACAGTAAAAATTCTCTCAGCGTATACACTTCAACCTGACGGCAAAAAGATTCAAGTACCTAAAGATGCCATAAAAACCACCGAGGATCCTCTCAGTCAGGGTGCTCCCATGTTCAGTGATAGCAAACATAGAGTCATTATTTTTCCTAATGTTAAAGTAGGCAGCCGCCTTTGTTATACCTACCAAACAACAGCACATGATGTAGACTTTAGAAACAATTTCATGCTGCCTGCTTTTTATAGCCCTCACTACAAATATGTTAACCACATAATAAATATCAACATCAGCAAAGCCCTTCCGGTAAATATTGACAAACGCGGTGTGGATGGAGGGTTAGTCAGCCAATCAAAAGGTCAGAACCATTATCAATTTACCTTTTCTCAAACAACAGCCATCCCACCAGAGCCGGGTGAAGTTGAAGCCTATGACTACTCCCCTTACCTGGTATTTTCGACTTTTCCAGACCAAGTAAGTATTGGCAAAGACTATCAGCTGAAGCTGGCCTCAAAGGTTAAACTAACCCCTGAAATTCAAAATCTAGCCGATCAATTAACTGACAAGGTGACTGATCAACGAGAACAAGTACGAATTCTTTACAATTGGGTTAAGAACAATATTCGTTATGTCGCCGTATATATGGGCAATGGTGGATTTGTCCCACACTCAGTCAGTTCAATATTAAGTAATCGTTATGGCGATTGCAAAGACCATGCGGCGATCTTAGAGGCTCTTCTTGGCGCCAAAGGAATAAAAAGTAGCGGTGCCCTCATTAATGCTGGCGAGGCTTTCAAATTACCTAAATTTGCAGTCACATCACCTCAAAATCACATCATCACCTACGTGCCCAGTTTAGATATGTACTTGGACTCCACATCCAAATACTCAACTTTTGGGACATTGCCACTGGGGGATCATGATAAGCCTGTAATACTCACAGCGCTTAATGAAATTGGGCATACGCCACAGATGAGAAAAGAGGACTATGAGATAGACTCTGACATTAAGATGCGAATTAATTTAGATGGCTCTATAAATGGCACCAGCCGAAACTCTTTTAAAGGAAGTGTCGCAGCCTCATATCGATCAAGCCGGGTTTCCCATGCGGAAGAGGATCCGCAAACAACCATCAATAGGATTTTGCGGACAAGCGGACAAACTGGTACAGGTTTTTTGACATCGAGCGACCCATTAGATACTGACAAGCCTTTTTCTGTGGATGCTAAATTTAAATTAGATCCTGTATCTAATTTTCCTGGGCCTGCTGCCATGAGAATCCCGATGGGTGTTTCGACCAATCTCATTCTTGAAGAAACGCAATCCAAACCTATTTCAAAGCGCGAGCTTCCATCTGTTTGGTATCCAAGCATCTACCGTGAAAGTTATGTTATTGAGTTCCCGGAAAAGACTAAAATCACTAGAATTCCTAATAATATGAGTTTTCACAAATCTGATATTCAATATGATTCAACTTATCGCTTAGAAGGACATAAACTCTATGTAACGAGAACACTTATTGAAGACCACAAAGGTGAAGTCATCGAGCCTAATGAAAAAACATCTATCGCTGAGTTCATACCTTTTTTACAAAGAGACATAAGAAGCCAAGTCTTTTATGAGTAGGCTATAATCAAAAAAATAACGTTTTTAATTGCTAAGAGTACAAAAATAAAAAATGAAACTTGAAGAATTGCAAACCAATTCAGTAGTAAAT
>CAIUAN010000010.1 GCA_903897145.1 uncultured Bacteroidia bacterium | reverse complement strand
GATTCGAACCTGGGACACTCCCGATGAAAATCGGGATGCGCTAACCAATTTCACAAAAACAAAAAAAGAGAGCAGAACTAAATCTACTCTCTTTTATGTCGGGGTACCCGGATTCGAACCTGGGACCCCCTGGTCCCAAACCAGGTGCGCTAGCCGGGCTGCGCTACACCCCGATAATTATCATCTTTTTAACAGAACTCTTCACGTTAATAACGGCTGAATAAAACTGTCAACCCAAACGTTGCGGAGAGAGGGGGATTCGAACCCCCGACACGGTCGCCCGTGCGGCAGTTTAGCAAACTGCTGGTTTCAGCCACTCACCCATCTCTCCTGATTTTTGGGTGGTGCAAATGTAGGAATCATTTTCACTTAGGCAAAATAAAACTCAAAAAAAATTGGAATAAAATTCAACTTATGCTGTAGAATCTCCTAAGGCCTTCATATTCAAGATCAACCAAGTGAAAAAATTAATGTTCAAAATTATACCCCAAAACACTTGGAAAACCAGTAAAACATGCTTAATTTAGTGGTGTAATTAGAAGCACACGTTCTTTTAAAATAAGATATTACCGTATTAATTTGTCAGATTGGTAAACCCAACATTTCTTTTTAAACGAGAAAGCTTTTGGCCGCTAAAACAGGCCTCATCTCGCTCTGCGAGAGTAGCTTAGGCTACCATTGGAAGTTTGATCAGCCAGGCACTCAAATCCTGTTTATCCGGGGTTTTACTCAACACGAATTAATACGGTTTTTTGTTGCCTCTTAAACTTCTACTATTATCAAGATCACATACGCACTTTTACTCTCCTTTCTTCTTCTGTGCAGCCATAATCTTCTTGCACAGAATGCAAGTCCGACTCCGATACAACCCAAATATAGTACCGAAAACTTGTTTGGAAAAGAGTTCGAACAAGTTGAGATCATCGATCATCATCTAAAAGGAACTATTTTTTACCTTGTAAGTGGTCATGGAGGTCCTGATCCGGGCGCGATGGGCAAGATTGCCGATAACATCCTTTGCGAGGATGAATATGCTTATGATATCACACTCCGCTTTGGCAGAGAGCTAATCCGACATGGAGCCAAGGTTTACTTTATCGTTCGTGATCCACATGATGGAATCCGCAACGAACCCTACCTTAGAAGTAGTAATGACGAGGTCTGCTACCCAAATAAACCAACACCTTTAAATCAAGTCCAGCGGTTAAAACAGCGTGTTGATGCAATCAATGTGCTATTCAAAAGCGAGAAAACCAGTGGATATAAGCGATGTATCGAACTGCATGTCGACGCACGATCAACCAAAGAGAACATCGATCTATTCTTTTATTACAATCCAGGGAACAAAGAGGGCGAGAGACTTGCAATGACTATGCGAAATGCGATAGATCGGAAATACCAACAAAAACAGCCTGGCCGAGGATATAGCGGTGATGTGTCTACTCGATCGTTATATATGTTGCGAAATACCCTTCCAACAGCGGTGTTTATTGAACTAGGAAATATTAATCATTACCGTGACCAGCAACGTTTAATTATTGAAAACAATCGGGAGGCCTTAGCGCGTTGGCTATGTGAAGGTGTCATAGCCGATCATCAGAAAACTAATTAATCGTCATATTCCTGCAGACGCTCCAGATCACGACGGTCTTTTTTGGTAGGACGTCCAGCACCCTTATCACGCTCGAAGAAGCCCATCTGTTTCCGAACTTCAAGAATATGCAGCTCCTCAGGTGGAGTAATATCTAACACATACAAACCAACCAATTTAGCGCCGACACGTTTACCTATTAAATCAACAACTTTATAAGAATAAGTAACTGGGGATTTACGAACCTTGATAACCTCACCAATTTTGGGAACGCGGGAAGGCTTCACGGCCATACCATCAATAGTCACACGACCTTTCTTGCACTCTTCAGTCGCCAGCGTTCGGGTTTTAAAGAGCCTTACAGCCCATAACCACTTGTCGATTCGTACGAGTTCGTCCATTGGAATAAAACCTTTTAAAATGGCTAATCGCGATTAAATTTAGTCATGACTTGATTTGCACCCATGGTTGTAAAAGCCTTGATGATTTCGATGCAGCTATCCATTTTCGAATGAATTACCTCTTCCTCCTCACGCGACCACCGACCAAGCACATACTCCACTTGACGACCACGTTGAAAGTCGCTACCGATGCCAAATCGAACGCGAACATAATCTTGACTTCCTAAGATCTGATGAATACTTTTCAATCCATTATGACCGGCATCGCTCCCTTTCAAACGCATGCGCACTTTACCGAGCGGAAGTGAGAGGTCATCGACGAGGATAAGGACCTTATCGAGTTCAATTTTCTCTTTCTGCATCCAATATTGAACCGCCCGTCCACTAAGATTCATGAATGTATTGGGCTTAAGCAAGATAAGGGTACGTCCGGCATGTTTGACTTCTGCCGTAGCACCATAACGGTTCTCGCTAAAAGAAATATTGGACGCCCTAGCAAGGGCATCCAATATCCAAAATCCTATGTTGTGACGGGTATTTTCGTATTCTTCCCCGATATTTCCTAGACCAACAATCAGGTATTTCAAAACGTATACGTTTTATTTTTTCTTTCCACTTGCAGCATCTGCCATCGCAGCACGAGCAGCACGAGTAACAACAACGGTAGCAACTGGTACCGATTTTGCATTTAAGATTTCGATTCCAGCAACTTTAACATCACCAACACGAACGCTTTCGCTAAGTGCAAGATCTGTTACATCGATAACGATCTCATCTGGAAAATCTTTTGAAAATCCTTTAGCTTTTAGAGTACGTAGATTTGCCTTCAAACGTCCACCTTGCTGAATACCTTTCGCATAACCATCTAAACGTACAGGAATCTCAAGTTTAACTGGAACATTTTCACGGATTTCTAAGAAATCGATATGAAGTAGTTTATCTGTTACTGGATGAAATTGCAAAGCTTGCATAAATGCATTGTATTTCGTTCCATCAACTTCGATTTCAGTCTCATAAACTTTAGGAGTATAGACTAATTTACGAAACTCATTTTCGTGTGCTTGAAAATGAACGACTTTCTCACCACCATAAATAACACATGGAACGATGTCACTTGAACGCAGTACTTTAGAATCTTTTTTGCCAACTCCCAAACGAGCGGTACCTTTAATTTGAAATTTCTTCATTTGATTAAAATATTAACTGTTTTGTAACTAAGTGTTTACTCAGATCTCCTCCTGAAAAGCAAGGTATCCGCATCACACCACCAAAGGCATGTTGTAAAACTGGGCGCAAAGATAATAAATCTTAGATAAATGCAGTACTGATTGATTTATTTTCGTAAACCTTTTGAATAACATCCGCAAATAAAGGGGCACAAGAGATAACAGTAATTTTTGAAGAAGTGCGAGCAAGAGGTATTGAATCGGTTACCAGCAGCTCATCAAGACTGGAAGCTTCGATACGTTCATAGGCAGGACCTGAAAGAACCGCATGTGTCGCAAAAGCTCTTACCGAGCGAGCGCCCTTAGCCTTCATGACATCAGCAGCTTTCGTTACAGTACCAGCCGTATCAATAATATCGTCAATAATAATCACATCCTTACCTTCCACGTCACCAATCAGAGTCATCGAATCCACTTGATTGGCCTTACTACGTAATTTATGACAAATAACTAAGTCCGTTTTTAGGTGTTTGGCAAAAACATTCGCACGCTTAGTCCCACCTACATCAGGAGATGCAACCATAATATCTTTTAATCCCATTTTTTGAATATAAGGGACGAACAAGGCAACTGCACTTAGGTGATCTACTGGAACATCAAAAAATCCTTGAATCTGATCCGCATGCAGATCCATGGTAATCAAACGGTCGATACCCGCCACTGAAAGCATATCCGCAACAACCTTAGCTCCGATTGAAACCCTAGGTCTATCTTTACGATCTTGACGTGCAAATCCAAAATAAGGCATCACAGCGATAATCTTATAAGAAGAGGCACGCTTTGCCGCATCAATCATAAAAAGCAGTTCTAATAAATTATCTGCTGGTGGAAAGGTTGACTGAACAATAAACGTAAATGAACCACGAATAGTCTCTTCATAACATGGCTCAAATTCACCGTCAGAAAAACGCGGACAACAAGACTTACCCAATTCCATACCAGCATTTTGGGCTATTTGTTCCGCTAAATATTTAGATTCAGTACCGGCAAAGATTTTAATAAATCCTGTAGACATAGGCTATATTTTTTCTGAGTTGAATTTATAATGAGCTGCTCTGTGTGGACAAAAGTAGAAATATTGAGAACAGAAAATTAGTGAAAAACAATCTTTTTTTCCTGATTTTATCACCCAATAGTTAATAACCCAATTAGATCAGTTCTTGATCGGCTTAACAACCTGATCTATAAATCCAAGAATCTCGTCGCGACCAAGTTTAGTCCCTGAAGAGGTAATGAAAATCGTTGGAAGTTCTTCCCAAGACTTCAATAATTCATTTTTGTAGGCTGTAATATTTAGATCTAATTGGCGTTTTGACATTTTATCAGCCTTCGTGAAAACAATTGAAAAAGGGATTTCGTGATAACCTAGATAGGTCATAAACTCTAAATCGTTTGCTTGAGGCTTGTGTCGCGAGTCGATTAGTGCAAAGACGCAGTATAAATTTTCGCGGATAGCCAGATACTCCCGGATAAAAGAGAGCCATTGAAGACGCGAAGAACGACCAATTTTCGCAAAGCCATAACCCGGAAGATCGACCAGAAACCATTCATCATTAATATTAAAGTGGTTTATAAGCCTTGTCTTACCAGGTGCGGCTGAGACTTTGGCTAAGTCGCCAAAGCCGGTAAGCATATTTATAAGCGAAGACTTTCCAACATTCGATCGGCCAACAAATGCAAACTCTGGCAAATCCGTTGGAGGACAAAGCTTTGGATCCGAATTACTTATTACAAACTCTGCTTTTTTTATAATCATTTGATTGTTTTATAAATACTTAGCTGAAACGTATGATTCAGCGATATCCGGCAAGCTAAACTATGCGATATAAATCTCAATCAGATTGGCTTTGGTTCCAGCAGCTGCTGAAAGCGAGAAGCTTCCTAGTTGAGCAGGTATTAGAAGAGTATCTCCCAAAACAAACTCAATCTTTTGACCATCCCAATCTAGTTGACCCTGCCCTTCAATGCACATATAGATTACAAACGTATCCTGATCGGTAAAATCACGATCAACAGTTGCCGTTAAAGGTAAGATATTTGTCGTAAAATAGGGACATTCAGCTAGACGAACAGGCTGATTATCGATTGATTGATAGGCTGTCCGGTATGTTGAGTGATAACTAAAATCAATAGCATCTAGTGCCAAATCATTGTGTAATTCTCGCAAATTTCCATCGGCATCCACGCGGTTAAAATCAAAAATTCGATAGGTCACATCGGAGGTTTGCTGAATCTCAGCAACGACAATACCTTTGCCGATGGCATGAATTCTACCCGCTGGCATAAAAAACACATCGCCGGCTTTCACCACTTCGTAATTTAATACATCCTCAACAGTCCCCTTATTTAGATGATCCAGATACTGTTCTTTTGTAATTTTGCGATTGAAGCCTGTGATAAGCTTGGATCCAGAATCAGCCTGAATCACAACCCACATCTCTGTTTTTCCAAATGCATCGTGCCTCTCCAGAGCCAACTCATCGTTCGGGTGAACTTGGATAGATAAGTAGTCATTGGCATCAATAAATTTGATTAGTAGCGGAAATTCAGTACCAAACTTCTCATACACCTTCTCCCCTACTAAATCGCCCATGTAAACTTCAATCAACTCCTCAAGGTCATTCCCTTCTAAAAAGCCATTGGAAACCACGGATATATCACCCTGAATACCTGATAATTCCCAGGACTCTCCACAATTAGGCAATTGAGGATACTGTTTATTTAAAAGCTCATTTAGTTTATTACCACCCCAGATTTTGTCTTTGCAAATGGGGGCGAATTTCAATGGATAGAGATTATTCATTCGCAAAATTAGAATTGAAAGTCAACAACAGCTCTATCCGAGGCGTTTGCCCGAACAATATCGACCACCTTAAGATGTTCAGGATGGACTTGGTAAGCTTGTAACCCCTCAAAGGAGTCGAAATGAGATATCAAACAGATATCAAATGAGCCATCCTCCAGTTGATGATGACCGCCCACTTCGATGTGGCGAATCTCTGATATTTTATCTTTAAGCGCCAACAATGACTCAATGACCCTGTTTTTTGCTTCTAATTTTTCAACTTCTGTCTCAAACGACTTAAGTTTAAAGAGGACAACGTGGTTAATCATGACAAATTAAATTTATTGAATGCAAAACTAACACTTTAAAGTCAATCTAAGTTTAAAAGAACTTCCAAATGACTGATTAGAATAACAGAATATTTGGTTAAATTTGAATAACAGATTTTGCTGCATTCAACAGGCATAAAAATTACCCTAAATGCAGTTGTTTTTTCAATGGTAATTTAAAGCTTATTTTTTACAAATAATCAATCTTTATATGCTAATTATTGGTATAGCAGGCGGAACTGGTTCAGGAAAAACTACAGTTGTAGATGAGATTATAGCGCTATTAAACAATAGTGACGTTGCTGTTATTTCGCAAGATTCTTATTATAGAGATAATAGTCAATTACCACTTGAAGAACGTCAAAAAATCAACTTCGACCATCCAGACAGTATTGAATTTGAACTACTTATAGAAAACATCCAAAAATTAAAGAAAGGGGAGCTTATTAAGCAACCTATCTACTCCTTTATAACGTGCACACGTTCGGAAGAGTCTGTGCTTGTAAACCCTCAGAAAGTGATTATAATTGAAGGCATTCTATGTCTGCACCCTAAGGAGCTCCGAGATTTGATGAATATTAAAATATTTGTCGACTGTGAGGCGGATGTTCGCCTATCCAGGGTAATAAAACGCGATATACTCGAACGGGGAAGAGATGTCATTAAAGTACTCCAACGCTACGACGACACGGTTCGACCGAGTCACTTGAAATTTATTGAACCAACGAAAAGACATGCCGATATTATTGTCCCAGAAGGGGGAAACAATAAAGTTGCCATCGATATTATCACGCAATACATAAAAAAACACCTACACGACAATACTTAAATCAGACCAATGCTTCCACGACTTTTACCCGAACATGTATTATTTATTGATATTGAAACTGTCTCTCAACACCAAAAGCTTGATGATGCTCCTGAGAAAATTCAAAAACTCTGGATAAAAAAAGCAGCACAGATAAGCAAGGAGGGCGAGACAGCGGAAGAGCTCTACGGCAGAGCAGCTATTTACGCTGAATTTGGGAAAATTATTTGCATCTCCGCGGGGAAAATTTTCAGAAAAGGGAAAGAACGTGCCTATCGAGTAAAGTCCTATTGCGGGTCTGACGAGAGGATAATACTAGAAGAATTCTCTGCGATGCTTACAGCGTTTATGAGTAATCCATCCCATAAAATCTGTGCACACAACGGACAAGAATTTGATTTTCCATACATAGCACGTCGGATGCTTATTAACGGCCTACCGCTCCCTCCAACCTTAGACATTGCAGGAGCTAAGCCTTGGGAGCTTAAAGAGATCATGATCGACACCTTGCAACTTTGGAAGTTTGGCGACTATAAACATTACACCTCCCTGGAGCTATTATGTGCCATTTTTGATGTCCCAACGCCTAAAGACGACATCGACGGCAGTCAAGTTGGGAATATCTATTATCAAGAGGGAAATATTCAACGAATTGCCAGGTACTGCGAAAAAGACACTTTAGCTATTGCACAGCTAGTACTTCGCTTTAAAGGAGAAGAACTTATCAGTCCAGAAAACTACGAAATCGTAGTAAATGAAGATTAGAACAACTATTGCGATGGATTTTATATTTTTGTAGACATAAAAATATAAAGTCTATCACATGCCAACAGTTGTAAGTGGAATACGTTCAACAGGAAATCTACATTTAGGAAACTATTTTGGAGCGGTGAAGAATTTCATCGAGATGCAGAACGAGCACAGCACCTATTTTTTCATCGCCGATTTTCATTCACTCACAACACATCCTACTCCAGCCGATCTGCACATCAACGTGAAGCAGGTAATGGCTGAATATTTAGCGTGTGGCATCGATCCAGAAAAAGCGACGATCTTTGTTCAAAGTGATGTCCCTGAGATCCCAGAACTTTACCTCTTATTAAATATGAACGCCTATCTAGGCGAACTCGAGCGCACCACATCCTTCAAAGATAAAGCGCGTCAGCAACCCGATAATGTCAATGCTGGACTTCTTACTTATCCCGTGTTAATGGCTGCAGATATTATTATACACAAAGCAAATCTAGTCCCTGTAGGAAAAGACCAAGAGCAAAATCTTGAGATGGCCCGCACATTTGCTCGTCGTTTTAATCGAATGTATAACGTAGAAACGTTCCCTATTCCTCGTCCATATACGTTTGAAGGAAAAGACATGGTAAAAATTCCAGGTTTGGATGGCTCAGGCAAGATGGGGAAATCGGAAGGTAATGCCATCGCATTAGCTGAATCACCTGAGAGCATCCGTAAGAAAGTTATGCGGGCCGTAACCGATGCAGGTCCAACGGAAGACAATCAACAAAAGCCTGAAGTCATAAAAAATCTCTTTACGTTGATGGAGGTTGTATCGACACCTGATACGGTGGCTCACTTTGAAACGACCTATAACAATTGTTCGATCCGTTATGGCGATTTAAAGAAACAGCTAGCAGAAGACATTATCATCTTTACCACGCCTATTCGGACCAAGATTGAAGAGATTGTTAAAGACCAAGAATATCTCTCAAAAGTTGCGAGAATTGGTGCCGAGAAAGCGCGCGCCTCAGCCTCAAAAACACTTCAAGAAGTTCGAGAAATTATTGGATTTAGGAAGTTCTACTAGTCCAAAGCAGACCAAGAGTTCTTATTTCAGAAATTTCTCCCGTTGTTGTAGATTAGTCATTCCACCCAAGAAGAATACCACACTTGAGATAGCAAGGAAAAGTCTGCTTTTCTGAGAGATCTGTGACCAGATCATCTCATTCATATTACCTGGAATGGTATATGGATTATGAAACACATTCCACTGTGTTCGGTTCAGCGAATCACTAAACATCATGAGTAAAACCCCAATAATAATCATGACCACTGCAGTGCCATTCCCATTCTTCACCATGGTAGAAACTAAAAATGCACAGGAGCCCAAGAATAAGACAGGAAACATAAGCTGCCACGACATCTCAAAAACTGGGAATGGAATTAATCCAAAATAGCCTACCCAACAAAAGAGATATAGGAAGAACCAGGTGAGTAAAAAGATCATCACCAATCTAACAAGCCATACCTTATAACGATAGTTGGGAATACCAAATAAGATCTCCAGAATTCGATTATCGGCATCACTCTGTATACCAAAGACAGTAGGATAAAAAACCAGCAGTATTCCAGGAAAGATTAAGATCCCATAAACATTGGAAGAGTCGTAACCCTGCACATTAAAAACTAAATTGACAGATAAGAGCAAAAAGAAAAATAGCGCAGCTATAACAAACCAGATAAACCGACCAGCAAAAATAATTTTTAGATTATATTTAGCCATCTTCCGAATCAGGTCGATCCAGAAATATGTTTTGCTCTCTTTTGATATGATTTGAAAAGATTTATTCATCCTTTTTTTACTTTTAAATGGTCACTTTAATCCCTTTAAGCAAGCACAAATAAGCTTCCTCAAGTACCGGCTTCACCAAGACAGCTTCAGCAGAAGGTTTCTCAGCAGATAAGAACCGTAATTTGATTAGATCACCCTCACGCGAATGATGAACCACGCGATCTTTCGCTGGGAATGAATCAAATTCCTTAGCAGGAATGGTATATTGCCAGACTAGACCTTCAGCCAACTTAACCATATCACCTGGGTTTCCTGCGTAGTGCAGTTGACCTCTATTCACAACAGCCACCTGATTACATGAACTAGAGATATCTTCAATAATATGGGTCGAGAAGATCACGACACGTTCGCGGCTTAGCTCAACGAGAAGGTTTCTAAATCGAATCCGTTCACGAGGATCCAGACCTGCCGTAGGTTCATCGACAACAAGTATACGTGGGAGATGAAGTAAGATCTGAGCAATTCCTATTCGTTGCTTCATACCACCAGAGAACCCGCCAATCTTATCATCCTTGCGATTCCAAAGATGGACTGACGAAAGAACATATTCGATTCGAGTGGCGCGCTCAACAGGATTTGTAAGCCCTTTAAGCAATGCTTGGTAATCTAAATATTCATAAGCTGACATATTCTCATACGACCCAAATTCCTGAGGCAAATAACCAATAAGACCTTGAAGCTCTTCACGTTTTTCTTGTGTATCG
This sequence comes from uncultured Bacteroidia bacterium, assembly GCA_903897145.1. GTDB lineage: Bacteria > Bacteroidota > Bacteroidia > Bacteroidales > Prolixibacteraceae > JAAFHB01. Next base: position 34,647 of record CAIUAN010000010.1, on the reverse strand, counting down.
ATCCCATTAATCCAAACCTTCCCATAGCTCTGCTCATAAATACCACAGATAATTCGCATCATAGTTGATTTGCCAGCGCCATTGGGTCCTAACAACCCAATCATTCCGGTATCTATCTGAAGTGAAACGCCTTTTAAAGCTTTGAAAGCATCTCTCTTACGACCAATAATTGGCATCTGCTCAACAAGTTTAAAGAACATCCGGCGTGAACCAGCAAATCGACCTTGAAGCCGTTCGATATTGACATTCTGCACATAGAGCATCTCAGCAGTCTGATTAACAGCCAGGGCGAAGTACCACAAGATACCAATCATAGCAACAGAACCAATCGAAGTCCATGCCAGATAAAGGAGAATTAGCATGATCAATGGAAGAATCCAATAGATAAATAAAAAACCCATTTTTCCGACTCTTGATGGCCTACTCATGCCGTCTCGTTCGCCTTTATAGTCAAGATATTGACGGATAGGTCCCCAAAGATACAGCGACAAGAAGAAAATGATATGAGACAAAAGGAACATAAACAGTCCATTTTGAAGATACCCAAAAGTAAAATAGAACAAGAAACCTAAGATAGGCACTTGCCAGATAAAATCATCAAAATCGCGCCAGCTCTTGTAATATTTCACCTGACCAGCTCTTTCGCGAATCCGGGTGTTCCCAATCCATTCACGTTTAAAACGTCCACCCCAATTGTAGATCTTCACCAAATTTTGCACCCGAATCTGAATCGGTTCATTTGGATCGACAACAGATACTTTGGCTTTGCGCAAACTATTGTTAACAAACCAGGTAGTGCCAGGAATAACTAAAATTAAAGCGATCATATCGAGCATCTGCCATAAGAACGAATCAACACGGGCATAAATCAGATAGATCCCCAACAACGCAACAACTCCTTGGATGATTCGTGTTCGAAGCGAAAGGCCTTTCATCCAATTAATGGCATTTTCAAGACCGAAATAGAAGGTTGGAATAAATATCAGGGTCAGTAAGGTACTCATGCTCAATCCGCCAATAACGGTGATTGCAAATGGAGCACCGATGGCGCCTACATATTCGTTATCACCCATGGCTAATGGGAACATCGCTATGACAGTAACAATTGCGGTGATTAAGATTGGACGAATTCGGGACATACCGGCCAAGATCAAGGCTCTCTCCATGCGAAAACCTCTTTTGCGTAAGATATTGGTGTAGTCAATCAGGATAATTCCATTATTGACCACAATTCCGATTAGAATGATAAATCCAATTAACGTATTTGCGCTAAATAGCGAGTTGTGGGTTACAATTAGTGCAACAAAGGATCCAATTGCGGCCAATGGAATAGAGAACATCAGCACGAATGGTGTGGAGATCGATTCAAACACCGAGGCCAAAATCATAAAAATCAGAATAAAAGCTGCTAGGATCAGGAAATAGAAATCCTTTAAGGGATCTTCCTCATGAAGCACCTGAACGGCGACCCCAGCAGGCAGTTTATACCCTTCCACAACCTTATCGACATCGGCCCGATAGGAGGTCAAGAGGTCTTTTGAATCCTGCGCAGCTGCAACAAAAGAGTAGGAGACTTCAATTTGTTTTTCGCGATTAACCCGTGTAATATTTGCCGCACCAGAGGAATAAATAATTTCACTGATACTCTGAAGCTCATGCAGTCCCCCTTTAGAATCAGGAATTGGAAGATTACGAAGCTCATAGATAGTTCGCGGTTTTTTCTGTTGCTCAAGTGTCGTGCCGAGTTTAGGAAGCTCTTTGATCAAAATATCGTACTCATCGGTTCCTACTTTGAACTTAATATTTGTATTGGTCTCTTTATTAAATGAGTTAAGCTCTCCAGAAATATTTCCTAAAGCAACATTGTTTTCACTCATCGTCAAGGGATGAAAACGAAGATGTACTTCAGGTCTGTTATCAGAATAGCTAACCCTTACACGACTCATCGACTCTAATGACTCGAGGTAATATTGGAGATCACTGGCCACATTCTTCATCACATCAAAATCCTGGCCTTTAATCAAGATCCTCTCTTGATTAGCCCCTACGCCTAGCAGCTTCATCATGTTTCCGGAGCCAGTACTAGTCTGACGACCTCCGCTGCCACCACCGCCACCTGATCCAGTGCTTGCAGTTGTCTCAGAAGCATCCGAAATATCAATAATAGCGCCAGAGACATCCTCCACACGAGACCTAACATCATCACGTATTTGGGCAATCGTCCTTTTGCTAATCTTATTAAAGTTCTCTTTTAGCAACACGTTGACAGTTGCATTGGCCAATTGAATATTGCTTGTAACATCTTCCTTTTCTTTCAAAGAATCGATTCGACCTTCGATCTGAGAAACAATTTTGTCTGTCGCTTCGATTGTTGATCCGACAGGCATGGTTACACTAATACTGAAAGCTTTTGTCTCAACCTGTGTCAGATTATTCATACTAACGGCAAGACATAGGAAGATCGAGATAAAGAAGAAGAGTAAGACTCCTATGATAGTCTGGGCAGGTTTACGCAACGAATATTTCATCAGCATAACATAAGCCTGCACCAACTTATTCCGAGTAGAGACGACGTTAAAGCTTAACTTCTTACTATTTTCCTTTCGAAGAAATGAATAAGCCATCATCGGGACCAGAAGCATGGCCACAAAAAGGGAAATAGTAAGGGTTGAAATAATGGATACACCCACATTTTTGCCTATCAGGGTAATCAAGAAATTATCTGAAAAAATAAAAGGCAAGAAAACGGTGATCGTGGTTAAGGTGGAGGCAAAAACGGATCTCCAAACCTCAGTAGTTCCTTGAATAACTGAGTCACGCGGAGAGAGACCGATCCCTCTGAGCCGATAAATATTCTCCAGAACTACCACACTATTATCGAGCAGCATACCAACGGCAAGAGCCATTCCAACCAAGGTTAAGCTATTAATTGAGATGTTTGCACCGAAGAATACATTAAATGCTGTCAGGACGGATATAGGTATTGCTAAGGCAATGATTGATACCAGTTGAAAATTCTTCAAGAAGATCCAGAGAACCACAATTGCAAGTATTCCGCCCACCAAAGCCAGCTCCCCTATCTGGTTCAGATTCTTCTCCATCGTATCGGCGGCATTGTTCTGAACCTTGATCTGAACGTCTTTTGAAGCTAGATCTTTGTTCAGCCGAGCAATGGTAGCCAATGTATTATGAGAAAGTTCAATCAGGTTTGACTGTGCATCATTAACCAAGGTTATAGAAACTGAATTCTTACCATTCACTCGCGAATAGGAAGTTTCTTCTTTCGTTCCAAAATAGACCTTCGCGACATCCTTCAGCAAGATTGGTCCAGGTGCGATAATAAGATTACTAATCTCTTTTAGATCATCGTATTCAGATGTAACCTGCACAAAATACTGCCTATTCGACTCGTAAACATTACCTGTAAAAGCTCTAGCCTTATAATTTTGAGTGATCTTATTCCGAATCGTAGCGGCCGTAATTTTGTAAGCCTCACAAACGTTCATGTCGAGCTGTATCTCAACGGATTTCTCCCGGCCTCCAAATACGTTAACACCCGCAATCCCATTTACATTCTCGAGCTCAGTCTTAATTTTAAGATCGGTAATGTTACGCACCCGGTCGACACCACCACTCCCCAGTACCTGCAGTTGCATAAACTGGTTTTTCATCTGATTAAGGTCGACCTTAACCACGGTAACCTTAAACTGCTCAGGCAGTGATGCTTTTATCTCATCAACTTTCTCTTGAACTTTAAGATAGGTATATTTAAAGTTGATATTTTTATTGAATTCGACCATGATAGAACCCTGTCTGGACTGGGCTGTCGACTCCATATTCTCAATCCCTTGCAGCGTTCCAATAGCCCCTTCGAGAGGCACAATGGCTTGGCTCTCCATATATTTGGGATCAACTTCTAGCTGGCTAGAAACCTGAACATAAAGCATCGGAAGTTCTGCATTTGGGAATAGCTCCATGGAGAGATTTTTCCAGGAGAAATAACCCATCATGCTTAATCCGAAAAAGAGCATGCTAATCAGAACTTTTCTATTTATTATAGAATTCATAAGCTATCTTTTCGGAGTTTCATTGTTCAATTGTGTCTTATTTTCTACCATTCTAATTTTGGACTAATCCTCTTGTTTGAGCGGTTTATTTGAAGTCATAAGATCATAGACACAAGGTATCACGAGCAATGTCAACAGAGTACTTGTGATCATCCCACCGATCACGGCATAAGCCATTGGAGAACGTAATGAAGCGCTTGCTCCAAATCCAAATGTTAAGGGTAGAAGTGCAATAACGGTAATGATACTGGTCATCAATATTGGACGAAGACGCTGCTGACTACCTAAAGCAATAGCTAATTTCTTATCCATGCCCGTCATCCGAAGCTGATTAATCCGATCTATGAGTATGATGGAGTCGTTGACGGCTATACCCCCTAGCATAATAATTCCGATCAAAGCCATCATATTAAAGGTCTGTCCCATAATAAAGAACAGAATAATTGTACCCACAATAGCAAATGGGATCGTCAACAAGACGATTAATGGGTGAATTAGCGACTCAAACTGGCTTGCTAAAACCATATATACCAGCACGATAGAAAGAAGCAGTGCAAATTTAAGATTCGACATCGACTCTTGTCGTTTTTGCTCTTCTCCAGCAACCTTAATGGAATAGTCGGCAGGCAATGCAATTGGAGCTATTTTAGCTTGTACCTCCGCAACAACCTTATCTAATGCCTTTCCTTTATCGAGCTCAGCCATCACCTTACCAATACGACTTTGATTTCTGCGATAAATCTCTGTTGGCGCCAATGCTTCATTCAATTTGGCCACTTCATATAGACGAATCACAGAAGTGCCATTTTTAATGATCATATCACCCAACGCTGCGACACCAATTTTGGGAACATGAATGGTGATGTCTTGCAATTCACCATTTTTATCCATCTGCCCAGCGGTGACACCTTTTAATTTTGCGGTTACTTGATTAACGACATCCGTTACAGCCAGATTATATAAACCTGCTCTAAACCGATCGACTTGCACATTGATCTCAGGATAGCCGCCTTCCATATTGGTTTGAATATTGTACAATCCAGGAATCTCTTTCGCAGAAGCTTCTACCTGTTTTACAACTTTCTTTATTTCGTTTAGATCGGTCCCTTTTACCTCAATAACCATAGGAGCCTCCTGCGTACCTAGAATACTTTGCAAGGCCGTTTCGTCTTGAGTAAAGGTGACTTGAAACTGCGGATTTGCTGCATACCATTTTGCAATAGCCTCAGTAACCTGAGACGCCACATATTTTCCAGTCGGCTTTAGAATCACCTTGATCTGAGCTGTATTTTCCCCTTCATAAACAGACGCAGCAGAAGTAGTTGTTCCGGTAGAAGGTCCAATTTTTGAATAAACAGCTTGAATATCGTCTCCTAAAAGCTCTTTAATCATGTTCTCCACTGATCCAATAGCGGTAGAAGTGCGCTGAAGCGAAGTTCCTTCTGCCATCTTAACGTTTATAGTAAATTCCTTGCTGTCAGTCTTAGGCATAAATTCTGATCCAATATAAGGGATTAATAAGAAGGATAAGCCCATTAGAACAAGAGATATGATCGTGATCACCCAACGATGAGGAAGTATTCTTGTGATGAAATTACCATAACCAGCGAATTTCGATCCTTTAGGCGCCTGTATCCCTTTATTCTTAAAGAATTGATGATACAGCATTGGGATTAAGAACATCGCCACAAATAGGGAAGAGAAATGGGAAAAAGCAACGGTCCAAGCTTGATCTTTAAAAAGTTCTCCCGAAGCCCCGTGAATATATACAATAGGCAAGAAAACAACGATCGAGGTTAATGTAGAGGAGGTAATTGCGCCACCCACTTCAGCCGTTCCAACGATTGCAGCCTCCTTGGCTGACATACCCAATTCATGATTTCTGAAAATATTCTCCATCACGACAATCGCATTATCGACTAACATCCCGGCCCCCAGCGCAAGTCCGCCAAGCGTCATGATATTCAAAGTCAGATGATTGAAATACATCAGATTGAAAGTTGCAATAATCGAGATCGGTATGGCAAGACTCACAATTAAGGTCGTTCCAATCTTACGAAGGAAGATAAATAACACTAAAATAGCCAATAGAACACCTATAACCATGGTGTTTTGAACCTCGTCGATGGCAGTCCGAATAAATGTTCCTTGGTTGGTAACCACGGTAAATTTATATCCGGGAAGTGCTTTGGTGATATTAACGAGTGCTTTTTGGATATCATCAACCGCTTTAACGGTATTGTATCGTGTCTCTTTATAGATCGCCAAGGCCAAACACCGTACACCATTGATTCGAACGATATTAATTGGATCTTTATTGGCAAAACTTACAGTAGCTACATCGCGCAGAAAAGTTGCCGTCTTCTGAGCGGTAGTGCTGCCTAAGACAGGAGATTGATACCCGATGATTAAATTTTCGAAGTCGGCTTTTTGCTGAAGCAGGCTTACCCCTTTAACCACATATTGCAACCCTGTCTCTGTTATTGTGCCACCTGAAATACTTCTATTGTAGGCTTGAATCTTTTGTGAAAGCTGATCGACGGTAATATTAAAGGCTTCTAACTTATACGGATCAGTGTCGATGCGCACTTCGCTCTCTTCGATGCCTGAAAGTTCCACGTCAGCAATACCTTCCAATCGAACCAACTCATTCCGAACATAGTTAGTAGCTACTTTTCGAAGCTCATTCATGTCGGTGATCGTCTCATGCGATAGACCTACGATGAGTACTGGCTGCGTATTTGGGTCGAGCTGCGTAATCGTCAAGGCGTCAATAAGGGTATTCTGAGAGAAGGAAGTCAAGGCTTTTTGAAGGTCTAGAAATGCTTCGTTCATATCTTTATTCCAGGCATATTCGACAGTGATCTGAGCAGATCCAGTGCGGGATATAGAAGAGACTTCCAGCACGTTACTTTGTCGAATTGCCACCGCCTCGATTTTCTCGATAAACATTTTCTCCATCTCTTCAGGTGGTCTCTCACCCGATTTTATCTCTACAAAAATACGTGGAGAGGTCAGGTCTGGAAAAAGATCGATCCCCAATTTCTGATAAGAGATCACCCCGAGGAGCAAGATCCCCATGATCGCCATTAGCACGGTTACTGGGTAATTAACTGCAAAAGAGGTCAGTTTTTTCACTCGAAAAAATTTAGTATTATGTTATAAGTAATGTATTCGACTAGTTATGATTAATTGATAATCTTAACCTTAGAATTGCTACGTAACGTTTCGAAACCTTTGGTAACTACCCGTTCATTAACTTTTAGCCCTTCGATGACTTCAACGGAAGTCTCATTCTCTAATCCTACGGTTAGGATACGTTCTCTTACAGCACCTTTCTCAACAACGTAAACTGTTTTACCGCGGTTACCCGAAACGATAATATCTTTTGAGATAACAATTGCGCTATCGCGACGAGCCACTTCAATATCTGCCTTAACGAACATCCCTGGACGCAGTTTAAGTTCTGAATTTTCAATGATCAGTTTACCTTTGAAAGTGCGGGTCTCGGTGCTCACAACTGGAGACAACTCATTAATCTTAGCTTTAAGAGTATCCTTAGGCAACGTATAATTTGTGATAGCCACATCTTGACCAGCATGCACCGATACGATATTTTTCTCAGGAAGATTGATCTCCATATAAAGTTTGCTATAATCCATAAGAGTTACTGCAGGCGCGTTTGAAACCACCTGAGTTCCGTTGGTAACTTGAGGCAAGTCAACGATTGCGCCCTTAAAAGGTGCAATGATCTCCATTTTAGCCAATTGGATTCTAGCATTCTCAAAATCAGTATTTGCTTGAGCCAAAGCCACTTCAGAATTTTTCATCTCACGCAAGGTTACTCCACCTTTTTCGTAAAGTGACTTTTGCTTTTGATTTTCCAGTTCAGAGATATCAAGATTTAATTTCTTCGTCTTGATCGCAATTGAATTGGCTGTTTCAGGGTTCTCTAAGCGAATAATAACTTGACCCTTTTCGACGATATCACCAAGTTTAAAATCTGCCCCAGTACGCGGATTTTTCCCAAGCATATAGATGCCTGCCATTTCGGTATTTAAGGTTGTTTGGCTTGCGGCAGTGGCAGTTCCAGTCGTACTAATAAATTGCACAATTGGCTTCTTCACCACATCAGCTACCGAGACAGGGATTGCCAACTCATTGCTAACTTGACTTCCTTGATTGGCGCATGAAGCTAGCACTGGAATCAATGCTGCTAAGATCCATTTGTTGCTTATTGATAAATTAAAATTCATAATCTTATATTTTTTAATTGACTATTTTATAATTCCTGACTGAAAATCACGTATAAATTTCTCTGGCACAATGGCCTCATTGGTTGTAAAATCAAACAAAGATTGAATCTTTAGGTTTAATAATTCAACTTTATAATTGATCAAAGATTGTGCATAACCCATCTTCTTATCGGACAATTGAACTTGAAAAAGGTTAAGATCCATACTTGTCAAATCACCATTCTTATAACGCTCCAAGTTGATGTCATAGGTAAGCTGAGAATTTTTCTGATTTTGAAGTGCTATCTCAATTTGGTTTTTTAGGTTGCTTAGATTTCGAACTACTTGTCTGATATCTATCTGTATCTGAGTTTGTTGATTCGTAAGATTTAACTTCTGTGAATTGATTACTGCCTCTTGCGCTTTTATTCTTGCCTTACGCTGGCCCCAATCAAAAATTGGAATATTAAATCCTAGACTAATATGTGGACTTTTTGTCGAACGGTCAAAGATATTTGTCAGTGTTGGATCGTCACCAGAAAGACCCATCGACAAAACCATATCACCTCTAAACTCATTGGATGCTTTAACAGTAATCAAGTCAAATTGAGAAGTCTCTACATCGATCTGACGCTGACGAAGCTCCATACGTGAGGCCAAACCATGCGCCAAAGCTTTCTTTCCATCTACCACAATTGGAGTTACGGATACATCAGTCATCACTGAAATCTCTTTTGAAATATCCATTCCAATATATTGTTTGAACTGATCCTTCGCACTCTCCAAAGTCACCCTAGCCGATTCAACACCAGACTTCGATGTCGACAAGTTAACTTCCGACTGATAGAGTTCTTCTTTTGCTGAAAGGCCAGCCTCAACCTTATTTTTTATGATCTCGTGACTCTTCTCGGTATTGACTAGCTCTTCTTGTTTGATTGTCAGACTCATTTGAGCGAGGTACACATTGTAGAAGAATTGAGAGACATTTTTCTCCAATGTCAAACGCTGCATCGCATAGCTAAGCATTGCATTTTCATTATCCAACTCTACATTCTTAATTCCCATCTTCGTTCTGTTATAGGTAAACAAAGGCTGTGTAAGACTTAGATTTAGGTTATTAAAAAAGGCCTTGTTCTCATTTGTAATACCGGAAATTTCAGAAGAATTTGACTGCCAACCAAATTGGTTCATTAGTGAGATCTTTCCATCCGTTAACAAAATTGGCTGATCGACTTGAAATGTTCCTGATGATGCAGTGCTCTTGTTGGTAAACCACTGTGAAAGCCGGGTATCGAACTTACGACTATTGCTATAATCCAATGGATTAACATTCAAGGAGAACTGAGATTTTAACGCAGCACGCTGGGCATTTAATGATTCAGTAGTCCGTTCAAGGTTATAAATTGAACTTTGCAAACTCGGACTGCTCTGACCTGCCAAGTCAAGTGCTTGCTCGAGGGTAATGATCGACTGCGCACTGACCTGACTAAATACGAAGGTCAATAGGCAGAGGAGAATAAATTTATGATTCTTCATAGTATGATGTATTCTATTAATTTATTTTAACCAGTTTAACGGCATCGGCATAGATTGCGCGAGCCTTCGTGAGATTAGATAATTCAATCTTAATGGAATCGGGAGATAGATGGTATGATCCGATCTCAATCCAACCAGAATCGTTATTTTTCATCTCAATAGTTTGATGATCCTGTCCATCGTCATGGAAGATGGTAAAATGATAATCTTCATCCAAACGCTCTTCACGACCCCATCCAGACCTTATCTTAGGCAAATAAGCAGATACTTTATAATACCCTGGAACTTTCACGGGCACGTTCCAAGTCACCTTACGATCGCCTGTTCCACCCTTCAGGTAATAAGCCGAGCGAATTTGTTTCCCATAAAATTGCTCGTTGGTTGTCAGAGTCCATTCTACTGGCGGATTCCAGAATAGCAAACCTTTATACTTGATCTCCTGTTCACTTTTCCCATTCGCTCCTGATGAACGAAGAACGCCAGAACCATCCGCGTCAGAAGGAATCAACAAACGTTGTATCAAGCTATTTGATTTTGGCTGACTAAGTTTAAATCCACGATCTTCATTATCACAAATAATTTCATTGGCCTCCACACCTTCGGTATAGGCAACTACCTGATCGTCATCTACTGCTTGCAAGGTCTCATCGATATCAATCTTCCCAAACTGCTGCGTGATACTTGAAGGAATATTATGAGAAGCAAAAGTATTAACGGTTATAGAACGAGGTTCGCGGTTGAAAAGATAGGTGATCTTTCTTGATACTTTCCCCCCAATAAGAACAGTCTTTTCAATGTTGTCATCTGGACTTCCAGCACCGCCTCGTCTTCTGAAGCCTCCTCTACCGCTACTACCCATGCGGAAAGTCACCGAGACTGCACCAGGATCATTCTCTGTATTCGTAATTACAAAGGAGACCATTGTTTTAATCTGGTCATCTTTTTTAAGCTTTGCAGAGGTGATATGCGTAACAACATAGCCTGGTAATGACTTTGAGCTATACCAGGTGGGTAAGTACTGATTAAGATCTAGACTAAAAGAGTTTTTAAGTTGATCATTCAAAATATCCACAGATGTAGACTCAAATTTTTTCTGATCAATATAACGGTGAATAAACTCATCAAATTTATCTGGCCCAACAGCCCCTTTCATTAAAGCGAATAAGAAACCACTCTTAGTTAAGATGACATTATTGACGATATCAGGATCGGCTTGTTTATCTAAGATCTCGGCAAAGGAAGCATCCTGCAACGCAATATTTCCCTTTTCAATTTCGGAAAGACCAGTAAAACTTCGCATGAATGAACTGCCTGTCTCGGTAGCTGCTTTAGATAGATATGACTCAATGGCTCTATTAACAATCGGATATTGATCTGATTTGATATACGTCAGGTATGTATAATAATTTGGAAAAATAAAATACGGATTAAGTTCTTCCTGAGCTGGAGTATAGGAGCCAATATGAATCCCAGGTCCACCCATACCCATCCTTGATGGAGAAGTCTTACTGCTTAATAAAACATCATTTACAAAACGCTTGAAATAGTTCTCCTCGGTCTCCTTCGGACTAATAGTTTGATTATCATAACCTCCGAAGCGCTCAGAAATCTTTTTTTGTTCAGCAAAATTCGTACTTGGCAGTTTAAATCCACCTTCAGGCAAATAGACCGTCTCAGGCTGAACCTGCTCTCCAGCGCCCGTCCAAACATGGCTAAACGAACAAAACTGTACGGGTATCTCGACCAGGGTCAAGCGTTCGTAAGGATATGTAAAGCGAACCTTGGCTTCCCAAGATTTTCGCAAATCGCGAATAACGGGTTTTATCGAGTCCTTTAAAATTGTAAAAAATGGATCAAACGTATTATGACCTTTAAGAAAATTCAAGCTGTAGTTGATCTTATCGACAACAATTGAACGAGATTCGTACTTTCCTATCGCTAAAGACATCTGAGGCATTTTATGCTCAGGGGCGAAGTCGAAGGATCCATTACCATCATCGGTTATTTTTCCCTGCGAGATTGCTTTAAGTCCATTGCGAGTTTTCACGCGGAGATGAAAATCAATAAATTGCATCGTCTGCCATTTCAAACCCTTGGTCGAATAACTTATGCCAGCGGTCGGATACCAGCGTGTCTCGGGGGTAAGCAACAAATAATCGGATCTGACAAAAGCATGTTTCTTATCGGCAATACCATTGCCACGCTGCAACCAAAGATCAAGACGTTCGCGATTCAGATCCAAATAACAGAACGATTCATCAATATCCCCCTGGTAGCTAATTTTCAGCGTTAGCTCCTCACCCTTCTGCATAGGTGTATTTGGGGTAATCTTTAGAATCTGAAGATCTCTGGTGTAATTAGCACCACTGAATGACGTAATTGTCAATCCAGGATTTAGCGTGAGGACAAAGCTCGCTAATGGATCAACAGAAGGATTGGTCAAAGTAAGTGTCGCTTCTGTTTTGATTTGTTCCCCAGCATGCTCAAGCACTAAATCGCACTTCTTAATTTCGACATTGGCGCTATTTGCATAGTTGTTATTTAAGGCTAACATCTCAATACGATGAGCATCGTAGCTGTTTATCTTGTTGATATATTTAACTCCTAAACCAATACCGAGAGAAAGAAATACCACGCTGGCGACCATTGTAACCTTACGAACAAATGTCGATTGAGGCAGACGTTGCAGAAGTAAGATAGTTAGACAAATAAATCCTAAGCCAAGAAATAGATATATCCCACGATGAATTAAGATTTCGTTCAACGATCCAAAGCCAACAAAATCAGAGAAGGTCATTGGCAAATGAAAGGCCATGTAATCAAACAGATAATGATAAACATTCTGAAGATAAAAGAGTGTTGCCGCAATATACCCCAGTAGGATCACAAATGTAACTGCCTGATTTTTAATTATAGACATCAAGAAAAACGAAAATCCAAGAATAAAAATCAGCGTTGGCAAGCTTATCAAAAGGAAATAATAAAGATAAGGCGCCGGAGAAAAATGACTAAATATAGAGCTGACATTAAAAATTGCGACCATTGCTAGGGCCACAAAATTGAGCATGAAAAACACCCATACATTTCCAATTGTTTTACCGATGACGTAGTCGGCATTGGTCATCGAACGCATATAAATAACCTCCGTGGTATCTAGTTTCTTATCTCTTTTTAAGAAGTCGGAGGCCAGGAATACTGCAATAATTGCCTGTGCAATATTGATGATGTAAAGATTGACAAAAGGGACCATGGCGGGAAGTGCGACCATATCACCCATGGGCCATCCAATACTTGTCTGGGTAAAGAGGTTAAACACAAAGACAAAGATCAGCGCCAATATAGAGAAGATTCGAAAGAACCAACTTCTAAACAGCGTCTTTGACTCGTATTTAGAGACTGTTAAAATATTATGAATTGCTTTCATAGCTAGTCGAGTATAAGGTCAGATGAGGAAAAGGCATAAGGCAGCAAAACCAGTTGATTAGATCTCATGCCAGTGTTGATTAAGTTCATGTTCCATGAAGTTTACGTAAGCATGCTCAAGGTTAGGATCAATCTGTTCCCCTTTATAGCCATCGATCGTTTTGGCTACCACTTGAACTTCCCAGCCCTCCTCCGATGGGATAGATGAGATTATCGGGAACTTATCTTGAATTTCGTAATATTCCGTTGCGGTTGCGTTTATACGCCAAACATTACCTTTGGCTTGATTGATCAATAGCTCTGGTGATCCTTTAAAGGCCAAAACGCCTTTATTCATGAGTGCCATATCGGTGCATGTACTTGAGATGTCACCAACGATATGGGTTGATAAGATGATAACCACGTCACGCTCGCTGATACGAGTCAATAAATTTCTAAATCGAATTCGCTCTTCAGGATCAAGGCCCGTAGTTGGTTCATCGACAATAATAATCTGTGGTTCCCCGATAAGTGCCTGTGCGATACCCAATCGACGTTTCATACCTCCTGAGAGATCATTGGCAAAGCGATTTCGAGCCTCGTAAAGTCCCACTTCTTCGAGCATTTTCTCAATGGCATCTTTACGCACAGAGCCCTGGTTCATACCCGATAGACGAGCGATATAATCCAAAAACTCGTAGGTGCGTAGTTTCGCAAAGAAGCGGAAATCTTGAGGCAGGTATCCGAGCATGGTACGCACCTCTTTTCGATTCTTCTGCAGATCGAGGCCATTTACGAGTATCTGGCCCGAGGAAGGTTTTGCCAGAGTTACTAGAATTCGCATGAGGCTTGATTTCCCGGCTCCATTGGGGCCTAAGAGACCAAACATCCCATTCTCGATGGTCATGGTAACATCTTTCAGTGCATGATTACCATTGGGATAAACCTTATTCAGTTCGTTGATTTCGATTTTCAAACTTCAGAAGTATTATAAGCTTAGGTTAGGTTCTGATTATCATTAGCATTTGGACACGACCATTCTCAAAAGGTTTAATCTAAAAAACAGGAATTTAAGAGCGATCCTGACAACTTAAATGCTCTTGAATTTAGCTGTCTAGAAATAGAGCTAAAGTTAGCGAAAAAAATTACGAGTTCAGAACGATTTTTTAGTCGATATCATGCGGAGTGGTATCGGGTTTAGCGTAGGACAATCTGGACAGGCGCACTGTTTTATGATAACTATCCAGTCCGCTGCAGGTAATAGATTGTGCTTTTTCGATATCAAGAAATCCATCTGAGCTTAGGCACTCATTGGGAAAGGAGATCATTTTAATCTCGCCGATCATTAGAATAGTGTTATTCAGGGCGATATTAATCCGCTCCTTAAATTGAACTCCGATCTGCACATGGCTTTGAGCGACAAAAGGGGCAAAGAAGTTATTTTTATATTCAGGCTTTAAGTTCGTCACGTCGAATTCAGAAATTTCATTTGGGTAGCGGGCCGATGTTTGGTGAGCCTGCCGATAGATTTGTTCGTTCAGATGGTTAATGGTATAGTATCCAGTTTCCAGGATATTGGATAGGGTATGGCGCTCGGCGGTGTCGGGACGCTGGATAAAACCGATCAGTGGTGGGTTTGCTCCCAGGTGGATTACCGAGTTAAAGATGGCCAAATTAGTCTGGTGTTCCTTATTCTGAGTCCCTATAAGGCAGACGCTTTTAAAGCCGCCTAATGAATTAATAAGCTGCGCTCTTTTGCGCAGTTCCCAGGTATTTAGTTCGTCAATCTCGAGTGTTGTGTTGTTGGGTGAATTCATTCTCTTTTTTGAACAAAAACAACTGGGCAGGGCCAAATGTTTAGCAGTGCAGCTATTTCGCTCATTCAGCGGAGAGGTTCTTCGTGCATAGCCATTAATTCGCGGAAAGCGCAGCTATAGAAATTCTCTGAGCGCATCAGCTGATCATGATCTCCGCTGGCCTCAATTCGGCCATTTTCAAGGATATGCATAGTGTCGCAAAGGCGAGCGATTTTGACCCGGTGAGTGACTAAGATTGTGCTTCTTAAAGCCTTTGTTTTAATTAGAAAGTTAAGAACCAGGTTCTCCATATTCCTGTCCATGGCTGAGGTTGGCTCGTCGAGGATTAAGAACATTGGATTTTTCCAAAGTGCTCTGGCCAATCCGACCAGCTGAATTTGTCCTCCCGAAATATTTACACCCTCCTCTCCCAAAAGGGTATTATAACCTTGAGCGAGATCTAAAAAATAAGAATGGAAGGGGCTTTGAGAACAGAAATCAAAACACTTTTGCATCACAATAGGCTCGCTAGAAAGACAGATATTATAGATCAACGAACCATTAAAAATATTTACGGTCTGAGGCAAGACTCCTAGATATTTACGCCATGTCGAAATAGAAATCTGATCCAATGGCTTACCATTTAGGCTCAACTTTCCATTTTCAGAATTATAAAATCGCTGTAAAATATTTAAGATTGTAGTTTTTCCAGAACCACTCTCACCCAACAAAGCAACCATCTGACCTTTAAAGCATGAAAAAGAGACCCCTTTAATCAATAATTTCCTCCCCGTAAAGCGAAAATCTAAGTCTTGCACCTCAATCGATAGAATTTCGGGTAACACATCTTTAGTTTCATTAGATTCAAGGAGATACTCAGGTTTAATGGATGAGAATTCATACATTCGATCAAAAGCAATTTTAGCCCCTTGAAGGGTAATATTTGCAAAGGCCAAGCTGATTACCGCAGGGAAAATACCACTACTTATTCCCAAAACAGCCATTAAGGTCCCAATGCTCAATTCATTTGTCATTATCTTCCATGAACCAATTGCAATTAAAAGAATTGAAACGAATACGGAAGTAATTTCGGCCATTAGTTGAAGTGAGATACTAACCTTTCCAAGACTAAAAATCTTATCCTGGAAGAATCCATAAATAAGTTGATTTAGTGTGGCAAACTCTTTCTCTTTATGGTTTGATTTTATGGCCTCGATACCATGAATAGAATCAACGTAATTGCTCGATTTATGCGCATTTGCTATCATCACATCAGATTGAGCAGTGCTAATTCGAGATTGGTAATACCATGAGAGAAGTCCAAAACAAGGGAAGGTTAGCAGCGAGGTAAAGCCCAGAACAGGAGAATAAACAAATAGAATCAACTCCCCAACCAGAACCAACAAGAAATTCTTCAGCAGTTCACCTGCAATCCCAGCAATGGCACTTTGAATTCTTGTTGTATCGTTCATACGCTCAACGAGTTCTCCAATACGACGACTATCGAAAAATGACTTTGGCAAAAAGATTAAGCTATTAAAAAATCGGTTAATTAACCGGTTATTAAAGTCGCGACTTTGCCTTATACCAAATGTACCAGCAAGATAACTCAATCCGCCTCGAGCAATTAAAAGGACAGCGATTAAAATAAGTCCTCCAACTAATTTCTCAGCTTTTTTAGATGGAAGAATATCATCTATTAATTGCTGAGAAAATACAGCCATTGCCATTCCTAAGATCGAGATGATCAAACTAATTCCAAATATTATAGCTAGCAATCCAGCATCATCTTTGACAAGAGTTTTAAACCAACGCCACTTATCGCGATTCACTTGTTTAACTTGTTCAATATTCGCTGTTGGGATAAGTTCCAGAAATGATTTCGATTTCCAGATGTCCGCCAATGCGATTTCCGATAATTCGACAATTCCTTTGGCAGGATCACCAATGACAAACTTTTCGGATCTGATCCCATAGCAAACTACAAAATGTTGTAAGCGATTATCAAGGATCACATGCAAAATTACCGGATTACTAATTTGCCGAAGGAAGTCAAAATCCCCCTCGCACCCTTTTGCTTCAAAGCCTAGCTGCCCAGAGGCCAGGTAAAGGCCTAGCATAGTTGTCCCCTGCTTGGTTGTTCCGCTAAGTTCTCGAATCGACTCCAGACTTTTATCACCTCCATAATAGCGAAGAATTGAACGCAAGCAAGCGACGCCGCAATCTGACTGATCTTGTTGAAGGCAAAAAGTCTGACGAATTAGCTTGTCATTCATTTTAATGCTAAAGAATTAAGGATTGTTTCCATCTTAATTTCACCTTTATAGTGTCGAAGCAGATTTTTTTCTTTCGTATAGATCAATATTGATGGGAAAGCAGAACTTCCAAAATAGGTTTGAAAGCGATGGTTTCGATCTAAGAACATGGTTAAGTTATCAACAGCGAACAACTTATAGGTGTATGCAAAGTCTTCAACCCTGCGGATTGAGTCATCTGGAGTAATTAGAATCATATTCGTTGTGGCTAGTTCAACAGCGTGCCTTCCAATCTCCTTCGCTTCATACTGACAATGTTCGCATTCGGGATGAAAGTAGAAGATTATCGTTTGTTGCCGCGGATTAAATTCATCGAGATATAGATAACGACCATCTAAGGTTTGAAAAGCATAATGATTAAGGGTTAGGATGGATTGCTCGATCTTTTTTTTGTGTTCAGCACCTTTAATGATAGAACTCAAGAGCCAAATGCTAACACTAATGATTAGCAACCCTAAACCAACCCTGATAATCAATCTCATGTGGACAGGTTCAGTGTTATGAACATAGCAAATAATATCCAGAGCATTAGACCAGGCACATACGAATATAGAACCGTTTGGAATGTTTTAACAAATGGTCTTTCAAGTATTTGTGTGAGTAGCCAAGCTAAAACTCCCCAATAGGCAATTTCGAAGAGATTGATTACCGAATAGAGGTAAACTAGGTAAACCTGAACTTTTGATCGATCGAAGATTTCGAGCAGCGAGAATGGCTGAAACTGCAAGTCCTCGAGATTGTTAACTGTTTTAAAAAAGATAAGTACAGCAAGCTTTACAATTGCGGATGCGACAAAGACAAAATCAGCAAGAATTGAGATCTTAAATAGGTCACGAAAATTGATTTTATATTCCAGCAAGGCGCAACCAACATAAAGACAAGAAGCAGTAAAGGCTACGCGAATAAGGGTAATTGCGGATGCAAGGATATAACCAACCCATTGCCAATGTTGAGAGGTAGCAATCATGTTTGCAATTCTCTCAGCAGCGATCTGTTCCCCAAACGATTGATAGTATAGTTTTTCGGTGACAAAGAGTTCATTAAATGTGAACACCAAAAGTGCAGTGAACCCAAAAAGAGTTGCTAGTAATTTCCAGATTTTAAAGTTTAAGTAGTACGAAGAAGCGGTAGACACTATTGACATAGCGAATACAGGTTAATGTTATTAAATAATTTTTTTAGGACTCTCTAAGCGATGAAAAAACATTAAAGACAATAGCAGAGTCAATTACTATCCACATTAATATATAATTTAGCTTATAATTAGCCAGCATCATAATAGCCTGAAATAAAAAAAGAATCGAAACTAAAACACCAATTATTTCGTATGAAACAAAGCCCGCAGAGACAGAAAAGAGATATAGGCTAAAAGAAATTATCAAATTAGAGATCACAAGCAATGGGAAACTCTTACTCAAAAATATTTCTGAGTTAATCTTTACATTGTTCATCGACAGAGATTTGTCGTAACTGACATCTCCTTTTAGTTGGGATGCAATAAATGACAAACTCAAAAATGAAAGTGAGATCAAACACAGATTAATTAATTCAACCTTATTGAGCTTCATATTAGTGAAGTTAACATACAGTGACAAGGAAAAGAACATAATTAAGCAGACAAAGACAATGAGTGTAAGCAGAATCTTGTTTTTCATGTTAATTGCAATTTTAAAATTTAATAACTTGAGATTGTCTCAGTATAACTAAGACAACCTCCTAAATTAGATATACACTTAAATTACAAATCACAACTTTGCACCAAAGCACCCCGTTGCTAATCCGATTCCAGAAAGTGTTGGTCCTAGCACAGCATTTGCCAAATATAAACCAAGTGCCCACCCTGGTCCAGGAATAGCAAGCAGAGTACCAAAAAACAAGCCGGTTGAAACAACCGCAGCTGCACATGAAAAAAGGCCACCCCCTTCGATCAATTCCATACTTTCAACAGTTAACGTTTTCATGATTACTAAGTATTAATGAATAAATAAAAAAGACTGTCTCCTTAGAATGAGAACACTTATATATCAAGTAAAAATTATTTAAATCTTTTGAATCTATCAATTTTAGTCTGATTTCTTAATTGTAAAAACACCCTAAGAATAACTACAAACCAAATAAAGAATAAAGTTAAAGAAGATAGATTTTCACTGTTAAGCAGATCATTGAAAAATAGAAAAATCAAGGTCAGCAAAAACAGCAACAATATTAAACTAACATACAAATAGTAGCGTTCTATGTTAAACCTAATCTGACGCTCAGATAAACCCTTTAACCTAAAATTCATTATCAATCGTTCAGAGAAGTTCATTTTATACATTTTTATAAATAACAAAAGCTAAAAAAACATCTAAACCAAATAAGAATATCCGTTAAAGTTGAGATCTCATTAAAGATCTCAACTTTAATAACTATTGTTTATCCTTCCTTTTTTGAAATACTAAAAAATACATAAGAATAGTCAATATTAAAAAGGTCATTGTAAATACATAAGGATTTGATATTATCTCAAAAAATTCGAGAACTAGAATTATAAAAATCAACAGTAAAATAAGCACTAAAAAGATTTTCATATCATGTAAGTTTATTATACTCGTGAAATAATTCATCATTCTTCTTAATCTTTCAACCACAATTTTCACTCCCCACTTTTTATCCCGATGGGTGGACCAGCTTTAGCGGGCTTATCTAGGAAGGATTGAATCTTGCCCATCAGACCCATCCCCCAGGTTTGAGAGATACGCATTTGTTCTTGATTCAGCTGAGGTAATACCGAAGCCATCTTCTTGCCAACAGAGGTCTCGTAAAAGGCAATAATCGCCTTGACATCCTCATGGGTATAAAACTTCTTATAGATCGGAATAAGCTGCTCATTTAAGGCGGCCACCTCAACGTCGAAGACTTCGAGTTTTAAGGCCGTCCATTGACTCTCTGTAACATCGGGCTTAGAGGGTTTAAGCTGAGCGACCACTTGAGCATAAAGACCATTGGTAGTGGCTGCCGAACCATTAACTACTAACATCTTACTAAGATCTGCACTAAAAGAATCGGATTGCGCTTGGAGAGTGTTTGCAGACATGGTAAGAGCTAACAAACAAAACAAACTGGTTTTAAAAATTGATTTCATAGGATCTCTGTTTTAGGGATTAAGGACGAAAGGTAAAACAGAGGAGTGCACTCCGGATGCACTAGTGGAGAAAGATTTGTGCTAAAAACCCAAGAAATTTGTAATGGGAAATTAAAACTGCAATGGCTTATTTTGTTTCACCTCAAAATGGTACGTGGAGGCAGAGTGACGGAACACAATCTGACAACCTCTCCCTTTTAAAAAATCGAGGTCATTAAAGACGGTTCGGCGCGAGACACCGAGTTTTCGAGCCAGTTCCTCCGCTGTCCCAGTGTTGGTGTGGGAGATTAAAACGACAAGTCTTTCAATTCGGGCGGTCTGCTCTTCGTAGCTCATCTTTTTATTTTTATACTAAATATAAAGAAATAAAAAGAAATAGTTGAAACTAAAAAAGGAGCTCAATGAGCTCCTTTTTTTATCTGAAAATTTATTTCGCCTAATTTTTCAAATTACTTAACTTTTTTAACAATAGCGCTGAAAGCAGCGGGATTGTTCATAGCTAGATCGGCCAAAACCTTACGGTTGATTTCGATGTTCGCACTTTTCAATTTCCCCATAAATACGGAGTAAGATAACCCTTCGGTGCGAACAGCAGCGTTGATACGTTGAATCCACAAAGCACGGAATAATCTTTTCTTAGTTTTTCTGTCACGGTACGCATACCCTAATCCTTTTTCGTATGTGTTTTTGGCAACCGTCCAGACATTTTTACGCGATCCAAAGTATCCTCTGGTAAGTAGCAGCAATTTTTTTCTTCGCGCTTTTGATGCTACATGATTTACTGATCTTGGCATTTTTTTGTGTTTTAGGACAATGGCGTTCCTAGTTAAAGGAATCTTTTGGTGCTCACTGACCGGTTAAACTTAACTATAACTCGTCAATAGAAATGATTACCTCATGGCTAATAACCGTTTGACATGATTCGTGTCAACATCGGCAACTAGAGCCCATTTGGTTAGGTTTCTTTTGCGTTTAGTGCTTTTTTTGGTCAAAATATGACTCTTATAAGCATGTTTCCTTTTGATTTTTCCTGAGCCGGTTAGAAGGAAACGCTTCTTAGCCCCGGCATTCGTTTTCATTTTAGGCATCTTGTTATTTTTTCTTTTTAGGCGAAATAAATATTGTCATTCTTTTTCCTTCGAGCTTCGGAAGCTGTTCAACCTTGCCCACCTCTTCCAAGGCATTGGCAAAACGAAGCAGCAAGATCTCTCCTTGCTCATTATATAATATCGACCGCCCTTTAAAAAATACGTATGCCTTAACTTTAGCCCCTTCTTGAAGGAACTTCTCAGCATGCTTTAATTTAAAGTTATAATCGTGATCATCCGTATTGGGGCCAAATCGAATCTCTTTAACAATGATCTTCGATGCTTTGGCTTTCAGCTCTTTCTGCTTTTTCTTCTGTTCGTAAAGAAATTTCTGAAAGTCAGTAACTCGACATACAGGCGGCTCCGCATTTGGAGAGATCTCAACTAGATCAAGCTCCAACTCATCGGCCAGACGAAGGGCATCTTGAATTCTGAAAACCCCAGGATTTTCAATATTCTCTCCAACCAATCTTACCTCTGCAACACGAATCTGATGATTAACCCGAAATGGTGATTTTTCTTCCTCTTTGGGACCTCTTGGCCCATTGCCTCTAATTACTGCTATGGCTTTATCCTCCTATTTATTAATTTATTAAACTATTTATATGCATCTGCTAAAGCGGCATTGACCTCATTACCAATAAACAACGCGAACTCATCGATTGTCATTGTACCTTGGTCACCTTCGCCTTGGCGTCGAACTGCTACCGTATTATCTTCAAATTCTTTCTCCCCAACGATCAAAAGGTATGGAATACGCTTCATCTCATTGTCTCGAATCTTTCTGCCGATTTTTTCGTTACGGTCGTCAATTCCGGCGCGAATATCGGAAATATTTAATTGATTTGAAACTTTTTGCGCATATTCGTTGTACTTTTCGCTGATTGGCAACACCACAACCTGCTCTGGAGTTAACCATAATGGAAATTTACCTGCCGTATGTTCGATCAAAACAGCACAGAAACGCTCCATCGATCCAAACGGCGCACGGTGTATCATCACCGGTCTGTGGCGCTTATCGTCAGATCCAACATATTCTAATTCAAAACGTTCAGGTAAATTATAGTCCACCTGAATAGTTCCCAGCTGCCAGCTTCTTCCCAAAGCATCCTTGATCATAAAGTCAAGTTTCGGGCCGTAAAACGCTGCTTCACCTAATTCGGTGATCGTATTTAACCCTTTTTCTTCACACGCCTCAATAATGGCACGTTCAGCTTTTTCCCAGTTTTCATCCGAGCCAATATATTTCTCTTTATTTTTTGGATCACGCAAAGAGATCTGAGCCTTGTAATCTTTAAAGTCTAATGCTTTAAAAATAATGAAGATGATATCGATAACTTTTAAAAACTCTTCCTTCAGCTGATCAGGACGACAGAAGATATGCGCATCATCTTGCGTAAAACTACGAACACGTGTCAATCCATGAAGCTCACCACTCTGCTCATAACGATAAACGGTACCAAACTCAGCCATACGAACTGGCAGATCTTTGTATGAACGTGGCTTAAACTTATAAATCTCACAGTGATGAGGACAGTTCATTGGTTTCAATAAATACTCTTCACCTTCATTCGGTGTGCGGATAGGTTGAAACGAATCTTTCCCATATTTCTGGAAATGGCCCGAAGTTTTATACAAGGCAACATCACCAATATGAGGAGTGATCACCTGCTCGTAACCGAATTTCTTTTGAACTTTTTTCAAGAACTTCTCAAGCTGCTCACGAAGCATAGCCCCTTTAGGAAGCCAAAGTGGAAGTCCCATACCTACATTTGGAGAGAAATGGAATAGCTCCATCTCCTTGCCAATCTTACGATGGTCGCGTTTTTTGGCCTCTTCAACCAAAACCATATACTCCTCAAGAAGTTTCTGTTTTGGGAAAGTGATACCATAAACACGCGTAAGCATCTTATTTTTATCGTTACCACGCCAGTATGCACCAGCGATATTGGTCAATTTAACAGCCTTGATAAATCCAGTGTGCGGTAAGTGAGGACCTCTACAGAGATCGGTGAAATTACCCTGGTTGTATAAAGTTATGGTACCATCTACAAGATCGGTAATCAACTCAACTTTGTAAGGATCGCCTTTCGCTGTAAACATTTTCAATGCATCAGCTTTTGAAATCTCACTGCGTACAATAGCAGATTTCAAACGAGCAAGCTCAAGAATTTTCTGCTCTATACTCGCAAGATCTTTGTCGGTAAGCATCTTACCATCGGGAAGATCGATATCGTAATAAAAGCCATTCTCGACGGTTGGACCGATACCAAACTTGGTCCCTGGATGAAAAAACTCGATAGCCTCAGCCATGATATGCGCCGAAGAGTGCCAGAATGTCTCGCGACCTTGCAGGTCATCCCAAAGGAACAACTTGATACTAGCATCCTTATCAATTGGACGTAAAAGGTCTCTGACCTCTCCGTCGACAGCTATTGAGAGTACATCCTGAGCTAAGCGGCTGCTAATGGCTTCAGCAACGCCTAAACCTGTTATTCCTTTTTCAAACTCGCGAACCGAGCCATCTGGAAATGTAATTTTTATCATCGATACAATTTTTTTCGAGGTGCAAATTTAACGATTATCCGCTTGTTCTTCAAAATTATCGCGAAGTTTAATCGCCATTTTTTCTCAATGTTAGTAATCTTTGACGTTAGACTCCTCAAAATTTAATATTTTTGAGGAATAAATAAGCATTAACATCCTCTATCATGCGCAGAATCACCATCCTTTTATTTCTTTTTTTCATTGGCTGCAGCTCGCTTTATGCTCAAAAAATATCTTTAGAAGAACTATTAACTAAAGGAACTTTCAGACAAACAGCTGTGACTGGATTAGCCTCCACAAAGGATGGTCTAAACTATACTTTGCTTGAAAACGGGGGAAAAGAGATCGTTAAATACAGCTATAAAACAGGACTAAAAGTGTCTGTGGTTCTTGATATTAAATCCCTTAAAAACGATTCTCTTACTTCCATTAGCGAATATACCTTTAGTGCCGACGAAACGAAGGTGCTTTTATTAAGCAACAGAAAATCAATCTATCGAAGATCATTTACAGCAATCTATTTTGTCTATAATTTAATCACCAAAGAGCTCACTCGCCTGTCTGAGGGAAGACAGCAAGTGGCAACCTTGTCACCAGATGGCGAACGTGTTGCATTCGTTCGAAACAACAATCTGTTTGTCAAGAGCTTACGTTTTGGCACTGAACGTCAGATGACCATCGATGGCGAAGTGAATAAAATCATCAATGGCGTTCCAGACTGGGTTTATGAAGAGGAATTTGAATTTATCAGAGGCTTTGAATGGTCGCCTGACAGCAAACAAGTGGCTTATTTAAAGTTTGACGAGTCGGAAGTTCCCTCATTTGGATTTACACTCTATAAAGGATCAAATCCTACAAAGTCAGAAAATGCGCTTTATCCGAATGAATTCAGGTATAAATATCCCAAGGCTGGAGAGAGAAATGCAGCTGTATCGGTTTGGGTTTATGACATCAAGGCAGGTCAAAATATTGAGATGGATCTTGGAAACGACAAAGACTATTACGTTCCAAAGATTAGCTGGACCTACTCGGGAAAAAACCTGGGCATATTCAAGGTTAACAGGCTCCAAAATAAGGCCGAACTTTTTTTCGCGAACTCACATAGCGGCGACGCGAGACTGATCTACACCGAAAAAAACAAACGTTACATCGAGACTGACTTCTTGGACAATTTCACATTCCTTTCTGATGACAAAAGCTTTGTAATATTAAGCGAGCAAGATGGCTACAAACACCTTTACCTCTATGATACCAGCGGCGTTAGAATAACTCAGCTTACCAAAGGCAAGTTTGATGTTTTGAAATATTACGGGTATGATAACGCAAGTAAGATTTTCTATTATCAAGCAGCTGCCGTCTCTCCACTTCAGCGTGAGGTTTATGGAGTTAGCCTGGATCTAAAGAAAAAAATTCAATTAACGACCAAGAAAGGGACCAACTCCGTTTCGTTTAGTAGCACCTTCAAATATTACGTCAACGACTATTCAACGCTCACTACCCCGTTGGAGTCGACTTTGCATGATATTACAGGAAAGCAATTGAGAGTATTAAAAGAAAACAACGCTTTAAAAGTGGTTGAATCCGATCGGAAGATCCCGGGTAAAGAGTTTATCACATTTAACAATTCAACCGGTGAAACACTGAATGGGTGGATGATTAAACCATCTGATTTTGATCCTTCTAAAAGATATCCGGTCTTGATGACGCAATATAGCGGACCAAATAGCCAAAAGGTGCTTGACCAATATAGTATTGGTTGGGAAAACTACATAGCCGAGAATGGTTATTTAGTAGTCTGCTTTGATGGTCGAGGCACTGGAGCACGGGGGGAAGAATTCAGAAAATGCACCTATGGACAACTTGGCAAATATGAGTCAGACGATCAGATAGAAGGGGCTAAATATATTGCCACACTTCCATTTGTTGATGGCAAAAATATCGCCATCTGGGGATGGAGCTTTGGCGCCACAGTAGTGGATCTATGTCTTGCTAAAGGAGGCGATGTTTTTAAAGCAGGAATAGCAATTGCAGCAGTTACAAACTTTCGTTTTTATGACACCATTTATACCGAACGTTATTTAGGCTTGCCTAGTCAGAATCCGGAAGGCTATGACGATAATTCGCCGATTACCCTAGCCAAAGGGATTAAAGGAAAGCTTCTTGTGGTTCATGGCATGGCTGATGACAATGTACATTATCAGAATGCTGTTGAATTTCAAGAGGCAATGGTTCAGGCTGGCGTGCAGTTTCAGAGCATGTCGTATGCAAATCGCAATCATGGCATCAGAGGCGGAAACACCTCTATGCACCTCTACACGATGTTCGACAATTTCTTGAAAGAGAACCTTAAATAAGAAGTTGAAATTTTAAGTATCACCTGATTAATTCCCTACTGTCGTTGGGAAAGCCGAAATCCGTAATCGTGCAGCACCCATTGGGATTAAGACAATATCCTCAACCTTTTCATCTATCGGTGCATTTGCATCTGGCAAGATGCCACATAATCCATACTCATCAATTCCCCAAGATGGGATTCGTTGACCCTTCGCATGAACTTCAATGGGCACTGATCCAACAGTAAATGGGAATGAATTCTTCACCCATGGCTTCTTTATCACCGTAAGTCCTTTCAAGGGGAAGTTTTTATCCAATCGGAGTGTATAATTCCAAGCTGACTCTGGATAAATCTCAAAAGTAGGCCACTTAGAGGCATCAGCCCCCTCCTGCCATTTCGAATCACCAATAACAGCACTCTTACTATCCAGCTTATCATAGCGCTCTTTAATCTTAAGAGACATGGTCAGTGGTCCGTAATTAACTGAGACGCTATTCTTGTTCAACTGCCATGTTTTCAGTGACAGTTCCATCGGTAGATCAAGTGACACAACATCTTCATTACTCCATTTACGCTGAATCATCGCGTATTTACCTGGCTCGAGTTTCGTAGATTGCACCACTCCATTAATTTTCACGGAGCCATTCTTGCACCAAGAAGGAATCCTTAAATAGAGTGGGAAGGTCACCTCTTTCGTTGTATTTAAGTGAAAACTCACAGCCTCCTCAAAAGGGTAATTCGTCTGTTCTTTAATTGTGACAGGAATATTATTTGCAACACGTACATTTACCGTACAAGCGCCATACAAAGCAACAGCCACGCCATTATCTGGAGTAGCCAATGCAAGATGCTCGACATAATAGGGCCATCCTTGAGCGTGATTATGTTGACAACAGCGACTGCTAAAAGGGTTCATAGCTAAAAAAGGACCTTCGTTTTGAATCCCAGGACTGTGGTCTTTGGAATCACTGACCACCTCATTCGGGCAGGTGATATAGCGAAGTGCTTTGAAATCGGGCATCAATGCAGCTGGATAGGAGTTAAAGGCTACATTTTCGGCATTTTCGGCCCAAAATGGATCTCCAGAAATTCGGAGCATTATCTCATCGGAAGACATTTGCTCAACAAATCCGCATGTTTCGGTCCCTTGACGTGGATCGATATATCCCATGCGAGCATTTTCATCGGAACCAAACATTCCACCTGGAACTTGTCCATAGATACGTCGGATTAAATTAAACACCGTATAAGATGCCTGTAACATCTGAGGATCCCCAGTTTGCATCGAATAGGTCGCAGGTTCTCTGAAACATTGCGCCACATTTACATTATGCCAATTTGGAAGCCACGATTTATCCATCCAGTTGGCGGTATTGCGATGTATCTTGTCTCCGAGTTGTAATAAGAATGAGTCACCAGTTATATTATACAACCAATAAACGCTAAGCAAATTATCGCCTGCTCGACTGTTCTCCCAATAGTCTTTTAAGAAAGCTGCATCAGGAACCGTTAACTGCCATTTAAAATAGTTGGTCATTAAGGAAATGACTCTTTTGTCACCTGAGTATTCATAGTAAGACTGAAGCGCCCAAAGCATGATCATATTCGCCCAGAGATCTTTTCGGCCTTTTCGAAGTGTTGTCGGACCAAAATAACCGTCTGACTGAACACTATTTAAAACAGCCTCAATCCATATTTTGGTCTCAGCAATCATGGATGAATCGTTAAGAATATAGGCCAAATTACCATATCCTTTTAGCCAGTATGGGAGCTCTTCCCAACCATATTGACCTCCAGCATTTAGCCATGCATTATTTTTCTTATTCAGCCAAGCGCTAATCTCACCAAGGTGTCCAGATAGGCCGTCGCGCTGCAATTCCAATGTCTTTTTCAGCCAGCCATCCGGTTTTATAGCCACAACTGGAAGTTTAATAAAATTCAACGGCTGAAGAGGTTTGCGATTTCCGAGATAGTTTAAGTTAGCTGTCTCGAGAATAGGTCGATCAAGCATTACGATGCGTGATCGATCTGATTGTGCATTAGCAGAAATTGGAGAAATACAAGAGAATAACAATAGGATAATGCAAATGGAGGCACTAATTTTTAGCATAATAGGTCAATGGAATAGTAGGTTAGGTTTTGCAGGTTCCAAAGGCATTCAATGGATTTACACACAAAGATAAAAAACCCTCAATTAGAGCTACGAGACGAACCGAAAAAAATCAAAATGATTTAACTATTGACTTGCACGTAACAATCCCAAGGCCATGTCGGCACTCGAAACAGGCAAACTGCAGACTTGGTCCTTGCAGACATAGACGACGGTACGTTCCTGAACCAGTCGGTGTTTGAGAAGCGGCAAATCTTCTTGCTTTCCGCCAGCAAAACAGACAGTCGGAAGGTAATTTCGTTGTAATTCATGTGCTAAAGAGAGCGATTCTGAACCCAAAATTGCAACCTCAACTTTTGGATAAGTCAGACGCCCAAGGAGCATGGCCCAGTTTGCGTAATAAGCGCCATGGTTCAAAATCTCACTCTTTAAATTAAGTCCCATCTGGGAAGCCATATGAATATACTGCTGTTGCTCGGTTAGTGTTCCTAGTCGATATAAAACATGGGCAGTAACAGAATTAGATGCAGGAATTACATTGTCTGAAGTCTCATGTTTACGCGCAATAAGCTCTTCAGATTGGTCTGAGGTGTAATAAAAAAGATGGTTGGGGGGATCAATAAAGTGGTCCCATATCTGCGTAACAAGCTGTTCACTTAGCGAAAGCCACTTCAAATCAAAGGTCACCTCATAAAGATTAAGAGATGCCTCGGCAAACAAGGCGTAATCGTCTAAAAATGCCTCAACCGTGACTTTTTCATCTTTGAAAACTCGATATAAGATACCTGAAGACGCGACCATTCTCTCGGCCAAGAATTGAGCTGTTTTTAATGCCTCTATTAAATAAAATGGCTCACCTAAAGCCTTATAGGCATTGACATATCCTGTAATCATCAAAGCATTCCAGGAGGTAAGGATTTTATCATCCGTAGCTGGTCGGATACGTTGGTTTCGATGCTCCAACAAAGCTTTATTCGCTTTGGAAAGAATGTGTTGAAACGACTCTAGAGAGAGGTTATTTTTTGCAGCAAAATCGGCTTTAGGCTCTTTGTAATGAAGAATATTTTTTTGCTCCTCCCAGTTACCAAAGTCTGAAATCTGATAAAATCGAAGGATCAACTTAAGATCTTGAGGATCAATAATTGATTCAATCTCTTCCTTTGTCCAGACATAAAATTTTCCCTCTTCATGCTCGCTATCTGCATCAATCGCGGCATAAAAACCTCCATTAGAATGCCTCATTTCACGTTCTAGAAATGCAATAGTTTGAGTTATGATCTCAGCATATAGCGGCTTTTGAGTTACTTGATAAGCATGTGCATAGAGACTAATCAGCTGTGCGTTGTCATATAGCATCTTCTCAAAATGGGGAACCAGCCAATTTTCATCGGTTGAATAACGAGCGAAGCCTCCACCAATCTGATCGTAAATACCTCCTTGAGCCATCGCAGCCAAAGAGACGCCAACAGCCTCGAGAGCTAGTGGGCCATTGGTGAGGTGATGATATTGTAGCAAAAACTCCAATCCAGTGGGCATCATAAATTTGGGAGCTCCTAAATATCCGCCTAATTCAAAATCAATTTTTCGAATATGTGCCTGATAAGATGCCTGATATTCTGTTCGTTCAAAAGGCGTTGAATCAACTAATTCAACAAACGAATTACTTCGAATACCTTCCGTTAACCCTTCGGCTGCCAGTTCTAGTCGAGGATAATCAGTTGAATACAGATGACTTAATTGATTGAGAGCGTCGAGCCATTGGTCGGGAGGAAAATAAGTTGCCGCATAAAATGGTCGACCATCAGGAAGTGCAAAAGCGTTAAGTGGCCATCCGCCACGGCCACTTAGAAGCTGCGCTGCTTCCATATAGATTCGATCAATATCGGGTCTTTCTTCCCTATCTATCTTGATGCATATGAAGTGAGTATTCATCCAAGTTGCAATCTCCTCGTTCATAAACGACTCATTTGCCATCACATGACACCAATGACAGGCCGCATAACCAATGCTGATAATCAATGGTTTATTTTCAATCTTCGCCTTTAACAGCGCTTCTTCACCCCATTCAAACCAGTCTACAGGATTATCTGCATGTTGCTTTAAGTATGGGCTACTAGCCATTGACAACCTATTTTGCTTTTTCATAATCTAACAACAAGTCAAACCAAAATTGGTTTTTTTCACATTTTAAATTTAATTCCTGTAACTTTATTCTAAGACTTACCCATGGTATGAATTCCCTCAAAGATAAGTTAAAAAGTGCGCCATTTATCAGAGTCCTTATCCCTTTTTGTATTGGAATATTAGCTGGTGAAAACTGCCAATCAGACTGGAAATGGATATTTTTATGGCTCTGTTTAGCCTCTATTTTAACCCTGCCATTTCTATTAAATGCCAATTTCAAACAAAAATCTTTTTTCGGTCTGGTGGCATTTGTGGCATTTTTCTTTTTTGGTCTTTTCACGAATACGACCTTAAGATACCAACCAAAGCCTTTTGTTAATGGACTATATTATGCAATAGTTGATGAATATCCGCTTGAAAGAGAGAAATCATATCGAGCAATTGTGCGTCTTGTTGATTCCGATCAGAGAGTATTAGCTTATTTTGGAAAATCAGACAGCATGCCAAAGCTTGAGCCAGGAACAATTGTTTGGTTCAGGGGAAAGCCGGAAGTCATTCAAAAGACAGGCAATCCCTTTGAGTTTGATTATCAAACCTATGCCCTTCGAAATAATCTCGGTTATAAACTATTCATAAAACCGACCGATTATCATGTTTTAAAAGTAAAGAGTAAGCCTAACCTAGCCGAATATTCGATAGTTATTCGAGCTCAACTCATACATATTTTAGAAAATTGCGGCCTTAAAGGTGAAGCCTTACATTTAGTCTCAGCCGTAGCCTTAGGAGCGCGCGAGGAATTAGAGCCCGAGACGACACAAAGTTTCTCAAAGACCGGCGTGACACATGTGCTAGCTGTATCGGGGATGAACGTAGCGATTATCTATGTCGTGCTTGAAGTGCTGTTACGATTTTTGAACCGCAAAAGATGGGGAATCTTTCTGCAAACACTAATTATTTTAGGTGCCGTTTGGGGATATGCCTTAATAACCGGATTATCGGCTTCAGTGCTAAGGGCTGCTGTGATGTTCTCGTTTATTGTTATTGGAAAGAGTTTAAATCGGAATGCCAATATCTACAACACCCTTGCTGCTTCAGCCTTTGTGCTATTATGCTATCATCCGGCTCTTATTTATGATGTTGGATTTCAGCTTTCGTATCTGGCCGTATTGTCTATTGTTTATTTTCACCCATATCTCTATGGACTTGTTTATTGCAAATATTGGGTAATTGACCAGATATGGATTATGTTAACGGTTTCGATGGCAGCTCAGATTGGCACTTTACCATTCCTACTACATTATTTCCATCAATTCCCAACCTGGTTTTTGCTTGCTAACCTGATGGTGATTCCCCTTGTCACACTGATCTTATACCTCTCATTTATTGTCTTTGCTATAGCTCCATTGTTTCCGATCTTAGGAATCTGGCTAACACGTGTCTTAGACCTAGCGGGACAAGGGATGCTATTTTCTGTCCGTTTTGTTGAACATCTACCCTATTCGATCATCGAAGGGTTGTATCCCTCGGATAGTACTATGTTGCTAATAATAGTTGTTGCAATTTCCACTGCACTATTTGTGATCACGAAGAAGATAAACAACCTTCGGTTAGGTCTAATTGTCATAATCATCTTGTTTTTAATTGGAGTAGCAACCCAAATGGATCAATTAACGCGCCATGAAGTTGTGGTATTCAATTTACCACAACGATCATTAATTGCATTTACAGCAGCAAGAACGACTTATTGGCTCAGTGCCGACTCGAGTATTGGTCCTGACAAATTAAAACCTTACATAAAGCCTTATGAGGGCTATAGAGGGATTTTGAAAT
Source organism: uncultured Bacteroidia bacterium (assembly GCA_903897145.1). Taxonomy (GTDB): domain Bacteria; phylum Bacteroidota; class Bacteroidia; order Bacteroidales; family Prolixibacteraceae; genus JAAFHB01. The sequence goes on along the minus strand of CAIUAN010000010.1, from coordinate 2,138 downwards.
CGGGGATCTTTAATCTATCTGACACCATATTTGCACTTAGCAGCTCACTCAGTCATTTGGGCGATTTTATAAATCTAAGCGGGTTTAGAATCTGGATTTTCAGAAACCAAGTAATGAATGAAGCGAGCTGGAGGAGATTACCATCGGCTGATTTAATTATTCTCATTAGCAAAAGGAAGCTAGATTATGGCTTATTGAATCGTTATTGTCCGAATGCCATAGTAGTTGACGCGAGATTAAAACAAAGCCCCGGCAAACTTCAGATAGCAGACACGGAAGAGAACCATACACGGCATTTCAGCACAGAGCATGGAGGTTCGGTGGATATTCAGTTCCAAGTCACCTCGACTGGAGCTCCAAAGGATTTAAAGGTTGGATATTTTAGCAGTCAATAGAAAATTAGCTTTTAGCGGAATCTGGGTCTGTTTTATTTTTCTTCGTATTAATCGGCAACACACCACCCATCTCACCCATCACATTCACGAGATCGGAGCCTGTCGGAACCACGATCTTTGAATTATCTTTCAGTGATGTCTCCATGGCTTGGATACGACGTAAGAGTTGAGCATTCCCAACGAAATATTTCTCGGCAGACTCATTCACAAGTTGAATGGCCTGTGCCTCGCCCTCTGCTCGCAGGATTTCACCTTGCTTGATCCCTTCGGCTCGGCGTATTTCGGCACGTTTCTCACCATCTGCTTTTGTCTCAGTCGCGGTCGCGAAATCTATTGCAGCAATCTTTTCGTTTTCAGCCTTCACAATCTTATTCATGGTCTCTTGCACATCTTTCGGTGGATCGATCTCTTTAAGTTCGGTGCGCACAATTTCGATCCCCCAGTTCATCGTCTCGTCGAGCAAAGTACCATGTAATTCCTTATTAATCTTTCCCCGTTCGCTATTGGCAGATTTCAAAGTCATGGTTCCAATGATATTTCGCAAGGTGGTCCTGGCGAGATTCACTATTTGATATTCGATGCTATTGACATTGTATTGCGAATTTTTCACACTCTGCTCATCCGACTTGATCTTAAAATAAACTTGAGCATCGACCTTTGCATTCAAATTATCGTTTGTTATAATCTCTTGAGGTTCCGCGTTTATCATCTGCTCCGTAATATTAATCTTATACATCACGTCAATAAATGGAATGATCCAATTAAAGCCATAACCTGCAAAACGGTGATATTTACCCAAACGTTCAACTAAGGCCCGATGGGTTGGACGGACGATTCGGATGCCAGCGAGAAAAAACAGAAATAAAACAAGTGCTACGAGTGAGATAATTGCGTTCATGACTAGAATTTATTAGGGTAAATACTGTAAAATCAAGCGTCACTAATTCCCCTAAAGTTAAACATAATTCTTTTAAATTTATAGATTGTATGAAAGAAAGAACAGGATGGCTTATTCTCAATGATCAACAATTTGCTTCAAATTGTTTGCGACTTTCAAAATATGGGGAGGTACCAGATTCTCCATAACCAAGTTGAAGATTTAGTGGCTGAAGGTTCGCTTCCAAATTACGAAGGTACTCAGGCAAATTACCTGTAATAACCGGCTTATTGTCATAGAGAAGATATCGGTTCACATAAATAGCGGGTGTCAGATTTGGCATAATCACATTGGCACCAACTTTTAAGCCGAACTCTTTGCCAGAGGGGTTAATGGTTTGAAGAGCGGATGTAGCGGCAATATTGATGTCTCGCATTAAGAGTCTTAGCGCTGCTATCATTTTCAATGAAAGTTCGTAGCGTTGTTGGAGTGGAATCAACGTCTTGTTTTGTGATTCCAAAAGCGGAGTATTTGCCGATTCAAGATAGGGACCCATGCCAACCATATCAATTCCAAATTCTTCAAAAAATAGAAGATCGTCAGCTAGGTCATCCACAGTTTGGCCAGGAAGTCCAATCATAACGCCAGTCCCTGTTTGGTAGCCGATACGTTTTAGCGAGTAGAGACAATCGAGGCGACGGTAGTAATTATGGAGTTTATTTTGCGGATGAATGGATCGATACAGCAAAGGATTTGTTGTTTCGATACGCAACAAATAGCGTTTTGCACCTGCCTCATACCATCTTTTATAAACCTCATCGGTTTGCTCTCCAACGCTCAGAGTGATGGCTATCCGACCCTGTGTT
>CAIUAN010000009.1 GCA_903897145.1 uncultured Bacteroidia bacterium | reverse complement strand
TATTGAAAAAGGTGCCGGAGCAACTTGGTATGGCGATAAAGGCTGGATCCATGTCAACAGAGGAAATACACTAACTGCTTCTGACCCAAAAATTCTTCAAGAAGTTATCGCCGATAATGAGATTCACCTCTATAAAAGCACCGACCATATTGGAAACTTCTTGGACTGCGTAAAATCACGCGGCGAAACTGTAGCACCTGTTGATATCGCACATCGCTCAATATCTGTCGGACTACTTGGTGAAATTGCAATGTCTACTGGACAAAAAATTCAATGGGACCCAGTAAAACAAGAGATTATTGGAAACCCAAAAGCGAGCCGTTTGCTAACTCGTCCATACCGTCAACCTTGGAATGTACCAACCATTTAATCTAAAACTGAAATGAAAAATCTAGTTAAATATCTATTTGTATTCGTCATGCTGGTCTTTGTATTGACAGCATGCAATGGCGGTGCTTCCTACAAAGCATTAATTATCACCGGTCAAAATAACCACAATTGGAAATCTAGTTCCCCAATCCTTAAAGAAGTCCTTTTGCAAACTGGAATCTTTAGTGCTGAGATTGCAAAAAGTCCTGAAAAGGGAGGCGACATGAACTCCTTTAATCCCGATTTCTCAAAATATAACGTAATCATTATTGATTATAATGGAGAATCTTGGTCTGAAAAAACCAAGGCTGCATTCGTTGAATATGTAAAGAATGGTGGAGGCGTGGTCTCTTATCATGCTGGAGATAATTCATTCCCTGATTGGAAAGAATACAACGAAATGATCGGCTTAGGCGGATGGGGAGGCCGGTCTCAAAAAGACGGACCTTACGTTTACTACAAAGGTGATAAAATGGTTATCGACACTGCAGCAGGAAGCGGAGGAGCGCATGGGAAAAGACATGAATTCGAAATCAAAGCTCGCAACGTGGAGCATCCAATCACGAAAGGGCTACCTCAACGATGGGTTCATGGAACCGATGAATTGTACGCCAAACTTCGTGGACCAGGGAAAAACATGGAAATTATCGCGACTGCATTCTCAGACACAGCGAAGGGCGGCACAGGCAGAGATGAGCCTATACTCATGGTTGTCAACTATGGTAAAGGAAGAATATTCCATACAACCTTAGGTCATCCAGATAAAGAAGGGGGTCCAGCGTTACAATGTGTTGGATTCATAACGACCTTCCAAAGAGGCGCTGAATGGGCTGCGTCAGGAAAAGTAACACAAAAAATACCGTATGATTTCCCTACCGCAGCGGGCTCATCATACCGACTTGACTATAAAGAACTAACCCTAGAAGACGATCTTAACAAGATATCACAATACGATATCACAAAGAGCACAAAATACTTTACCGACCTACAAAGTCGCATTCGCAAAGAATCAAAAACAGCTGATGATTTTGCAAAATTCGAAAAAGCCATGGTAAAAGTGCTTGAAAACAAAAGCGCTAGTGAGGATGGGAAAAAATTACTGCTTCGCGAGCTAAGCTGGATGGGATCAGATATTAGTGTCTCAGCAATTAAAGAACTTGCTAAAAATCCAAATCTAAAAGACGAGGCAGAATTTGCATTGGCTCGCCTAAGTTCTTCAAAGTAATCCATTACAAACGGACCCTAAGATAGACTTTGATTTTAATTATCGTTTAAATTTTATTAAAATAGCCTCAGTTTTTTACTGGGGTTATTTTATTTATATCCGAAGATATTAATGTAAATTTACCCCTAAATGCCGACCTAACTATTTAAGGATATGCTTTCAATTGTCATTCCAATCTACAACGAAGAGAAACTTATTGCCGAATTGGTGAAAAGAACTCATACTGCATTAACAACATTCACCTCTAATTTTGAGATCATAGTTGTTGATGATGGGAGTGACGATAGTAGCTTGAAAAGCCTACAAGCCTCTCAGGTACAATTTCCCGAACTTAAAATCGTCGCCCTATCTCGAAATTTTGGCCACCAAGCTGCCTACACAGCCGGACTAGAATATGCCTCAGGCGAGTTCATCGGCATGATGGATGGGGATATGCAAGACCCACCTGAATTATTTGCAGAGATGTATCGCAAAATTAAGGAGGAAGGGTTTGATGTGATTAGTGCAAAAAGAATTGGTCGCAAAGGGAGTAATAGCCGAAACTTTCTAACCTTTATATTTCATCGCATTTTTAGGAATATCGCGGTGTTAAAGAATATGGAAAATACCGGCAACTTTTCCATGATGACCAGGGAGGCCCTAACGGCTTTATTGTCCTTGAAAGAGAAAATCCGATACTTGCCAGGCCTACGAACATTTATCGGATTTAAACAAGGCTATGTTGAGTTTATTCGTGAAGATAGACTCAGTGGGGAGCCTAAAATGAGTTTATCGAAGTTGTTTACACTTGCTGCCGATGCGATCTTTTCATTCTCAAGACTTCCAATTCGGATGTGCTTAATTCTTGGACTGATCGGAACATTCGTGTTTATGTGTGCTGGAGCGTATGTATTATTCGCTAAAATAATGGGGTTTGCCATTGCTGGATGGCCCTCAACAATGCTAAGCATCTACTTTTTAGGATCTATCCAACTGGTAGCACTCGGAGTAGTTGGAGAATATGTCTATCGTATTTATAAAGAATCACAAGAGAGACCGCTCTATTTTGTGAAGAAAATCTATGATGGAACACCATTAAAAAAATGATTCAGAAAAATCTGAAATACCTATTTCTCGGCTTATCAGCTCTTCTGCTAATTTTCATGCTAAAGAGCTCAGCCGATGCTGGCATATCAGGAGATGAATATCTGCATTACGATCAGTCGAAAGCTGTTTATAACTATTTTGCCACCCTTGGCAAAGACTCTTCAGCGGTCAATACCCCGAATACTCATCTCAAATATTACGGTCAATCATTTGATAACGCTACAACCATTTTAATCAAATGGTTCAATATCAAAGAGGTCTTTTTATTTCGTCATATAGCCTGCGCACTGGCTGGTTGGCTAACCGTTTTTATAACAGCACTTTTTGCCCTATGGCTTTCTGGGTATGGATCCGCAATCCTGGTGATATTACTTTTTGCAGCTTCTCCCACTTTCCTTGGGCACGCTCAAAATAACCTAAAAGACATCCCTTTTGCACTAAGCTATATCGCAGCATTGTATTTTATGTCTCGATTTCTGCTTCATAGAATTAGACGCAAGGAAGTCATTCTGCTAATTGCAAGTATCGCCTTCTCGATAAGTATACGATCTGGAGGACTCATTCTAATCTGTTACCTATTCCTATTCCTGGCTGTTTCTTACTTCTATGATCTTCAACAAAACAAACAAATCGATTATAGGGCCTTTAAGGAGCGGTTTATCTATGCAATAGGCATCAGTCTGCTCTCGCTCTTGTTTAGTATCATTTTATGGCCCTATGCACTTCATAATCCTCTTCATAATATCTGGGAGTCGTATAAGGTTATGACCCAATTCCCGACCACGGTTATGCAGATCTTCGAAGGTAAATCCATATGGTCTGACTTAATGCCTTGGTACTATTTGCCTAAATACATGATTATTACCATTCCTTTAATCGTCGTAACAGGTATTATGGGATTTATTATTCTTGTTCGGAAAATCGTGGATAAAAGCAATCTTCTCACCTATGGTTTTATCCTCTTTTCGATCTTGTTTCCCATTGTATTTGTAATCTATGAGCATTCAAATCTATATGGTTCTTGGCGGCACTTCACGTTTGTCTATCCGTCGCTCATCTTACTGGCTTCAATCGGCCTTTTAAATGCCTATGCAAGGATAAAGCACTTCTTCCTAAAAATAGCATTTACGTTAGTATTCATTGGATTATCATGGCATCCAATTCAATATATGGTGAAGAATCATCCCTACCTATACCTGTATTACAATCCCATAGTTGGTGGACTGCATGGTGCATATGGGAATTATGAAACAGACTACTACTACCATTCCATGCGTGAAGGATCGACCTGGCTTAACGAATATCTGCAAAAGAATAAGGAGGTAGGGCCTTTGAAAATAGCCTCTAATTTCTCCGTAAGCTGGTACTTCCGTGATCAACCATTGATATCAACATACTATTGCCAATATGATGCAAGAAGTCAGTATGATTGGGACTATATGGTTGTTGCCAATAGTTATGTCTCTGCAAACCTATTGCAAACCAAAGTCTGGCCCCCAAAAGAAGCAATACATACGATATATGCAGATGGAATTCCAATCTGTACAGTTCTAAAGAGAGCAACCAAACTCGACTTTTACGGATCTGAATTGTTAAAAAAAGGAAATTTTGTCGAATCGGCTAAAATATTTGCTGATGCGCTAAAAATAAATGCACAAGATGAATTAATCTTTTATAATTTTGCCAATGCTTTAGCTGGTCAAGGTAAGATTGATAGTGCAAAAATAGCGCTTCAATCAGCTCTTGCAATCAATCCTAGATATGAGCCAACTTTGATGTATCTTGGGAATATTGCAATAGAACAGAATAGACCAGAAGAAGCAGAGCGTTATTATAAAGCTTTATTAAGTTTTAACCCTAAATATTCGGAAGCCTATGTTAGTCTTGCTAATATTTTAATGAGAACTAATCTGGCTGAAGCGAGAAGTTTATTGAAAGATTGTTTAATTCTGGATCCTAGATATATTCCGGCAGTTAGAGCATTAGCTGAGACCTATCGGAAGTCCAATCCAGAAGTGGCAAAGAAGTATGATGAGTTAGCAAATTCTTATAAATAAATTAATAATTAGAGTATGAAAAAGTCAATCTTAATGTTTACAATGACAGGAGTTTTATTCCTGGGTAGTTTAGGTCTTGCACTTGCACAGCCAGCTACTAAAAAAGACTCAGTTAATGCAGATAAAGCAGCAAAACCTGTTTTCTACAACGCAGCAGCTGAAGAAGAAAAACCAAAATCAGACGGTGGTCCAAATATCGCTTTAATTGGTGGCGCAGTTGTTGTTCTTGGAGCTGCAATTTATTTCCTGACTAAGAAAAAGAAATAATAACCTGAATAACCTACAACAAAAAGAAGCGACTGTATTTCAGTCGCTTCTTTTTGTATAATGCAGCCTTCTAGTAAAGCTCCTCGATCAGAACGTTAGCTCTAACATATTTTTATAAACCTGGTCGGCACCAGAATCCCATAACACCTGATCATCGAGAATTCCCGTATTTACTGCAATGGTAAAAATACCAGCTCCCTTTGCCGACTGAATACCAAGAGGTGCATTCTCAATAACAACAACTTCATGACTCGCATGACCTGACCTTTTAAGTGCCATCAGGTAGGGCTCAGGATGCGGTTTCCCATGCTGAACATCTTGTCCTGTTATAACTCTTGTTTTATCAACATAGCCCGCAAAATCCTCTAATAATGCATTCAGAAACTTGTCCTGCGAAGAACCAGTAACCACCCAAATAGATACCGAGCGTTCAGAAAGCTTCTTCATTAAAGATAGCACCCCATCAAAAGCCACCGCTGCTGGAAAGTCGGCAATTATCTCTGTCTTTTTAGAATATATCTCCTCTATTTCTTGTTCGGTGGCATCCCTATTTTTTTCTTGCTGAAAAACTAAATTAATCGTTGACTGCGCCGTTCTTCCTTCATTCCGATAAACCATCTCAGGAGAAAAGTCAAAGCCAAAAAAACGAAATGCTTGGCTCCACGCATCGGCATGAGCACCCATTGAATCATAAAGTACTCCATCCATATCAAAAAATACACCTTTAATAGAATCGGGTAACGGACGAAAAGCACTGTCAATCATAATATTATAGATTTAATATGACTATTATAATATACAAAATGTAAATACTAACTTTAAACTCTGATAATTAGCTTGCGAAGTTCTTAAAAAAATTGACAAACTCAGGTCAAAAAAAGTGATCTAGGTTATAATTTAAGAAATATTTTTGCTCCAGTTTCGATTAAGAATCATGCAAGATTACATTAAAAAAGAATGACTAAGAAAAGCGCCATAAGAGAAATATTAAAACATCGTATTCTAGTTCTAGATGGAGCGATGGGAACGATGATCCAACGCGTAAAATTAACCGAGGAAGATTTCCGTGGCGACCAATTTAAAAATTGGAAATCCCCACTTAAGGGAGACAACGATTTACTATCGATCACCAAGCCATCAGTCATTCAAGAGATTCATGAACTATTTCTTGAGGCTGGTGCGGATATTCTCTCCACCAATACCTTTAATGCTACTCGTATTTCACAAGCAGATTATGGCCTTGAGGAGCACGTTTATGAACTAAATAAGCAGTCGGCTCAACTTGCAAAATCAGCCGCTAATCGATATTCAACAACTGAGAAGCCCCGCTTTGTGGCCGGCGCTGTTGGGCCAACCAATAAAACCTGCTCAATGTCGCCCGATGTCAACGATGCTGGCTTTAGAGCTGTTACCTTTAACGAAATGAAATCGTCGTATGTCGAGCAAGTTGAAGGACTACTCGATGGTGGTGTCGATCTATTACTCGTAGAAACAATTTTTGATACGCTAAATGCCAAAGCGGCAATGATGGCGATAGAGGAGACCTTAGAGCAACGTAAGATCGATCTGGATGTGATGATTTCAGGAACCATCACAGATGCCAGTGGACGTACCTTGTCGGGACAAACTGTCGAAGCATTTCTGAACTCCGTTTCTCATATCAACCTGCTTACAATCGGTCTAAACTGCTCATTAGGAGCCAAAGAGATGCGCCCATATCTCGATGAACTTAGTCGAAAAGCCCCATTTTATATTAGCGCACATCCCAATGCAGGTCTTCCAAATCAGTTTGGAGAATACGATGAGACTCCCAAAATGATGGGAGCTTTCGTGCAAGAATTCTTTGATCAAAAAATGGTCAATATTATTGGTGGATGCTGTGGAACAACTCCTGAACATATTAAAGAGCTCGCACAAATGGCGAGTGTCGCAACGCCTCATCAGCCTTTTGTGCCAATTCCAGCTACTCGACTTAGTGGACTAGAGCCACTAACGGTTGATAAAACCACAAACTTTATCAATATCGGAGAACGATGTAATGTGTCAGGATCGATAAAGTTTGCCCGACTTATTCGCGAAGAAAAATATGAAGAAGCTTTAGCCATTGCTAGAGAAATGGTTGAAGGAGGCGCCCAAGTTATCGATGTTAACATGGATGATGCCATGCTTGATGCCGAGAAAGAGATGGTGAAATTTCTTCACCTGGTGATGTCGGAACCTGACATTGCACGCTTGCCTGTGATGGTTGACTCTTCCAAATGGACGGTCATTGAAGCTGGACTTCAATGTCTTCAAGGTAAAGCTATCGTAAACTCCATAAGTTTAAAAGAAGGAGCTGAGGTCTTCAAGGCCTGTGCGAATAAAATAAAAAAATATGGCGCCGCGGCTGTTATCATGGCTTTCGATGAGCAAGGACAAGCGGCCACATTTGAAGAACGTATCCGTATCTGTGAACGTGCATACCGAATTTTAGTCGACGAAGTAGGCTTTCCGGCACAAGATATAATATTTGACCCCAATGTTTTAACTGTCGGAACAGGGATAGAAGAGCACAACAACTACGCGCTGGACTTTATAAAAGCTACCAAATGGATCAAAGAAAATCTTCCATACGCCAAGGTTAGTGGAGGAATTTCAAATGTCTCATTCTCCTTTAGAGGAAACAATACCATCCGAGAAGCTTTTCATTCTGTATTCCTTTACCATGCCATCGGTGCGGGACTGGATATGGGAATTGTCAATCCTGGAATGCTTCAGATCTATGATGAAATACCGAAAGATTTATTAGAATATGTTGAAGATGTGATCCTCAACCGAAGACCTGATTCTACAGAACGACTGCTTGCCTTTTCAGAAAATATCGCTGCAAAAGGTAAGAAAGAAGAAAAAACAGAGGAGTGGAGACTTCAAGATGTTAAAGAACGGATTCAACATGCCTTAGTAAAAGGGATTACAGACTATATCGAAGAAGATATTACTGAATTACTCCCCGAATACAATAGTGCAATTCGAGTTATCGAAGAGCCTCTGATGGATGGCATGAACCGAGTGGGCGATCTTTTCGGAAGCGGAAAGATGTTTCTTCCTCAGGTCATTAAGTCGGCACGTGTCATGAAAAAAGCGGTTGCATTTTTGCAGCCATTTATCGAACAAGATAAACTTGACCTGAAACAAGCGCCAACAATCAAAAAGAAAATTCTCCTTGCCACCGTAAAAGGCGATGTACATGATATTGGAAAAAACATCGTAGGCGTAGTGCTAGCATGCAATAATTACGAGGTTCTTGATCTAGGAGTTATGGTTCCAGCAGATAAAATTTTAGACAAAGCCATAGAAGAAAAAGTCGATATTATTGGTCTAAGTGGACTGATAACTCCATCCTTGGAAGAGATGGCTCATGTGGCAAAAGAGATGCAACGCAGAGCGTTTACAATACCTCTAATGATTGGTGGTGCCACAACTTCTAAAATACATACTGCAGTTAAGATAGAGCCAGAGTATAGCAATACCGTCGTTTATGTAAAAGATGCATCGCGTGCTGTTCAGGTGGTCGCAAATCTGCTCGTCAGAGATCCCGATTTTATTCAATCAACTCAAAATGAATATATCGAGCTTCGAGCGATGCATAGTGCAAAAAAACCGAAAGAGTACCTCTCTCTGGCAAGCGCTAGAAGCAATGCCTTTAATCCAAACTGGGACTCTTCAATGGTTTATAAGCCATTAAAGATTGGCATTCAAACGTTCAATGACTATCCCCTTGAGGAGCTAAGAGAGCATATCGATTGGACCTTCTTCTTTATTGCATGGGAATTTAGAGGTAAGTTTCCTGCCATTTTTGATGATCCAAAGCAAGGAGCTGAGGTAAAGAAACTCTATGATGAGGCAAATCTGTTCTTAGATGAGATCATCGCAAAGAAAATGATTACGGCCAAAGGAATTATTGGACTCTGGCCTGCAAACAGCGTTGGTGACGATATTGAGCTTTATACCGATGAAAATAGAGACACCCTTCAAGGGACTTTTCATCACCTTAGACAGCAACAAAAACGTGGAGAAAATCTCCCGAATTACTGCTTAAGTGATTTTGTAGCCCCTAAAAGTTCGGGGGTATCAGATTACTGCGGAGGGTTTGCTGTAACAGCAGGAATAGGAATTGCTGAATGGATTGAGAAATTCAAATCAGAAGGGGATGATTATCATGCCATCCTCTTAGAATCCTTAGCTGATCGATTGGCTGAGGCTTTTGCAGAACGAATTCATGAACGAGTGCGCAAAGAGTTCTGGGGTTATGCATCTGATGAAAATTTGACGCCTATGGATTTGATAAATTGCAAATATCAAGGAATTAGGCCAGCAGCTGGATATCCTGCATGCCCGGAACATTCAGAGAAAAAAGTATTATTCGATCTATTAGGTGCGACAGAAAAAGTGGATATCCATCTGACCGAGCACTTCTCCATGTATCCTACCGCATCAGTCTGCGGACAATACTTTGCCCATAAAAATGCAGTGTATTTCGGATTAGAGAGGATTGAAAAGGATCAAGTAGAAGATTTTGCTCGACGTAAAAATGTTGCTACTGAATATATCGAGAAGTTCTTGCCGTCGAATTTAAGCTATAAATAGGCTTTAAGAAATTTCGTCAACCACTTGTCTCAAGAAGTCACGAGTCAAATAATCCTGATCAATTAACACACCATCCCATATTACGATGTCCAAATCAATCGTACGAGGTCCAAACTTAGGGGCTGTTCGATCACGTTTTAGTTTGTCTTCAATTGCTTTAAGATACAGTTGAAAATCAGACTGACTTGAAGCTGTTCTAATTTTTATAGCCCCATTCAAAAAATCTGGTTGATCAAGGATGCCCAATGGCGCTGTATTGATCCATTTAGATAGTTGCAAAACTTCATGCTCTGAGCTGATTAACGCTATCGCATCTTCAAAATTCTGCTGAGCATTGATATTCGACCCTAGTCCAATGATACATTCATGCTTCATTTTCGATACCCCTCTAATTCAACAGAGACAGATTCTGAAAATCGCAAAGCACCTGGCTTATCAACCTCAACTTTCGCGCGAATAACACGATGATCTTGAAGGATCAATGTTAATACCTCATGGGCTAATCGCTCCAGAAGATTATACTTGCTTTCTGATACTAAGGAGATAATCTGTTTCGTTATCGTCTTGTAATTATAAATTCCATCCTCTTGATCAGAAACGATCGCGGCTGAAATATCAACCTCAACCTCAACATTGACAACGACATCTTGCAGGTTAATCCTCTCTTCGGGATTAAAACCAATAATAGTTGGGATTAATAAATCTTTGATTCGAATAATAGCCATATTTTTCTTTTCGATTACGTATTAAAACTCGATGATATCTAAATTAAATGCTCTCCTCCATCACAGAAGATTACCTGACCAGTTAAGTCTTGATTATCTAAAATAAAATCCAAACTTTTAAGGATCGCCAAAAGACCTGATGGAGTTTTCATTGGAGTTTTTTGAGCTATTTGATCAAGATAAGTATCGTCTTTATCCTCCGGTGGAAGAACGGCTCCGGGGGCAATCCCATTGACTCGGATAGTTGGTGCAAGTTCTAAAGCGGCCATTTTGGTTAAGTCCGTCAATACTTTTTTCGACAATGAATAAGCCATAAAATCACCCTTATTCTTTGTAACCCGAGTATCTAATAAATTAACGATTAATCCCTGCTTTGTCGTATTTGCAAAATCACGTATCAGAATAAATGGAGCGATGTAATTAACCATGGTATGCTGTAAGATTAAATCATTGCTACTGCTCTTGAGTGTTGCAGAATTAAAAAGTGAAGCATTGTTAATCAGCAGATCAACAGAGCCCATCTTATCAACCACATTCGAGACAAGTTCACTGGTCATTTCTGCAGCGTTAAGATCAACTTTAAATGAAGAAAAGCGCTGAGATGGATACAGAGTCTTTAATTCTAATTCAAGCTCCGAAATCGCCTCTTTTGAGCTATTGTAATGAATAGCTATATCCCATCCATTTTTAGCGAGATGAAGGGAGATGGCTCTGCCAATACGTTTAGCTCCGCCAGTAATCAAAGCAACTTTAGTCATAAAGCATCTTTTTGTTAAATTTAAAGTAATCTATGAAGTATTACAAAAAAAGGATGCTCGAAAGAGCATCCCTTTAATGATTAAAAAATGCAATACTTAAATTTTCTTCGCTACGATGCTAAACGTAAGGGTAAAATTATCCTCAATAGCTTTGTCTGCAATTCCCTGAAAGAAGCTTGCTGAACCATACTTGATTCCGTAAAGAGTCCGATTTACAGTAATTACACCTGAGGCACTTATTTGAGGACCGTCTTTGGTGACTTTTGCAGTAAAGGCAACTGGCTGAGTAATACCCTTGATTGTAAGATCAGCAATAATTTTAAAGTCATCACCTGAAATTGGAGCAACTGTTTTAATAGTCATGGTAGATTCAGGAAATTTTGCAACACCGAAAAAATCATCTGAGGTTAAATGGCCAATCAATTTCTTGTTGTAGCCAGCATCAGTAAGATCTTCACAAATGATTGTTTTCATGTCAATAACAAATGATCCAGCCGAGATTACCCCTTTTTTAGCCGTGATAGTTCCGCTAGCAAAAGAGATCGTTCCATTGTGTTTCCCAGTAACTTTCTTCGCTTCCCATTTAACTTTACTTGCAGCTTTATCTAATGCAAAATCTCCTGCATAAGCAGACGTGCCTAGGCCAACAAGAACGATAAATGCAAATAGTGAAACTTTGATTTTAGCAATCATAGAGCTACCAGTGCTGATGTTTTCTGATTGAGAGTTGTTATTCTTCATAATTTGTCTAATTTTTTGTTTAATACTTTAACATTGAAATGGATAGAATTGTTTAACAAAACTAATTTAATTTCATTACAATTTTTGTCGTATCTTTAAAAGTACCATCTGGGGAGGTCAAAATCATCAATTATGAAAAAATTCGATGAATCTTTAGACGAAATTACCCTTTCTAGTTTTCGATATTTTAAATCATTAAGTGAAAATGAACTTAATAGTTTAAACTATGAAAAAACATGCTCCTTCATTAAAAAAGGGACAATACTTTACAAAGAAGGAAGTCGGCTTACTGGCTTTTACTGCATCATAAAAGGAATAATAAAAATTTATAAAACAGGGCATGACGATAAAGAGCAGATTATTCGCTTCGCAAAAAAAGGGGATATCATCGCTTATCGCTCTCTGCTAAGTCAAGAATTAGCTAGTACTTCCTCAAAAATCATTGAAGACGCCATTGTATGTCATGTTCCCTACAAAACACTTTTAGCACTTATTGAGAAGAATCCTCCGTTTGCAATTACTTTGCTTCGTATTGTTTGTGCAGAGTTAAAAGATGCCAATAGTTACATTACAGATATCGCGCAAAAATCCGTTCGCGAAAGACTAGCTGAAGTATTGCTGTTATTAAAAGATAACTTTGAGTTAGACTCTGAAAAAATAATTCAAATCTCATTAACCAGAGAAGAGCTTGCCAACACAGTAGGCACAGCTACCGAATCCATCATTCGACTTCTGTCAGAATTTAATCAAAACAAACTCATTGAGCTGAACGGTCGGAGGATAAAAATCATAAATCTACCTGGGCTAACAAAGATTGCTAATCTTTATCCACGCCTTAAACAATACTAGGAAGCTATCCGACTAAACTTACATCCTATGTAACCAAGCTTCTGGGTCAAGTTTTGTGTTTTCGTGCCATAGCTGAAATTTAAGCACACACTTATTGTCATCGTTTTGATCTGTATAAACGCTGCCAATCTCTTCCTTCCCTTCGACATGCTGTCCAGCCTTAACAAATACCTCGCTTAAATTAGAATATACCGTAAGATAACTACCATGTCGAATAATGACGGCAATATTGCCTCCAGGAATCGCAATAACTTTTGTAACCTCTCCTTTAAAAATGGCCCTCGCTTTTGAATGAGCCTGAGTGGTAATGTCAACGCCCGCATTTCTAACGGTAACATATTTAAGCACAGCATGGGGATGTTCTCCGAAATGATCGGTAATCAATCCACGCTGCACAGGCCAAGGAAATTTGCCTCGATTAATCGAAAATCCGCCTGATAAAGCTTTGTCTTCAGAAGTCAAAACTACACTTTTATCTTTCGTAGATTTATGCGCCACTTTCTTTGCTTCATCAGAAATAACGCGCTCAATCTCTTGCTGTAAGCGAACTCCCACCCTACGCTGACTTTCCAATTTCTTCCCTAAATCCTTCTCCTTCTGATGCAGTTCGGTATACACACCTTTCTGTTGCTTCTTCTGTTTTTCAATAATTTTTGTCTGTTTGACTTTTGAAACCAAAAGCTGTTGCTTGTCATCCTTTTGCTTATTAAAATCTAACAACTTTTCAGATATAGCTTGCTTATAAGCGACAATTTTCTCCGCTTGTTTGCGTCTATAATCTGCATATTGCTTCAAATAAATAAAGCGCTTGTAAGCTTGATTAAAATCTTGGGCTGATAAAATAAACAAGAGCTGATTGCTATTATCCTCATTCCGGTCGGCATATCGAACCATTGACGCATACCTACTCTTTATGGTCTGAAGCGTTTCTGTAAGCGAATCTATTCGACCCGCATTTTGATGAATAGATGAATCTAAATAGCCAATCTCGCCCGTAATATTATTAATCAAAGCATCTTGAAGTTTTATCTGTTTCTCCAGCACAGATAACCTATTTAGTGAAGCTTTGGACTTGCTATTCGTCTCTTTTAAAAGACTATTAATATACTCTATTTCAGAAGCCGTCTTTTCCTTTCGCTTTTTAAGCTCGTCAAGAGATTGACCATAAACATGGCCACCCAATAGAATTAACACTAAGAATAAAAACAGATTATAAAATCTCGAAATTGAATAAGTCATCACTAAAACCTTGAATTTGATTACTCGATTAATTTCATTTTGTATTTAGGCGAAACAGAAAATCCAAAATTCTTCTCGTCATTCAAACTAACCTTGGATAATTCTATGGCCAATTTAACTTTTTTCTGACCTAAAACCTCAATATCCATTAAGCCAGGAAACCATTGGTCCATGACCTTCTCATACCTTGAAAACTCTAATTTCACTCCATTTTCGCTATTCAGATCTTTAAATACCATCTTCTTAACAACAAATGAATCAGCATCAATAAAAATATCTTGTTTGATTACACGATCTACATCCAGTCTATTGCGATAGCGCTCTAATGTCAAATCATTCTTTGTGATTCGCTTTAGCTTATTTGAACGAATAGAAGAAATTTTATACATCTGATCCTCTATCTCACAGGCAAAGTCCCTGAAATCGCTTTCACGACTATCTTGTCGTATGGAGAATAATTGATTGCTTAAGAGTGCTTCTAAAACACTATAGTCAACATCTAATCCTAGTAGTTTAGGGAGATAACTATTCGCGCCAATAAATAGCTCTTGATCAATAAAATAGGCTACCTTAAAAGAATCTTGTAAGACCTCCAATTTGCCCACAGGTATAGATAGCTTCTGAGCATACATCTGAATAACACTATCGCGCCTAATTTTATAGGATCCCCGAATAGAGGTCTCTTTACCTTCGTTATTGAGTGTGAAATTGACTTTCCGAACAGTCAGGGTTTCATAATTTAACGACTTTTGATTAACAAGTTTAATTACCCGTCCCCGGCTTAAATGCTTAATCTTCTTAGGTGCAGCAACCTTTTCGATGTGCTTGCAACTAAAAAGTAGAGAACCCACAAGGAATGCAGCCATAAAATAAGAAACTACCTTTTTAAAGTGCCTCATAAGTTTAGTATTCTTTCGTTTTAATGAATCTCTTTTGAGCTATCTTCTGAATTAAAACCTTCGATTTATTACCCTTCTCAACAGATTTCCTCCATTGAATTAAGGCATTCGACTTATCATCTAAAAAATACAAGATGTCACCATAATGCTCAATCAAAACAGCTGTATCATCTGACGTTTTTGCTAACGCTGTTTCCATATAAAATTTTGCCAATTGATAATCTTTTTTCATGAAAAATATCCAGGCATAGGTATCTAAATAGGTCGCATTATTTGGATTATTCTGCACCACTTTAGCACTTAATTTCTCCGCAACTGCAAGACGCTCTCCGCGGATAGAGAGGTAATAAGCATAATTATTTAACGCCATATAATTATCGGGATCCAAAGCTACAACCTTGTCAAAAACATCAAAAGATTCATTGTAACGTTTTAAATAGTAGAAAGCTTCTGCTCGATAGGTATACAGCTGAGATAAAATCTTTGGGTCATTTTTAACATGAACTAACCCTGAATCAATTACAGCTAAGAGTTTAGTATATTTCTTCTGCTGAATCAATCCTACCGATTTTAAGATATAAATCATTGGTTGCTCAGGAAAGTACGTCAAGGCCTTTTGACTCTCCTCATCCATCGCATTCCAATCCATCAAGTCATTATTAAACAGTAGCAAATGCTCCCAATAGAGATAATTATCCTTTTTAAACACAAGAATCTTTCGCATCTGAGCCCGCGCTGCGTCCATTTGCTTTTTGTTCTGGTAATAATCAACAAGAAATGTGAGAGGCCGATCATCCTTTGGATGCGCTTTTACTAAAGACTGAATCAATTCAAGCTGCCGCGAATCAGAAAGTATTGAACCTCCTGTTTTTAGAATACCTAAATACGTTTGAGCTTTAGGCTCAAGTTCAAGCTCGCTGTTCAAAAAAGCAAGATTAAGATGCTCAAAATACTTCACAGAATCGCTGGTCTCCAAATAAAAATCAGCCATAGAAAGATGGACAAACCCATCATTAGGATCCAACTGAATAACTCGATTGTAATTCTCAAGCGCCTTTACTCGATCCTTATCAGCCAAATATAAATCGGCCAATAATCCATAATATTTAGCAACTGTTGGATAGGCTTTAATTAACTTTTCAAGCTCATTATAGGCAGCAGACTTATTGCCCAATTGAAGATATACTTGATGTCGTCCAAGGGCAATAGGTTCAGAATATCCCAATTTCTGCTCCAATGAATTATAAAAACTCAGCGCCTGCTCTAGCTTACCAGACAAGGCAATTAATGCAGCTTGGTAAAAATAAAAATCAGGATTTGAAGGGACTAACTTTGAAAGTGCCTCATATTGGTCGGCAGCTTTTTCATATAGCTTGTTTTGTTGATAAACCTTAACTAACAATAAACGATAATACTGATTTTCGGGATTCAGCCGAACTGCTTTTTCAAGCATAAACATCGAACTCTGATAATCATCTTTTGAGACATGGATATTAGCCATCTCATATAAGGTAGCTGAAGAATGAGCATCGATCTCTAAACATCTTGAAAATAACTTGATCGCCTCATCAACATTGCCCAACGATTTTTGCTTTAACCCCTCAATAAATAGATACTCAAATTCCTTCCGCCCCTCAGGAGAGAGTTTAAGCTCCACAGTATCCGCATTCGCAATTTTGGATTCTGCTGTTAAAACAACTTTCCTTGAAACTTTGCAAGAATAAATGGAGCTAAAGCAAGCTATAATGATAATAAAAACAACTACATGGTACTTCTTTTCCATTCGTAAAATTTTACTGAGCTAGTGGTTTGAGAGGAAAATTAATGCTTGCCAGTATGACCAAATCCTCCTTCTCCGCGAGAAGTATATTGCAAAACATCAGCGACCTTCCAAGTAACAACTTCGTGAGCAGCCACAACCATCTGAGCAATACGCTCACCATGCTGAATAACAAACTCTTCATTCGAAAGATTGATCATAATTACCATGATCTCGCCTCGATAATCCGCATCAATTGTTCCCGGAGAATTGAGTACTGTAACCCCCTTTTTAATCGCAAGACCACTTCTAGGTCTTACCTGGGCTTCATATCCAATTGGCAATTCAATAGATAAGCCCGTAGGAATTAATTTTCGCTCTAAGGGTTTTAAGACAACTTCTTCAGTAAGATTAGCTCGTAAATCCATCCCAGCAGCATGCTCAGTTCCATACTCAGGCAATTCATTTGTAGAGTTATTAATTATTTTAATCTCCATCTTGCTTTCTTTTGAAATCATACAATTTGAAAAAACACACCATAGGGGTTAGTAATTAATAGATCTAATCCCTTTATAGCTTCATACTTGCAGACTATATTTTAAGTCTGCTAAGATAATAAACATTCCGATCTCTTCTCTATTTTATCCTTTTTGAGGCCGAAACAAGCGCCTCAAATCAGACTTCTCCTTAAACCAAATAAATAAGAAAAATAGACTTAATAAGAACGTGTTAAATACAATTTTTAAAATAGTACCAGGAACAACAATTACTCGTTGCACAAGATAAAGAATAACGGCTACGGCTAAATAAGATCCTAAGGTTTTCAAATCATAGTTGACTGGAAAATATTTCTGTCCCACAATATAAGATGTCACAGTCATAACCAGTGAGGCAGCAAAAAAGGCATATCCACATGCCATATAGCCAAAAACAGGAACAAGGAGCCAATTTAAAACAATCGTGATTATAGCACCAACTATAGCAAATCGCGCGCCAAAATGAGTTTGATCGGTCAGTTTATACCACAAAGATTGAGTATAAAAGATACCAAGGAATAAATTACCCATCAACAACCACGGTACAACCTTAATCCCTTCGTGATATCCCGATTTGGTTGATCCAATAAAGAACTTAAGGATGTCCATATAAAACATAACACCTAGAAAGATCAACAATCCCAGGATTACAAAATACTTCATTATGACTGCATATACGCGCTTGGAATCTTCATTCTTGTAATGAGAGAAAAGAAACGGCTCAAAAGAAAATCGAAATGCCTGAATAAATAAAGCCATAAGAATAGCCAATTTCCCACTAGCCGAATAGACACCTAATTCAAAAATCGGATTAGCGCTGTTGACAAGTAGCTTAGGCAATAAAATTTTATCAATATTTAAATTGACCATACCTGCCAATCCAATAACCAAAATTGGCCAACCATACTTCAACATCTTCTGAAGCAAGCTCCAATCAAAATTTGATTTTTTTAGATTCAAATCTGGCAGAAACAACAACAAGGTTACAGAGGATGCAACCAAATAGGATAGAAAAGCATACCCAATTCCAATGCTAGGATTATAGACATAGCGAATTAATGAATCAGGATTAGCCTGTAAAAGCTTTGGACATAAATAAATCCAGAATAAATTGAGAGCGATACTCAAAGCAATATTAATACTTTTTAAAACGGCAAAACGAACGGGCTTAGATTCTAGTCGCAATCTAGCAAATGGAATGGATGATAAAGCATCTAATGCAACGGTTATACCCATCCAGATTATATAGTCCTCATGACCTGCATAGCTAATCCAACTTGAAATAGAAGAGGCAAAACCTAAGACTGCCGCGACAAAAAAAAGAGATGTGATACCTAAGGAGACCATTGTTGTGGTGTAAACCTTATCTGGATTATCATTTTTTCCAGCAAACCGGAAATAAGAAGTCTCCATACCATAGGTTAAAACAACTTGCAAAAAAGCGACATAAGCCAAGATATTACTTAAAATGCCAAACTCGTTTGGCAAAAACATCCAGGCATATAAAGGAGTAAGCCACCAGTTTAAAAACCTACCTATAATACTAGGTACGCCATAAATAACTGTCTCGCTAGCAAGCTTCTTGAATACGCTCAAAATCGATAAATATTAAAGTAGAATACAAATATAATCCTTTCGTGTATTCGGGTGACATTTAAAAACGAGTCAATCCATTTATTGTTCAACGAGGAGCATAGCCAACTAGAACAAAGATCATTATTGATATCCAACGATTTTTATTAATTTTCGACCGTACAATTTTAACATCTAAATAGATCATTTTAGCTTTAATTATGAGAAAACTAGTCGTTTTAATCTTCTGTTTATTCTACACATCATTTCTATTTGTGAATTGTGCACACTCCTCAAAAAGAAGTAGACCACCAGTAACAGCCATAAAACTACTGTCTAAAAATAAAAAAATCACCCTAGGCATTGACGTTGAATTTGAGTTAAAAACAAAAATTAAAGATGGTTCATTCCGAAATACCGAATTATTTTTGGATGGTAAGTCATTGCTTATTAGCGATAAAATAGACTTTATTGCTCAAATTAAAACCAAGGATCTTGGAGTTGGAGCACATGTTATCAAGGCCATTTCAACCACAAATGAAGGAGTAACTGGCGAAAACTTTACCGAATTTTTAGTCCTTTCTGATGTGAAGCCAATAAAATATGACTACAAAGTTATTAGGACATATCCTCACAATCCAGACTATTTTACCGAAGGACTCGAGTTTAACAATGGGTATCTATATGAGGGGACCGGACAAGAAGGAAACTCTGGAATCTTTAAGGTAGATCTTTTAACTTCAAAGGTTTTAAAATCATATAAAATTGAAGATCAATATTTTGGTGAAGGAATTACCATACTAAATAATAAACTATATCAGCTTACCTACAAATCTCAAATAGGCTTTGTTCGTGATCTTGGCACATTCGAAGTTCTTAAAACATGGAATTATAAAAATCTGCAAGGTTGGGGCTTAACAAACGATGGGAGTTCATTGATTATGAGTGATGGTAGCGAATATATCTATTTTATAGATCCACAAAATTTTAGTGTGAATAAAAAAATTCAGGTATGTAACCAAAATGAGACTATTAAAAATATCAATGAGTTAGAGTATATCAATGGAGAAATCTGGGCAAACATTTGGATGACCGAAACGGTGATTAAAATAGATCCAAAAACAGGAAAAATATTAGCCGAAATAGATTTTAGTGGCATATTACCTGCGAACTTGTCGAATCAAAAGAATCCTGCTGATGTGTTAAATGGAATTGCTTTTGATAAGTCAAAAAACAAAATCGTTATTACAGGCAAATATTGGCCTAAATTATTTGAAATTCAATTAGTTAAACATTAATTTTAAACTAATTAGAATAACGTTTGTTCGCCCGATCTGTTTGGAGTTCTGCCCAAATGTGTATAGGCTAATTCCGTTGCCTCACGTCCCCGAGGAGTACGTTTTAAAAATCCCTCTTTAATTAAAAACGGTTCATATACCTCTTCGATCGTTCCTGAATCCTCGCCTACAGCAGTAGCAATAGTCGTTATTCCAATTGGCCCACCTTTGAATTTATCTATAATAGTACTTAAAATGCGATTGTCCATTTCATCCAGTCCATATTTATCAATATTCAAAGCCTCTAAGGCATACTTTGTAATCTCAATATCAATTGTTCCATTCCCTTTAACCATGGCAAAATCACGCACTCGTCGCAATAACGCATTGACAATTCTTGGAGTTCCTCTACTTCGTCTGGCAATTTCAAGTGCAGCATCTTCATAAATTACAACATCCAATATCTTAGCCGACCTTTTTACAATAGTCGTTAAAATGGTAATATCATAATATTCTAGATGACAATTAATTCCAAATCTTGCACGTAAGGGCGCTGTTAATAAACCACTTCTTGTAGTCGCACCAATTAAAGTAAAATGATTTAAATCCAATTGAATAGATCTTGCACTTGGACCCTTATCAATCATGATATCAATACGATAATCCTCCATGGCAGAATATAAATACTCTTCCACAACAGGACTTAATCGATGAATTTCATCAATAAAAAGAACATCATTAGGTTCCAAATTAGTCAGAACACCTGCTAAATCGCCCGGCTTATCTAATACTGGACCTGAAGTAAGTTTAAGATTGACCCCTAATTCATTAGCCAGAATATTAGATAATGTTGTTTTACCTAATCCAGGAGGACCATGCAAAAGAACATGATCCAAAGATTCACTTCGCATAACGGCAGCTTGAACAAAAATCTTTAGATTTTCAACAATTTTGTTTTGTCCACTAAAATCTGAAAAACGTAGTGGTCTTAATTTATTATCAAAATCTGTATCTTCTTGAGCGCTTCCTCTTATGTCAATAAAATCATCCATGATCACTAAATTCTATTAATCAATTTATTTTTTTAAGCTAAAGTGCTTATTGCTTCTTTAAAAGAATCAAGATTAAATGGTTTAGGCAATAAATTATCCATCCCCACTTCAAGGTATTTTTGACTATTATTTTGAGCTATATTAGCAGTTATTCCCAAAATAGGTGTTCTTCTTTTTCAGGATGTTTTAATTCAAAAGTTCTAATTTTTTTAGTTGCCTTATAACCATCCAAGAGAGGCATTTGAATATCCATTAAAATTAAATCAAATTCAGCAACTAAGAAAAATTTATAACCTTCTAAACCATTTGTGGCAATAGAAATTTGACAATTATTCTTTTCTAAAATAATTTTAATAACTCGTTGATTTATAATATTATCCTCGATCAGTAAAACAGCTAATGTATCATCTAATATCATAAATAGTATATTTGAAGCTGTATTTATAGCACACAAATTTAAACCATATAATTCAATCTACAACTTACCAATCTTCCAAGTTTAAACAGTTATTATTATTACTCTATTTAAAATTTAAAATCTATTTCTAATAATAGACTGTTAATATCGTTTATAACTTTATCAATTATTTCTTGTTTAATCTATAAGGAATAGTTCTAAACGAGTTATTCAAAACTATGAACATCCTATTGTCTTAATTTGTTGTCTTTTATCGTGCTATTAACGAATGGTTAATAGTTATCTTTGTTTTTTAATTTATATAAATATTTAGTCGTCAAACTTGAATAGTGGACTCATTATTTGTTTTAATTTTTCATAAGTTCATTTAGGATTTTTCATTTTTATTCTTACTACCTA
This sequence comes from uncultured Bacteroidia bacterium, assembly GCA_903897145.1. Taxonomy (GTDB): domain Bacteria; phylum Bacteroidota; class Bacteroidia; order Bacteroidales; family Prolixibacteraceae; genus JAAFHB01. The sequence goes on along the minus strand of CAIUAN010000009.1, from coordinate 3,325 downwards.
GACTTTCATCTTAAGGTTAATTAGAGTAATAAAAAGTTATTAAGCCTAAATCACAATAGGATGTTAATAACTTCAGATTAGGATAATTTTATTAAATAAATACTTAAAAATCAAAAGGTTAATTTGATTTTAAATATATAGCTATCATGAAAACTATCGGTTTAGCCTCTGATCATGCAGGGTTTGATTTAAAAATTCATATTAAAAACTATCTCATTAAATTGGGCTATTCTGTAATTGATTTTGGTTGCAATTCAGATCAAAGTTGTGATTATGCTGATTTCGCTCATTTACTAGGAACCGCTTTTGACAAACAAGAAATTAATCAAGGCCTCGTATTTTGCGGTACTGGTAATGGAATAAATATGACCGTTAATAAACATCAGTCAATTCGCTCGGCCTTATGCTGGAATAAAAATGTAGTAGAATTGGCCAGACATCATAACGATGCTAATGTTTGTGCTTTGCCAGCTCGGTTAATAAGTGAAGTTGAGGCAGTAGTTATTGTCGATGTATTCTTAAATGAGCCTTTTGATGGGGGTCGTCATGCTGTACGAATCGAAAAAATCCCAATCAAGAATTAATCACCAGTTAACATTCATACCTTAATATATTCAATGTCAGGCATTTATTTTCATATTCCTTATTGTAGAACTAAATGCCATTATTGCGATTTCTATGCTAGCAATAATATAAAAACCATCAACCAGTTAGTAAATGCTGAAATAGAAGAACTCTATTTGCGTCAAAGTTATTTAGAGGATGAGGAAGTTCAAACTATCTATTTTGGTGGCGGCACCCCCTCTGTTTTATCTATTTCCCACATAAATGACCTTTTGAATACGGTAAGGAAAAATTTCAATGTCTCTGTAGACTGCGAAATATCTCTTGAGGCTAATCCGGAGGATTTAACTGAACTTTATTTGAAACAGCTTTATGAGGTTGGTATTAACAGGCTAAGTATAGGTATTCAAAGTTATGATGAAGATATTTTAGTCTATCTCGGTCGTCGACATGGCACTGAAATGCTCTCTAACATGATCGAAACCGCTCAAAATATTGGATTTAAAAATATTTCACTCGATCTTATTTACGGTATTCCTGGATTAACATTAGAGCGTTATACTGAATCAATAAAGGCGGTGCTCAAACTGGGTGTCCAGCATATTTCGGCTTATGCCCTAACGATTGAGAAAAAAACATATTTCTATAAATTACTAATAACTAATCGATTAAAGGAGGTTGCTGACGAAGAAGTGTTAGCGCATTTTAATATGACCATTGATTTGTTATCGTCAAATGATTTCTCTCACTACGAGGTAAGTAGTTTCTCAAAGCCCGGGTTTCAATCTAGACATAACTCATCTTACTGGCAAGGTAAAAAGTACCTTGGTATTGGACCTGCAGCCCATAGTTTCAATGGAAAGAGTAGGCAATGGAACATTAGTAGTACCAAGAATTATATTCTTAACATAGCCAATGGATCTTCTTATTTTGAATCAGAGGTGCTAACTGAAATTGATAAATATAACGAATATGTGTTGTTAGGTCTTCGCACAGCAAATGGTATTTCTAAGGATTTTATCATTGATCGTTTTGATGCGAAAATTGTCGCATATTTCTCAAAAGAGATTTTAAAACTCGATAAAGATGAGTTTATTTTGCATGTTGGAGATCAAATTTGTCTCTCGCGTAAGGGTATTCTAATGTCTGATTTTATCATTCGCAAGCTTTTTTATGTGCCTTGAAAATTTTAAAAGTCTTATTAATAATTAATTACAACTTATTTTTTATTTGCATCTTTGTGGCTGATACGTTTTTGGAGCGGTATAGGATTAATTGATTGGTTAAGCATGGCTATTTATTTTAAACAAGAAGGAGTTAAAAGACCTGCTATTTCTGCAAGGAAACTAGCGGTTTGGCTCACAGGGGTTACTCATCAATATGCCAAGAAACTGGGTTCGCTGAACTATATTTTTTGTGATGACGAATACCTCTTAGCAATCAACAAGCAATACCTAAACCACGATTATTATACCGATATTATAACTTTTGATTATTCAGAGGGTAATAAAGTCTCTGGAGATTTATTTATAAGTATTGACCGAGTTAAGGAAAATGCGATTTTATTCAAGGTCTCTTATGAGGATGAATTGTTTCGCGTATTAGTTCATGGTCTTTTGCACCTTATAGGTTTTACAGATAAGAGTGCCGAATCTAAAAAAGTGATGAGAGCTTTGGAGGATGAATTTATTTTGATTTATAAGAATTCATTGTAATGGATGTTTTAAACGAATACGATATAATTGTTGTTGGCGGCGGTCATGCTGGCTGCGAAGCTGCTTTAGCGGCTGCTCGATTGGGATCAAAAGTTTTACTGATCTCTATGGATCTGAATAGGATGGCTCAAATGAGCTGCAATCCTGCTGTCGGCGGTATTGCTAAAGGTCAGATTACTAGAGAGATAGATGCACTAGGTGGCAATATGGGGATCGCTACAGATAGCTCCTCAATTCAGTTTAGAATGTTAAACCTCTCGAAGGGTCCAGCAATGTGGAGTCCACGGTCGCAATGTGATAAGATTAAATTCTCTGCAGCGTGGAAAGCTGTTTTGGAGGATGAGAAGAACCTCGATTTTTGGCAAGGAACGGTTGTTGAACTCGTTTTTGATGGAGACTCAATCTGCGGTGTACTGACTGAAGTTGGTGTTACCTTTAAGGCAAAGGCGGTTATTATAACCAGTGGAACCTTTTTAAATGGATTGATGCATTTCGGTACCTCAAAGGTTAAGGGTGGAAGAATATCTGAGCCTGCATCTAAGGGAATTACCGAGCAATTGGTTTCTAAGGGTTTTTCGGCTGGTCGCATGAAAACTGGAACACCAGTTCGGATCGACAAGAGAACGATTGATTTTGACCGTCTAATTCGTCAGGATGGCGATGAAGTTACGAATCAGTTTAGCTTCCTACCAAAGTCAAGTGAAGAGCTCCCTAAGCTTCCCTGCTATATTACCTATACCAATGCAAAGGTTCATGCGATCATTGAAACAGGCTTCAAGGATAGTCCACTTTTTGATGGGACGATCCAAGGGCTTGGTCCGCGCTATTGTCCAAGTATCGAAACGAAATTAATCACGTTTGCAGACAAGGATCAACATCAATTGTATTTGGAACCTGAGGGCGTTGATTCATTAGAATACTATTTGAATGGGTTCAGCTCTTCGTTGAGTTGGAGGGTTCAAAACGACGCCATACATGCTATTCCTGGGTTAGAGAATTCTAAAATTATGAAGCCGGGTTATGCGATCGAATACGATTACTTTATC
>CAIUAN010000008.1 GCA_903897145.1 uncultured Bacteroidia bacterium | reverse complement strand
TATCTGGCAGCATAGAAGCAAAAGCAGAGGCCCAATCTCCGGCTCCATCAAATACGAAGTCCTAAAACGAGCGCATTTTCGGTGCGAATTATGCGGCTGCATGGACAGTGAAAAGGCATTGGAGGTTGATCATATCGTGCCTAAGAATTTAGGTGGTGAGGATTCCATCAACAACTACCAAGCCCTCTGCTATTCCTGCAATGCAATGAAACGAGATCACGACAGCACCGATTTTCGTGATTTGGATAAACTGTATGCGCATAAGGAACAGGATTGTATTTTCTGTAAGATGGAAAAGGGAAGAATACTTGAAGAGAATAACCTGGCGTATTTAATCTATGACGGATACCCGGTTACACCGAACCATATGCTCATCATCCCTAAGCGACATTTCAAGGAATACTTTGACATATTTCAACCAGAGCTAAATGCCATTCAGGATCTGTTAATGAAGGGGAAGGAACTTGCGACCAAGGACGACAAGCGAATACAAGGATTCAATATTGGCATCAATAGCGGACAGGTAGCTGGCCAAACCATTTTCCATTGCCATACCCACCTCATTCCCAGGAGGGAGAATGATGTCAAAAATCCAGCCGGTGGTGTTCGACACCTAATAGACGGCATGGGTCATTATTAATTGAATTTGGATTTATTTACTCAATTGAGGATTTTTAGAACAAGCGCGTCTGAATTGCAGCAGGCGGCTTTGAATTTCTATCACTAGTATTGATTTTGATATTGTCTTGAACGCTTTCTTTTAGGGGTTCGTCGTGTTGCTGATTTTCTAAGAAATTTATTATGTCAGATCCATTTGAAAATTCAATACCACCCAACTTTATCAAGTCAATATTTCCTTTTGGCGCAGGTACTAAAACTTGGGGGCTTAGCACAAAAACCGGTATGCCCATTTTGAGCGCCGATTTTCCCGCATCAAAAGTGCCACTCATTTTGCCTTCGCTATCTCGTTCAGGTCCTGAAGCGATAACTACGATTGCTTCTGACATTGCACAAACAAGTTTATTCCGTGCCATTGCATTTTGTCCGGAAAATTTTTCATACGGTTCAAATTGTGTTACAAAAAGAGAATTTTTCTCCCAATTTAAATCCTTCATGTCTCTTTTGATGGAAATATGATTAACACCAAAACTCAAAATCATTGTTGTAGTACCATTAGCTTCCAATGCACCAAGGTGCGCAGATGTATCAACTCCTTTTGCATACCCCGAGGTAACATTAATACCATGTTCAGCTAAACTTTTAGCAATGCTTTTTGTAATCATTATGCCAAAATCGCTAACGTCCCTTGCTCCAACAATTGAAACTCCTTTTTTATTTAAAAGAGGCAGATACCCTTTGCAATATAGAATTGGGGGTGCATTTTCAAGCATGTATTCTAGAACTGATTTTGGATATCGGTCATCATCAAGTCCAATGATTATGATCCCTTCAGATTTAAGTTTCTCGAAATTGCTAAATAGCTTATCACTATCCAGATTACTAAAGCTGGAAAAATTCGCTCTAGAGAATTTGCCTCTTCCTATTTCAGGAAATAATTTACTTAAATCAGTTACGCCCAAGTCAAACAAATCATTTATTGACAAGTCATTTTTCTTAAGGACGTCATATATATAATGAATGCTTTTTTCCCCAAAACCTGGGGCATTTGAAAGCATAAACCAAGAATATTCTTTATTTCTCATCTTTTTGAACGTGTTTTTGTTATTGTTAAAACATAAACGCCTCTTGCCTTGGCTTTATTCATTATAACATCGCACACTGCGTTTAGTGTCTCTCCTGAACGGTAAAGGTCGTCAAAAATCAAAACATCTTTGCCACTTAGAGCATTTAATTTTATACTAAAGGCATCTTTTAGTATCTCTTTTCTTTGATCAGGGTCTTCAATTTCCTTCAGCTGCGACGTAGACTTTACCTTCACTAACGTTGTTAGGTCAACAGGCAGGCTAATTAACTTACCTATTGCTTTAGCCATTTCGTAAACTGGCTGAAATTCCCTTGTCATATCGGAAGGTGGTATAGGAATGATTAAGTCCAGTTGCCACTTTGCTTTGTATTTATTAAGAAATTCAGCTGCAGGACCTGCTATATTGTCCACGCGATATTTCTCTCTCCAATATTTCAATCTGTATAACTCTTCTGCTATTGGAGGTCGTTTAGTATTCCATCCAGTAATATTTCCATTGTCGTCTTTTATTGGTGTGCTTGAGGAGGTATGAAGGTCAAGAGCCCAGCCTTCTTTCCAATGTCCATTAATTGCCAGCGGCGTATATTCCATGCAACAATTATTAAAGGTTAACGATGTTGTTTTAGGAATTGAACTACAGCCTGTGCCTATTAAATTCCTCTACTTCTTTATCGAAATAATCAAAACTTCTTGATTTTATTAC
>CAIUAN010000007.1 GCA_903897145.1 uncultured Bacteroidia bacterium | reverse complement strand
CTTTATAATTTTAGTGGAGAATATCGGAATCGAACCGATGACCTTTTGACTGCCAGTCAAACGCTCTAGCCAACTGAGCTAATCCCCCCTTTTATGTATCGAACCAATGACCTTCCCGATCTGCTTCGCTGTCGGGACGCTCTAGTCCAGATTACTATCGGGAAGCAATCCCCTTTTATGTATCGAACCAATGACCTTCCCGATCTGCTTCGCTGTCGGGACGCTCTAGTCCCGATTACTATCGGGAAGCAATCCCCTTTTATGTATCGAACCAACGCTCTAGTCCCGATTACTATCGGGAAGCAACCCCCTTTTTATGAATCGAACCAACGCTCTAGTCCCGATTACTATCGGGAAGCAACCCCCCCCTTTATGAATCGAACCGACGCTCTAGTCCCGATTACTATCGGGAAGCAATCCCCCTTGCTATGAATCGAACGAATGACTTTTACGATTACAACAGGAGGGCAAAAATACAATTATTTATGATCAAATTGTAGTACTTTTGCACTATGGTGAAAATGTATGATACCGCGGAACAGAAAGAAAGAGTAGTTATTGTTGGCTTGATAACAGGGCGACAAGATGATAGACAAGCCAAAGAGTACCTCGATGAGTTGGAGTTTCTAGTTGATACTTCTGGAGCAGAGGTTTGGGAACGATTTATCCAACGCCTCGATACCCCTCACCCTGCAACCTTTGTGGGAAGCGGAAAGTTGAAAGAGATTGCCGATTTTATTCGTGTTCATAATATCGAAACAGTAGTCTTCGATGATGAACTTTCACCTACCCAGATTCGAAATATTGAACCGGTGCTCCAATGCAAGATCCTCGATCGGACAAATCTTATCCTCGATATCTTTGCTAATCGTGCCCAGACAGCCCACTCTAAGACACAGGTTGAGTTAGCTCAATGCAAATATATGTTGCCCCGACTAACGCGTTTATGGTCTCACCTTGAGCGCCAACAAGGAGGTATTGGCACACGTGGTCCTGGGGAGTCGCAGATTGAGACTGATAAACGTATTATTCTGGATCGGATTTCCTTTTTAAAAGCACAACTCGAGAAGATCGATAGTCAGATGATGACCCAACGCCGTAATCGCGGGAAAGTGGTGCGCGTAGCTCTAGTCGGTTATACCAACGTAGGAAAATCAACGATCTTAAATCTGATTAGTAAATCGGAAGTGTTTGCTGAGAACAAACTCTTTGCAACGCTTGACACCACCGTACGAAAAGTTGTTATCGGTAATCTGCCGTTTCTTTTAACCGATACGGTAGGCTTTATTCGGAAACTTCCCCATCATCTGGTCGAATCGTTTAAGTCGACGCTGGATGAGACGCGCGAAGCAGACCTGCTTATTCATGTGGTCGACATCTCTCATCCCGGATTTGAGTCACAAGTTGAGGTGGTAAATAAAACGTTAGCAGATATTGGAGCCTCCGATAAACCGATGATCTATCTCTTTAATAAGATTGATGCCTTTAGATATATTGTTAAAGAGGAGGATGATCTTTTGCCTTCGACAAAGGATAATATGAGCCTCGAAGATTGGAAGCAATCGTGGATGGGTCAACATGAGAATCTCTCTTTGTTTATCTCCGCGACTGAAAAGATCAATATCGAGGAGTTTAAAAAAGCCATCTACGAAGAGATTAAAGCGATCCACATCAAACGCTTTCCATATAACGACTTTCTCTACCAAGTTTTCGATGAAGAGGATTTACCATCATAAAAAAAGCCGTCGTAACAGACGGCTTTTTTTATGATGGTCATATTTTGATTCTGGTTTATTTTACCACGCCTTCTTTAACCAAGTATTCAGCAATCTGAACGGCATTTAAAGCAGCTCCCTTTTTGATCTGGTCAGAGACGGTCCAAAATGCTAATCCATTAGGATTTGAGATGTCTTTACGGATACGGCCAACAAAAACCTCATCGCGGCCAGCTAAATGAAGTGGCATTGGATATTTCTTCTCTGCTGGAGTATCAATTACAATCACTCCCTCTGCACTTGCAAAGGCTGCTTTTGCTTTATCTAAGGAAATTTCTTGTTCGGTCTCCACCCAGATCGCTTCAGAGTGGGCACGAAGAACAGGAACCCGAACGGCTGTCGCACTGACCTGAATATCGGAGTGCATAATCTTGCGCGTTTCGTGATACATCTTCATCTCCTCCTTGGTATAGTCGTTGTCGGTAAACACATCGATATGAGGGATCAGATTTTGAACCAACTGATAAGCAAATTTTGAAATTGTTGGTTCTTCGCCATTTGCTACTTGAACGGTTTGCGCTTCTAATTCGTCCATCCCTGATGCCCCAGCACCACTGGCACTCTGGTAAGTTGCAATGTGAACGCGACGAATGTGTGAGATATTTTCAATTGGCTTTAGTGCCACTACTAGCTGAATGGTGGTGCAATTTGGATTTGCAATGATCTTACGAGGCATATTCTTTGCATCGGCAGCATTCACCTCAGGAACAACGAGTGGAATGTCATTCTCCATGCGAAATGCACTGCTGTTGTCAATCATGACAGTGCCAAACTTTGTGATGGTATCGGCAAAATCTTTGGAGATACTTGCACCAGCAGAAACTAAGGCAATATCGATTCCCTTAAAGTCATCGTTGTGAAGCAACTCCTTTACGATTAATTCTGTCCCTTTATAGCTGTATTTTTTACCAGTGCTGCGCGCTGATCCAAATAATACTAGTTCGTCAAGCGGAAAATTACGCTCATCTAGCACACGCAGGAACTCTTGTCCAACAGCTCCACTTACACCAACAATCGCTACTTTCATAGTTCTTAATTTTTATAAACTTTTAATAGGGGACCTTTCTAAAGCATCATGCAGTCAGAAATATAGGGCAAAAGTAAGGAATATTCTTAATAATTTGTGAAATTAACTAGTATTAATTTACGATTTTATTTTTTACGACCCTATTTTCAGCTTATTTGTAAGTTGACCGTGGGGTCATTAAAGGTGTTTTAAAGTGGTCGTTGGGCTTTAATCATTCGATCTTTCCCATTCAGATCTTTTTTCAGCACTAGATTGACATACCCTTTTGAGCTTAAAAGTTCCGATATCTCCTGCCCAAATTGCTCATTGATCTCAAAATAAAGATGTCCGTTTGGTTTTAAATCGATTAAGGCAAGTTCGGCAATTTTAGCGAAGAAAAGCAGGGGATCTTGATCTGGGACAAAGAGTGCATTGTGCGGCTCATAGTCTAGCACATTCTGGTGCATAAGCCCTTTTTCACCATCGGTTACATAAGGCGGATTGCTTACGATAACATCATATTTACTGGGCTCTTCTGAAGCTTTAAATAAGTCTATATGACGAAAATTGACCTCGATCTTGTTATTTATGGCATTTCCATTTGCCACTAACAAAGCCTGTTCTGAAATGTCCCAGGCCTCAGCCGAAGCTTTTGGAATATGCAATAATAGGCTGATTGGAATGCATCCACTTCCAGTTCCAATATCTAGTATTTTTGGTGCTAATTCAGTGTAGTCTTGGATGATCCAGTCGACTAATTCTTCAGTTTCTGAGCGAGGTATTAAGACTGATTCAGTCACTTTAAATGTTAATCCGTAGAAGTGCGACTCACCTAAAATATATTGGATGGGTTTAAATTGGACCAATTGGTTTACAATATCCTTTATTTCGGCTAAATTTGCAGCAGAAATAACGTCATCTTTTTGAAGATGGAGTTGTATCCCTGATAATTTTAGAATTTTCTCGAAAATCAGCTTGGTAATACCTGCTATCTCTTCTTTAGGATAGATTTTACTTAACTGATCGGAGATAATTTTTTTTGCAGCCTGCATTTTTATTTGAGATTTTTACAAAGATAGTTAAAGCGAATGATGCGACAGCTTTTTGAAGTGGATGAGATTTTTATGTTTCGGGCTATTGAATTAGCGCGATTAGGCATGGGTCTTGTCTCGCCAAATCCCATGGTGGGCTGCGTTATTGTTCGAAATGGAGTTATTATTGGGGAGGGTTACCATAGTGAATTTGGGGGAGCTCATGCCGAGGTAAATGCCATTAATCGGGTGAAAGATAAATCTCTTTTAGCAGATTCAACGATCTATGTGACCCTTGAGCCTTGTGCCCATCAGGGTAAAACACCTCCATGTGCTGATCTAATTCTCAAACATAAGATTCCAAATGTCGTTATTGGTACTGTTGACCCATTTCTTGAAGTCGCAGGTCGCGGTATTGAGCGTTTGCGTCAAGGAGGTTGTCAAGTTGTTGAAGGCGTTTTAGAAGATAAATGTCTGGAGCTAAATCGTCGATTTTTCACTTTCCATCAAAAGAAACGACCTTTTGTGCTCTTAAAATGGGCTCAGACTGCCGATGGATTTATTGATATTGATCGTTCCCAAGAGAATTTTGGTCAGCCTACCTGGATTACCAATGATCTTTCGAGAATTGCGGTGCATAAGATGCGTACCGATGAATCGGCTATTCTTGTGGGAACGAATACGGCACGGAAAGATAATCCATCCCTGACAGTGCGTGAGTGGAGTGGTCGTTCGCCGTTAAGACTGGTAATTGACCGACTCGGAAATCTCGATAGATCGCTCGCGTTATTTGATCAGAGTGTTCCTACCGTGGTCTATACAACCCTAGAAGTTCCTAGTTTGACTAATCTTGAATTTAAAAGAATCGATTTCGATGGAACTGAGCTTCAACAGATTCTTGCAGATCTCCATCGAAGGGGTATTTTATCTTTGATTGTTGAAGGGGGTCAAAAGCTAATCAATTCCTTTGTCAAGGATGTTATATGGGACGAGGCACGTGTCTTTGTTGGAAAGAATGTCTTTCTTGAAGGGGTTAGAGCACCAAAATTTGATGGTGAATTGATTAAATCAGAAGAGCTTGACGATAGCTGGATGTTTTTATTCCGACGGAGGTAAAACACCGACCTTTGAATTGTTATCCTTGAAAATCCAATAAAAAGCATTCGTTTTTTTAGAGTAACCGTTATTAGCTGGATTACTTTACCGATTGAACTAGTGAGGGGCGTTTGGTGAATTCTTTACTAACGCAATTTTATTGTTTTCTAGTTCTCTAAAACCTTGGTCGTAGCAATAATAGTTGGTTTTATTGGTTCGGGTTGTATTGGTATAGGTGAAGTAATCGAAACGATACCCTTTTTGAGAGAGTTCATTTTTCGAAGTTGTTATTTTCCCAGTTGAATTCATGCTCGATAAAATCACATAGTTCTTTTTAAGGATTCGGTTTATCGAGTTGATCACCGTATGTGATTCTAGAAATTGTTTATTATTGAAAGCACTTCGACATTGGTCGCTGCAAAATTTCTGATCGGATCGTCCTCTGAGTTGCTCAAAGCATTCAAGACATTTACGACTTTCCATAGACTTTAATTTTTATAAAGGATACCAATTTAGTTCCCCCTAGAACCTTACCCGATTGATTTATAAAAGCATTGGACTACGAATATACAAAAATATTTTTGTTTTGGAAGGGGCATTATTCGTTTTTATCCGATGTTAAACGGATAAAAACGGAAATACCCGACTATTGTCCGAATCAATCGGTAAAGAGCTCTAATTTGCAGGTATATCCAATTATCCTAAAAGGGATGCCTATAAACCGATCTGATACTGCAACCCGCGATCAGCACCTGCTCGATGAGATAGCCGCCGGAGACTCCGGTGCCTTTGAGCAACTCATGAGGTGTTATGTCCAGTCAATACACGGGTTAATTCTCCCTATTGTTCGGATCAATGCAGATGCCGAATTGCTAACTCAGGAGACCTTTACCAAGGTTTTTGTAAATATTGCACAATACAATCCGAAATATTCCTTTAGTTCATGGCTCTATCGCATTGCCCATAACCACGCCATTGATTATCTGCGACGGAAGAAATTCACTGATCAACTATTTGTCTCGGTTGAATCTGCTACTCAGCTCGCTGATTTGGGAGCCCAAAGTGATTCCGCCAATCCAGAGGAGGTCTATATTAAGCAGGAGAAGGCATTTATTCTTCGAAAATTAATTGCTGGACTCCATGCCAAATATCGAATACCTCTTGAGATGCGCTATTTTAAAGAGTACACCTATCCTGAGATGGCGAATGAATTGCATCTACCCATTGGAACGATTAAAGTTCGCTTATGCCGATCACGCAAATTGCTTCATGAAAAACTTGTTAAGAACCATATCACTTGTTACTAAGAATAATATAATGAGACAACGGTTGGAGCTTGTACTGAAATATTTTCCTCAGTTAACGGAGGATCAAATCTTAAAGTTTAATGAATTGGCTTCTCAGTATCGCCATTGGACGAGCCTGATTAAAGTATTTCCAGAAAGGAATTTTGAGACTTTCTATGAGCATCAGGTTCTGCACTCATTGGCTATTGCTAAGGTTATTTCCTTTCCGCCAGGATCAACAATTTTGGATGTTGGTACGGGAGGTGGTTTCCCAGGAATTCCATTGGCCATACTGTTTCCTGAATGTAACTTTACATTGATCGATTCGATGCACAAACGAATTATCGTAGTGCAGTCTGTCATTGATTCTATTGCATTGAAGAATGCTAGCGCGGTGCATGGTAAAATTGAAGATTATTTTGAGCAATTTGATTTTGTGGTATCGCGTGCGGTAAAGGAGTTTCCAATCTTTGTTGGATTAGTCCAAAAGAATTTTGACTTTAAATTATTATCGGAGAATTTGAACGGTATTCTCTATTTAAAGGGGGGCAACTTCGAGGACGAACTGGCTAATCTCGATTGGCAATTTAAGGTCTATGAAATTTCTGATTTTTTTATGGAACGCTATTTCCAAAGCAAAAAAATAATTTATTTAACACTAGCTTAAACTTTATTTATGAAGGGTAATAAATGTGGATTATAATGCTTAACTTGAATAATGTTTGTTCTAATGCTCTCAGGCATAGCTAGAACCCAATATATATAATGTATTTTATGAAAAATGGGGGGGGTAAAATGAAAAATAAAGAAGAGATTATGTCAGCTGGTAGATCTGAATCGGATAAGATTAAAGATGATTTGAAGTTAAAAATTTTAGTTGCTGATATAGAACGATTGTCAGATTTGCTCCAAGAAACAGAGCAAGAATTAGTTGTTTCAAATGCGGAACTACGGCTTCAAGCAGCTGAACGGCTTAAGCAATCAGGTGAACTTCTCCAAATTAATAAACAACTAATTGCTCAAACGGAGATCGATTTAAAACGTACAATTGAGCTCAAAGCCACTAGGGAGACTTTAGAATTGCAGCAAGATAAGATTCGGTACATGACGGTCTTAAAGGCTAAAAATCTTGCCATTAAGATTAAGGAATTGAAATTTCATGAGTTGTTGGAGAATATCGGATTTGCTATTTTGATACACCATAGAGGAGTTATAACGTATGTCAATAATTATGCACTTGAAGTTTTTCATGGTCTTCAAGTAAATGATCTTAAAGGAAATCTAATCTCCTCCCTGTTTCATGGTGATGATAAGCAGGCTCTCCAACAGCAGTTTAATCAAGTTGCTACTGCCACCTTGGTTACTAACACTATTGATGTGAGGTGTGTTCGGTTGAGTGGGGAGATTTTTGATGTTGAGGTTGTGAATAGCTTTACGATCTATAAAAACAAACCTGCTATTATAACACGGCTAGTTGAAACGGCTGATCGCAAATTAAGATGGTTAGCCGATAAAAGTGAAGAGGTTAATAAATTAATTGCTGCTAGAGATAAGTTTTTTGCAATTATAGCTCATGATCTAAGAGGTCCATTAGGGGGATTTATGGCCTTAACTGAAATTCTTGCCGATAGTGCTTATGAATTACCAGAGGATGAAAAAAAGAAAATGATTCTTGAGATGAGTCTAGCGGCTCGCAATACTTTTGAGTTACTAGAAAGTTTGTTGGAGTGGGCAAAAATGGATTTAAACCAGGGTGAATTTAATCCGTCATTTATCAATGTCCAAAGCCTATGTGTGAGTGCATTTACCATTTTAGAAGAGTGCGTGAAGGCGAAGTCTCTTGAATTCAAGATTGATATACCCGCAGATATTAAGGTCTATGCTGATCAGAACATGCTGCAATCGATCTTTCGTAATCTGATCTCAAATGCCATTAAATTTACACCTGAATATGGTAAAGTATCGGTTTATTGCAAGTCGATTAATCACAATAAAATTGAAATTCTTATAGAAGATACAGGGATTGGAATGTCAGATCAACTTCGGGACAACCTCTTTATTTTAACTTCGAAGAGTAGACGTTTAGGGACCAACGGTGAGAAGAGTACCGGTTTGGGATTGCAATTGTGTAAACAATTTATTGAAAAGCATGGTGGAGAATTTAAAGTTAAGTCGATAGAGAACCAAGGATCCATATTCTCTTTTACACTCCCTAGAACCCCTTCTGCATTGAAGCAATAGAATTTTGATCCCAGCTAAATGATCCATAATTAATTGCTATTTTTACGTCTTAGAGAAATTCTATGGGGCGTAAGTGGATTGTGTATGGTGCATTATTTATGGCAATGGTCTTTTGGTCATTGTCGTTTGTTTGGGTAAAAGAGGCTTATGCGTCTTATGGCCCATTGACTACCGTATTTTTTCGCTTGATTATTGCCAGTATTATCATGCTAACTTATGGGCTAATCAGTCGTAATTTGTCCAAGATTGAAACGAAAGATTATCGTATTTTTTTCCTTCTCGCCTTTTTTGAACCGTTTCTCTACTTTTTAGGTGAGAGTTTTGGATTGAAATATGTCTCTAGCACGATGGGAGCGATTATCATTGCAACAATCCCATTGTTTTCTCCAATTGCAGCCTCTCGTTTTCATGGGGAGAAACTTTCTGGTCGGATCTTTCTTGGAATTGTGCTTAGTTTTATTGGGGTAGGTATAGTTGTATTTGATGATTCCGTTAATTTCATCGTCTCCCCTTTAGGCATTGCGCTAGAGTTTCTGGCTGTCTTCTCAGCGATCTCTTATACGGTTATCTTAAAAGATTTGGCAATTAAATACAATGTCACCACGATCATAACGGTCCAGAATCTGATCGGTATTATTTTATTTCTCCCCTTGTGGTTTATCTTTGAATTTAAAGCGAGCATTAACACCCCATTTAATCCAGATGCGTTTTTAGCAATTGCCGAATTGGCGCTTTTTGCTTCCTGCTTCTCTTTTATTCTTTATACCTATAGTTTAAAAAAGATCGGAATGAATAATGCCAATCTTTTCATCAATCTTATTCCGGTATTGACAGCACTTTTTGCCTGGTATTTACTTAGTGAACCGTTAGGAATTCGAAAAATAATTGGCATCTCAGTTGTTATAGCCGGATTATTTATTGCTCAAATAAAAATGAAATCATTTATTGCCAGATTGGTATCAATTCAACAAGATGGAGGCAGATAGTAAAAATGTAAAAGCCCTTGCAAGGCAAAATCAAGAAGAGACGATTGTCTTTTTCAACAAACTTAAGCGCAAAAAGCCAAAGCAACTTGACGATATTACACATCGGCTTCACGATCAGGTGTCGGAGAAGATTAATTGCCTGTTATGCGCCAATTGCTGCAAGACAATTAGCCCGATCGTTACGCCCAAAGACATTGAGCGTATTGCCCATAAGCAGAAGATGAAAGAGGTAGATTTTATTGCGAAATACCTTCATATGGACGAAGATAATTTCTATGTATTTAATGAAACCCCTTGTCCATTTTTGGGTTCCGATAATTACTGCATGATCTACGAATATCGACCAAAAGCATGTCGTGAATATCCGCATACGGATCGTCGCCGGTTTTATCAACTCCTCGATCTGACTATGCATAACCGCGAATTATGTCCAATTGTTTATGAGGTGGTGGAACAATTAAAGAAGAAAGATCTTTAGAGAAGAGTTTATTTTACTCCTTTTTGACCCCTCTAAATCTCCCCAGGGGAGACTTTTGGCCAGCAATCTAGGCCTTGCCCCCCTCCTTGAGAGGGGTAGGGGGAGGTCCAAAAAGAGAATAAATAATGAAAACGTAATATTGTTCTTTTTACTTAGTTAATGTCTAATCAGTATCTTTGTTTCTAATCAGTTCAGAATAATGTCAGTTAAAGAGAGAAAATTAATCATCGCAATCGATGGGCATTCGTCCTGCGGAAAGAGTACCGTAGCTCGGCAGATTGCGCAAGAGCTGAATTATATCTTTATCGATAGTGGCGCGATGTACCGTGCCGTTGCGCTCTATTGCTTGCGTCATGAAATTATTTTAGAGGGTATTGTTGATTTGCCTAAGTTAATAGCGAATCTAGAAGATATAAAAGTTTATTTTAAGCTTAATCCGTTAACGGGTCAGAACGATATTTGGTTGAATGAGGAGAATGTGGCAGAAGAGATTCGTCTCCTTCAAGTATCGCAAAATGTTAGTCCGATAGCTGCCGTAGCTGAGGTTAGGCGTTTGTTAGTCTCACTGCAACATGAGATGGGAAAATCAAAAGGTATTGTGATGGATGGTCGTGATATTGGAACGGTCGTATTCCCGAATGCGGATTTAAAAATCTTTATGACTGCTGATCCAAAAGTTCGAGCACAAAGGCGCTATGATGAGCTTGTAGCGAAGGGTGAAGAGGTTAGTTTCGAAGAGATCATGACTAATATTATTGAGCGTGATCGGTATGATGAGAATCGAGAAGTGAGTCCCCTTAGAAAGGCAGATGATGCTATCGTGTTGGATAATAGTTTAATGACTCAGGAAGAGCAGCTCGCATGGATTTTTGATAAAGTCAGTAACATTTAAAACTCCACTACATGATCGTCGCTATTGATAAAAATTCAGGATTTTGCTTTGGCGTAGAAAAGGCAGTCAAAAAAGCGGAAGAGATGCTTCAACAGTCGGGTTCGCTATATTGTCTTGGTGATATTGTCCACAACGAAACTGAAGTTGAACGTCTCGATAAATTAGGGCTTACCACGATTGATCATGATCGTTATTTTACCTTGCATGATGAAACAGTTTTAATCCGTGCGCATGGCGAGCCACCCTCCACCTATGAATATGCAGAAAGGAATAACATCAAACTTGTGGATGCCACTTGCCCCATTGTGTTAAAATTACAAGACCGGATTCGCAAAGATTATTTAACGATTATACCAGAGCCAGTGCAAGTAGTTGTTTATGGTAAACCCGGTCATGCTGAGGTTAATGGACTTATTGGACAGACGGATGGGAATGCGATTGTGGTGGAGCATTTAGCCGAGCTAGAGAAGATTAATTTTTCTAAGCCTATTGCATTTTATGCTCAAACAACAAAAGATCTGGTAGGGTTTCAGGTTTTAGAGAAGGAGATTAAGAAGCGAGCTGCCGGAACAATGGTGGAGGTTAACGATACTATTTGTAGGCAAGTGTCCAATCGGATTCCTGGCATACGTGATTTTGCAGTCAAGCATGAACTCATACTCTTTGTAAGTGGGAAAAAAAGTTCTAATGGGAAATTGCTATTTGAGATGTGTCAAGAAGCTAATTCGAATAGCAAGTTCATAGGGGGTTTTGATGAGGTTGACCTCGCTTGGTTTAAGGGTGTTCAATCTGTTGGGGTTTGTGGCGCAACCTCTACCCCAAAGAAGCTTTTAGAAGACGTGGCCCATCATGTTGAGGGGTTAGGTTGCTGAAATTTGAAGTTAATTTAATGATAAGGTACCAATACTTCATGTTTCTCTGCTAAATTTGTGATTATTAAAATAGAACTTATGAATACAAAAAATAGTATCCCTATGCCACATGATTACGACGACAGTCCGATAAAAAGGATTGGTGTCTTAACTTCTGGAGGCGATGCTCCAGGAATGAATGCAGCTGTTAGAGCCGTTACTCGGACGGCCATTTTTTATGGTCGGGAAGTTGTTGGTATTCTTCATGGATACAAAGGCTTAATAGATAATAATTTAAAAGTCTTAGAATCTGGTGATGTGAGTAATATCATTCAGTTAGGAGGCACGATGTTAAAGACTGCTCGAAGCGTTGAGTTTCGCACCTACGAAGGTCGACAAAAAGCCTATGAGAATCTTAAAAATGCACAGATAGACGCATTGATTGTTATTGGAGGGGATGGTACTTTTACAGGGGCTAGTATTTTTGCCAAGGAATTTGGCATTCCAATAGTCGGTATCCCAGGCACGATAGACAATGATCTTTTTGGCACCGATTACACGGTCGGTTATGATACTGCCTTAAACACGATTATAGAAGCAGTAGATAAAATTCGAGATACTGCAACGGCGCACGAGCGTCTATTCTTTATTGAGGTGATGGGTCGTGATGCAGGATTTCTTGCTCTAAATGGTGGAATTGCATCTGGTGCAGAGGCCGTTCTTATTCCAGAGACCGATACCGATCTCACAACTCTGGAGAGTCTAATTAAATCAGGTTACCGTCGCAATAAAAATTCATCAATTGTATTGGTTGCGGAAGGTGAAAAGGCAGGTGGTGCTTTTAGTATTGCTCGGCAAGTGGAGAAGGACTATCCCCAGTATGATGTGCGGGTAACTGTTCTTGGCCATATTCAGCGTGGAGGAGCTCCAACGGCTTCTGATCGTATTTTGGCAAGCCGATTAGGCCTTGCTGCTGTTGAAACATTACTCGATGATCAACAAAGTGTGATGGTTGGAATTGAGAATGATGAGATTTCATTAGTCCCATTCAACAAAGCCATCAAACAAGACAAAGAGATGAATCGGAAATTATATGATTCAATTCGGATTTTATCATCGTAGGTCGTTCTGTTTCTTTCGTTTTAGTCGAGAACGTTAATTTACCATAATTCTCGTTTTTTGACCCTGAATTCTTTTGATAGTTCGGGGTATTCTTTTACATTTGAAGACTAGCAAAGCTTGGTATTTCTATCAATATGAGTAGCTTTTATTCTATTCATTGAGAATGGTTCTTCGCCTAGCTTTTAATGTAACCTTCAAAACCTTACGATGAAAAATTTAAGCCTAACTACCCTTTGTCTTGGAGCTCTTCTTTTGGTATTAGTCTCTTGTAGTCAGTCTAATACAAAGAAGGAAAATTGGATTCAATTGTTTAATGGGAAAGATCTTAGTGATTGGAATATTAAGATTACTGGTTTCCCCTTAAACGAAAATTACAAAAACACTTTTCGTGTTGAAGATGGTTTATTGAAAGTTCGATATGATCACTATGATGGTAAATTTGATGGTCATTATGGACATATTTTTTATAAAAAAGCTTATTCTCATTATAAGATCAGAGTTGAATATCGGTTTGTTGGTGATCAGATTGCTGGCGGTCCAGGCTGGGCTTATCGCAATAGTGGCATTATGATTCATGGCCAGAGTGCTGAAAGCATGGAGCTAGACCAAGATTTTCCGGTTTCAATTGAGGCTCAACTTTTGGGTGGAAATGGGAAAGATGAGCGGTCGACCCTTAACGTTTGTACCCCCGGAACAAACATAGTTTTAACTGGTTCATTATGGACGACCCATTGCACCAATTCAATTTCTAAAACCTATCATGGCGACCAATGGGTAACGGCTGAAGTCGAAGTTCAAGGCGATTCGTTAATCCGTCATACCATGGAAGGCAAAACGGTATTAAAATATACCAAGCCTCAGCTTGATCCGACTGAGAAATATTATGCTAAACTACTTCCTGCCAATGGCAATATTTTGCTTAGCAAAGGGACGATCTCCTTGCAGTCAGAGAGCCATCCAATAGATTTTCGAAAAGTAGAACTATTAGATCTTGACACTTCGAATGTGAGGTAGTGCTTGCCTAAGAATTTATCCTTACCTAACCTATATTTTATGTCTTGTTTATCTAGAATAGTAATTCTATTTCTGCTTGGCGCACTCTGTATTGATGCGTCAGCAAAGGTCTCACTTCCGAACTTTTTTACGAATAACATGGTCTTACAACGAGGGATGAAGATCTCAATTTGGGGTTATGCTAATCCGAATGAGAAGGTTCATGTTGCTCTCGGTTCAAACAGCAGTGAAACATCAGCCGATGGTACTGGAATGTGGGAAATAAAATTAAAGCCGATGCCTGCAGGTGGCCCCTATACGCTCCAAGTCAATGGCGAAAATCAGCTTAGTATAACAAATGTCCTGATTGGTGATATCTGGGTTTGCGCTGGTCAATCGAACATGGAACTTCCTGTTAAAAGATCTAACAATGCGAAAAAAGAGATTGAAAATGCGAATCATCCAAACCTTCGTTTGTTTACCGTCGATCATCAGGCAAATGCTGATAGTACAAGAACAAATGTTAAAGGAGAGTGGAGCGTCTGCGATCCAACAACGGTTGTTATGTTTTCGGGTGTTGGCTATTTCTTTGGACGTGAATTAGAAAAACAATTAAATGTGCCGATAGGCCTAATTGATATTGGCTGGAGCGCGACCCGCATTGAAGGTTGGATCAGCCAAAAAGCACTTGGTAACTTGCCTTTTGGTCGAAAAGAAATTGAGACCTACCTCACTAACGCTCCTAAGGATGATGCGAATGGACTGATTGGTTACGCTAAATCACTTAAAGAGGCGAAAGAAGCCATTGCGAAGGGAACTCCAAACATTGAAATCCCTGAGCCGCCAAGACCATCGAGAAAAGTTCCTTCTTCTCCCGGAGCTTTGTTTAATTACATGACATATCCCTTGACGCATCTTGGTATTAAAGGGGTGATTTGGTATCAAGGTGAGGCCAATAGTCGTTCACAACAAAGTGCCACAGATTATCGTACATACCTTCCAACCCTGATTCAAGATTGGAGAGCTGCATGGAACCAAGGGAACTTCCCTTTTCTCTTTGTTCAATTGCCAAACTTCCAGTCGAGTGGTTTCTGGCCACTTATGCGGGAGGCGATGTTGAAGACCTATCTTGCCGATAAGAAAACAGGTATGGCCGTTACCATCGATGTGGGCCATAAGACTGATATACATCCTTCAAATAAACAAGATGTTGGATATCGCTTAGCCTTGCAAGCATTAGATGTAGCTTATCACAAAAACATCGTTAGCCAAGGTCCACTATTGAAGTCTATGAAAGTGAAAAATAGCAAGTCAGTGCTGACTTTTTCTCATGTTGGAACAGGATTAGTTGCCGCCAATGGAGACCTAAAAGGGTTTGAAATAGCTGGAGCAGATCAGATTTTTCATCCGGCATCTGGGATTCTTGTAAAGAATAAAGTAGAGCTCTCATCCGATAAAGTTAGTCTTCCAGTGGCGGTTCGTTATGCTTGGGCCGATTATCCAGATTGCAATCTATACAACCAAGAACACCTTCCAGCTAGTCCATTTCGGACTGATAGCTGGTAAATAATTTACATACTTTACTTTCCTGAAAGCTTAATTTATCATGAGATTAATTATTCGAGTCGTTGCGCTATTCACTATTTTCTGTTTCCTGCTTTGCGCTAAATCAACTTTTGCACAAGCAGTATTACCCTATAAAAATTCAAAGCTTCCAATCGAAAAGCGGGTAGAAGATTTGCTTTCTCGAATGACTTTAAAAGAGAAATTCTGGCAGATGTTTTTAATACCAGGCGATTTATCGGATGGTAAAGAGCGCTATAAGGATGGCATATTTGGTTTTCAGGTAGCTGCTCATGCACAGTCGGAAAGCGCTGCTGGTCAGATGCTAAGTTATGATGCTGGAACGAATGCTGCTGAGACTGCAAAGTTGATCAACCATATTCAAGAGTTTTTGGTTAAGGAGACACGTCTTGGTATTCCGATGATTCCTGTTGATGAGGCATTGCATGGATTAGTTCGCGAAGGTGCGACAGCCTTCCCGCAATCGATTGCCTTAGCCGCAACTTTCGATACTTTATTGATGACCCAAATTGGAGAAGCGGTTGCCAAAGAGGTTAAGACACGTGGATTACGAGATATTTTATCACCGGTAATTAATCTAGCTACTGACGTCAGATGGGGTCGTACAGAAGAGACCTATGGTGAAGATCCCTATCTAAGTTCAGCCATTGGTGTGGCCTATATGCGTCAGTTTGAAAAGAATGGGGTGATCACCACACCGAAACATTTTGTTGCGAATGTTGGTGATGGAGGTCGCGATAGCTATCCGATTCATTCCAGTGAGATGGCACTTGAAGAGGGAGTTTTAGCCCCATTTAAAGCGGCATTTTTAAATGCTGGTTCACGATCGGTCATGACCTCTTATAACTCCTTAAATGGCGCTCCTTGTACCTCTAATAATTGGTTACTTAACAAAAAACTCAAAGGTGAATGGGGCTTCAAAGGTTTTGTCATCTCTGATGCTGGAGCCACGGGTGGGGCGAATGTGCTTCATTTTACTTCTGCCGATTATGCTGAAGCGGCAAAGAATGCTGTTGAGGGTGGATTAGATGTATTCTTTCAAGGTTCGTTTGATCACTATCCATTATTTTGGAAACCTTTTGAAGAGGGTCGAATCTCACAAAAGGCCATCGACAATGCTGTTCGACGAGTTTTACGAGCTAAATTTGAACTTGGACTATTTGAAAACCCTTATGTCGATCCTGCTCAAGCAACCATTTGGAATAATCACCCTTCTTATCGTGCTTTGGCTCTTAAAGCAGCAGAAGAATCGCAAGTGTTATTGAAAAATGAAAAAAATGTTTTGCCAATTAACGATCATATAAAATCAATTGCATTACTAGGAGCCGATGCCGTTGAGGCCCGACTTGGTGGATATAGTGGTCCAGGGGTGAATAACATATCGATCCTAGATGGACTCAAGAAAATTGCCGGGGGCTCTGTGAAAATTACATACGAAAAGGGCAGCGAACGTAAGATTGATTCGTATAGCGTGGTCCCTGCTGAATGTTTCTATAACCTTACTGATGGAATGCAGTCAAAAGGTTTGAAGGGTGAGTATTTTAGCAATCCATATTTTGAGGGTCAGCCGGTTCTCGCACGCACAGATGCAACAATTGCTTTTGGTTGGACCTTATTCTCTCCAAATCCAAAGATTCCCTACGACTGGTTTTCTATTCGTTGGAACGGAAAATTTAAAGCTCCGTTTACGGGAAGTGTTAACATTGGATTAAGGGGGAACGATGGATATCGACTTTATTTTGATAACCAACTGGTGATTGATAATTGGACGAAAAAGTCTTTCGGAACGCACACGGTGAGTTATTCTTTTGTGAAAGATAAAGAGATCGATATTCGTCTTGAATATCACGAGACCGCAGGTAATGCAAGGCTTCGATTAGTCTGGGATGCATTTAATAAAGAGTCTGATTTAAAGGAAAATATTGCTAAAGCTGTTGAGCTGGCGCGCCAGTCTGATATGGCTATTGTGGTTGCGGGTATCAACGAGGGTGAATTTTCAGATCGGGCCATGCTTTCATTGCCTGGCAATCAAGAGGAGCTAATCAAGGAAGTGGCCAAGACTGGTAAACCGGTTGTTGTTCTGTTAGTTGGTGGTAGCGCGATTACCATGTCTAATTGGATGGATCAGGTAGATGGTATTGTATCGGTTTGGTATCCAGGTGAAGAGGGTGGAAATGCTGTGGCTAAAGTTTTAATGGGCATCACTTCTCCATCCGGTCGTACCCCGATAACATATCCAATCAGTGAGGCTCAGTTGCCGTTAGTCTACAATCACAAGCCTACTGGAAGGGGTGATGATTATAATAATCTTACTGGTCAGCCTTTATTCCCGTTTGGATATGGATTGAGCTATACCTCTTTTGAGTATTCGAATTTAGTTTTAGATAAGACCACGATCAAGGCCAATGAATCACTTCGGGCTACCTTCAAAATTAAGAACACGGGAAAATATGATGGCGATGAGGTTGTGCAGTTGTATATTCGAGATGTTCTGGCATCCGTATCTCAACCGATCATTGCTTTAAAGGATTTTCGGCGGGTGCATCTAAAGATTGGAGAAGAAAAATCACTTTCGTTTACCATCACTCCGAAGATGTTATCCTTGCTAAATACGAACTTAAAAAGGGTTGTAGAGCCTGGAGATTTCAGATTGCTAATTGGATCTTCGTCTAAAGATATTCGATTAAGGGAAGTTATTACGGTTAAATAACCGATGCATTTAATGTCATACTTAGAAACCTTAAAGATGAAAAAGTTAGGATTCTTGTTTGCATTTATCGTTGTTTTTTTCAGCGTAGGATTTTCACAACCGGTTTCTCGTGCAATTAGAACACCAGAGTACCGCGATTTGCAAAAGCGTTTATGTAAGGGATGGAACACTTGGTATAATCATAGCTTTACCTCACATGTGCTCTTACCAGAGGGTTTCTCGATCAATCTCTGTGTGGCTCGTCCAGGTTTATGGGAGACTGGATTTCTCAGAGAGATGTATAAGGGTTCAAAATCTCTTCCTCGCCCAGAGGAGGTTCGTCCAGGTTTGCGATCTGATGATGGCAGTTACACCAGTGTAGAGGTTAAATTTAAAGACGAGGTTCTAGAGATTCAAAGTGCCGTGGATGGCGATGATCAGCTTATCTTAGTCACACCGGTTAAGCCAGGAAAGAATCAATTAATCGTAGAGGCTGGATTGCCTTGGGATCGCGAAGGACTAATCGGTGTTCAGGCAACGGAATAGTTTCAGTTGACTTCATTTGACTATAACCAGAGTGGCAAAATAGGCAGAAGATAGCTAGTAGGGAAAGGATTTTCATGTCTTAGGTTAGATTAATCTAGACCTTGGATAAGATTTCGCTTAGATCCAAGGTCTAGAAAAAGTTGGTATTATGTTTTGTATTTACTTTGAATGATTAGAAAATGAAGCAGGTTGTTTGCTGAATATTTTATGTATTCTAGTCATGTCGAATTTTTTAGTCCGGTCGTAGTTGTATACGCCATTTTGTTCTTGCTCCACATCGGTAAGTTGTGTGTAGCAATAACCTGACATATACTCTGTATCCAAGATTACATCGGTAAGTTTTTCTAGTCTGTCGTATAGCTCGTCTAATGTTTTCGGACCTTGGCCATATCCCCACGTGTTTTCAGCAAACGCTTGTCCGGCTACCCATTTAATCCCTCCATACTCGTCTAGGAAATATGGCTGACCTTCATAGGGAGCTTGTTTCTGGTTGTTATTAAATACCGGTGTCTTTTGTGTTGGAGTTAATTGGGTTTTTAACGACTCTGGATTTTGTTCGTAGTTATGAGCCGTATATAAATCGGTCATGACATGGAAATATCCACTTGCATCATTGACTGGCCTGGTTGGATCAATCATCTTGGTCGCATTCACAACGTCCGAAAGCATGCGGTTATGCTGAACACTTCCACCCGTTTCATTAAATGGAGTCCACCCAATGATAGATGGGAAGTTTCTGTCACGTAGAACAATCTCATTCCATTCGCTTAAGAAGTTTCGAGCTGACTCAATGCTAGAGTTGTTAATACCCCAGCTAGATGATTCTCCCCAAGTTAGGTAACCTAGCTTGTCGGCCCAGTAGTGAAAACGTTCCTCAAAGACTTTTTGGTGCAGACGAGCACCATTAAATCCTGCCTCCATCGACATCTGAATATCGTGTTTTAACGCTTCATCGGTAGGAGCTGTCCAAATTCCATCCGGGTAGAAGCCTTGATCAAGGACGAATCTTAAGAAGATCGGTTGGTTGTTTAAGTAAAGTTTATTCCCTTCGATATGGATCTTACGCATGCCCGCATACCCTTTTACTTCATCGATCACAACATTTTGTTTGTCTAGAACTTGATAGACAACATCGTACAAAAACGGAGACTCTGGAGACCAAGTCTTTGGATTTTTAATTGAAATATTACATGGGATATTTTGTGCGGCAGCCATTTCTTGCTGTCCAACAATCTTTGTCCCATCAAGAACTTTGATTTTTAGTTTCATTCCGCGCTCCAAACCATAGAAATTAGGTTGAAAGGAGAACTTTGAGTTGTCAAGGTCAGGAAGGACAAAGCAGTTTTTAAGACCATTTTTCGCTACGGCTTCTAACCATACCGTTTGCCAAATTCCTGTTGTCCGAGTATAGCTGCATCCTGCAGATTTCAAGTTAGAACATTGTTTGCCCCCAGGTTGCTCATTCGATCGCAAATTGTCAACAATACCTAAAACCAAGTTCTGCTGTTGTCCAGATACGATGTATTTGGTGATATCATATTCAAATGAAGAAGTACCTCCATAATGCATTCCGACAAGCTTTCCATCGATGTAGAGTGTGCTTTGGTAATCGACTGCGCCAAAGTGAAGAATTACTCTTTTGCCACTCCAAGCTGCTGGGATATCAAGTTTCCGTTGGTACCACATTGCCTCAATAAAATCGGTGTATTTTACACCTGACAACTTGCTTTCAGGGCAAAATGGTACGGTTATCTTATCATTAAAACCGTCTGAATTTTGGAAGTTTTTCTCTGCTCCAGATTTGCTAAAGTCGAAGGTGTAGCTCCAGGTACCATTCAGATTGATCCACTCAGCTCGTTCGAATTGAGGTCTTGGATATTCCGGTCTAGGTGTATCAGACGATGCTCCATAAGCAGTTATAAAGCTCACTAGTAGAATCGCTGATAAGGTTAGAATTCTTTTCATTGTGTTAGTTTTTAGAAAATTTCAGATTAATATTTGCGATGAAGGTTATTTAGGTTAGGCATTTGCAGTGGATTTCGCCTAGGTGAGCGAAATCCACTACGATGTACTTATGCTTTTTTTGCTTGAATATTTTTCGTTTCGCCATTAACGATAATGGTCACTTTACGTGGTGTTTCAGAGGTAACCTTGTAATTGATCACTTTGCCATCTTTCCATTCAAGACTTACGATGAAGTTTCCTCTTGCTTTTAGTCCTTTCACTGAACCGCTGCCCCAAGCTGTTGGTAAGGAAGGAAGAAAACGGATGATTGGTTGTCCATCAGCAGTCTTCTCATGACTCTGAATCAACATCTCTGCAATGGCCGAGCAACCTCCAAAATTACCATCGATCTGGAATGGAGCGTGTAAGCAAAATAAATTTCCTGCACCTCTTCCAATTAGCATTTCTACTAATTTATTAGCATGATCGCCATCTTGCATACGAGCCCAGAAATTCGCTTTCCATGCCATCGACCAACCTGTTGAGGCATCACCACGACGCTCAAGAGCTAGTCTTGCACCTTTAAACAAAACAGGTACCTGAGGATTGATCTCGGTTCCTGGATAAAGTCCCCAAAGATGTGACGAGTGACGATGGTGAGGATCGGTCTCTTCAAAATCTTCTTGCCACTCCATAATACGGCCCTCTTTATTCACTTGAGTAGGTTTTAATCGAACTCTTGAATCATCTAACCCTTTGGCGAAATTTTCATCGATGCCAAGTGATCGAGCTGCATCAGCTGTGGCTGCAAACAATCCACGAATGATCTGTAAGTCAAACGTAGAGCCAATGCAGAATGATGTTATTTGACTTTTGCCTTCACTATCGGTATAACGATAACCGTTTTCTGGTGAGTTAGATGGTGCCGTAACTAATAATTTAGTTTTTGGATCTTCAACCAATACGGCTTGGCAAAATTCGCTCGCTCCTCGCATAAGAGGATAGTATTTTTTCAAAAACTCTTTGTCTTGAGTGAATGCATAATGAGTTGAGATATGTTGTGCTAACCAGGCTCCACAGGTTGGACCTACGCAAGCGCCTAAGTTACTAGGTGATGTGTCGAACCAAGGGTTTTGTGTGTGATTGGCCATCCATCCTGGTGCATTGTAATAGGCTTTTGCTGTTTTTGCCCCTTCTACTGCAACACCTTCCATGAAACGCATCAATGGAAGATGGCAGTCTGATAAGTTCGCCACTTCAGCTGGCCAGTAATTCATCTGCAAGTTAATGTTACTATGGAAATCGCCACGCCACGGGGTGTCATACTCTTCGGCCCAAATACCTTGAAGGTTCGTTGGAAGTTGAGAATCAGGTCGTGATCCTGAGACCATTAAATGGCGACCAAATTGGAAGTATAAGGCTGCTAAAGCAGGATCAGAGATGGTCTGTGCTAGACGAACGCGATCAGGCGTTGGAAGCTTCGAGTTTGCACCCTGTGGAAGGGTGATATGACAACGATTCATAAATGAACCATGGTCAGCAGCAACATCGTTTAATATCGTTTGAAAGGGTTTAACCAATGCGCTGCTTACTCGTTGATGAGCTAAAGCGATGTAATCTTTATGATAAAGATCTGTTCCTGCACTAACAATTAAAGTTGCTTCATCGGCTCCGACAACGGTATAACCAGCTTCGGTAACAGTGGCTTTACCTCCTTTGATAGAGATTCCTAAAACAGCTTGATAACGGACTCCTTCACCCGCAGTAACTCCAGCAGGTTTTACAAATGCTAGCTGACCTTCTATAATCTGAAGACCATTTTCTGTCCGAGTAGTCGCTGCCTCTTTTCGAGATAGAGAGGCTGTAAATGAAAGTGATCCAGGTTTGTTTGCCTTAAGATTCAATGCGATAACTTCATCTGGTTTTGAGACAACTAAGTCACGCGTGTAGCTTATGCCATTTTGGGTGTATTCGGTATGAGAAACTCCGCGCATAAGGTTCAGATCGCGTCGGTAACCTGAGTAGTCAGGCTCGATCTGTTTAGTCCCAGCTGCTGGAGTTAACACGGCTCCATTAAATAATAAAGTTAGATCACCTAAGGTTTGATAAGTCCCAAATTGATCACGTGTCGACCATCCACTTACACCTTCAGGGTAACTAAAATTTTTAGCCATCTCTAATTGTGCCGCTTCTACATTGCCGGCGAAGAGATTTTTG
Organism: uncultured Bacteroidia bacterium; assembly: GCA_903897145.1. GTDB lineage: Bacteria > Bacteroidota > Bacteroidia > Bacteroidales > Prolixibacteraceae > JAAFHB01. The sequence continues at coordinate 60,090 of CAIUAN010000007.1, read as the reverse complement.
CGCACTTCGGGAAGACATTTATAGGCATTGTAATTGTTTCCGTCATAAGCTCCACCGGTCCAAACTGATGACTCATTAAGCGCGATCCGTTCTTTATCGATCCCGCCCATATCCATAGCTCCAAGACGGCCATTACCTAATACGGTAGATTGATGAAATGATTTAGCTGGTTGAATAAACCAAACACTCATCGGTTCTGCCGGTGGAGCAATAGCTTCAGCGGGTACGTTGCCAACTTTGCTTGGCTGCTTAGCCATAACAGGGATAGCGATCAAAGCTAAAAGAACAGCCTTGCAACTCATAAGTACTAATTTTCTCATGTTGAATAAAAATTTAATTTAAATGATCAGATAGTTTATAGATTAATAATTTTAATGGGTTTATGGTCATTGAATGGTTGATTGGAAATGATATCTTCCTGATCCAATGCGATATATTGCTTTATTATTTTCGAATTTCATAAAGATGACTCCTTTTGCATTAGTCATGCTATTCCCAGATTCAGTCACCAAATTGGGATTTTTTGTCGGTATATAAACCGACGCATCGGTATTTGCAGGAATTATCACGTCAATAGTTAGATTTTTTCCCTCGGCCTTCCACGCTGTGGCTATCTCTCCCTGAATGGAACGATAGGATGTGGTCGCATGGGTAAGTCCATCTTTTATGATAGGCTCAATGCGGATGCTTTTGTAGCCTGGATTTTCTTGACTAATTCCTCCGATTATGCGATACAGATATTCGCCTACCGCTCCAAAAGAGTAATGATTCAGCGAATTCATGCCACCTTGAGGATTTACCCCGTCCCACGCATCCCAGCGTTCCCAAATGGTAGTGGCACCCACGGATACTGGGTAAAGCCACGAAGGGGCACTTTTGGTCAACAAAGTCTTGTAAGCATCCTCATCTTTTCCCGCAATATGAAGTCCAGGGAGTAGGCGAGGGGTGCCGATAAATCCAGTGCGCGGATGCCAATCAAAGCGTTTTACCTCATCGACAAAATATTGACTCATCTTTTCCGTTAAGGGTTCAGGGACTAATCCCATGGTAAAGGCTAGCGCATAGCCACTCTGACTGCAGTTTAGTATCCGTCCGTCATTATCCAGATAAGTTCTTATAAAGGCACTCTTGATATTCTTGAACTGGTTACTAAAGGCAAGAGCATCTTTAGTCTCTCCGATAGCATTAGCCATCTCGGCCATAAGTTTATAATCGAATGCTGCATAGGCTGTTCCGATAACTTCTTTACTTGCACCGCCATCATTACTTAGCCAATCGCCATTTCCAACCTTGCCGGTATAAATAAAATTGGTGCTTTGTGCTGAGATCCAATCTAGATTTCGTTTCATCGCGGCATAATGTTCCCGAATAATGGTGGTGTCACCATAGGTTTGGTAGATCTCGTATGGACAGATTATCCCCGCATCCGACCACCCAATGTTTGGACCATCACCAGGACCAAATGTTGGAGCATGATCGGCAAAATGACCATCTGGCATCTGAGCTTCCTCACATACATCAACTAGCCACCGACTAAAAAATGCCGCAACATCCATGTTGTAGACTGCTGCACGCATAAAAAACTGAGCATCGCCAGTGTATCCGCACCGTTCGTTCCGTTGAGGACAATCAGTAGGAATGCCCATGTAGTTGCCTCTTTGCGACCATTGGATGTTTTCAGCTAACTTGTTTAATAAGGGTTCAGAGCAGGTGAATTTGCCTACTTCAGGACAGTCGCTATGAAATATTTGTCCCGTAAGGCAATCTAAAGTCGGTTTCTCTTTTAATCCTTTTACTTCAACATATTGAAACCCATGATAGGTAAAGTTGGGCTCAAAAGTCTCCTCTTTATCACTTTTAAGGACATATTTATCTAGTTGAATTCTATGTTTTTTGACGACTGTTAGGTTACCCAAAAATACCCTGCCATTAGTTTCTCGCATCTCTCCATGCTGAAATGTCAGGGTGTCTCCGGCGTGGCCGCGAAATTTAAAGCGACACCAACCGACGATATTCTGATCAAAGGCAAAAACATAAATACCTGGCTTGGGTTCACTAATAGATACGGGTTTGATTTCTTGTGTTATTCGAATCGGATCACCACGTTGTCCGACTAGCTTTCCAACTTTAAAGTCGATCCCAGGTTGAGGTAGTGAAACGGGGTTCCATTGTGAAGATTTAAATCCAGGTTTATCCCATCCACTCGACTCTTTTCTGGCATCATAGGTTACCCCTTCGTAGATACCCGCAAACTGAAGCGGTCCATTCGCTGTCCCTTCCCAAGTGCCGTCAGTACCGATGATCTGATGCTCGCCATTGGTGTATTCGACGTCAAGTTGTGCGAAAAGTAGGGGTTCTTTGCCATAAATAGCTTCAAGCTTACCTTTCCATTTTTGCCAGCCACCACTGTACCATCCGTTACCAAGAATAACTCCCAAGGCATTTGTTCCGTTCTGGACTTGCTTTGTGATGTCGTAAGTTTGTACCTGTACCCGTTTGGTATAGTTTGTCCATTCGGGAGTTAAAAGTTGGTTCCCTACCCGTTGTCCGTTTAGGTGCAACTCGTAAAGGCCAAGCGCTGTCGCATAGATCGTTGCCCGACGAATGGTTTTGTTGGCCGTAAACTCTTTTCGGATATAACGTGGTTTAGCAAATTCTGATGAATCATTCTGATGAACGCCAATCCATTTCGCATGCCATTGTGCTGGGTCAATAATTCCCATACTCCATTGAGCAGGCTTACTCCAAGAGCTTATCTTACCTTCCGAGTCCCAGATGCGTACCTTCCAAAAATAGGCCATGCCTGATTTTAGCGGTCCGCCTGCATAAGTTAGTTGTGTATTTTGATCTGTATTCTTTTTTCCACTATCCCAAAGCTCTCCTTGATCTTTTGATAAATTATCTAGAGACGCTGAGACGAGAAGCTGGTAGGCAGTTTGCTTCACTCCTCGTTGATCGGACTCAATGACCCAACTCAATCGCGGTTGTAGCGCATCGATGCCTTGCGGATTGATCAGGTATTCGCATCTTAAGTTCTGCACACGAATGCCTGACGCAAAAAGCGCTAGCGATAAAAGGAAAAGTGTTGAGAGTACCTTCATAAAATCTTATTGACTGATTTTAAGAACTAAAGGTAGCTTCTGAATAAATTCATTTGGGATATCATTGATCTCCTCAGGAATTTCAACTGTTAGCTCACTGGCACTTTGTTCAAATTTGACAGCCGCTGACAGCCCTAAGATCTGAACCGATTTTATAGAGATTGGATTTACTGGAGCGCTGCTTCCAAGAGGAACAACTTTTAAGCTTCCCGGTTTTGGATCCAATACAATAACATACAATAGCTTATCTTTTGTAGTAAAGCGAACTTCGTCACTGGCAAATGGTTTACTATCAATCGTGCGTGCATTGTAATGCTCGCCTTCAGCTGCTTTCGCTGCTGCTTCTGCACCTGCATTGGCGATAGGTTCCCCTTTTTTTACCTCTTTTTGAACTCCGGATCCGGCTCTGAAAATATGCCATGGCTTAGTCCCATAAATAGCTTCTCCATTAATTTTTAGCCAGTCACCAACATAGGCTACTACTTCACGTTGCGTTTTCGGTATTGATCCGTCTGAGCGCAGCTCGACATTTAGCAATAAAGTCCCATTTTTACTCACTACGTCGGCAAGCATCTGAGTAATCGAACGCGCATCATGCTGACGGTGTGAATCTTCGATATAAAACCAGTCACCAAATGAGATCTCCGACTGCCAAGGTTTATCTTGAATCGTGTTACACGTTCCTTGCTCAACATCGTAAACAGTTCCTTGCATTTTACGCTTAATGGTTTGAATGGCTTCTATCTTCCCATTTTTCTTAAGGCTATTGTTGTATAGATGAGTCGTTAACTGTTTTCCATAGTCGCCATAATTAAAATCAGAGGCATCATAATAAAAATAATCAGGCTTGTATTTGTCGATAAGCTCAAGATGACGCTTCAAATAATTCTCCTTCATCTTGGTCTCTAGCTCAGGTGTTCGTTTGGATGGAGGAGGTCCGTAAAGGTCTGCTGGATCATAGCCTTCCCACCATTTGCCTTTTCCATCTGCTTTGGTAAGGTAGCCATCATAAGGGATCCCTTTTTTGGGTCCGAACTTATCGGCACCAAAGGCCGTAAGCCACCAGGTCCAAAATCTGTTGTCGTGTGAGGTAACACCAAAGGGGAGTTTTAGCTTTCTAGTCGCCTTCTCAAATTCGCCTACGATATCTTTCTTAGGTCCCATATTCACGGAGTTCCATGGATGATAAGTCGACTTAAATAGGTCGAAATGATCGTGATGATTTGCTGTCGTTACAAAGAATTTTGCCCCGTTGGCTTTGAAGAAATAAAGCAGCGAATCGGCATTGAATTTCTCTGCTTTCCATTGGTTGATGACATCTTTATACCCAAATTCAGAGGGGTGACCATAGGTTTTAAGGTGATATGAATAGGCATTCTTACCAAATGTTTCCCCTTTGACATCTTCCATATACATGTGGCGAGCATACCAGCCACCTCCACTCTGCGGCATCGACTGAGGACCCCAATGACACCAGATACCAAATTTTCCTTCACTGAACCATTTCGGACATTCGTATTGAGCTGCTAGCTCATCCCAAGATAGCTCTTTTTGATTGGTCGTTTGTCCATACGAAGATGGAGCTATCAAAATCAGAAGTAAAATGATTAAGGTTGAATTGATTAAATAGGATAGGTTAGGCTTTTCCATTTTTTAAGATTTTATAGGGATGGTAATTCCCAAGGTTTACGGTATGGTCTGGTTAATAAGCGTGTGGCAATAGGATTTCCGATGATCTCCTCCTTTTTAGGATCCCAGATGACCGGTTGCTCTGTGGTCATGGCAATCTCTCCGAGCAATCCAATGGAGATGGAACGATGGGCAATCTCTACTGGGGCCGCAGTCTCTTTTCGTGACTTGATACACTCTAAGAAGTTTCCAATATGATCATCGCTTTTGTATAGATGAATCTCATTCTCACCAATCATCTCTTGCAAAATCTTTGGATCTGATGCTTCAAGAACACCTCTGTCGACATGTATCCACCCTTTTTCGCCATACCACACAACACCCTTCATGTGTTTAAGTCGTGAATGATTGGCCACCCGCATCATGATGCCGTTTTCATAGCGACAGTTGAAATCATATTCAACAGGTGTATTGTATAATCCCTCTCGAGGGTAAATTCCTTTTCCGGAGATCTCTACGGGTCCCGATCTTTCCATGCCAATTCCCCATTGCGCAATGTCGATATGATGACCAGCCCAATCGGTTAGTTGACCGCCGGAATAGTCGAGTATCCATCTCCAACTTTGATGGCAGGTGCCACGATACGGTGATTTTGGCGCTGGGCCAAGCCACATCTCCCAGTTAAGTCCAGTTGGAACAGGTTGAACTGGAGGAGTTCCTACCCCTCTATTGCCATCAGGAAGACCAGCATCGATTGAAATGATCTTTCCAATTCGACCATTGATAACCAACTCCGCAGCTCGTCTGAAGTTTGGAGTCGACCGTTGCCAGCTACCTGTTTGCCAAACAATATTGTTTTTTTGAACAGCGTGGACGATGGCTTTGCTATCATAAATACTCCGAGCAAGAGGCTTTTCTCCGTAGACGTCTAACTTTTTATTTGCTGCAGCGGTATAGATTAATCCATGCCAGTGGTCTGGTAAAGCGATCGACACGGCATCAAGCTTTTCTGTTTCCAGGAACTCCCGATAGTCTTCATGGGTTCTACAATCTGTTGATTTTTGCGCTTTATCAATTAGGTTCTTCGCATCTCTGCTATGGTTTGAGTCAACATCGCAAACGGCCACAAATTGCACTTGTTTTGTGTGGATTAGAAAATCTTCTAAGTTGCTGTTCCCTTGATCGCCCGTGCCGATACAGCCCATGACAATTCGATCGCTTGGTGCAAGTCTTCCACCCATTCCCAATGCCGTTGAAGGGATCAGTTGGGGTAAGATAATCCCACTAGCAACTAGTGATGTTGCTTGTTTCAGAAATTTGCGACGGTTGTGTTGAACTGACATAATTGATTATACTTTATTATAAATTCGGTTTGTTTTGCATGTCAAAATCTAGCGTGGCTCCATCTTTAATCTGATCATGTGTGAAAGAGAAGCCTGTGTGAATCTTCCCATTTAACTTCACAGTTTTGACATAGATATTTTCGGAACTAGCCTTTGGAGCATTCAGAATAAGTTTGCGCCCGTTTGCAAGATGTATCGTAACCTTTGTAAACATTGGTCCGTTGAGGTAATAGAAATCCTGCCCTGCATTTGGGAAAAATCCCATAGCCGAAAAGATATACCAGGAGCTCATAGCTCCACTATCGTCATTGTCGAAGGTTCCCTCTTCAGGAAATTTCTCTTTCATCACCTCACGTGTCCAATAGCTAGTCAGATCAGATCGACCACCATAATGAAAGGCCTGTGCAGTTAAGAATGAGGGCTCATTGTCGTAGTTTAGCAGTCGGTTCTCATAGCCATAGTTTAGTTTTTTGACGAATTTTTCTTTCCCGCCATTTAGCAATACTAGCTGATCAAATTGATGTGGAGTGAACCACGAATAGACCCATCCCGACCCTTCGTAGTAATATTTATTCCAAGAGCCCGCAAACTTTTTGACGTCGACCTTAGCAAAGGTTCCATCTAAATTTTTAGCTGATAAAAATCCGGTAAAGCCATCACTCTCAGCCGAATTATCCCAAAGATTAACCCATTGTTTACTTCTTTGGTTGTATTTTTTAAAGTCTTCGGTTTTACCCAAACCTTGTGCAACTTGGGCGATACAAAAGTCGTTATAGGAATACTCCAGCGACATCGATGTTGACATCGTACCCGCAGGTATCCACCCATTTTGCTTGTATTTATTAATCAAACTATCTTGCTTTTTCCAAGCAAAGCTGCCAAGTCGCTCGTTGTCTGCATTAAACTTTAAAATTTTGTAGGCTTCTTCCCAATTTACGCCTTTGATATTTTTCACATAAGCATCCGCAATGATGTTGTCAACATTATTTCCTCCTTGTTCCATAGTCATCTCATTCCCATTCACGAAAGCATCTTTTACTTTACCATTGGTTTTCAGTCGTGCAATAAATGAATTGATGGTGCCACTGACCATTGCTGGGTTTAAAAATACATGCAGGGGATATAACGTTCTCCAGGTATCCCAAACGGCAAAATGATCATCCCACACCGGCACATCTTTGCCGAATACTTTGGAGTCGTTTGTGCGGTTTCGGGGCATCAGATGAGCATGGTATAAGGCGGTATAAAATAGCCGTTTGTCTTTCTCTGAACCACCTTCGATTTCAATTTTTTTGAGGGCTGTATTCCACGTGTTTCGAGCTGCTTTCTGAATCGATGCATAGTCCCATCCTGGAATTTCAGCTTTAAGCCAAACCTTTGCTTGTTCGATACTTTTATAAGATATACTTACTTTTAGGTAAATCTCTTCGTTCGATTTTGTATTAAATTGAAGGTAAGCACCCACCCGGTCGTTCTTTTTAAGTAGCGCTTGTGCAGTTGATTTTGGAGTGATCTTTCCGTTGATCCATGTTCCATAAGATTGAGGTTTCTTGCTTAACTCTGCCGCAAAATAAACGGTATACGGCCCTTGTCCGAAGCCACCTTCATAAATGCCAAATCCAGAAATTTCTGTTTTAGATGCGGTTTCAATCGACACGCTCCCTTCATAAACATTCCCATGGATATAGGTTGCAATATCCATCGGCAGATTATGAGTCAGGTCGAGGGTGATATTGGCGCTATCTGATTTTGGAAAGTTCAGCTTGTAGATTACTGAATGATTTGACGGTGATAGGTTAACGCCAATGTTATAGCGATCGAGATGGACCTGGTATTCATAAGGCTTAGCCGATTCTTGTGATTTTGGGGAGTCATGACCAAGTTCATCAATGGCTAAACCAATCTGAGGCGAGAAAAATACTTGTCCATTGGTGCCCCATCCAGTGCCGCTTTGTACGAGCTGAGCAAACCCACGGATTGGCTCTTTCGGGTTGTAACCATCGTCGAGACCATTGGGTGTTTGAGGACTTGGACAGATCGAAGCAAATGGAAGTTGCGGACCAATTACGCAGTTCCCTTTAACCGATCGTACGCCAATAAAGTTGTCGACATAATCAACTGGTTGCTTGTTTTGTGCAATCACTGACTGCGCAAACAAGGCCGAGAGTACAATTCCAAAGGCTATTTTAAAATCCGTTAATCGACTTTTTTTCATGCTTAATTTAGCTGTTGTTGATAGTTTAGTGCTGCAGTTTTTAAAGACTGCAGCACTAAAAGTAATCCATTATTTCTTTAAGATATTAAGACGAACAGGTCCTAGAAGTCCAGAGGTGATCAGTCCTCGGTACATCGTAGGTACTGTGGTATAATTGTTTGCAACTGTATTGTATAAAAGCACCTCGATTTTGTTCTCTCCAGTTTTTGCAAAATTGGAAATGTCGAACTTCCAAGGTGGTGATACTTTAATACCAGCACTCTTGCCGTTGATAAATAGTTCAGCCGATGAGACTAGATCACCAAGGTCTAATTCTATCTTATTTTTCAACGCTTCTGCGGCTACCGTAATTGTCTTGCGGTAGTATGCTCCACCTGAGTAGGCTTTTAAACCTTCTATTTTAGACCAGTCGCCGAGTCCAATAATTCCTTTACCACATTTTTGTTCAATAAAGTTTGGAAGGGCAGCTGCTCCAGCATAACCTGGTTGATAGACAACTTTGATAACTACTCGAGAGGTTGTTTGTTTTAACGTGTTTAAGGTTGCTGAATAGTTTATCAAACCATCTGCTTCAGCTTTTCCTGGAGCAAGTGGCACATATATGCCGTCAACCCATGCCGCTACTCTACCATAAGCTGCAAAGCTAAATGAGCGAAGTGCAGGTGCCGATTCAAAGGCAAATAACCCATGCGCTTTAGGATTTACAGAGCAGTCGAAAGGTAACACTCCAAGGTCGTTAAACCACCCCATCGCTACTTGTACTTTTTCTGGTCGAGGAACGCCAGGTTTACGACAAAGTAGGTAAGTCTCACATTCTTTATCATAAAGTATTACGAGTGAATTTGACCCTTTTTTTAGCGCAACCGAATGACTAGTAGGGTCTATCGATGACTGATTAAGAATTAATTTTACTGGTTTCTGTTCACCAGATAGAAGATCGTAATTTCCATCTTCAGGTGCTAAAATATTTGTGTATAGCAGGTAGAAATGGCCATTTTCCTCAGGGAGTCTTTTCCGTGACATTTTAACCATTTTCAGGGCGCCCATGCGGATAAAATTATCGTACATTTTCCCTTTTAACCCATGGTATCCTTGGTGTCCTGGATCACCTTCAACACCTTGTTTCCAAGAGAAGCCATACGTTTCCCATTTGTGGATTTGGTTCGATAAGGTTGGATTTTCTGTCGCACCAGCAGCAGCAATTTTTAACAGTTCTGCTTCAGTAGGGGCTTGAGCCAATACCGGAAGCTTAAGGAATTGTTGTCCAAATGCAATTGTTTTTTCTTCCCAAAGCGTATCAATTGCGATGTTCCCACCACTATAATTTGTTTTCTCTGTGAAATTTAGTTGACGCACTTGAGCTCCTAGCATCTCTTTTTTAGCTGGAAGCTGAAAGTCTCCCCACTGGTTGTCAAGTGATGGCTTAAGTTCGAAATTCCAGGTGTTTCCTATATCTGTAGAGCTCAATATCTCCTCTGGAGAGATGGAATTCTTCGCGGCCGTAGGATTTGAATCAAAAATAACTAGCTGAATCTCTTTATTGGTTAGAGGCATTGTAATCTCTGTTCCTTCTGCAGTTTGAACCGCTAATTTACCCAATGAAGAGGTCTCTCCATTCCAAGGATTCCAAAGCTGTGCATTCCCTTTTGCTTTAAAGAAACACTTAGCCCCTTTCTCCACGTTGTATACTGCATAAACCTCGCGTTTGCCAATGACGCGACGCATCACATAGGGACGGTCTTTGGCAGGAGTAAGCAATTTAAAGTTAGGTTCATATTTCCCTTCAATAGCGGCAGAAACCAATTTTGGATCGTCACATTGAATGTAGTTTGGTGCTGCAGAGAAAACATTGGCAACAAGTTTTGCTACCTCAGCATCTGCTGCTCCATTTTTTTCAGTGGCTTCAGGAACATTTCCAAGATTGACAATTAGTCCACCACCTTTTTTAAATTCATCGAGTTTCTTCAAAGAGGCAAAACGAATGGCTTTCATCGAAGGAACCACCAATACTTTATATTTCTCGCCTGAGACTTGAAGCTCTTTTGAGTTAACCGTTGCGCGGGCAATTGACTCAAAGTCTATAAAATCAAAATCAATTCCTTTATCATACATTCTCTCGCCAGCTTCAAAGGCAATGTCAACAGATTTTTTACCATCCATCTGAGCTATGACAGGTTCTGTTGGATAGACAATAGCTACGTCGCAATTGTGCCTTCCTTGAGAGAGCAGGTAAGCTAGACGCTGAACGCAATTCATCAGTGGATCGATCTGTTTCCAGTATGGCATGCGGAAGTGGTTGCAAGGAGGTGCCCATTCCCACCATCCACCTTGGGTCGAATAGTAAAGACCGTGAAACGATAGTAGGTTATATCCAGCAACGAAGTTCCCAAATATAGCCTCGGTAACATCCGATGAAGTTGTACCCCATCCGCTGCCATAGAATCCTTCTAGCCACACTCTTGGTCGGTCGTATAAATGTGCAATTGATGAAGCGACCTTCGCTTTAACGATGTCTTTGGATAATCCGGGCTGATCCGATCCAGGTCCTTGGTTCCAACGTTGTGTACGGAAATAATCTCCAAATTCAGCTAGGTCTTTTCCACGTCCACCATGATCGCATCCAAAAATAAGACCGCGATCTTCGTGCCATTGGTAAACAGGTTTAAAGAAGTTATCCTCACTAAGCCCAACGATCACATCGTTATAGTCAAGTTTGATTTTTGGCGTAATAGATCCAATATTTACATACAATGCGTCGAGGTAAGGAACAACATCGTACCCTTTACGCTTCTTAAATTCATCGGCGAAGTATTTATTCCAAAGGTTTCCCCCTACTCTGAAATTTAATTCATCGGAGAAGAAGAAGTTAAGACCACCAGAACCACTTTTTTTCAAGGCTGCATCGAATTTATCGAAGAAAAAATGGTTGTATAGTTGTCCACTTTGCGGATGCATAGGGTCATAAGAAGGGATTAACTGCTCGGAATATACCGCTACAATTTTCCATTTTTCTTTGCCGAAATTGTAGGCGATTGAACCATTAGAAACCTCTGGAAGTAAATTTTTCCGAGATTCTAAGATCAAGGAGTCCTCGGCATTTAATTTAAATGCACTTAAATTAAGCAAGTGATCAGGTAGTTTAAGACTACCTTTCCCACTTAATTTCTGAATCTGCTTTTTTAGTTGCGATCCATTTAGTTCCGGATTCTTTGCGATCCCTTCATCCATTGCATAACCCTGACCAATACCCAGTGTATAATCACTAAGACTTACAGTCATCCCTTTTTTCTGAGCTTCTGCAGCAAACCAGTTAAACAGTTTCCACCAAGCCTCGCTAAACAACGCCGGTTTACTTGGGTTTGATGAACCATAAGAGATACCCCCAGAGTCTTGATGACTATAATTGATTTGAAGGCTTGAGATCCCTTTATTCGAAAGTTGGTCTAATTGCCAAGCTAAGCGCTCTTTAGTGATGGTGTCGCCCTGCCACCAATAGAATGGAACGTCTCCGAATCCTTTTGGCGGATTAATAAATCCTGGCAATACATCTAATGTTGCACTGCGGTCGGAATGTCCTGGAGGCAGTTTTGTTTGCGCTCCTAGCGTTAAGGTTATTAGCAGTAGTCCTACTAGAGTAATGGGTCTAAAGTTTCTCATCGTTTCGTTCTGTTATCGTGGGTTTATTTTAGTTTTAAAGGAAGTTCAGCTGTGAAAGCTAATTCCGGATCGCCCCGGCGTTCTAAGGTTTCGCATAGGGTGCGCAGGCTTGGCTTGATTTTATGCTTGCTGCTTTTACCATTGATGTTAAGGACAACCGCTTTTTTGAAATCTACTAATCGAGTATCTAATAAAATCGATCCTGATGAGATGTCTGTTGTACCTGTTAACTTATTGTCAATTAGCGTAACATTAAAATCTTTACCTGATTCTGGATTGTCAGTATGAAGCCAAAAGAAGTCGTGAATCACATGATCTGTTAGACGCCAAGTAAGCTCTTTAGGGACAGGGTTACGCACATTGGCATACATCTGCGAGATTTTATCTCTATCGGGTAAGCCAGAGTGGGGATGTTCTGCAATAATCTGAATGGCAATAGGGTAGATGTCTGTTCTGTCGCCTCTCAATTTTGCCACTTCTTTCACTAAGTCAGCTACGTGTTTACTTCTTCCATACATATCATCTTTTGCACCTACCATGGTTGAGAAAGCTGTATTTCTTAAGGTGATAGGGTTTGCACCGTCTGCTAGAGCAGCTGCACTGGCGTGAATAGCGGCAAAATAGTCTGGCATCTTAGGTCCGATAGCATAGGCTCCATACCCACCATGTGAGTAGCCCATGATAAACTTTTTATTAGGATCGATATCGCCAAAAAGCATGAATTGACGAAGTAAGTTTTGAATTAATGGATAAGCATAGCCGGTATAAAAACCGTTCCATGAATTATCTGGTGCACGAAGAGCAACATAAATATAACCTCCAACCTCGGGATGGTCGCGGTAATAGATTTGCATATGACGCCACTGGCTATCATTGAACTCCTGTGTGGTACCTCCGCCACCATGCATGGCGATAAATAAGGCCCAGCCATTAGCCGGTCTTTTGCCAACTCTTTTAACCATATATGGACTTACATGTTTTCCGGAACTGACCTTGTTGGAGTCGAAATCTAGCTTTGCTGATGCGTGGATTGGAGCTGCTTTGTAGGCATCCCAGGCTGCTTGACGCACTGCGGGCTCATTCTCACTAAGCAATTTTTCAAGCTTACTATCAAATTTCCAATTCTTTTGATCTTGTGTGTTTGCTTTGAAAAAAGCTGTAAGAGCATCCTTTAATTTTACTTCATCCGCAGATTGTAAGGTCTGGTTAACAATTGGTGAGACGTAAAAGGGTCCTTTTGGAGCTGGGATTGCAGGAATTCCACTTAGGAAAATTGAAAGCTTATCTTCTGATGCTGCACTTGTAGAATAATACTGGCTCTGTTTTTGATCTTTTTGCACAACGTCAACAATATACGTGCGTTGTTTAGGTAGTTGAATAAATAAATGATCGTTGATATCTGCGGTATCTCCTTTGCTAATTCCCTCAAATTTAATGGAGCTGTCGGCTGCATCGGTGATGGTAACTTTGGAGGCAACGCGCTCACCAACGGGACGATTAAATACATCGAGGAGTAATTTTAATCCTGGCAGTTCCACCGGTTTAGCTTTTTCTGTATAACGATCTGAGACGTTTATGGCATTCACATAATCAACATCTTGAGCCCATGAGAGTGGGAAGGTAAGTCCGGTCTTTTTAAAGCTTGTGGCATAGATGGCTTTATTACGATCGTCTTTAATGGCTTGTGACGCATTTGATACAAACCAACCTCTATTGAAACCTTCAGGACTTTGTTCTGCGGCGCCTGTAAAATACCATTTGCCATCCCAAATCTCTACCCAGGTATGATTCCCGCTATTGTTGTTCCAGAGTGGAGTACCGGCAATACGCGCAGGGATGCCGACCGAACGACAAGCGTCAACCAGAAGCACAGATAATCCAGTACAAGTGGCTACTCCAGTCTGCATGGTTTCAAATGGTCCTTGATCTGGCGCACGTCTTTTGCGTGAGTACTTAACCTTTAGAAGTTTGAAGATTTGCTGGTTGATAGCTTTTCCTGCCTCACTAATCGTCTTGGAATCTTTGATTAATGGCATTGCAATCGCATATAACTTTTTGGTGTAGTTGTCACGAGGCTCACTCACACTAGCGTATGGAAGTATTTCATTTAGAAAGATTTCATTTGAAATCTGACTAGCCCAAGGTGCCTCTTGTTTTACTTTGTAAGCCATCGCTAGATGTTCTAGCAAGAAATTTGCAGACAGTTTCTTAAGATCAATATCCGGCATGTTGTCAATTAGGAATTCAAGTCCTTCACGCTGCGCTGTGGGAACTTTTTCTAATGCAATAACCAACTGCGCTTTATTTGTGCCTGCTTGTTGAAGCGCCGTTTCTGTGGCTTTAGACCACCATTTCGGTGCTGATTTTTGAGCTAGTACACTCAACGAGGAGATCAATAAAAGCATTCCTAAAAACAATAATGGCTTTAGGTTGGCTTTTTTTAGATCAAGACTAGATGTTCCTTTAATCGGGTTTTTTCCGTGCATGATTGCAGAATTTATAAGTAGATTAGATAATTTATTTATTTTAATTTTGATTTATCGTGTTAGTTCGACCCATGGTTTACGATATGGTCGTGAAAGCAATCGACTTGCAGCAGGATTGTCAATGATTACCTCATTTTTTGGATCCCATTTAATCGTTTGCTCAGTTGTCATGGCAATTTCGCCTAAGAGACCAACAGATATTGATCTGTGCGCAATCTCTGCTGGCGCAACTGTCTCTGCACGTGATCGGATACATTCGAGGAAGTTGCCAATATGGTTGTCACTCTTATACAGATGGATTTCATTCTCTCCGATTACCTCTTCAAGAATCTTTGGATCAGAAGCAGAAACAGCTCTGTTTCGATCAACGAAAATCCATCCTTTATCACCATACCACACTACACCCATCCGATGAGGTAATGCTGATGCATTGGCAACTCGCATCTCTACGCCATTGGCATATTTGCAGTTGAAATCAAATGCAAATGGGACATTGTAAAGACCATCTAATGGATAAGTTCCCTTTCCAACAATCTCTACTGGTCCTGATCGTTCCATGCCAAGGCCCCATTGTGCAATGTCGATATGATGACCGGCCCAGTCGGTAAGTTGTCCACCTGAATAGTCAAGCATCCAACGCCAGTCGCTATGACAAACACCTCGATAAGGTGATTTAGGCGCAGGTCCTAACCAGGTTTCCCAGTCGAGTCCAGCAGGAACATCGATTACAGGAGGTGTTCCGATCCCTTTGATCCCATCGGGTAGTCCAACCTCTACGCGGGTTACTTTTCCTACTCGGCCATTAATAGCAAGTTCAGCTGCACGTCGGAAACGCTCTTCAGAACGCTGCCAGCTGCCAGTCTGCCAAACAATATTGTTTCGTTTTACGGCACTTACAATGGCTTGACTATCGTGAATCGTCCGTGCAAGCGGTTTTTCGCCATAAATATCTAATTTCTTATTTGCTGCTGCAGTATAGATCAGTCCATGCCAATGATCGGGTAGGGCAATCGATACGGCATCAATTTTTTCTTTCTCGAGAAACTCACGATAGTCGCCATAGGTGCGACAATCGGTATTGTTATTTGCAAGGTCAATAATCCCTTTAGCTTTTGCTGAATGGGTGCTATCGACATCGCAAACAGCTACAAACTGTATCTCTTTACTATGTCCTAGAAAATCTCGCAGGTCATTGGTCCCCTGACCACCCGTGCCAATGGCACCCATAACAATCCGATCACTTGGGGCTAACTTTCCACCCATTCCTAATGCCGTCGAAGGGATCAGGGTCGGTAAAATAACGGTGGTTGCCGTTAAGACAGCCGATTGGCGTAAGAAATCTCTTCTGTTTGTTTTCGTATTCATATTACTGTTTTCCGATCTAGGTTTTGGCTTAAGCAATTGTATTCTTTTATATCAACTATTTGTTGTATAGGTCATTGAATCTCTTAATTACAGCAAGATGTTTCTCTTTGAGTGCATTTCCGTGAAAGAATGCAACGCCTCTTGCTCCATGATCGTGTGCTTGCTTGATGGCCTCTGCGAAATCGTCCATGTTATCGCCATAATTATCTACCGAAAGACCAGTGAAAAGGTCTTGTCCCTTTTTCATCTCGCGAACACCTTCTTGTGTTGCAAAGCCCACCCAGTTTAGGTTTCCTTGGTGATCTTGCTTATAAACCATAGGAAAGAAAGTGTCGAGACTCCAATGGGCCCAGTCTTGTTTCACATATTCTCTCGCTAATTGTGGGAATGGAAATACTGCAGCTGAGGCTCGTGTACCTTCTTCATGACAAATCTGAACACACTCTTCAACGAGTGAAGTTATGGCGTTCATCCGAAATTGTTTCCAAGCTGCATTTTCTTCTTTGTCAGGCAATTCCATTGGATCAGTTCCGAACTGTTCTTTAAAGGCTTTTCGTGCTAATGGGTGGTAGTCGAAGTCGTATTCGGCCATCAGACGATCCTGCACCAGTGGACCTCCATTATGTTTGTAGTGAGTTTGTAGTTCAGCACCAAGAAGAACATCGACATAGCGGATGTAATCGAAATGAACCGAAGCTAACCCTTTGACTTTCGCTATTTCGCGAACTCCATTTTTGATGTATTCACGTGCTCCAGGGGAGAATGGACTTAAGAAATTATAGTAGTCGACATAAGGATGAAAATCACGACAGCTTTGTCCTAAACGATTGACTGAATACCAGTCGGGATGTTCCCTACATTCTTTAGACCCTCCGACATTCATCATCCAATGCCAAGCATGAATACGTATTCCGCACTGATCTGCTAATTTTATAAGTTGAGCTAACCGTTTGGGATCTCCTCCAGGAAGAAGATCTGTAATTCCAGCAGCTGCTAGAACTTTCATACGTGCAAGCTGTGTCTCATCAGAACCACCGCCTGCAGCACCCCAAGCCGCGAAATAAAATTTATGACTTGAATACGCACGTTTAGGCGCTTTCGGTTTATTAGCCCCAGTAAGGTTGAGGGAAAGAAGGGTAATAAGAATAATTGCTGCTGTTTTCATGATTTACATTTGTTTTGCTATTGGTTTGATAGAGTTTTGATTATAGTTTTTTGATCACTTCTAGCTCATCGATGGCATAGCGTTCTCCATTATCCACATTTGTGATAATGATATAGAAGCCAAAGAGTGACTCTTGCATTTCTGCTTTAAAGTTAAAACCCTTAACTTGAATTTTATCATCGCCGATAAGCGCTTGGATGGTTTTAGCTTCCATATTTTCCCGTTTGGCACGAAGGAGGTAAATGAGGGTTTGCAAAATGGTCTCCTCTTGTGGTCGCTTAAATGCGACCGAACCGCTTGTCTTTGTTGAAAGCTGAAAGTAACCCCAGTATTCAGGTTCGTGCATCTGAACCACACGTTGAGGCGACCATGTCCAATTGTCTTCTTTTAAACTCTCTTGATGTGGCCCTACCTTGTGAATATATTTCCCATCCGCAGATACTGCCTGTTCCCATTCCACTCGAGAGAAGTTAACTCGCCAGATATCTCCATCATTGCATGGGCTTTTTCGTCCTAAGTCGCGTAAAGCACTCCAAGGGAAAGCCACTTCAACACTCCACCCTTTGTCTATATCTGCAGGATTGTTGATCGTTCCTTGAACATCGACTCCAACCACAATGTCGCGCATATCCCAACTTTCCATATAGTTTGCTCCTGATCGATAGGGGCGGTGAAAATAGAGATCCCAGACTGTTCCTCTGGCGTTCATCTCAAACTCGCCATAGGTAGGAGCCATTGTCGAAGGTTTGATAAACATCTCGAAGTCATTCTCGATAAATATTTTGCAGTCGCGTTTGGTCTGATAACTCCAGACATGCGGCTCTTCTAGTTCAGCATAGACATAGAGATATTTCGCATCCCAAAGCATCTTCATCCGAGTTTTGAATCGTGGCTTGGGTTTTTTACTCCCCTCGATATCGTTAAAATAGTTGCTCCATGGTGCATTATCCCATGCTTTTTCAGCCTTCCCATCGATGGTTAGGGGTTGTTCTACTTTATGGGCGACATATCCACGCGGAGGAAGGTAATCCCATTTTGCCTGAGCCGTTGCTAAATTGGACGATAAGATGCCAATAGTTAGAACGATTAATACAATGGATGTTTTAGTTTTTTTCAAGCTCATTTTATTTATTTAGCTGTATTTATGCGTTCTAGTGCAGCTTCAGCCGCTGCTTTTAATTCTGAATTCTCTGTAAGTTTTTGAATCACTGGAATGCTTTCAGATGACCCCATCCAGCTAAGCTCTCCTAAGAGTAATTTTTTTCCTTCCACTGTCGCAGCTTTGTCTTCCAATACCACGAGCATCATCTTTTCAAATTTCTTAAATCCGCTAGCAGTCTTGGCCTCTTTACGCATATGGTGTTGCAAATTAACAAAGTATTTTGTGCTTTTAGTCAGATCATACTGGGCAATCTTAGCAAGGTCATCTTCGATGGTCATCACGCTAAAGTTAGGGCGTAAAGATACTGTAACGGCAGTTGGAAAGTCGAATGGAACCTCTTGAGTCACCGCTCCACTGGCCGCCCATTCGGCGCCACGTTGAAAGGTGGTAATGAAACCGACGCACTGCATCGATGGTCCACCATTCTCATCTGCATTGCCTAGTACAGTTTGGAAAATACGTCCTATCCCGTAGGTGATCGTCATAAGGATAGGCTCATTCCGGCCTGTTCCATTCATGAGCGTGTCGGCATAGGCCGTCGCCAAGATAGTCATGTTTTTACCAGGCCCACGAAGTTCGCTATATAATTCATCTTTACCAAGTATCCTTCTGATTTTATCTTTCGCCCTTTGAAGTTGTGTTTTTATGGTGTTTTCACTAACTTGGCTAAGAGTCGCAATCTCTTTTAGCTTTTTCCCCTCCAGATATTTCAGTCTAAATATCTCACTCATCTGCTTCGGCAATTGCGAAATTGCGGCATTAATCTTTAAGATTATCTCAGGGTCTGGAGTGTCTGAATAATTTTCATAATTCAGTTGCGTCTCTAAATAGAGTAAGTTGTGTTTGTCATGGATGTTTAAATCGCGCAGGTGGTTGATGCACCGATTTCTTACCGACTCAAATAAATACGCTTTAATCGATACGGTGAGATTGATGCGTTCCGCATTTTCCCAGAAATGGATAAACAAGTTTTGCACGATATCTTCGCACTCTTGTTTATCATAAATATAGTTTTCGGAGAATTTTACAAGTTGGGGATAGTATTCGCGAAATAAAGCTTCGTAAACTTTTAGATTACGACTCTTGATCTCTCCAAATAATATTTTATCTGTCGTTAACATTTTAGGTAATAGGGTAATTTCAATTAGGTGGCGTAAAATTAATTTTTTATAACATATTTTAACTTTTCGACTCATTTTAACTTTTCGAGTCATAATCGGTCTATTTTCTTCACGCAATTCGAAACGATGTAAATATCGGTTTGGACTGTAGATCTTGCAATACCTTAAAATCGGTATTTTTTTTATTCCCTGCTTGAAGTTATGTGGCGAGTCTTAGTTTTTTTTGATTTCTTGTAATGTTAACTTTAAGTTAAGATCAAGATAATTTAAAAACCTTTTTTTTTTGAATTGGTTTAATTTGTAAATGCATTTTTGATAAGCCCTGTTTTGAGCTTAATTTTAAAAATCAGGCTGTTAAAAGTTTTAAAAAAAGTAAGCGAAAATTCCCTTTGAATTGCGGTTAATATTAAAATATAATTGTAATTTCGACCCCGTAATTAAAGGGGTTTTTGACTCTAGCTTTTTGTGATTAATGTATTGTTAGTTAGGCCTCTGTCGATTTTTATATTAATATTTCTTGTGAAAATCTGCGAGTTAAGAACTGCAATTTGCAAGATGTAGAATTGTCTTTCGACCTAAAATTCGTTCCGTATTTTAGCTTATTTTTTGATTTTAAATAAAATATTGGCTGCTTTTGATTAGGTTTCAGGCAGTGTAAACAGATAAATAGCATTTAATTTATGAGTCAAAACAGTAAAGATGCAAGTCCTGATCACGGCAATCTAGAGCACGGCAGTACCAACTCTAGACGTGATTTCTTTAAGAATTTTGGTTTGTTCGGTGCAGTAGCTGCGGCAGGGGGTGCTGCTATTTACTCCGGTTATAATTATGAAGAGACGAAGCCAGGTGCTAATTTCGTTCGAGTTTTAACCGCTGACAATCGCATTATCGAAGTCCCTAAAGAGGGATTTAAAGATATTAAGGTAGATCTAAATCAACTTCAGAAACAAGGTCGTGAAGGATTAAAAGGGCATCGTTTTGTGATGGTTATTGACCTGGCGAAATGTCGCAATGCACGGAAATGTATTACGGCTTGTCAAGGTGCCCACCACCTTCGCCCACACGAATACCATATAAATACATTGGTTATGCAGGAGTCTGAACATACAGCTCCCTATTTTATGCCAAAACCTTGTCAGCATTGTGATAACCCACCTTGTGTTGCGGTTTGTCCGGTTGATGCAACCTTTAAGCGTCAAGATGGTATCGTGCTAATCGATAATGAGCGTTGTATCGGTTGTCGTTTTTGTATTGCCGCTTGTCCATATTCAGCACGTTTATTCCATTGGGAAGAGCCACTGATGGCTGAAGCCGATAAAGGAACGCCTTATAATGTCGAACTAAACGTTCCACAGCGTAAGGGAACCATTTCAAAATGTTTGTTTAGTTCTGACCGTCTTCGTGAAGGCAAGCTTCCATATTGTGTGTCTGCCTGTCCTAATGGGGTGTACTATTTTGGCGATGAAAATCAAGATTCAGTAACCAATGGTACTACAAAAGAGACCTTCCGTCTAAGTGAATTGCTAAAAGTTAATGCGGGCTATCAATTGATGCCTGAACTAGGTACTAAGCCGCGTGTTTATTACCTACCAGCAAAAAATAGATTGTTTGAATTTAAGGATGATAAAGATCCAGTAAAGTCAATCTAAATTAATCAAGCAAAACGAGTCGGCATTCGGGTGCTGATTGAAAATAAAATTATAGACTATAAAATAAATAGAAAATTATGGCGTCAGAAGTAAATACGGATTTTTTGCAGGACAAAAAACTCGATTCTATTGCAGCTGATATTTTAAGACCTGTTGGAATTACACAAGGATTTGTGGTTTGGATGGGTTTCTTAGGGATCTCTTTGATGGGTTGTATTTATGCTTATTCTATTCAGTGGGATAAAGGACTAATTGTTACCGGCTTACGTGATTACACTAGCTGGGGTATGTATATTGCCAACTTTGTATTTTTTGTTGCCACAAGTTTAGTCGGGATGCTAATAAGTTCAATCCTTGGCCTGATTGGATTTAAATGGGTGAAACCAATCGCTCGAATTGCAGAAATTATCGCAGTCGCTTTTGCAGCTGTTGCCGGACTAGTTATTATCATCGACATGGGACACCCTGAACGGTTAGGGAATGTTTTTCTTTACGGACGTATTCAATCGCCAATTGTATGGGACGTGACCGTGGTCATCACCTACTTGACAATTAGTATTTTACTCTACTTCTTGCCGCTAATACCGGATCTTGCAATTAGCAAAGGTCGCATGAATCATACTCCAAAGTGGCTTCAGAATTTGTATGAGGTGATGTCCGTAAAATGGCAACATACACCAGAGCAATATCGTCTTTTGATGAAAGCAATTCGTATTTTATTAATCTTGATAATCCCAACAGCATTTGCCATTCATACGGTAACATCATGGCTGTTTGCTGTAACGCTTCGTCCAGGATGGGATAGCACCATTTTTGGTCCTTACTTCCTAACGGGGGCTTTTGTTGCAGGTTCAGCAGCGGTGGTTATTGTGATGTATTTTGTCCGCTCAAACTATAAATTAGATAAATACCTTACCAATCATCATTTCGACATGATGGGTAAACTTTTAGTCTTAGTTTCGATCGTATACTTGTATTTTAACATCAACGAATACCTTGTGCCAGCTTACAAAATGAAAACGGCTGAAGCTATTCATCTACATGATCTATTTGTTGGCGAGTATGCGGTTATGTTTTGGAGCGTTCAACTGCTTGGATTGGTTCTTCCAATTATCTTGCTGTTGTTTAGCTTCTTTCGGAAACCATTCTCAATGCTTATTATCTCCATTGTAGTCCTAGTTGCAGCTTGGTTTAAACGATTTTTAATTGTTGTCCCAACACAAGATCATCCGTTCTTGCCAAAACAATATGTTCCTCAGGCGTGGATGGTATATCAGCCAACCGTAATTGAAACAGCGATAACAGTGGGAACCTTGCTTTTAGTTCTAATTATTATTACGATTCTTGTTAAGTTCTTTCCTGTTATTCCAATCTGGGAGATGGCTGAAGAGCAACATGAGTTAGATCATAAATCACAAAAATAAGCGCGAAATACCTATGAAAAGATATTTTATCCTACTTATAATTGTCCGTTTTTCGTTGCAACTTTCGGCTCAAGAATGGGTTGTAGCGCCAGCAGATGCTGCACTGAAGAGTCCATTTGCGTTTACTGATTCTACCCGTAAGGCTGGTGAAGCCATTTATGTGGCTAATTGTAAATCGTGCCACGGTGATCCAGGAAAGAATAATGCTATTCAATTGGTTCCAATACCTCCGGATGCTGCCTCTGTAAAAATGCAAGCAAACACAGATGGTGCGATGCACTATAAGTTGATTCAAGGTAGAGGCCCAATGCCATCCTTTAAGAATACACTCTCTTCAACTGATCTGTGGCGTGTGATCTCATTTATGAGAGGCTATAATCCTAAATATGTGCAGGAAGTTGCATTGCCCACAATCGCAGGAGCAGCAGCTCAAAATGTATCTATCAAGTTAGATTGGAACAAAGCAAGCGGACAAGTTGAAGCTTCATTAACCTCTTTGAAGGGTCAGGTTTCTCAGCCAGTGGCTGGAGCTGAAGTAAAACTTTTTGCAAAACGCTATTTTGGAAATCTTCCTGTTGACGAGGCGCGCAAGTCTGATGCCGCAGGAAAAGTAGCTTTTAACTTTCCGAAAGATCTTCCAGGAGATTCAATTGGTAATGTGCAACTTATTGTGAAATTAACGGATGAAGTTGCATATGGCGAAGCATCTGCTGAAGCAACATTAGCTGTTGGTGTACCTACAAATCGTCCTGCATTGACTGCTCCGCGTGCCATGTGGGGGGTATTAGCAAAAGCCCCAATCTGGCTTATTTTTGCCTATTTGTTGGCTGTTTTAACGGCTTGGGGATTTATTGCGTATGTTATTTCTCAAATCAAAGCGATCTATCGCGCTGGCAGTAAGGAACAGCTTTAAATACAATACTTATTTATAGAGAGATGAAAAATTTAGTGTTAATCATTTTGCTTGGTGTCTTAGGTCATTCGACCTATGCTCAAACGTCGGTTCAACGCGACGTTGAGATCGGAATTGTTGAGCGACTGGGCGAGACGATTCCGCTAAATCTTAAATTTATTAATGAAAAGAATGATACGGTTACCTTGGGTAGCTTGATCAATAAACCGACGATTCTCTCCTTTGTTTATTTTGATTGCCCTAGTATTTGCAGCACTCTGTTAGATGGTGTTTCTGAAGTGGTCCGCTTGATGGATCTCTCTTTAGGAAAGGATTATGATATCATTACGATAAGTTTTAATACCAAAGACACGCCGGAGAAATCTCGCGAGAAAAAGCAGAACTTTGTTCAGAAAATCAAAGAAGCTGATCGTTCAAGTTGGCATTATCTTACTGGTGAGTTGCCAAATATACAGTCAATTACAGAGGCTGCTGGATTTCGTTATAAGCCAACTGGAGTTGACTTCGCGCATCCCGCAACCATTATCATGCTAAGTCCAACGGGCAAGATTACTCGTTATCTGTATGGTACGAATTACCTTCCATTTGATGTGAAGATGGCCGTAGTCGAAGCTCGGAAAGGATTGGCAAGTCCAACAAGTTCTAAAATCCTTGACTACTGCTTTGCTTATGATCCACGTGGCCGAAGTTATACTTTACAAGTTACCCGATTAATGGGCACTTTTTCCCTAATAGTGGGGTTCTTTTTTGTCGTCTATTTATTCATCTCATCCAGAAGAAAATCATCTAAAGAAGTAAAATAATGAATAATCAAGTATCTGCCGAACCGTTAAATTACCTCAATCATAAGACCGGACTATGGTCGTGGTTGACGGCAACCGATCATAAGCGTATCGGACTGCTGTATCTTTACGCTATAAGCACATTTTTCTTGACTGCGGCCGTCTTAGGGTTGCTGATGAAGATTGAGAAATCATCGATAGGTCCAACTATTATGACGGCTCAGACTTACAATGCATTGTTCACATTGCACGGAATTATTATGATCTTTATCGTGGTAATTCCAGGACTTGCAGCAGTTTTTGGGAATATCTGTCTTCCGATCATGATTGGAGCAAAGGATGTAGCCTTCCCGAAACTGAACTTATTTTCGTTTTATGTTTACATTACAGGAGCTTGCCTAGGGTTGTATAGCCAATTTGCAAACGGTCACTCTCCTGATGCGGGTTGGACCTTCTATGTTCCCTATAGCGCCGAGGTCAACTCGAATATAATTCTGGCACTTTTGGCCGCCTTTACCCTTGGATTTGCCTCTATTCTAACTGGATTAAACTTCATTGTAACGATTCATCGTATGCGTGCTCCAGGGATGACTTGGTTTAGAATGCCACTATTCCCTTGGTCGCTATATGCCACCGCATGGATTCAACTTCTGGCTACTCCAGTTGTTGGAATTACTCTATTAATGGTTGTCGCTGAACGTACCTTGCACGTGGGTTTCTTTGATCCAAAACTTGGTGGAGACCCTGTATTATATCAACATTTATTCTGGATCTATTCGCATCCCGCCGTTTATGTCATGATCTTGCCTGCGATGGGTGTGGTAACGGAAATCTTCCCTACCTTTAGTCAGAAACCAGTATTTGGATATCTTCCCATTGTATTCTCAAGTTTAGCAATTGCTTTAGTGGGTTACTTTGTTTGGGGTCATCATATGTTTACCTCAGGAATGAGCTACGAATCACGCTGGTTCTTCTCGTTTATAACCTTCTTAGTGGCTATTCCTAGCGCGATAAAAGTCTTTAACTGGCTCTCGACCATGTATGGTGGATCTGTGGATCTTCAACCTCCACTTTTATACGCGATCTCGTTCATCTTCTTATTTACAATTGGTGGATTCACTGGTCTTACCCTTGGTGCAGTAGCCACTGATATACAGGTACACAACACCGACTTTGTCGTCGCTCACTTCCACTATATTATTTTTGGAGGTATGGGATTCGGATTCTTTGCCGCCATGCATTACTGGTATCCTAAGATTTATGGTCGTATGTATCATATTAAATGGGCCAAAATTGCTTGGGGATTCCTATTTACCGGCTTTAACGTTCTTTATTTCCCGATGTTTATCATGGGAATACAAGGTATGCCGCGCCGTTATTACGATTATGATCCTAAATTTCAATTGGGTCAAACAATCTCCTCCGTTGGAGCTGTTATCATGTTTATTGGCTTAATTGCGATGATAGTTAATCTTGTTTATCATGTTCGTAGAGGTGCAAAAGCCCCTGCCAATCCATGGCATGGTGTTACGCTAGAGTGGCAGATACCATCGCCTCCACCTCATGAAAACTTTGATGAAATTCCGGTGATTACTCGTGAGCCTTATGTCTTCGATAACCCTTATACTAAAGAAAAATAATAGATTTATGTCAACACCTGAACATACTGAACATTCGGAACATAGTGAATATATAGATGTCGAAACCGGTAAGATGGGGATGTGGTTATTCCTATTTACGGAGTTATTTTTATTTGGCGGACTATTTATAGTTTATGCTGTTATGCGTGCAAGATATGGTGAAGATTTTCACCATGCTGCTCTCGAGCTCAATGCATTCATTGGTGCAACCAACACCGTTGTTTTACTAGTAAGTAGTATGACAGTAGCGATGTCGTTAACCGCCATTCAAAAGAGCCAAAAGAACTTAGCTGTAGGTCTTATTTTCTGTACCCTGCTCCTGGCAGGAGTTTTTATGATCAATAAATACTTTGAGTATGGTCATAAATTTTCGCTACACCTTTATCCTGGATCTGATGTCATGCGTAATTTGCCTAAAGGTGAGATTATGTTCTTTGGACTCTATTTCTTGATGACCGGACTGCATCTTTTTCACGTCGTCGTTGGAGGGATACTACTTACCATCGTTATGCTTCGCGTAAAATCAGGAAAGATTAATAAGGAACATTTCTTATTGCATGAGAATGGTGCACTATACTGGCATTTGGTCGATTTGATTTGGATCTTCCTTTTTCCTTTATTGTACTTAATAACCTAGCATTCAGCATAGAATTCCTGAAGACATAACGCTATACTTATAGAATTAAAGCATTAATAAAATGGAAGATCATCACGATAATCACGTTACGAGTTACGCGCAAAACTTTAAAATTTTGTTTGTTTTGCTTTTGCTAACAATATCTACGATTTTGATAATTAAATTGGACCTTGGACCATACACAGTGGCTATGGCCCTATTTTTAGCTAGTGTAAAAACTACAATCGTACTAACTTATTTTATGCACCTGAAAGGTGAAAAACTTATTTTGCGTTTGATGGTCGGTGGCGTATTTTTATTATTCGCTATCATTGTCATCATCACATTCATTGATTATTACTTCAGAATAATTTAAAAAACTATGACAACAATGTTCTCTGGAGCATCCAATTTAGCAGCAGGTGTCGATCGTGCATTTATATTTATCTTCGCGATATCCTTCATTTTTACAATAGGTATAGTTGTTGCAATGATCTATATCTTGATCCGTTTTTCAAGAAAAAGAAACAAAAATCCGCAGCAATTCAGTGGCAATGTCCCATTAGAGATTATATGGACCGTAGTCCCCTTGATCTTGGTATTGTTTATGTTTTACTATGGTTGGGTGGCCTTTGCTCCGATGCGTAAGGTGCCTAAAAATTCGATGGAGGTGAAAGTGATTGGACGAATGTGGTCGTGGAGTTTTGATTACGGAAACGGAAAGATCTCTCCTGATTTAGTCTTGCCATTGGATAAGAATGTAAAACTCAATCTTTTCTCTGAAGATGTGAATCATGGATTTTTTGTCCCGGCTTTTCGGGTCAAGGAAGATGTGATCCCTGGATATAAAAATTATATGTGGTTTCAGCCTATAGCGAAAGGAAGCTACGATATTTATTGTACCGAGTATTGTGGATTGGCTCACTCTTCTATGTTGGCAAAAGTTGTCGTTGTGGATAGTCTTGAGTTTAAGACTTGGTTAGCAGATCTTAAAGTTGTAAGCAATGATCATCCTGGTATGGCTGTTTTAAAGGCCAATGCCTGTATAACCTGTCACTCACTTGATGGAACCAAGGTTATTGGTCCTTCATTTAAAGGGTTGTTTGGTGCTAAGCGTAATGTTTTAACTGACCAAGGTGAAAAAGAGGTAGTGGCAGATGCGGATTACATCAAACGTTCAATCCTTGATCCAAATGCCGAAGTGGTTAAAGGCTATAACAAAGGGTTGATGCAATCGTATAAAGATGTTCTTAAAGCTGAAGATATTGATAAAATCGTAGATTATTTCAAAAAATCGAGTGAGCAAAAGTAACGGTATCCCAACTCTTGATGTATTAATCCGGCTGACCAGACTGCGACTTTCGCTGATGGTTACCATCTCTGCTACCACAGGTTATTTTCTGACCGGTAGCGCTCCAAGTTGGGCGGTAGCATATCTTTTTGGGGGGGTCTTCTTTTTAGCCGCTGGAACAACCGTCCTTAACCAAGTTCAAGAGAGTAAACGCGATGGCCTAATGCCTCGAACCAACAATCGCCCGATCCCTTCCGGTGAAATATCTAGCACTTCAGCCTTGATTATATCGCTTATCTTATTGGTTTTAGGTACCGGATTGCTCGGCCTGAACGGCTGGCTTCCGATGGCTTTGGGGTTGTCAAATATTGTATTCTATAACCTGATCTATACACCACTTAAAACCCGAAGCTGGCTCGCCATAATTCCTGGAGCCGTGGTTGGCGGTGTTCCTCCATTAATCGGCTGGACCTCTGCTGGATTTTATATTTTTCATCCGCATGCGATGTTTGTTGCCATCTTTGTATTTCTATGGCAAATACCTCACTTCTGGCTATTGATGATTAAGTATGGCAAGGAGTATGAGATGGCTGGGTTCTCTTCAATCTCAAAAACGCTAAACGAGCGGCAAATCAAACAAGTGGTCTTTTACTGGGGCGTCATAACCTCCGTGTTTTTAATGCTCTTCCCATTCTTCGATTTTAACTTTAAACCGCTGTTATTGTTGCTTTTGGTGGGGATGAACTTCGGTTTTATCCTTCTCTTTCATCGATTCCTTTTCGGTGAGAAGAATGCTAAAACAATTCATAAAGCATTTATCCTGATTAACTCGTATGCCTTAATGGTGTTCTTGCTGTTGGTTTTTAACGCGTTGATCTCGTAACTTGTTCCCAATTGAATTGGGTTATTCACTATTCTTATTTCTTAGAATTCTCTTTAGGCGTAAGCTGCTGAACGATTTTAAATTCAGATAGAAATTCACCTGCAATGACACGAAGAACCGTATAGACGGGAATAGCTAGAATCATCCCCGGTATCCCTGCAATTCCTCCTGCCATTAAGATCACAAAGAAGATCTCTAAGGCATGGGCTTTGACACTATGTGCATAGATAATAGTTTGAAATACCATGCTGTCAATAAACTGCACCACCATCACCACTACCACAACCCAGCACATCAATGGGAAGGTAACTGCCGTAAAGCTGGAGTTTAGATTATTTGCCACGACAACAACTATTCCAAATGTGGCTGCAATCCAAGGACCAATATAAGGGATCACATTCAGTATTCCAGCAAATACTCCAATCACAACAGCATGCCCAAATCCCACGCCTGCAAGGGTGAATCCAATTATGGATAGGACCATGACGCCTATGATTTGAAACAGAATTCCTATGAGATACCGTTTTAAAAGTTCTCCTATCTTATCCATCACTTTCGAAATCTGCGACTCTGTATTGACAGGAGCAAATACAAGTACCCAATTGCGAAACAATTTCTCCTCTTTTAAGAAGAAATATAATATGAAGGAGACTGAAAAGATCATTAAAAATAGATTCCCTAACACACTGGCAAACGAGCCAAAGACTTTACTCGCTTCATCGATGTTTAAAAACCCTTTCGCTTGCGTCTCGAGATAATTTTCCAAGAAATCATTGGAAGGGATATTTCCTGCAATTTTCGGAAAATTCACTTTGAATTCGCCAAAAGCAGTATGGAGGTAATTGACAACCTCTTGTATATTGATGCTAGATAACTGATCAACTTCAGATAACATCATGGGGATTAAGAGTACAAAAAATCCAATTAATCCTAGCCACAAGGTTGCAAGGGTTAAGATTGCGGCTCCCGAATCACCTACCTGATACCTGCGAATCTTAATTTTTTGAAACCAACGAACGATCGGTCGTCCAATTAAGGACAATACAGCGGCGATTAGGATATAAGTGAGGATGTAGCTAAAATAGTAGACCAAAAGTCCAAATAACACGATGGCAAGCGCAACAATGATGTTTTTAACGCGTTGGTTCATAGGGGGAGAAGTTTAATTCTATCAAACATACACTTTTTTATCCAAAATTTTAACAGCTATCCTTGATCTTGTTAAATTTGTGGGCATGACAACAGCGACCACCATACAGTTAATTGCCCAAAAACTTGGGATAAGCAATAAGCAGATCTCTAATACGATTTTGTTACTTGAGGAGGGTGGCACTGTCCCTTTTATCTCGCGCTACCGGAAAGAGATGACCGGGAGTTTAGATGAAGTGGCTATTGGCGATATCAAAGATGCAAAAGAGCGTTTCGAAGAGATTGAGAAACGTAAGACCGCCATATTAAAAAGTATTGAAGAACAAGATCTCCTCTCGCCTGAGTTGAAATCGAAACTTCAAAACTGCTACGATCTAAATGAATTAGAAGATATCTATCTTCCCTATAAACCGAAGCGACGCACTCGAGCCACGGTCGCTCGTGAAAATGGGTTGGAGCCTTTGGCGAAATTGATCTATAAGCAATTCGAAGCGGACCTTGAGCATAAAGCATTTCAATTTCTAACGGATGTTGTGGTCGATGTGGATTCTGCGCTCGCGGGTGCTCGGGATATTATAGCGGAATGGATCAATGAAGATCCCAATGCTCGGACAATGATTCGTAATTTATTTGACCGGGAGGCCACCATCATCTCCAAAGTTGTGAAAGGCAAAGAGGAGGCGGGGATTAAGTTCAGTAATTATTTCAGCTCTTCAGAGGGGTTGAAGCGTTGTCCATCACATCGTTTATTGGCGATGCGAAGAGGAGAAAAGGAGGGCTTTCTAAAACTTTCTATTGATGCCGATGAGGTCAAAGCTGTTGGATTATTGGAACGATATTTTGTGAAAAGCAGGAATGCCTGTACTGCGCAAATGGAATTGGCTATTCGTGATTGTTATAAACGTTTGCTCGCACCGGCCATTGAGACTGAATTTTTTGCTTCGTCGAAAGAAAAGGCAGACCTCGAAGCTATTCGTGTTTTTGCAGAAAATTTACGTCAGCTCTTACTCGCTGCACCGCTCGGACAAAAGCGAGTTTTGGCTCTAGATCCTGGCTATAAGAGCGGCTGCAAGCTTGTTTGTCTTGATGCCGAAGGAAATCTTTTGCATAATGAAACCATCTATCCACATCAGCCACAAAGTGAGGTAAGTCAGTCGATTCGAAAAGTCTCGGCTTTGGTAAGTACCTATAAAATTGATGCAATTGCCATTGGTGACGGAACGGCAAGTCGCGAAACGGAAGCTTTTATTAAAAAGATCACCTTCGATCGTACCATTCAAGTTTTTGTGGTCAGCGAGGATGGGGCATCAATCTATTCGGCTTCAAAAATAGCACGGGATGAATTTCCTCAATATGATGTCACCGTTCGGGGCTCCGTCTCTATTGGTCGCCGATTAATGGACCCATTGGCTGAACTGGTAAAGATCGAAGCCAAGTCAATTGGTGTTGGTCAATATCAGCACGATGTTGATCAGAAAATGCTTCAGAAAGGGCTAGATTCTGTCGTTGAGTCAGCGGTAAACCTTGTTGGCGTGAACGTGAATACGGCAAGTAGCCATTTGCTCAACTTTGTCTCCGGTTTAGGTCCATTGTTGGCTCAGAACATTGTGGAATTTAGAAAAGAGAATGGCCCATTTGCCAATCGGGCCACCTTGAAAAAGGTTCCGCGAATGGGAGCGAAGGCTTATGAGCAATGTGCTGGATTTTTGCGAATTACGGGAGGAGAACATCCACTTGATAATTCAGCAGTCCATCCCGAACGATATGCATTAGTGAGCAAAATAGCTGCCGATCGTAAATGTAAAGTGGCTGATTTGATTGGACGTGAAGATCTGCGTAAAGAGTTGGAATTAGATCGGTATATCAGTGACGAAGTGGGCTTGCCGACTTTGACCGATATTCTAACCGAGCTTGCGAAGCCTGGACTTGATCCTCGCACTGGGATTAAAGTGTTCGAGTTTGCCGATGGGATTTTTTCAATGTCTGATTTGCATGTAGGGATGATCTTACCTGGTATTGTCACAAATATTACACGATTCGGTGCTTTTGTCGATGTGGGCGTTAAGCAAGATGGACTGGTGCATATTAGTGAGTTGGCGAATAAATATATCAGCGATCCAGCTGAGGTGGTCAAACTTCACCAACATGTAAAGGTGAAAGTTTTGGAGGTTGATGTTCCTAGGAAAAGAATTGCCTTCTCGATGAAGCAGGCTGAATCGTAACTATGCCCTATAAATTAAAGGTTTAGCTCGAGATATTTAATCAATTAGAATGGCAAGACTTTTTCGCTCTTGCAACTCTAATTGATTAAGTTGAACCTTATAAATTCTCCTCCTTTTAATTGGCAGCTTTCTTGTCAAGAATGAGGATGTCGTTAATCACAATCTCAGTGACAAAATGTGTTTCTCCATTTTTGTCTTCATACGAATGGTTTGTTAATTTACCTTCAATAGCAACTTCAGACCCTTTTTTTAGGTATTTCTCTGAAAACTCAGCTTGCCGTCCCCAGGCAACTAACTTGTGCCATGTAGTTTCCGATTTTTTGTTCCCTTCCTGATCTTTGAAATTTTCATTCGTAGCCAGGGAGAAATTTGCGACCGATTTTTCACTGTCCAATTTTTTGAATTTAGGATTTTCACCCAAATGGCCAATTAGCCTCACACTGTTTCTTAAAGCGTTCATCGTAGAAGTTTTAATGGTGAAAAAAATATTATAATAGTAAATCTAATTCTCCAAGAAAACTTATTCGGATGCAAACCGCTTATATCCGAATATATTAAACCACATACGATTGTATCTGGTTATAAACGAATAGTCGTTTGATATTCAATTTCTTGCTGTCTGGTAGCGCGAGATTTGTAGACAAAAAAAAGACCTGCTCGATGTGAGTAGGTCTTTATCTTTTTAAAAAGAATTTTTTAAATCGGTTGATCCGTTTCTTCGATTGGGGTTGCAATATCTTTATCGACTAAAATACGTCCGCAATATTCGCAAACAATAATTTTCTTTCTTGAGGCAATGTCCATTTGACGTTGTGGCGGAATCTTGTTGAAACAACCTCCACACGCATCACGCTGAACCGTTACAACAGATAGTCCGTTGCGTGCATTTTTCCGAATACGGTTAAAGGCCATAACTAAACGCTCTTCAATCATCCCTTCGATCTTGATCACCTTGTTCTTTAATTTCTCTTCTTCAACCGCAGTTTCAGCAGTAATCTCTTCAAGTTCCTTCTGTTTTCTGATCAGATCATCTTCTCTTTCGACAAATAATTTTTCAGAAGTCTCAGCTAGTTCAGATTTGCTTTTGATGTCGATTGTAAACTCACGAATCTTCTTCTCTGCTAATTCAATTTCTAGTGTTTGGAACTCAATTTCTTTCGAGAGCGAGTCGAATTCACGGTTGTTACGCACGTTATCTTGTTGCTCTTTGTATTTGTCAATTTTGCTTTTAGAATCTTTTATTTCAGTCTTCTTAGTTCCAATGGTAAGATTTAGACTTTTAAGCTCCTCGGTAAGATTTGCAATACGCGTCTTTAATCCAACAATCTCATCCTCAAGATCTTGAACTTCTAATGGAAGTTCTCCACGCAAGGTATTAATCTTGTCGATTTCTGATGCTACGGTTTGAAGTTCATAGAGCATTTTAAGTTTCTCCTGAATAGAAACCTCTTTTCCTTCTGTTGATTTAATCGTATTTACTGGCATAATCTGAAATTTACAATTTTGTTATTGCTCACAAAGGTACAATACAGGGTTTGTTTTTACTTCCGATAAACGGAGTGCAAAGTTAGGAAATTTTTTTATAAGAATCT
The DNA here is from genome assembly GCA_903897145.1 of uncultured Bacteroidia bacterium. Lineage (GTDB taxonomy): Bacteria > Bacteroidota > Bacteroidia > Bacteroidales > Prolixibacteraceae > JAAFHB01. The sequence goes on along the minus strand of CAIUAN010000007.1, from coordinate 26,685 downwards.
CATAAAAAAGCTCCTTGGTAAATTGTTCACTTTCATAGTGTCCAATATCTGCTAATATGATTTTTTCTTCCGCATCGAAAAACTCATGATACTTAAGATCTGCGGTGATAAATATGTCGGCTCCTGCATGAATCGCATCCTGGATAAGAAAACTCCCTGAACCTCCGCATACCGCAACTTTTTTAATTTGTTTTCCAGTCAAGGCACTGTGCCGTATTGTTTTGCAGCCGAAAATCTGAATTAGACGAGCTAAAAAATCGACTTCATTCTCTGCTCCTGGGAGCCAACCAATCATTCCTGAGCCTACGTCCGCAAGATTGTTTTCGAGTAGGACTAGATCATAAGCCACCTCCTCATAGGGGTGTGCCAGAACGAGTGCATTCACAACTTTTTCTTTTAAATAACGAGGAAGAATGGTCTCAAATCGCACCTCTTTTTCAGCGTGAAATGCACCGATCTCACCAACATAGGGGTTCGCATCTTCTCCTGCTCTAAATGTTCCAACTCCATCGACACTGAAACTGGCTTTGTCATATTTCCCAATTGCGCCAGCCCCAGCTGTAAATAGGGCCTCTCGTACAACTTCTAAATGATCTGCAGGAATAAATGTGCTTAGCTTTAGTAGCTGCTCCTTCACTGGTGCTAAGATAGAAAGGTTCGTGAGTCCAATTTTCTCGCAAATTTTTGTGTTTACGCCACCGTTGACGCTGTCTAGATTTGTATGCGATGCAAAAATTGCGATGTCATTTTTGATCGCTTTAATCACACAGCGCTCTACATATGTTTTGCCAGTTAGTTTTTTTACCCCTTTGAAAATAATGGGATGATGCGCAATGATTAATTCACAGCCCGTCTCTATGGCTTCGTCAATTACCTCTTCCGTGATATCAAGGGTCAACAGTGCACTCGAAACATGTCCGTTTGGATCGCCTACAAGAAGTCCAGTATTGTCGTATGACTCTTGGTAAACTGAAGGAGCAATGGATTCAAGGTATGAGATGATCTCTCTAATATGCATTGGGCAAATGATTTAGGCGAATATAATTTTTGCTTGAAAGTTGCTTAAAGCGACTCTTTAATTTCGAGTAAAAACGTTTTTATTTGTTGTAGCTTCTGCACAATCTCAAAGGTTGAATCTGTCTCCGACTTGTTCTCCTTGATTTTTGTTCTTGCTCCTTTTAAGGTCATGCCTCGCTCCTTGACGAGGTGATGAATCAGCGATAGGTGGTTTATATCCTCTTGCGTATAGAATCGATCCCCTTTTTTATTCTTAAAAGGTTTGATCGTATCAAATTCTTTCTCCCAAAAGCGCAAGGTTGATGGTGCAAGTCCAAACTTGGTCGAAACTTCTCCAATGGAGTAGTAATGTTTTTCTGATTTTGGTTCTTTAAATGCCACGGCGTATAATTATTAGTCGAAACTTTGTCCTTTATTGGTCGAAATCGCAATCATTTTTTCGTATTCAAGAGGGGTGAGATCTTGGAAATAATAATTTTGCGGATTTACTTTTTGTCCATTCTTACTCACTTCATAGTGAAGGTGCGGTGCGGTGGAAGCTCCAGTGCTGCCTACAAATCCAATCACATCTCCTCGCTTTATTTTTTGACCTACTTGCACATTGATGCGGCTAAGATGCGCGTAATAGCTCTCATAGCCAAACCCATGATCAACAACAATGGTGTTGCCATATCCCGTCTCTCGATCTGTCGATTTTATAGTGCCAATGCCAGTGGCTAAGACTTTTGTGCCAGTGGCCGCTGTGAAATCCATTCCGTAATGAAACCTCAAAATCTTATAAATTGGATGGACACGCATTCCCCAACCTGAGGCTGTTTGCTTTAAATCTTTATTGGCAACTGGCATAATAGATGGCATTGAGGCAATCATCTTTTCTTTACTTAAGGCCATCTTTGCCACTTCATCGTATGACTTCGCTTGAACGAAGACCTGTTTTGATAGAATATCTAACCTTCGAGTTGTATTGGTAATTAAATCAGAATTATCCATCTCTTGGAGTTTCGAATATCTATTGGATCCGCCAAAGCCAGCCATTCTAACCGTTGCAGGTATAGGCTCAGCCTCAAAAATTACGCGGTAGATATTGTCGTCGCGCTCTTCAATTTCCTCCAGGACTTTTGAGACTTTCTCAAAATCTTTGTTCAATAAGGTATACTGCGACAGTAATTGTTCGTTTTGGCGCTTGAGCCTTTTAGTCTGAGGAGAATCAAAAAATTGAAGAAAAATAAAGAAGAAAAAGATCCCAGAAACAAGGCTCGTGGATAGATATCCAAGGATAAAACGCAACAAAGTCTTGATGTTACGTTCTATTTTATCAAAGCTTAAAGTATCGGGATTAAATCTATAATTGGTTTTACCCATTATCTTTATTCATTATTTTAATTCACTAGGATCAAAATTAGCGAAATAATCTAATTTTGCAAGGTTTATAAGTATAGCGTTTATACGCTGCAAATCTATCGAAATTAGTTTGTCTAAGGGCTTAAGCCTGAATGAAAACTAAATTTTATCGATATTAATTTCTAATCTTTATGAATTCGAAACAGATACGTCAGACATTTCTTGATTTCTTTGCTTCCAAAGAGCATGCTATTGTTACATCTGCTCCAATGGTCGTTAAGAACGATCCAACATTGATGTTTACCAATGCAGGAATGAATCAGTTTAAAGATATTTTCTTGGGTAACTCACCCGCGAAAAATCCTCGAATTGCTGACACTCAAAAATGCCTTCGGGTTTCTGGAAAACATAACGACCTTGAAGAGGTAGGCCATGATACCTACCATCATACCATGTTCGAAATGCTTGGTAACTGGTCTTTTGGTGATTATTTCAAAAAGGATGCTATCGACTGGGCTTGGGAATTGTTAGTCGATGTATATAAAATACCGGTAGATAAACTCTATGTAACCATTTTCGAAGGCGATGAGAAAGATGGCGTTCCTATGGATACTGAAGCTCAAGACTTGTGGCTTAAATACCTTCCTAAAGATCGAATTTTAAAGGGAAATAAAAAGGATAACTTCTGGGAAATGGGCGACTCTGGACCTTGTGGTCCTTGCTCTGAGATCCATGTGGACATTCGTAGTGAAGAGGAAAAAGAGAAAGTTAATGGTCGCGATTTAGTGAATGAAGGACATCCTCAAGTTATCGAAATCTGGAATCTCGTTTTTATCCAGTTTAATCGTAAAGCAAGTGGTCAGCTAGAAGAGTTGCCTGCAAAGCATGTTGATACCGGAATGGGTTTTGAGCGTTTATGTATGGTGATTCAAAATAAACAATCGAATTACGATACCGATGTGTTTCAGAATGTGATTAATCATATTGGTCAGCTTGCCGGAATTAAATATGGCACAAATGAGAAGGCTGATATTGCCATGCGTGTTATCGCAGATCACCTCCGGGCGATCTCATTTGCCATTACCGATGGTCAATTACCCTCAAATAATAAAGCAGGATATGTTATTCGACGTATCTTGCGTCGTGCGGTGAGGTACGGATATACCTTCTTGGAATTCAGAAAGCCATTTATCCATCAGCTTGTTAAAGTGCTGGCAGAGAATATGGGTGAGGCATTCCCTGAACTAATTAAACAACAAGACTTAGTCATTAACGTTATTCGTGAGGAGGAAGATTCTTTCCTTCGTACTCTTGAGACGGGTATCAAGATGCTAGATGCCATTATTGACGACACGAAAAAGAAAGGTGGACTTGAGGTTAGTGGAACAGTGGCTTTTGAACTCTATGATACATTTGGCTTTCCGTTAGATCTGACCGAGCTAATCCTTCGCGAACAAGGGCTTTCTGTGAATCAAGCGGACTTTGAATCTGCCATGGAGGCACAAAAAAATCGCTCTCGTAGCGCAACTCAAACAGAGACAGGTGATTGGATTGAAGTTCAACAAGCAAAAGATGATGGCTTCATTGGTTATGATGTTCTCGAGGCTAAGCTTAAGATTAATCGTTACCGAAAAGTAAAAGGGAAAAAGGGTGAGTATTTCCAGCTGGTGTTTAATACAACCCCATTCTATGCGGAATCTGGGGGCCAGGTAGGTGATTCCGGTTTTCTGGAGGCTGACGGTAAGAAAATTGAAATTTTTGACACGGTAAAAGAGAATAACCTCACTGTCCATCTTGCCAAAGAGATGCCTTCAAATCCTGATCAAGAATTTAATGCGACCGTTAATTCAACGAATCGCAAGCTAACAGAAAACAATCATACCGCTACCCATCTTCTTGATCATGCCTTGCGTGAGATTTTAGGAAAACATATTGAGCAAAAAGGATCGTTGGTAAACCCTGATTCGCTTCGATTTGACTTTAGTCATTTTCAGAAAGTCTCTGAGGAGGAGCTACTGCAAATTCAACAACGCGTTAATGAGCTTATTCGCGCTAACGATCAACGCGACGAGCGTCGTGAAGTGCCAATTGCGGAAGCCAATAAAATGGGAGCCATTGCTCTCTTTGGAGAGAAATATGGTGATCATGTTCGTGTCATTAAATTTGGAGATTCGGTTGAGTTATGTGGTGGAACACATGTCTCGTCAACGGGAAATATTGGTCAGTTTATTATCCTCTCCGAGGGTTCGATCTCCGCTGGAGTTCGACGAATTGAAGCAATAACTGGATCTAAGGCTGAGGCCCATGTTGAGCGTAATCTGAGTGCACTAAAAGATATCGCCTCCTTGTTTAACAATCCGTCAGATGTAAAAGGTGCTGTTGAAGATCTATTCTCAAAATTCCAGTTGCTGACCAAGCAAGCAGAAGCATTTGAAAAAGAGCAGGCGAGCAAAATTAAAAAGGAGCTCTTGCCACTTATCGAGTCTGTAAATGGGATTAATTTCTTAGCCAAGCAGCTGAAAGTGGAGAATAGCGCAATCCTAAAAGATATTGCTTTTCAGTTAAAAGGGGAGGTCTCAAATTTATTTTTAGTGCTCGCTGCTGAAATTGATGGGAAAGCAAATGTCCATGTTATGATATCTGATAATCTACTGAAGGAGAAAGGGTTGAATGCTGGATCTATTGTTCGTGATTTGGCTAAGGCGGTGAATGGCAGTGGAGGCGGTCAGCCTTTTTATGCTACCGCTGGAGGGAAAGAGCCCGCTGGTATACCAACGCTTTTGATTGAAGCACGAAAATTGATCTAGCTTCGAGTTTTTTGCATGCTATTCAGTTTGGGTCTATTAGGTGGAATTTTAATTATTGACTACCTTTAGCCTATCTTAATTTTACTTTTATGAAGAGTTTCTTCAATTTTATTTTCTCTGCTGCAACAGCTGGATTCCTTTTGCTACTTTTTGCTACCGCGCTAGCTATTGGCACTTTTATCGAGAATGGTTATGGTACCGAGGCCGCTAGGTCATTGGTCTATAACACTTGGTGGCTCGAGTTGATCTTGGCTATTCTGTGTGCGAACATGATCGCTAGCTTCTTACGTCATAAGATGTATTTAAAGAAGAAGCTAACGATGGGTATTTTCCATTTGTCATTTATTTTAATCATCCTCGGTGCCGGTGTTACACGTTATTTTGGCAGTGAAGGAGTGATGCATATTCGTGAAGGAGAGACGACTAACGTAATGGTTTCCTCTTCAACTAATTTTAATTTCAATACCAATTTCCAAGGAGATCAAAAGGGTTTTTCAAAGTCGGCAGGTCAATCTACCTTAGCGAAAGTTAATCTTTCTGGGAATGTTAAGACAGGTGCTAAAGAGGTTGATGTTAAGCTGGTAAACTATTTTGTAGATGCACAGAAAAGCCTAATCCCAGATCCTCAAGGAGAACCACTTATTGACCTTGTCTATGCACAAACTGGAGGCCGAAAGGGCGAGTTGATGCACGTTGGTCAGCAGATCAACGCAAATGGTTTAACGATCGGATTTAATGCCGATGCTGACGTTCGGTTTATTTTCAGAGGCGATAGTCTAGTGCTTTTGGCTCATGATACCCTTCGAGCTACCAATATGGGAGCACAACTTACCTCTGTATGTCCTCCAGGAAAGCCTCTTTCATGCACCGAAAGAATGATCTATCAGGTGAGCGGAACCTCCCTTGTCGTAAAGAAATTCATCCCTTCAGGACGAGCTGAAGCTGCGGCTGGGACCGGTATGCCTTCGGGGGAAAATGCCTTGGTTTTTCAAGTGGGCTGTGATAATGAGCGACAAAAAGTCACTCTATGGACTTCAAATGCAAACGAGTCGGCTAAATTCTCTAGCTCCATCGGTGGCATAAATTATCAGATGTGGATTGGTCCAGAAGAGCGAATCTTGCCATTTTCTATAAAATTAAACGATTTCGTTTTGGAGCGTTATCCTGGTTCTAATAGCCCGGCCTCTTATGAAAGTATGGTTACATTAACAGATAAAGAGCAGGGTATAACCAAGGATTATAAAATATTTATGAATAATATTTTGAATCATCGAGGATTTCGGTTCTATCAATCTTCTTATGATATGGATGAAAGGGGAACAATCCTTTCAGTGAATGATGATCTTGCCGGAACCTTGATTACGTATATGGGATACTTCTTGTTGTTCTTGTTTATTCTGCTCTCAATTTTTAATCCGAATAGTTATTTCGTGGGATTATTAAAGCGTGCGGCATCCGTTTCAACACTTGTCATTGCACTAAGCTTATTTGGCTCACTAGCTGCGAATGCTGCTGAACCAAATCCAGTATCTCCTTTGTTAGCTAAAGAGTTTGCGAAAGTGTGGGTTCAAGGTCATGATGGACGAATTAAACCATTTAGTACTCTGGCCTATGAAATGGTCATGAAAGTGTCGCGTGCAGAAGAGATAGCTGGGCAATCGCCTGAACAAGTTGTACTAGGAATGCTCGCTTTCCCACAAGAGTGGCAACAAACACCAATGATTGCAATCTCTGAGGAGCAAGTAGGACTGAAGTTAGGCGTTCCAAAAGGAAAGGCTTCTTTTAATGACTTTTTTGATAGTCAGGGTAATTATAAGTTAATCAGCGAAGTTCAGACCGCTTTTGGCAAAAAACCTGGTGATCGTAAGCTCTTTGATAATGATGTAATAAAAATTGATGATCGGTTAAATGTGGTTTACCAGATTTATCATGGTGACATGTACCAGTTTTTCCCATCACCCGATAAGACAGATCTAAAGTGGTACACGCCAATTGCCCATTTCCCAAAAAGCTTCGGTTCTGACTCGACATTGATCGCACGGGTTTTCCCTGATTTTGTCATGTCGATGCGAAACAACAATCAAGAATTAGCAAGCAAAACCATTGCGATGATCATCGGATATCAAGAGCAATTTGGATCCGCGCTGATTCCTGGGGAACTGAAGCAGAATCTCGAGATTTTCTACAATCACGTAAATATCTTTAAAGACCTTTCAGCCTGGTATTCGCTGCTCGGGTTTATCTTATTCGGACTGTTTTTCTATTCGTTACTTACAACCAAACCTCTAAAGCAAAAAGCGGTTAATTACATCGTCGTTGGATTGTCAATTGGATTTATAGCTCAAGTAGCAGGGTTAATCATTCGTGGATATGTCTCTGGTCACCTTCCTTGGAGCAATGGATACGAATCAATGATTTATATCGCTTGGGCAGTTATGCTTGCTGGACTAATCTTTGCGCGACGCAATCCAATCGTATTAGCTGTTTCTGCAATCCTCTCTGGGCTGACATTATTTGTGGCTCAGATGAGTTGGTTGAATCCTGAGATTACAAATCTAGTTCCTGTGCTGCGCTCCTATTGGTTGGCTATTCATGTGGCTATTATTACTGCAAGTTATGGCTTTATGGGCGTTAGTGCGATTATCGGTTTCGCGAACCTTCTGATGGCTGCTTTCCAGAATCAAACCAATACCGATCGTATCAAGAGAACAATTCTTCAGCTGACAAGTATCAATGAAGCAGCCATGATTTTAGGTCTCTATTTCCTCACCATCGGGACTTTTCTAGGTGGTGTTTGGGCCAATGAATCATGGGGTAGATATTGGGGTTGGGATGCCAAAGAGACTTGGGCATTGATTAGTGTGCTATATTACGGATTCATCTCGCATATGCGACTCATCCCTGGGTTCCGTGGATGGTTCGCCTTTAACCTTGCTTCAGTTATCGGTCTGCTCTCGATCTTGATGACTTATCTCGGTGTTAACTACTACCTATCTGGTTTGCATTCATACGGTAGCGGCGAAGGATTATCGTTTCCATATCAATTGGTTGTTTTTTATGGTCTGGTTGGGATTTTAGCCTATTTGGCAAATAAAAAGGAGCAAAAGCCTCTTTAATTTTGTTATTATTGTGCTGTTAATCGTTTAATAAGACAGCATGCAGATCAAACGGACCTTTGACCTTCTCGAACATTGCTTGGCCGATTTCTCTCGACCTGATGCTCTCTGTGGTAAATATGGTAACAACTGGGTGACTTTTAGTACCGAGCAACTTGCTCGTCAGTCAACCTTGCTTGCCATTGGTTTACTCTCCTTGGATATCAAAAAGGGAGATCGGATAGCAACTGTTTCTGGCAATCGACCAGAATGGACATTCGTTGATTTTGCTCTTTCGATGATCGGAGCCGTTCATGTCCCAGTCTACCCCACAATAAGCGAAGAGGAGTATCGCTATATCTTTTCCCATGCAGCGGTGCGTTTGGTCTTTGTTTCTGATGATAAACTTTATCAGAAGATAAGTCCCATGGTGGGAGAGATATCTAGCATAGAGAAGATTATTACCTTCAATCAAGTTGAAGGTGCCTTCCATATTGAGTCGCTTTATCAGCTTGGATTAAGTCACGAAGAACAGCTGAATCCAAGACTGGTTCAGCTAAAGAAATCGATCGATGAATCGGAAATGGTTACGATGATTTATACTTCCGGTACAACCGGAATTCCTAAAGGCGTGATGTTATCGCATACAAATTTAGTCTCGAATTTTACGGGTCATGCAAAGAATTATGAGCTTGGTCTTGAGCATAGAGCATTGTCGTTCCTCCCGTTGTGCCATATTTTAGAGCGGATAGCTGTTTATAATTTTCTTTCTAAAGGTGTTGGCGTCTATTATGTTGAGACATTGGCTCAGATTATGCCAGCCATAAAAGAGGTTAAACCGCATATTTTTAGCTGCGTTCCTCGATTGTTGGAGCGTATTTACAATGGTATTTTAGCGAAAGGAAAACTTTTAAAAGGGGTTAAGAGGCGATTGTTTTTCTGGGCTGTTGATTTAGGGAAGGAATTTGAATACAATAAGTCGCAATCTCTTTGGTATCGACTTCAGTTAGCTATTGCCGACAAGCTAATTTATTCAAAATGGAGAGCCGCACTTGGTGGAAATCTTCAATTGGTTATTTGTGGCGGGGCAGCTTTGCAACCTCGAATAGCGCGTGGATTATCTGTCGCCAAAATATATATTATGGAGGGCTATGGATTGACAGAGACCTCGCCTGTTGTTGCTGTCGGAAACTTAGTGACTCGGGAGATGAAAATTGGTACCAATGGACCCGTTCTTCCTGGTGTGCATGTGAAGATTGCGGAGGATGGGGAAATACTCACCAAAGGCCCAAATTTAATGATTGGCTATTATCTGCAGCCCGAGCTTACTGCGGAAGTGATTGACAAAGATGGCTGGTTTCATACCGGCGATATTGGTCGATTCGAAGATGGTAAATACCTTAAGATTACAGATCGAAAGAAAGAGATTTTCAAACTTACTGGGGGGAAATATATTGCGCCACAGATGATTGAGAATAAAATTAAAGAGTGCATTTTAGTCGATCAGGTCATTGTTATAGGGGATCATGAGAAATTCGCGAGCGCCTTAATTTCTCCAAATTTTGAGATTTTAAATGAGTGGTGCTCTGAACAAGATCTTAAGACTCAGAATAATCTTGAAGTGATCAACAATCCGCTAGTTCAGCGAAAGTTTCTTCAAGAGGTTAAAGAGATTAACAAAACATTAGGTCAGCATGAAGAGATTAAACGGTTTCGCTTGATAGCTGATACCTGGAGTCCGCAAAGTGGAGAATTATCACAGACACTCAAGCTAAAACGAAAAGTTATTGAAGCTAAATATAAAGATCTTATCGAAGAGATTTTTGGTCCTTCAAGAGAGGAAGAATAACTTAGTGCTTTGGGTATTTGAACTTCCCAAATTTCACATATATTACAGCTGTAAATCGACTGATATCGCTGGATGTTAGTCCGCAATAATCTACGTTAAAGGCAGAACGATACTTTGCTCCAATTCCTATTTTTGCATATTTCCATATGTTCTCTTCTAGGAAGACCCCAGGTTCAATGAAATTAAAATCTTTATTTCCGGTAATATTATTTGCGGCAATTCCCTTGATTCCTAAATGCCCCACGCCAATTTCTATAGGAAGTGACAAATGGATTTTTTGCTTTGGCCACAAGGTATATTCGAGGTGTAGTGCATTTTTTGTCATCTCGATCTGCCCATCTTGCTGGGATGAAGGGAGGAATATATTTAGAAATGACTTACTGTAGTCGTATCCAATTAAGATGGTCTTGTTTATTATTACTCCAGTTCCAATTTCTCCATTAAAGGTGGGGTCATACCAAAGCTGCGTAAACTGCAGTCCGACAGTTAGATAAGGGCTGTATTCGTTATGTTTGTCCTTGAATAGGTGATCCATTGGTCTGATTTGACCTATGGAGGGAAGGGCAAATAAAATTAAAAATCCGATAGTTCCTAGAATTTTCATGGCTGACAAGCTATATTTATATCGACCCTAAAGATAAAACTATTGCTCTTTATATCACTTATGACATCTAATTTTATAGTTTTGGTAAATGATATGGCCATTATTCCGAGTCGTCTTGCCTAGTTATTTTGGTTAAAAAAGTGTAATTCGTAAATGTTTTGTTTCTCTATTCGGGTGAGCATGCCTTTAGTATAGTGCAAGATATCTTTATGGGTACGAATAATAATTTAATGTTTGTAAGAAATAGATGGATTTATAAAACTCTATTTTATCTCTATAAATTAACGATATTCGCAGCGTTATACGGTTTGGTCATTGATCTTATTTCGCATTAATTCCGAATGAACGAACTTATTCTAAATTCGATTTGTTTTTCTTTTTTATGGAGAAGATTTTAATTACGGGTGCTACTGGAAATGTTGGGCTTAGTACGCTGAAATTATTAGCAAGTAGAGATTATGCTGATGTTGAGGTGGTGGCTGCCGTTCGTGATATCGAACGAGCTAAGAATATTGAAGGTATTTCAAATTGCACCTTCTGTCATTTTGAGTTTGATGAACCTTCTAGTTATGACAAGGCACTTCAGGGTGTTACCAAGCTGGTCCTTATTCGTCCAAACCAAGTCTCAGATGTATCGCGTTATATTTTTCCATTCCTTGCTCGGGCTGAAAGTTTGGGGGTTAAGCATATTGTGTTTGTCTCGATTGTAGGTGCGGAACGAAGTCGGATTTTTGCGAACCATCGTACCGAAAACCACATTAAAAAGTTGTCTGTTCCAACGACTATTTTGCGCCCCTCTCTCTATATGCAGAATCTTTCAACTTTTCATCGTCAGGATATTCTATTGCATGATAAAATTAATATCCCCGCCGGTCATGGGCTTGTAAATTATATTGATGTCCGCGATGTTGCTGTGGCAATTGTAGCTGTCTTGATGAATCCAAGTCATGAACATGATGCTTATGAGATCACAGGTCCTGAACCTCTTGATTTTTATCAGATTGCAAAGCTCTTTTCGGATGAGCTGCGTCGAGAAATAAAATATGCTAAACCATCGACAATTCGATTTGTCAGACAGAAATTATTAGAGAAAAAACAATTGCTTTATGTTCTAACGTTGTCTTTACTCTATTCTGCTGCAAGAAATGGAAAGATGAATTATACCAACGATGTTTTTCTTAATTTAACTGGTCAAGAACCGCGTTCTATTATCGATTTTATCAAGGAGAATCGGGAATGCTGGATTCGTACAGGAGATGAAGTGATAAAAAAGCCTCGGCGAAGACTAATTCGTCGTCGAAAATAACTTATTAGATCTTTTTAGTCGTTTGATTTACAAGTCCTAGCTCTGCGCCTTTTACCAACATATATTGGTAAGCTTGTTCGTAATCATTGTGTATTTCACCTTCCAAGATGGCCTCTTTTATGGCTGACTTTAAAAGTCCAATCTCTTTGCAAGGCCTAAGATTAAAAGTCTCCATGATGAGCTCTCCGCTTACCGGTGGCTGAAAATTGCGCAAGGCATCACGAGATTCAATATCTTTTAGTTTCTCCCTTACCAATTGAAAGTTAGCCATATATTTAATAACCTTCTCTGGATTTTTAGAGGTTATGTCGGCTTCACAAAGTGTCATTAAATCGTCGATATCATCCCCGGCATCAAATAAAAGTCGTCGAACAGCCGAATCTGTTACCTCCTCTTCGGAAAGTACTATTGGCCGCATATGAAGAGAAACCATTTTTTGGACAAACTTACACTTCTCGTTGAGAGGTAATTTTAGTCGATCGAACATTCGAGGAACCATTTTCTCTCCAACAAAATTATGCGCATGAAAAGTCCAGCCTAATCGTGGATCAAATCTTTTGGTTACCGGTTTAGCGATGTCGTGCAGCAAGGCCGACCAACGAAGCCATAGGTTATCCGTGTTTTTGCAGATGCGATCAAGGACCTCGAGCGTATGATAAAAATTGTCCTTGTGACTAATACCATTGATTGTTTCACGCCCTTTTAGCTTCTGCACTTCAGGAAGTATAAGTTGCAATAGACCAGTCTTTTCTAAAAGCTTAAATCCAACTGAGGGTTTGTGAGATAACATGATTTTATTCAGCTCATCAGATACGCGCTCTTTTGACACGATCTCGATGCGTTTGCATTGTTTCTCAATGGCCAATAAGGTATTCTCTTCGATCTCGAAATCAAGTTGCGCGGCAAAGCGAATCGCACGCATCATGCGAAGTGGATCATCAGAAAATGTGATCTCAGGGGCTAAAGGTGTTCGTAAAATTTTATCTTCTAAATCTTTCAATCCATTAAACGGATCAATTAATTCTCCATATCGGTCGTTATTTAAACTTATGGCAAGGGCATTGATGGTGAAGTCTCTGCGTTTCTGATCGTCTTCTAAGGTTCCATCTTCAACGATTGGCTTGCGGCTTTCTGATCGATACGACTCTTTTCGAGCTCCAACAAATTCAAAATCAATCTCATCATAACGAAACATCGCGGTTCCGAAATTGTGAAAAACACTCACTTTTAGATTTTTGCGTAGTGTTAAGGCTACCTTCGTGGCTAAATTTATGCCACTCCCAACGGTAACAATATCGATATCAGAAACTACTTTATTGCGCTCCAACAAAAGATCACGCACGAATCCTCCAACGACATAAGTCTCAACACCTTCTTGATCTGAAATAATCCCTATCTGTTTAAAGACAGGATTGGTAATATGTGATTTTAAATTTTGCACAAACTATTTTTATTCATTGCTTTAAGTCGCAAAGTTAAGGATTTAAAAGGTTAGTACCGTTAAATTCTGGCGTTTGATTGAACGGAATTGACTTTTGTGTCATCTATGACGAGGGCTATTTGATCTGAGAAGGAAAAGGTTGCGCTTATTTATTCACCAATTCTTTTACCTAATATTAGCAGACTTCTCTCTATTCCATCGAGGTTTGCTATGTTTGGAAGATTGGCCCACTCTTCGAATCCGAAGTTTTTGAAAAGCTTTAAACTAGGCTCGTTGTGTGCGAAGATAAATCCGAGCAACGTTTTGATATTGTATTTTGGTGCTTGATTCATGCAATAGTTCAAGATTATTTTCCCAAATCCTTTCCCTCTTTGCGTTGGATCTAGATATATGCTTATTTCAACCGTCGAATCATATGCTGGCCTGCCATAAAATGATTGAAAGCTCACCCATCCGATGGTTTGCTCTAAGGAATTAATAACCATCCATAGCGGCCTCTTATCTATACTGTGTTCGTCAAACCATCTTTGTTTGCTCTCTACCGTAACCCGTTCTAAATCTGCTGTCACTACCCTGGATGCAATGGTTGAATTATAGATCTCAACGATGCTGGATAAGTCATTCTGAGTGGCGTTCCTATAAATCAATTGAGTCATATTCGTAGCTTAAACTTTGAAATTATCCCGAGTCTAGTTTTATTCCGGATCAATCTAAATTATAAACAGTCAACCACTTGTTCTAGTTTTATCCCTCTTGACCCTTTGACCAAAATTAGGTAGCCTTTAGGTTTCAGATTTTCTAAGTAGGCTTTCAATGCACTACTCTCTTCAAATACTAAGATATTATTGCCAAACTGGCATTTTGAGAACTCTTTGCCGGCTAGCAAGATAAGGGATAGCTTCATGGAAGATAGCTTATTTGCTATTTTTTGATGCTCCTCATGAGCTACATCTCCTAACTCAAACATATCTCCTAGGATCACCGCTTTTAAAGGCGATTCATAGGACTCAAAACTGTCTAATGCGGCGTTCATACTGGTAGGATTGGCATTGTAAGCATCCATAAGTATTTCATTGAACTGAGTCTTCGTATATTGAGATCTATTATTTGCGGGCGTGTAGTCTTCAAGGGCTTTGCAGATATTTTGCGGGTCAACGTCAAAGTGTTGACCGATGCAGGCAGCTGCCAACGCATTTTCAAGATTATAACCTCCTACTAAGTTTGTTTTAATGTATAACCAACCTTTGGGGAATTTAACTTTGAAGATTAACATCGGAGAGCAACTAATTTGCTCAGCTTCTAGACCAGTGCCTTCTTTAGTGGTGCGATATCCGATTGCTTTTTGTCCTTGTGCCATCTCAATCAGATGGTTATTTGTCGTATTGAGAAATATATTTCCTCCATGCAGATCGATGAAACGATAGAGTTCACCTTTTGTCTTTTTAACCCCTTCAAATGAGCCAAAGCCTTCCAGATGTGCTTTCCCAACATTTGTTATTAGTCCGAAATTAGGCGTTGCAATTTCACATAATGCAGCAATCTCACCTTGGTGATTTGCCCCCATTTCTACAATCCCTAATTGAGTTGACTTGTTCATTGACAGAAGGGTTAATGGGACCCCAATGTGGTTGTTTAGGTTTCCTTTGGTTGCTGTAACTGAGAATTTCTTTGACAAGACAGCTGTGACCAACTCCTTGGTGGTCGTCTTTCCATTGGTGCCAGTGATTGCTAAAATTTGAATTCCTAGTTGCTTGCGATGAAAACTAGCCAGCTCTTGCAAGGTTGTTAGAACATTATTGACCAAAATACATTGATCATTGATGTTGTATTCAGCCTCATCAATCACCACAAATGACGCTCCTTGTTCTAAGGCTTGAGAGGCAAAATTGTTACCATTGAAATTATCGCCTTTCAGAGCAAAAAACAGGCATCCTTTTTTTATGTCTCTGGTATCGGTTGAAACAAAAGGATTGATCTCGAATAGTTTGTAAAGTTCTTCTATCGACATGTCCAGAATATGAATTAAAAAACCCCATTTTGCGGATGAGGTTTTTTATGTTTTTTTACGTTAAAACAATTATTTTACGTTTGAATCGCCTAGATGTGTCATCGCACATCTAAATCCAATGTCATTCGCTGCTTTGCGCTCATCTAAATGCCTGCGAGTACCTGGACCTAACCAGTAAGTCCGGTCTTTCCAACTTCCCCCTTTGTATACGCGGTTGTTGTCTGAGATTCTTGCAATCAAATTGCCAGCTCCAGTTCCATACATCTGCCCCGTTGTTGCTGGGTCCGTAACTCCTTTCCAGTCGTCGCCATCTACAATGATCGACGGTGCGTCTCCATCTTTAAAGTTGGCATAATTGGCTATTGTATCTTTAACTAATTCTCCATATTTATTCTTAACCATCTTCCCATCTGATCCTTTACGGAAGCCAGTATAGACGCTACCGCGAAGTGGCTGAAATTCATTGACAACAGTCGCGGTGCTTGGACGATACACATCTTGTACCCATTCGCTAACATTGCCTGCCATGCAATATAAACCATAGTCATTTGGCTGAAATGATTGAACCGGTGCAGTAATCTCATGACCATCATTTAAAAATCCAGCAACACCCATGTAATCACCTCTGCCTCTAACGTTATTGGCTAACATCTGTCCTCTATTTGATTTCTTAGCATCTCTGATTTGGTTTCCACTCCAAGGATAGATTCGTCGGCCTAAGAGGACTTCTTCCTCCGTATTTCCTGCTAACCCAAGCGCTGCATATTCCCATTCTGCTTCAGTAGGAAGACGATAATGAGGGCCAACCAATCCATCAGACATGCTTACGCGGCGCGTTCCACCATCTTTGCCAATATTTTTAGTGGGCTTTTTACCTTCTGCTCCTTCATACATGCCATTTAAATAGGAGTCAGAGGTAAACACTTTGTCTCCGCTTTGCCCTATGTTAGCATCTATTTTTTGCTTGTCTATCAACATTGCTTCGTTTGCTCTGTCGGTTCTCCATTTGCAATATTTATCAACTTGCACCCAGCTTACTCCAACAACAGGGTATTCTGAATAGGCTGCATGACGAAGATAGTACTCAAGATATGGTTCGTTGTAGGATAACTCACTACGCCAAACAAGTGTGTCTGGAAGAACTGACTTAGCGATCTGGGGGTCATTTGGATATACGCGCTGAATCCAATACATATACTCTCTCCAGTCGACATTGCGAACTTCAGTTTCGTCAATAAAAAATGAACCAACGGTCACCCGGCGAGGAGCATTGTTGTTTTCAAACATCACATCTTGCTCAACTCTACCCATGGTAAAAGTCCCACCTTGAATAAAGGCCAATCCAGGTCCAGCCTTTGGATCTTTGGCTTTATGATATTCAAACCCCCCATTCTTAGGACTGTTATAGGCCCAGCCAGTGGTATGAGAGATGTTTTCTTTTTTCTTTTTAATTAGACTACATGATGATGTAGCCCATAAAATTGCACCGATATAAAAAAGAATTTTAAGCTTCATATTTTTAACGTCTTTTAAAATGACTTATGCTTTAAGACCACAAATATAAGTATAAATAATATTACTTTATTCTGTGTTTATTAGCCCATAAATTGCATTTGCTTGCATTCGTAAAGCCTATACAAATATATTGGAAATTATTGAATTAGATGCAGTCTATGTAATACTCTTAATGCTGACTGACTTCGACTGATTTGGGACTTGGGTATTTTATCTAAATTGAATAAATTAAATGTGCTTTTTTTCTTGTCTCCCCTTGAAAATTTAGTTACTTTGTTGAGCTTTATCGTTCTTAATTCAATGATTATTCGACACAAAAAAATATCTCAATGACAAATCGAATTGGAATTGGCTATGATGTACATCGCCTCTTAGAGGGTGAGCTTCTTTGGCTTGGAGGCGTTCTTGTTCCTCATGAAAAAGGACTTTTAGCCCATTCCGATGGTGATGTTTTGCTCCATGCAATTTGCGATGCTCTCTTGGGTGCAGCAAAATTAAGAGATCTGGGTACCCATTTCCCAGATACTTCAGCCGAATATAAAAATATAGATAGTAAAATTTTATTAGCTAAAACCCATCAGTTGGTTATCGAGAAGGGGTATCGGCTGCTCAATTTAGACTCTGTGATCGTTGCTCAACGGCCACTCTTAAAGGGTTATATCCCAGCAATGGAATTGATTATTTCGACAATTCTAAATGTCGATCTTGATCAGGTTAGTATAAAAGCTACTACCACTGAACGATTAGGTTTTGAAGGTCGTGAAGAGGGGATCTCGGCCCAAGCCGTCGTGCTTTTGGAAAGGGTGGGGTAGAGGCGCTGTATAGAATGAAAAATGGCCGTAAAATAGATCTTGTATTTTACGGCCATTTTTAAATTATACGATCGCTAAAGGATTTTTTATCTTCTCTTTTAATAGGGCGATTTCGAGCACTTCTGCTACGTTGGCCACATAGTGAAAAGACAATCCTTTGACGTAGATATCTTTAATCTCTGTAATATCTTTCTTATTCTCTTTAGAAAGTATAATCTCTTTAATACCAGCGCGTTTGGCTGCCAGTATTTTCTCTTTAATTCCTCCTACAGGCATGACACGTCCTCGAAGGGTAATCTCGCCTGTCATGGCCAGATTGCTTTTGATTTTTCGTTGTGTGAATGCTGATGCTAAGGCGGTGGTCATGGTGATCCCTGCCGATGGTCCGTCTTTCGGAATGGCGCCATCAGGGACATGCATATGAACGTCCCACTTGTCAAATACTTCCGCCGCTAGCCCGAATTGTTTGCTGTGCGCTTTCAAATATTCTAATGCGATGGTTGCAGACTCTTTCATCACTTCTCCTAAGTTTCCAGTAATGGTGAATCTCCCTTTCCCTTGGCTTAAGCTAGTCTCGATATATAGAATTTCACCCCCAACCGAAGTCCAGGCTAATCCAGTTACAACACCGGCATATTCATTTCCTTCATAACTCTCTTTGCTGTATTTGGGCTGCCCCAAGTATTCTAGAATCTCGGAAGCTCCAATTTTTTTCTCATAAGTTTCTCCAAAAGCTACTTTGCGAGCTACCCGACGAGTAACCTTTGCAAGTTGGTTGTCCATCTCACGGACGCCCGATTCGCGTGTGTAGTCTTCAATCAGTCTGACGAGTGATTCCTTGGTGAATTTTAAATCGGTCTTTTTAAGACCGTGATTCTCCAGTTGGCGGTCTATTAAATGGCGTTTTGCAATCTCCACTTTTTCTTCCATCAGATAACCACTGACATCAATTAACTCTAGTCTGTCGCGTAAGGCCGGATGAATGGTGTTTAAAGAGTTCGCTGTTGCGATAAACATCACCCGGGAGAGGTCGAAATCTTGATCAATATAGTTGTCGTGAAACTCGCTATTCTGCTCTGGATCTAAAACTTCTAGCAACGCTGATGCAGGATCACCATGAAAATCGCTTGAAACCTTATCGATCTCATCAAGCATAAACACAGGATTTGCGGTTCCAGCTTTCTTTAAGTTCAGGATGATTCGACCAGGCATCGCACCGATGTAGGTCTTACGATGACCCCGTATCTCCGATTCGTCGTGAAGTCCGCCAAGGCTCATTCGGACAAATTTGCGTCCAAGCGCAGAGGCTACCGACTTCCCTAAAGAGGTCTTTCCAACTCCTGGAGGTCCATAAAGACAAAGGATTGGAGACTTCATATCCCCTTTTAATTTTAATACGGCCAGATGCTCTAAGATTCGATCTTTGACTTTTTCCAATCCGTAGTGATCTTCGTCGAGTATTTTTTCTGCATTATGAAGATCGAAATTATCATCCGAGTAGACATTCCATGGCAAATCTAAAAGAGTTTCTAGATACCCCGATTGCACCGAATATTCTCCTGCCGCCGGATTCATGCGAATCAGCTTAGCGAGTTCTTTTTCGAAAACAGCCTTGATGTTAGCACTCCATTTCTTGTCGAGACTCCGCTTTTTAAGCTCTGCAATCTCCTGTTCCGAAGGGGATCCTCCTAACTCTTCTTGTATTGTTTTAATTTGTTGATGCAGCAAATATTCTCGCTGCTGCTGATCCATGTCTACTTTGACTTTCTTCTGGATGTCTTTTTTTAGATCGATCAGCTGAGCTTCACGCACTAGGAACGTTAATAGCATGGTGCTCCGTTCTTTGAGATCGTCTAGCTCCAAAAGAGCTTGTTTTTCTGGCGCGTTTAGCTCGGTATTGTTGCAGATAAAGTTAATTAAGAAGGTGTCCTTCTCAATATTCTTAACAGCAAACTGAGCCTCTTGAGGTATATTGCCCGACGACTTAACGATTTTTAAGGCTAGATCTTTTAATGATTCAATCAGCGCATTAAACTCGCTTAAATGGGTTTGAGGCAGAATGTCATCTAAAACTTTTACATTGGCAGTCAGATATGGGTCTATTTCGACAATGTCTTGGATCTTAAAGCGTCTCTTCCCTTGAATGATAACAGAGGTTGAGCCGTCAGGCATCTCTAAGATTTTTAAAATCTCAGCCATCGTCCCAACTTCAAATAGCTCAGAAACCAGTGGATCTTCGACTTGACCATCCTTTTGAGCAATAGTGCCAATTAATTTACTTCCAGCATAAGCTTCGCGAATCAGCAAGAGCGATTTTTGTCGTCCGACTGTAATTGGCATGACAACGCCTGGAAATAGCACGGTGTTGCGCAAAGGTAGAATCGGCAAAGTTGCCGGAACCTCAATTGCATTCAGCTCTTCCTCGTCACCATCAATCATGATCGGAACAAATTCGCCATGCTCTTCCACCTCTCGAGTGAATAAAAAGCTATTTTTTGCCCCTTTGTTTTTTGTATCTTCCATGTTTTTCCTAGCCCAATGTCATATTGTCACATTTCTCCCGATTTTTTCGAGCGGTAGTAGTAGGTCAATTCGCATGCCAATTTTTATCCAGCAAACGATAAGCGAAAGTTAGGTAGTTAGTAAATATACTAAAAACCCCTCATATTCGAACAATATGAGGGGTTTTTTTTACACGACTAGTAAATTTTTTACTTGCGCTTGTCCATATGTTGTTGGTAACGAGTCATGAACTTATCAACACGACCAGCAGTATCTACAAGTTTCATCTTACCCGTATAGAATGGGTGAGAAGTGTTGGAAATTTCCACCTTGATAAGCGGATATTCAACGCCATCAATCTCGATATTTTCTCTTGAGGCAGCTGAAGAACGGGTGATAAAAGTATGCTCATTTGACATATCTTTAAACGCTACTAGCCGATAACTCTCAGGATGTATTCCCTTTTTCATATCTGTATTTTATTTATTTAACACCTTAATCAAAAATTTTCCACTTTGATATGGGCTGCAAAGATAAGCATACTTCAATAATTTGCAATAGTTTCCAAGAAAAGAAGTTGTAAATTATTTATTTCTTTTTAATAATGTTCTAGCGCACTTAATTTTCGCTCGTAGAATCTTCAACCTTGCCATTTTTTTTGATCTCTTTAATGAGCATTGGGGCCCTTTCATAGGGTGCTTGTGGGTCAAATAAAACGCGCATGGTATAGTGCTTTTTAGCTGGCACACCACCAACGGAAGTGTATATGGCCATCATCTTCGGATTGAAATCACCTACCCAGGAGAGTTCGACCTCGTTGTACCAGAGTTTTCGTTGCATCACCTTATCCAGATGCCAGAATACGGCAGATTCTAATCCTGTCCCTTGGAACTTCGGGATTACACCCATGAGCAAGATTCTCGTTCTGGTGATCGTTCTCATTTTCTTGTACCAGATGAACTTTACAATACTCCAGAGATTAATTTTCCCTTTTAACTTTTTGATGATCTGATTCCAATCGGGAATCATCCCAAACATAAGGACAGGCTCATCTTTGTAATACGCAAACCAGATAAACTCCTCTTCGGCAATAAGTTTTGCAACGCGCATCATACCGCGCACATCGTCTAAATTGACTGTTTGATGATTGTCGTGTCGAGCCCAGGCTAGCTCATAAATGTGGATAAAATCTTGAATGTACTTTTCTATATTATCAAATCGGACATGCTCAAAGCGGAAGTCAGGTTTTTTGGCTACCCATTCAGCGATTTTCCAAAACCGTTCAGGAAATGGCTCTTTATGATTTAAGTGGTAACTATATTGTTCAAAATATATTTTGAATCCGAAAGTCTCAAATAAATTTAGATAATAGGGTTTATTGTAAGGCATTCCAAACCCTTGTTGCATAAACCCTTCGACTAATAATCCCCAGTTAAGTAGGTTTTCTCCAAAGTTTAAGGGGCCGTCCATCGCCTCCATGCCGCGCTCTGCAAGCCAATCTTTGGCAGTGTTAAATAGCATGTCAGCTGCTTCTTGGCTGTCGATGCACTCAAAAAAACCACATCCACCTGTTGGCTGCTGAAATGTAAATGCTTTGTTACGATTAATAAAGGCCCCAATTCGACCAATGGCTAATCCCTCGTTATTTTCAAGGATCCATCTGGTACCCTCGCCATGACTATAAAAGGCATTTTTTTGAGGGTCGAAGGTTGCATCTTCGAGTGCCGCTAATGGCTGCACCCAATTTTCGTCGTTTTTGTAGATATCACAGGCAACTTGATGAAAGGCTTTCGTTGTTTTTATGTCATTAACTTCAATAATTCGCATAGGGTAGAGTATGGTTCGGAATTAAGTCGCTAAGATAGGGAATAATAACTGTGTTCAAATATCGATTCTGTCAAAAAAATGGTTTAAAGAAGCTGCTTTTTAGCCTTTATCTCTAGTTTTAACGAGTGCTCTGATATCGTCATGGTCGAGTTCCCCAAGTATCACATCTGCGTTTTGTTGCGATGTGCTTGATCCGTTTGTTTTTAGAATCTTTGCATGCTGAATTGTCAGATCGAGAAGATTTAGATTGCGCATTCCAATCTGAATAAAGATTCGTGAAAAAACCAGTTCAAGTTGCGCATCTTTTGAGAGCGGTGACATCAGTTCAAAAAATGGATCAAACTGCTCATCTGTCGCATTTTTATCCGTAAGTGCAAGTCGGCCTGCTAGTAAAAGTCCAAAAATCTTGACCACTAGTTTCTTCCCATGGCAGAATTCAATCGCTTTGGGATAGGCAAAGGTTGTTTGTGAAAATAGGTTCATGGCTGCTTGTTCCGCCATCTCAAGGGTAGGAAGGTTTTTGGCCCAGAAGTTGATCTGATTTACTGTCACCTCGGCAGGTTCTTCGAGTAAGGTGGCTAAGATCATTGTCTCACGCCATTGTTTGTTCCAAAGTTTTAGCGCCAGAAGATGATTTTTTGGGTATTGTTGAGCTAATTCTTGCAGCATAGGGATTCCTACACCATAATTTACTTTGTATTCGATCCCTCTTCGTTGCATGGAGTTCACCACCTCTCCATTTTGCAATTTCCTAATCTTTAGGAGAATGTCTTGATAGGTTTTTTCAATAAGGGGATCGTCGAGTAAATAATCCATAAGCAATCTTTTGTTTTGAATCAAAAACAAAGTTAACAATACACTTGGAACATTTAATTTTTTCCTCTTAGATTAAGAGATAAGAATAAAATAATAGTAGCGTTTCTATCTTAATGCGAACAGCCTCAATAATAAAAATCGCCATTAAGGCACCAAGGCACAAAAAAGGGACCAAAAGTTGAACCTTATTTTTGGTGAAACTTGGAGTTTTAGTGCTTTGGTGACGAAAATTTATAAATAAAATTAGACATCTAATTATTCCTGGTAATATGATCTTTTAATTCAATTCTCCCAATATTCAGAAATGCAATTGGTTATGATTATTGACAGAATTGCTAAAAGGAGTTGTGCAAATCAGAAAACATTCTCTATATTTGCACCCATTAAATGGTGGATGTAGCTCAGTTGGTTAGAGCACTGGTTTGTGGTACCAGGGGTCGTGGGTTCAAGCCCCATCTTCCACCCCATTTAAAAGCCCAACATGGTATTTTACCTGTTGGGCTTTTTTTATGATTTAATTCAGTGTTTATTTTTTTTGTTTTAATTCCCCTTAGGCTGAAATAAGGTTGCCCATTTATTTAATTCACTTTCTACCCTTTTTTGGTCTGTGATATCGGCGATCGTGGCCAGGCATTGTTCTTGTGTTGGGCTTACTAACCCCGTTAACTGCAAATCAAGAGTCCGATTCTCTCCTACTAAAACTTTAATTTCGCAGGTCTCTTTTTTATTTAAGGTGAATGTTTGCCAAAGGAAATGGTTGAATATGGGCTTCGAGTCTTCTTGGATAAGGTTGGCTAGCGGGAATTTTTTTGTGCCTGATTCGTCTCTATTCAAGAGTTGGGCCGCAGTTAAGTTAAACTCTATCACTTGACCTGTTTTTGATAGACTGATGTATCCTATTGGAGCCAAATGATATAGCTCTTTGTATTTGATAAATGCCTGTGTGGCTTCTTTCAGATCCTTCTTCAAAAGCTTATTCTCTTGCTCTACGACTAATTTATTCGATGCTAACTCAGCAAGCTTTCTATTTAATTCCCCTTTTTGGTTTTCTAAATCATTGTAAAATAAGTCATTGATTGTTTGTTTTTGTCGTGTTTCGTTTTTTAATGAATCAGTTTTTGTCGGGTCTTTTTTCATGTTTGTAGCTTTAGAATTCGGTAATAGGATTGCGAATAAGATTTCCAGTGCTGTTAAGCACCTTCTATTTCATCCTAATTTAGGAAAAGACTTTCAAAGATTCTACCGTTTAGGTTCAGGCGGTACGTGAAAAAAGTTGTCTTGACTCATGTTGTTGTTGACTGCTCGTTCCACTTATTTCTTCAAGTTACAAAAATCTATTGATAGTTAAGCATTTGCAGTCGATTAATTTCGATTATAAACGTTTATAGCCGTTTAGTATGCGAATCCAACCACCCCACCGTTTTAACTTTGGTTACAAAGCCTTCTTCATATTTTCATGTGAGTGGTGGATGAATTAAAATGCCTTTTGGACTTTAATTTAAAACCACACCATTCCATGGAAAATTAGATGGTGTGGCTAAATGGTAATTTATAAACCTTGTTATTATGAATAATCTAAACGTGTTAACCTCGAGAATTAAACGGCTGTACCTTGTTATTGCCCTTTTGTTTGCAACCCTTGTAACATTGGGTAATAACCCAAATCAAAACTTTGCAGCGGGTTCATACATCATCGATATGGGGCAAAATTCATCCATTAGTGTTGGACTTAAACCCTATGGCTTAGTCTATGCCTTGATTCAAGCAAAAGTGCCCGTCTATTGGTCTATCAACTCTACTAAAAGTAAGGATGGGATTGATTTTACGGCCAATGCCAAGAATTATCGAGGTGGTCCGTTTATTGTCGCAGCGGAAGATGCTACAAGTAGTGCTTTTCTGACCTTGCTGGCGACTTGGAAAAGTGCTGGAGTGGCAGTCGATGGGCCTATGGCGACTTTTACTGCCCCTGTTTTTACGAAATTAACCAGTTGGCCTCGAGCAATCCTAGATACTCAAAATGATGGTTTGATCACTCCATATTATTCGAATGCGGGAGTGCCAGCGGCTTCATATGTAACCGAAGGGTCTCCTACTGAGCTAACCAGTTGTGGGGATGTTTATATCTTGCCTCATGCCGATCCTGATAAAAGTAGTGAATGGACTGCCGCCGATGTTGTTGCGTTAAAAAATTACATGGAGCAAGGTGGCTATTTGTGGGTTGGCTGTCACGCTGTTAGTGCAATGGATGCTGATCCTTCCTATTGGGGTCTTCCTGCTGGATATTTTAATCTTTTGACTAATAATGGCTTAGTTTATTATGGTGATCATGATAAGCCTTCCAATTCTGATGTTTACACCTATGATCCTGCGGCAGATGCCGATCCGATTATGCAATTTATTGGGAAGATGGATGCCTCATTACACAACGGATCGGAAGAGGTTTACCTTCCTAAAGTTGGGTCAATATGGAGGCCTACCACAAGGGTCGCCATTTATGATAATCCCTATACCGACAGTAAAACACACATCACTTATAATTCAGGGAATCGGGCAGCTTTGGTTGCCTATGGCCCTTATCGTGGGGATGCTACCAAAGGTATGGTCATGTACGAAGCGGCGCATAGTTATAATGGCGCAGGTTCAACAGTTTCAGATATAGCGGCTCAACGGGCCTTTTTTAATTTTGTCCTCTTGGCTGGTGTTCAGCAACAAATTAGCATAACTAATTTAGACTTTCCACCATTGTTGGCACCAACCACTGCTTATCCGTTATCCCCAACTGTTACCGGGGCTATTGGAACAACAACCTATTTATGGAGTGCAACAAATCAGGCTGAAACTCCGGTGGGTTCCTTCTCGAGTACTTCAACGCTTAATACAACCTATACCACTCCAGCTGCTCCGCTTGGCACCATTGTGCTGCGGTTAACCGTTACCGATGGTTGTGGAAGAAAGAATTACTTGTCAAAAGCTTATTCGCCATCGATCTGTAGTGGATCAACTTTTTCGTATACAGCCACTGGTGGCTCTGGCGCTACTTTTTCTTGGACTAGGCCTACAATAACAGGAATTACACCTTTGACCTCCTCTGGCTCTACTGCCTTTATTAGTGAAGCACTAACCAACTTGACTACAAGTCCTATTGATGTTACCTATACCTATACTATATCGATCGGGGGAGTTCCCAACACACAATATGTGACGGTAACTGTTTATCCCTTGGCTACTGCCGCTGATGCAGGTCCCGATCAGTCATTATGTGCGACCAGTACTTTCACTTTAGCTGGGAATAATCCCACGATTGGAGCCGGTACTTGGACAAAAATAAGTGGTCCAGGTTCAATCACTAATCCAAGCTTACGAACATCTACAGTCACAGGAGTAACAGCAGGAAGCACCACCGTTTTAAGGTGGACTATTGTTAATGGTCCGTGTTCGTCTTCGGATGATGTGTCGTTGGTGAATTCCATCGCACAGACAGCAATAGCTGGATCAGACCAGTCTCAGTGCGAGATAAGCACATATACTTTAGCTGGCAACAGTCCAACTTCAGGTACTGGTACCTGGACACTTATCAGTGGCACCGCAACGATCACCACTCCAAGTTCACCAACATCAGGTGTGACTGGCGTACCAACCAATAGCACTGCTGTTCTTCGTTGGACGATCACCAATGGTACTTGTAGTGATTTTGATGAAGTCTCGTTAAGAAACGACGCCTCAGTCACCGAGGCCTCAGCTGGCG
>CAIUAN010000006.1 GCA_903897145.1 uncultured Bacteroidia bacterium | reverse complement strand
TCCAATGATACTCCTGCTTATGAATATCAGAAAGCGGTATCTTTGGGGGCCATCATCAACCTTGATGACATCGCTCACATTCAATACCTCGATGAAAATATTGGTTTACCAGAACTTGTTTGCTGCAGATACAATCCAGGCTCCTTAAAGGAAGGTAATGAGATTATTGGCCATCCAGAAGAAGCTAAATATGGTTTTACGCGGAGTCAACTTTTCGAAGGATATCAAATGCTTATCGACAAAGGGGTGAAACGCTTTGGAATCCATACCATGGTTGCATCCAATGAACTTGACTCTGATTACTTTGGTGGAACAGCTGAAATACTTTTTGAATTAGTTGCCGAGTTATCTAAAAAACTAAATATTACGTTTGAATTTGTCAATCTAGGTGGTGGAATAGGTATACCCTACAAGCCAGAACAACATGAGGTTGACCTAGAAAGAATGAGTGCAGTTATTAAAGCCAATTACGATAAGTATATCATAGGTAACGGACTTAAACCTATCAAACTCTATTTTGAGTCAGGTCGTGCGATTACCGGCCCTTATGGCTATTTAATATCAAAAGTACTTCATATAAAAGACACCTATAAAAAATATGCTGGTCTAGATTCCTGCATGGCCAATCTTATGCGTCCAGCGATGTATGGCTCTTATCACCATATTTCAGTGCCTGGTAAAGAGGAACAATCGAATGATATTATGTACGATGTAACGGGTTCTTTGTGCGAGAACAACGATAAGTTTGCCATCGACAGAGTACTACCTAAGTTAGAACCTGGAGATATCGTGGTTATTCATGACGCTGGTGCTCATGGTCATTCGATGGGCTTTAATTACAATGGAAAACTTCGTTCTGCGGAACTTCTAATGCGCGAAAATGGCGATGTTATTCAAATTCGTAGAGCTGAAACTTTAGACGACTATTTTGTCACGCTTGATTTCAACGGAGTACCAGCCTTTCAGGTATAAAACCTTATAACCAGCGCATTATCACAATAACTATGAAAGTTTGCGGTTTTAGCTTTGTCAAAAATGCAGTTAAATTCGACTATCCAATAGTTGAAGCGATAAACTCCATCTTGCCAATCTGCGATAAATTTATCGTGGCCGTTGGAGATTGTGACGACGGCACCCGTGAACTGATTGAATCGATAAACTCACCTAAAATTGAGATCATAGACACCATCTGGGATCCTAATTTGCGTGAAAAAGGCCGAGTATTAGCTTCTGAGACGAATAAAGCATTCGATGTTATTCCAGATGAATACGACTGGTGTTTTTATATCCAAGGCGATGAAGTGGTGCACGAAAAATACCTTCCTGAGATCAAAAATTCGATGGTTAAATACCTTGATGATAAAGAGATCGATGGGTTAATTATGCACTACACCCATTTCTACGGAACATTCGATTATTTCGCCGATTCAAGACGCTGGTATAGAAGTGAGATACGCATCATCAAGAACGACAAAGGGATCCGTTCGTGGAACGACGCGCAAGGTTTTAGGTGGAAGAATGCCACCAAACTAAAAGGGGTATTTATAGATGCTTGGATGTACCATTACGGCTGGGTTCGACCACCAAAATTAATGAAAGACAAACTTGATGGGGCCAAACAATATTGGTCTGTCAATTCAAAACATATTAAAACGATCGAGCAAGAATCTGCTGAATATCAGTACGAAGATGGCATCGATAGTTTAGAGAAATTCGAGGGAGACCATCCGCAAGTTATGCAATCGCGCATCAACGAGCTGAACTGGCATCCTCAGCTCTCCATTAAAAAGAAGAAACTAAACGGACGTTATTATTTCTTATATTGGTTTGAGAAGATCTTTAAATATAGACCGTTTGAAAATAAACACTTCATCGAAGTTAAGCGATCATGATAGCAACTAGTTTCCACGACGATCTGGCAAAAGCTGTTGAAGTATTAAGAGCTGGAGGAATTATCCTTTATCCTACGGACACGTTGTGGGGCATTGGCTGTGATGCCACCAATGCAGCTGCTGTTAAGCGGATCTATGAGATCAAGCAGCGTGAGGATACAAAAAGCATGCTTATCTTAATGGAAAATGAAAATCTCTTAAATAGCTATGTCACTGAAGTTCCTGAAGTAGCTTGGGATCTAATTGAAGTTTCGGAAAGTCCATTAACCATTATCTATCCAGCGGCAAAAAATCTTGCTGCTAATCTCTTAGCTACCGATAGAAGTATTGGGATAAGAATTACAAGAGAAGCATTTACGCAACAGCTGATTCAACGTTTTAGACGACCTATTGTATCTACATCTGCAAATATTAGTGGAGAAAAGTCACCCCGTAATTTCGCTGAGATATCTTCTATGATAAAGGATAAGATGGATTATGTGGTAAACTACCGCAGAGACGACTTATCGGAATCAGTTCCATCAAGCATCATAAAGCTAGGTGTAGGTGGCCAGATCGAAATTATCCGCAAATAAAGACTACTCCTTTTTTACAATTCCGGTACCCAATATTGCTGTATCAACCAATGGTTGACCACGATAGATAATATTTCCAGACCCAGCTAGTCGAGCGACTAAATTTTTAACAGCATTCACCATACAGTTTCCTGAGCCGCCTATTTTTACATTCACATCATTAGCAGGAAAATCAATTGCTTTAACATTACCAGAACCAGAAACAACAGCCTTAAGTTCAGCAGCAGGAATCTTTCCAGACAATTGAATATTTCCAGATCCAGAAATTGCCGCTGACACTTTAGAAGAGTTCAATTCCGAAAGTTTAATGTCTCCGCTTCCACTGATTATAAGATTTAAGATTCTAGAATCAATCTTCTCGTCGGCAATTATTGAACCAGAACCTAAGATCAAAAGCTCATCTATCTGAGGCATTGTAATATACAAATCTACCTTTCCTGGGTTCCATTTATTAAACCAGGTATCACTTGGATACTTAACAACTAATGTACGACCGTTGATCTCGGTCACCAATTTTCTCAAGGTAGCTTCTTCCCCTTTTACCTCAACAAGTTGAGTATCTCCCTGACGCAAATGGATATTTGCCCCAATTTTTAATGATATCTGTGTAAAAGCAGATAGCGTTCTAGTCTGTGTTGTTTGCGCAACAGCGCTAGCAACTAACATAAAAACAAGTGATAAGGAGAGAAAATACGTTTTCATAGTCTAACTATTTAAATTATAATTTTTAAAGTGCAAAAATCAAGCCAAAAAGTAGAAAGCTGCTGATATTTTAATCCAAATAGATCTCAATGAGACCATTTGGGCAGTCTAAGCGAATCTCGCGCTTTGTTTCATCGATTGAGACAATCACCTGATCCGAAAGAGGGATCATAATCTCAGCTTTAGGATGGGCGATGGTAATAACCAAATTCCCTGAGAAGTCATCAACTCGACTGACCAAGCCTAGTTCGCCAAATTTGGCATCAAACGCAGCCATTCCAATCAACACAGAAGCCACACCTTGGTCCTCTGAAGTGATAACTTCGTTCTCCCAGACATACACTTTACAACCAACAAGTTCTTTCGCTTTCTCGACAGAGTCGATCAATTCAAGTTTACAGATAGCACTCTCATCACTCCGGTAGCGAACACCTTCATCGTCGATAAAGAAAGGGACTAATCCACCATCGACATCGATAAAAAGCAATTCCAGATCCTCGAAAGTCTCTTCAAACTCCTTTTCAAATGCAAATACCACTTCCCCTTTCAGACCATGAGGCTTTTGGATATATCCAACCTCTAAGCAGTCGCTCTTATTTATTTGATCCATATGCTGAACAAAGTTATAAAAAAAGGGCGATGGTTTAAACCATCGCCCTTTAAAATTATGATCTTAAAAGATTAGAATCTTTTAAATTATACAGCCTCTTCAGTTGTTTCAGTAGCATCAGCTTCAGGAGCTTCAACTTCTTCTTCAGCAGCTGGCTCTTCAGCAACTACTTCTTCAATAGCTACTTCTTCAACAGCTACCTCTTCAGTTTCTTCAACTTCAGCAGCTTCTTCAGCAACTTAGATTTCTTCTACTTCATCAGAAACTTCTACTTCTTCAGCTTCTTCTTGTGCAGGCTTAGCTTCGGCAGCAGCTGCAGCAGCCGCATTTTTCTTGGCAATATCTAAAATACGAGCCTCATTAATCTGAACTTCTGCTTTAAAGCGATTCTTTTTGTCTTCAACTACATTTGCAGCTAGACCATCTTTCTTCGCCTGAATAGATTTTTCTTTGTCTTTCACCCAAGTCGCAAAGCGAACATCAGCTTCGGCAAGATCAAAAGCTCCTTTTTTAACACCTTCTAAGAGGTGTTTTTTCATCATTACACCTTTGTGCGATAAAATCGTACGACACGTGTCTGTAGGCTGTGCGCCATTGTTTAGCCAATTAATGGCTTTATCAAAGTCAAGATCGATGGTGGCAGGATTAGTATTTGGATTGTATGAACCAATCCTCTCAATAAACCTACCATCTCGTGGTGACCTGCTGTTTGCTACCACAATGTGGTAATAGGCATGTTGTTTGCGGCCATGCCTTGCCAAACGAATCTTTACTGACATAACGTTTTACGTTGAAATTTATGTTTTAAAATTGACGGGCAAAGATACACTTTAAATTGGTAAATAAAACATCCTCCTAAATTTATAACCACCGGTGTATTAGTCTAAATGAAAATAGATCGTTTCTGGCATAATAATTGCAAGGATTTTAACAGATTATCAATTTGATTAAAAATTCTTAGCCAGCCAATTACCATCAAAAACATAGATTAATATCAACTTTCAGACACCAAAACAAACTAATTTAATAATTATCTTTGGCTCGATTTAATCCATCTATCATTCTATTGAATTAAACAAATCAATACCTAAACAACCATGAAAAAAATCAACACGCTTGCTACTTTCGTAGCGTTAATTTTAACTCTAACAAGTTGTCAAAAAACAGCAGTGGTCAGTGTAGCTGCTGTCGATTCATTTATCAAAGTTATACGAAACCCTGCTGACACAAGTAAATTAATATATGGCTTAGTAAACAGTGTGTTTTCATACAATACGATGATTTCTGCTAAAGTCATTACCCCTGACAGTGCAACAATCCAATTAACCGACTTTAGTAGTTCAGGCAACTCACTTTATAAAATGCCTTCTGATCTCGAATTTAAATCTGCAGTGCCAACATCTGGCAATTATGCTTATACGGTAAATTTTAAAGATGGAGAGACTACAACCTATACAAATTCAGTCTCACCTTCTACCCTTGAGCCAGTGCGGATTGTTTCTCTTGTTAAATCGGCTGGAGCTGACTCAGTTATACTCTCTTGGAAAGCAAATACCAATGCCCAAGCATACTCTTTAAAGATAACATGTGGTCCAAACCAAGTATACTTCCAGAATCCATTTACAGATAACAGCGGAAATGGAGTCTTAAAATTAGGTTTTCCAATTACAAATGCCATATTCTCTGTCAGAGGAACCTATACGTTTGAAATAGACGACCTTCTTTTTGAATCCACCGATATGACATCCATACAATCTGTAGGGGCTGCAAAAAAAGACATTGCGCTATAACATAAGTAAACAGACAAAAGGCGCTTTTATTCCATATCATATCAACAAAGGAGAGTCGAATGGCTCTCCTTTGTTGATTATGCACTACCGAAAGAGCAATCCTTTAGCCATCAACACGTTTTAAATCTTCCCAGAATAGTTATCAACAGAGCCGTATTTAAGTTCAAATTTTCCTATTTTTAACGATGCGAAAAACACAAAATTAAGTCGTAATATTCGCATAACTCAAGAAAATTCTATACGTATGGCCTCATTCACGCATCTTCATGTTCATAGCCAATATTCAATCCTTGACGGTGCGGCAGCAGTTGTCGACCTGGTAAAAAAAGCCAAAGAAGATGGGATGACTGCACTAGCTTTGACTGACCATGGTAGCATGTTTGGAATCAAAGATTTTCACCAAACCTGCAAAAAGTTTGGTATTAAGCCGATTCTTGGCGTTGAGACTTATGTGGCCTCACGGGGTATTCATTTCAAAGATAAAAACGAAAAAGAAGATCGATCAGGCGACCATCTAATCTTATTGGCTAAGAACGAAAAAGGATATCGCAACTTATTAAAACTGGTCACTATTGCCAATACCGAGGGGATGTATTACAAACCAAGGATTGACAAAAACCTGCTCGAGAAACATAGTGAAGGACTAATCGTCTCATCAGCATGCATTGGCGGTGAGATACCACAACATATCCTAAAAGGAGATATGAATGCTGCTGAAGAGGCCATCCAATGGTTTAAAAATATCTTTAAAGATGATTTCTATCTGGAGATACAACGACACAAAACGGCAGAAGCTCATCTACCAACCGAGGTATACGACAGCCAATTAATCGTAAACAAAGAATTAATTAGACTCGGCAAAAAATACGATATCAAAGTCATCGCAACTAATGATAGTCATTTTACCAATGGCGAAGATGCAGATGCGCACGACTTGCTGATTTGTTTAAATACAGGTAAAGATCTTGACGATCCATCTCGGATGCGTTACACGAAACAAGAGTGGCTTAAGACTACCTCTGAGATGAATCAGCTTTTTGGGGATATGCCAGAAACATTGGCGAATACCGTTGAAATTTCTGATAAAATTGAATTTTACGAGCTCGACTCGAATCCGATCATGCCTGAGTTTCCGATCCCACCATCTTTTGGCACCATTGAGGAGTATAGAATTCAATTTCCTGAGGAGATTTTAATAAAAGAATTCAAAGATATAGCCACCAGAGCAGGGGGCTATGAAAATGCCATTCGGGTCAAGTTTGAATCAGACTACCTTGCCCATCTGGTCTATAAAGGCTCTATACTTCGGTACGGAGAAGAGTTAGACAGTGTAACCAAAGAGCGTATAGAGTTTGAGCTTGAGACCATTAAAACAATGGGGTTTCCAGGATACTTCTTAATCGTTCAAGATTTCATCGCAGCGGCCCGCGAGATGAATGTCATTGTGGGGCCTGGTCGAGGATCAGCAGCAGGATCAGTAGTTGCTTACACGACTGGAATAACAAATGTTGACCCGATTAAGCATGATCTACTTTTTGAGCGATTCCTGAATCCCGACCGTATCTCAATGCCCGATATTGATATTGACTTTGATGATGATGGTCGTCAGTTGGTGCTCAATTGGGTAAAAGAGAAATATAGCCGAGATAATGTGGCACACATCTGCACTTTCGGTACTATGGCGGCAAAGATGGCCATTCGAGATGTATCACGGGTATTGAAACTACCCCTTTCAGAGGCCGATCGATTGGCTAAAATGGTCCCTGAAACGCCGAAGATAACATTAGCCAAGGCCTATCACGAAAATCCAGCACTAGAGGCAGAGCGGAAATCTCCGAATCCACTAATTATCAAAACACTAAAATTTGCAGAGACCCTCGAAGGGTGTATTAGGCAATATGGTGTTCATGCTTGTGGCATCTTAATCGGCAGAGACAAGCTAGATAACCATATTCCTTTGATGCCGACTAAAGATGAAGACCTCCTTACGACACAATACGACGGTCATTTCGTAGAGTCCATAGGCTTATTAAAAATGGACTTCCTCGGTCTTAAAACGCTATCAATCATCAAAGAGTGCCTTGAGAATATTCAATTATCAAAGAAGATAAAAGTGGATATCGATAAGATACCATTTGATGACCCGAAGACTTTTGAACTTTTCAGCAACGGAAATACAACAGCTATCTTTCAGTTCGAGTCTACAGGAATGAAGAAATGGCTTCGACTGTTGCAGCCAAGTCGATTTGAGGATTTAGTAGCTATGAATGCTCTGTATCGTCCAGGTCCGATGGATTACATCCCGAACTACGTGAATCGCAAGATGGGTCGAGAGGAGATCGTTTACGATCATCCAATCATGGAACACTATCTTGCCGACACGTATGGTATCACAGTCTATCAAGAACAGGTGATGCTTCAGGCCCGAGCATTGGGACTGTTTACTCGAGGTGAGTCTGATTCGCTGCGAAAAGCAATGGGAAAGAAAGATCTACCCTTAATGGAGAAACTTAAAGCCAAGTTTACAGAAGGGTGCAAGAATAATCCAGAATTTATGGAGGGCTGCAAAACAATTGGGAAAGCCGTGGAAACAGTGATTGATAAAATCTGGAAAGACTGGGAAGCCTTTGCGCAATATGCTTTCAATAAATCACATTCGGTTTGTTATGCCTATATTGCCTATCAAACGGGCTATCTTAAAGCCAACTATCCATCAGAATTTATGGCTGCAGTATTAAGCTGTAACCTAACCAATGCTGACAAAATATCCATTTTCATGGATGAGAGTAAGCATATGGGATTAGCTGTCATGGGTCCTGATGTCAATGAGTCGCGTTCAAATTTCTTTATCAATAAAAATGGTGGACTAAGATTTGGTTTATCAGCCATCAAAGGTGTTGGTGCGGGTGCTGTGGCAGACATCATCAAAGAGCGAGATGCCAATGGTGACTTTGGCTCGATCTTTAACTTCGTCGAGCGGGTAAACTTGCAAACGATCAATAAAAAGAATCTGGAAGCCTTAGCAATGGCAGGGGCCTTCGATAGTTTTGCGAACATTTACAGATCGCAATATTTTGGAGAGATGAGCGATGGAATAACATTCATCGAAGCTCTCATAAAATATGGCAATCGTGTACAGGGCGACAAACAATCCTCTATGGCCTCCTTATTTGGGGAATTTCAAACCATAGAAGTAAAAGTACCTTCCATACCTATAGTCCCAGAATGGCCTAAGATAATGGCCTTAGAGAAAGAAAAAAATCTAATTGGTATCTACCTATCCTCACATCCACTGGATGACTACAAAGCTGAGATTAGAAGCTATTGCACAAAAGATGTAAATCTCTCAAGCCTCAACAACGAAATTGAGACGATAAAAAACAGAGAATTAACTTTTGTCGGTATTGTCACAGAGGTCCAAGAAGGGGTTACCAAAAATGGCAAGCCTTTCGCCTCCTTAACCCTTACTGACTATTCCGACTCTTATAAGATGATGTTTTTCGGGAATGACTTTGTGAACTTTGGAAATTTTTGCAAGAAAGGGTTATTTCTACTCATCCGAGGCAAGATAGCACCTCGTTGGATGGGCGGCGACCAACTCGAGTTTAAGGCAAGCAAAATAGAGCTTTTGCAGGAGTTAGCTGAAAAAGCTGAAAGTATGAGAA
Organism: uncultured Bacteroidia bacterium; assembly: GCA_903897145.1. Taxonomy (GTDB): domain Bacteria; phylum Bacteroidota; class Bacteroidia; order Bacteroidales; family Prolixibacteraceae; genus JAAFHB01. The sequence continues at coordinate 79,541 of CAIUAN010000006.1, read as the reverse complement.
TAACTATTCAAGCTAAAGATTTAACGCAAGAACTAGTACAAGAACTAGATACAAAGCTCAATCAATCACCAGGAAAAACACTCATAAAGTTCGAAGTTTTTGATCCAACAACAAACATTAAGCTCTATCTGTTCTCACGCACTCGGCGTGCTGGGTTGTCAAATGATCTAAAAGCATATCTGCAAAAAAATCCAGATATCGCATTTACTATTAATTAATTCTTAAATTTGCAGATCCATATAATCCGACATTTTTTAACAACTTAAAATATTTTGCCATGGCTATTGAGGTAACAGATGAAAATTTTGACGAGCTGGTAATCCAATCTAAACTACCCGTTTTGGTAGATTTCTGGGCTGAATGGTGCGGACCTTGCAGAATGATTGGACCGCTTGTTGCTGAACTATCTGATGAATATGCAGGAAGAGCCACAGTGGTAAAGATGGATGTAGATTCAAACCCTGGAACTGCTGCTAAATTTGGAATTCGTAATATTCCAACTATTTTATTCTTTAAAAATGGTGAAGTTGCCGACAAACAAGTTGGTGCAGTACCTAAAACGATCCTTGCATCCAAGATTGATGGTTTGTTGTAGGAGTCTGAAATAATTTATTAAAAAAGGCATAAGAGTTTCTCTTGTGCCTTTTTTAATGCGCCATTAATCCTTTAGCTCCAATCGACAGCGTATCGGGAAATGATCTGATAGCTTTACACGATCACGCGCATAGCTTGTCACACGAAGCTTAGGGTCAAAAAGCATATAATCTATGCGAAAAGAGGGCAGTTCGCCATTGTAAGTATTCGATGTCCACCATCCTGCCTCTACGAAGGCATCTTTTAGATCACCGCGGACAATATGATAGGCGTATGATAGCGGAGTATCGTTAAAATCGCCACATACCAAAACTGGAAAAGGAGATTTTTGAATGTGTTCAGCAACTCTTCGCGACTGAGCAGCACGCAATTTAAACCCCTTAATAAGCTTAAAACTAACTTTCTGGGCCTCCTTTATCTGCTCTCTATTGGGGGAAGATCCCAAGTCATCAATGACAGAATAATCATCAGGATCGATGGAATAAGACTGGAGGTGGCAATTATAGACTCTGATCGTTTGTCGACCAGTTACTTTCAGATCTGTAAATAAAACCAAATTAGATGATCCTGGGAAATGGATCTCACCATGGTTGACAATAGGGAATTTTGAAAGGGTTATTAATCCTGTATTCCCCCCATTCGAGGCTAGTTGGTAAAAATCAACTGCAGGCAAAGCGGCCTTTAGTCCTTCAGGGCTTAACTTCCCACCTTTGACAAATATTGCTTCTTGCAAGCAAATTATTTCAGATCCATTGGACTTAAAATAATCCACAAACTTTGGAGATTTAACTTTGGAGGTCCTGAGATCGGATCGAAAACCATGAACATTAAAACTCAAAACCTTAATCCCTGATCCGCCTGAATGAAGTCGAGGAATAAGTTGGTAGGTGTTTGTAAAGTTGGTCAATCCGAGAATTATGGCCAAGGTTGAAATCAAAAACATCTTGGAACGCTGTATACCCCAGAATGCGACAAAAAGAATGTTTAAAAGCAAGAAATAGGGATAAGCAAGGCCAAAAAATGCAATAGGCCAAAAAGAATCGGGTGGCACATAGGCTGCTAAATAAGCAATTAAAAGGAGAAGAATCGCACCTAGATTTAAGGCTAAGCCGAATTTTAGAAAGAACTTTTTCACTATCCTATTTTTTTTGCCCCATTTTAAATAAGATCTCTCGCTCCTCAAAAGTCAAACTTTCATAACCTGATTTACCAATCTTATCCAGCACCTGATTAACGTCATTTTGCTGTTGCTTCTTGTTTCTGTTATAATCATAATCAGGATTCGGCGAACTATACTTTATTTTTAATTTCCGCTTTAGCTTAAACCATGAAAACACCATATCCACCAGTCGATCAAAACGACCGGTTAGGTTCCTCCCCATTTTTAACTGCGACATGTAGATCCAGCCCCAAAGAGCTCCACCTATATGAGCAAAATTACCGCCTGCATTATCACCAGAAAGATTAATGACATATAAAATAACGCTTATTAAGGCAATCCATTTTATGCGCACTGGACCGATAAAAGCGAGATTTATTAGATGGTTAGGAACATAAACTGCACTTGCGAGGACAACGGCAATAACCGAAGCCGAAGCTCCTATCAACTCACTAGTTACTAACCGATCCTTAAATATTGGCAATCCATTGTAGGCGGCTAAAAAAGCTAATCCACCAGCTAGACCTCCAAAAATATACAGGCTTAATAGCTTTTGTTGACTATGATATTCTAGAAATATCTTTCCAAACCAATAAAGCCACAACATGTTAAAAAGAATATGAAGTAACTCAAAATGTAAAAACATAAAACTCACTATACTCCAAGGTCGAGAGAGAAAAAGTTCAAATGAGGCAGGCAATGCCAACCAGCTTAATAGCCAGGAGCCATCAACACCACTCAATGAATAGCCAACGAAAACCAATCTTACCAAGACCCACAATGTGATGTTCACATAGATTAGTCTTGTCAGATAGGACCCATTTCGAAAAGAGAGTTTTATTTCGTCGAATATTCCCATCCCTCTAGTAGAAGTTTTTTGTGCTCTTGCTCCAATATCTCAAGAGGATAAATCCAAATAGCATTCCACCCAAATGGGCAAAATGAGCCACATTACTCTGGGTACCAGACAATCCCATATACAATTCAATAGCACCATAACCCATTACAAAATATTTTGCTTTAATTGGAACAGGGGGAAATAGCAGCATCAACTCCGTATTGGGGAACAAATAACCAAAACCAAGCAGAATGCCAAAGATAGCACCCGAGGCCCCTACCGTTGGGATATCTATTTTCTCAAGTAATACACGCTGAACTAATTCAACAGACTGCTGTGAATAACCAGCATTGGCTGGATTATCGCCCCAGTTATTCACTAAGTCCATCACCCAGTTCGCCGGATGAGCTAAATGTGCTTTCACAAATGAAGCCAAAAGCTCAGGAGATGGGGTATTGACAAATGCAGCAACACTGCGTTGCAGGGACGATAATTCAATATAAGTCACAAGAGAATGTAAAGCTGCGGCACCTAAACCTGTGACAAAAAAATAGACCATAAATCGACGAGGACCCCAAACCATCTCTAACACCTTCCCGAACATATATAGAGCGAACATATTAAACAGCAAGTGCATAAAATCACCATGCATAAACAAATGAGTCACAAACTGATAAGGCCTAAAATGAGCTGACCCAGGATAATGAAGTCCAAATATCTCTGTCAGATCAATACCTAAATTTAATAGCGCATATTTTGCAAGCCACATCACCACATTGATCAGAATTAAGTTCTTCACAACTGGTGGCATTGAAAATGGTGACGACTGATTCATAAATAGTAAGAATTGTTATGGATGTAAAAATAATGATTCAAGTGGATTGTTGGTTATTGCACTAATTTTTCGAAATCATAAAATGGAATGATCGAAACAATTGATTTTCCAGATGGGGAATAATTGGGCGTCTGACAGGCAAAAAGCTGATTAAAAAGTTCTAAGATCTCTTCGTTTTTTAAAGCTACACCATAATTAATAGCAGAAGATTGACATAGCAATAAAGCCAAATAATCTTTAAGCTCATCCTTCACGTCCAATGGTTTATTTTTAAAATCCTCAACTAATTTTTGCACTAGCGTTTCTGCATTTAGATGGCTCAGAAGTGCCGGAACTCCATCCACATAGACCACCTCAGCTTCATCGTGGCGTAGTTCAAATCCTAACGTTTTGAGATCTTGATCAAGCACCACTAAGATTTCCTTATCCACCGCATTAAGCTCAATGCGCGCAGGGAAAAGCTGACGTTGACTAACCGCCAAATGGTTATCAATAGACCTTAAAAAATCTTCATATAGAATTCGTTCATGAGCTCGTCGTTGATCAATCACCATCAAGCCAGATTTAACTGGCGTTATGATGTATTTATTCTTAAGCTGCAAGAAATTATGGTGCTCAACAGTCAGCTCTTCATTTGTAAAAGTCTGTTGTTCAGCCTCCATCTTTTCAAAAGAAAGAGGGTTACCCAGATTTTCGGCAGATGAATCAGAACCATCATCACGCTCAAATCCTCGATAAAGCGCTTGCCAATTCTCATTATTCTGCTCTTCCCGGTAGGTTGGGGCACTCTTATAACCCCGATCGAAAGATTGCGATTGTTCAAATGGATTAAAATTTGGGTTCACCCGAATCTCTGGCTCAAGAAAACGACTCGTGCCACCATGACTTATTGGAATATCGATAGCGCCAGACTGATCGAAATCAATCGATGGCATTAAATTAAACTTGCCTATAGCCTCGCGCAAGGAAGCTTGTATAATATGCCACGACGAGCGCTCATCCTCAAACTTAATCTCGGTTTTTGTTGGATGAATATTGATATCAATCGTCGAAGGATCAACTTCGAAATACAAGAAATAAGAAGGGAAAGTATCTGGAGGAAGGATCCTATCATACGCCTGTTGAACAGCGCGATGGAAAAATGGATGTTTCATAAACCTTCCATTCACAAAGAAAAACTGCTCTCCTAAAGTCCGCTTCGCTGTTTTCGGCTGACCAATAAATCCCGTAATCTGTATCAGTGAAGTGGTAGTATCAACAGGAATCAGATTTTGATTCATGTTCTTACCAAATAGCGAGACAATACGTTTTCGCGTATTTTCAGATGGCAAATTATAAATAACTGAATTGTTATGATACAACGAAATGGCCAATTCTGGATTAGCCAGTGCAATTCGCTGAACCTCCGTGATAATATATTTTAATTCAGAACTATTTGATTTTAAAAACTTACGACGAGCAGGAACATTAAAAAAGATGTTTTTAACGGAGAAGTTTGTCCCTTCAGCACAACTATCAGGCTCCTGCTTTTGAATGGTGGAACCCATAATGTGAATATAAGTCCCAAGTTCTTCCCCATGTTGCCGGGTGCGGACCTCAACATCAGCCACTCCAGCTATAGAAGCTAAGGCCTCTCCCCTAAAACCCATCGTTCGAATAGCAAACAAATCATTCGCCTCACGAATTTTAGAGGTAGCATGCCGCTCAAACGACATGCGAGCGTCGATAGGCGACATCCCCTTACCGTTGTCAATCACTTGAATTAAAGTCCGACCAGAATCTTTTATGTGAATCGTTACAACAGTTGCACCTGCATCGATTGAGTTTTCCACTAGCTCTTTAACCACAGAGGCAGGACGCTGAATAACCTCACCTGCAGCAATCTGATTGGCCACCGAATCAGGTAACAATTGAATGATATCTGGCACTTTAAAATTCTTTATTGTATAGATCGACTATGTTCTAATTACCCGTTGAACGGTTCACAAATATAACGCATATTTTGTGTCCATTAAAATCTGATTGCGATTATATCGAACCCAACGAACTTTGTGAGATCCAACATTCGAGTACCATGACTTTATTCAATCAGATCGATCTAAAGTTCGGCCAGGGTAGCCAATTCAAATGAAGACTGATGTAAACCACTTAGAATTTAAATTCATAACATTCAATGCATTAATCCATTTAATTGTCGTAAATTCAACTACTACGAATAAAATCCTCAGAACATGCTCGTAAAGACTTATGGCAGTGCTGTTCACGGAATTGACGCGACTACTATTACCGTTGAAACGGATGTTTCTAGAGGCATCCGTTTTAATCTTGTCGGACTACCCGACAATGCTGTCAAAGAGAGTCAACAACGCATCGATTCGGCACTGCGATTTATTGGCTATCGAATTCCAGGGAAGAAAGTGGTTATCAATATGGCACCTGCCGATATAAGGAAGGAGGGCTCAGCATACGATTTACCCATTGCCATTGGCATCTTAGCCGCTTCAGAGCAATTTATCGCGATCGACCTAGGTAATTATGTGATGATGGGTGAACTCTCTCTTGATGGAGGATTACAACCTGTCAAAGGGATTCTCTCGATCGCTATCCGTGCTCGGGAAGAGGGTTTTGAAGGGTTTATACTTCCGAAGCAAAATGCTCGAGAAGCTGCGGTAGTGGATAAACTAAAAATTTATGGCGCAGAATCTTTAAAAGAGGTGATTGACTTCCTTTCAGGTAAACTTTTAATTGAACAAACGATTATCGACACACGTGAAGAGTTCAAAGCGAAGGTCTCCAACTATGATATCGATTTTGCTGATGTCAAAGGTCAGGAAAATGTTAAGCGTGCCCTTGAGATTGCCTCAGCTGGAGGTCATAACCTAATCATGATTGGTCCACCTGGAGCAGGGAAGACGATGTTAGCCAAACGGATTCCCACAATTCTGCCACCATTCACCTTAAAAGAGGCCTTAGAGACGACGAAAATTCATTCAGTTGCAGGAAAAATCGAGCGCGAAACTTCTTTAATGACTATGCGACCATTTAGAAGCCCGCACCACACAATTTCGGATGTAGCACTTGTTGGAGGAGGAACAAATCCTCAGCCAGGCGAGATCTCAATGGCCCATAATGGTGTGCTATTTCTCGATGAGCTGCCCGAATTTAAACGAACAGTACTTGAAGTTCTGCGCCAGCCCCTTGAAGATCGATTGATAACCATCTCAAGAGCTAAATTTTCTGTTGAATATCCTGCTAGCTTTATGCTTGTCGCCTCCATGAACCCCTGCCCTTGCGGCTTTTATAACCATCCCACAAAGCAATGCTTATGCGGACCAGGGATCGTGCAGAAATACCTTAGTCGAATCTCAGGTCCCTTACTCGATCGAATAGACATCCATTTGGAAGTTGTTCCAGTACCGTTTAATGAACTCACAGAGATGCAGCCAGGCGAAAAAAGTGAGGTGGTACGTCAACGTGTCATCAAAGCTCGAGAAATTCAGCGAGACAGATTTATGGATAAGGAGATCTATTCTAATGCGCAAATGAGTACGAAACTTTTACATGAGTACTGTGCTATTGATCAAGCTGGAAATCTACTTTTAAAAAATGCCATGGAGAAACTAGGATTATCAGCAAGAGCGTACGACCGGATATTGAAAGTTTCACGCACCATAGCAGACTTAGATGGATCAGAAAATATCCAGGTCGATCATCTTGGAGAGGCTATACAATATCGAAGCTTGGATCGAGATGGGTGGGGCGCTTAAATCCCTGAAAACCATCATCCATTTCTGAAAAAAAAATGCTTACTTTGAGGATCAATTCTGAGTTGCAGTTAATCGAAGTAAAACACCTACTATGTCAGATAAATTTTCAGATCCAATTGGACGCCTTATGGGTTTACGCTATAAATCACATCCTTGGCACGGAGTCCACATTGGTGATCATGTACCCGAAAAAGTGACCGCTTTTATTGAGGTTGTTCCAACCGACACCGTTAAATACGAAGTTGACAAAGATACTGGATACTTGAAAATCGATCGTCCACAACAATATTCCAATGTTGTTCCGGCACTTTATGGCTTTATTCCTCAGACCTACTGCGGTAAAAAAGTTGGAAAGTTCTGTATGGATAAAACAAATCTTAAAGGGATCAAAGGAGATGGCGATCCACTTGATATCGTAGTTTTAACTGAAAAATCTATTTTCCACGGAGATATCTTAGTTACTGCTCGTCCAATTGGTGGCTTCCGAATGCTTGATGGCAATGAAGCCGATGATAAGATTATTGCTGTACTAAACAATGATTTTGTCTATGGTCATTTTTCGTCTTTAGCGGATGTACCAGAGAGCATCATTACCCGACTTAGACACTACTTCTTAACTTACAAAGATCTACCAGGAGAAGAGAAGAAATCGGTAATTACACATGTTTATGATCGTGAAGAGGCGTATGAAGTGATCAAACATTCTATTGACGATTACCATACTCGTTTTGAGAACCTCGGTAAGATGTTAATCCTTGACGAATAACAATAAACAAATCACATCACACTAGTATCCAAACAGTTTACTTTACCTATGGGGATTAAGTTTAGGCTCACATTAATGGTCTTCCTACAATATTTCATCTGGGGATCATGGCTTATCTCTCTGGGCAGCTACCTAGGCAATTCACTGCACTTTTCAGGAAGTCAGATTGGGAGTATATTTGCAACTATGGGAATTGCTTCCATGTTTATGCCCGGATTATTAGGCATTTTGGCTGATCGATGGGTCAATGCGGAGCGTTTGATGGGAACATGTCACCTAATCGGTTCGGTGCTCCTTTTTTCAGCCGCCTCAGTTACAGATCCAAACGCGATGTATGTGCTAATTCTATTGTATGCAATGTCTTATATGCCAACAATCGCTTTAAGCAATACAGTTTCTTACTACACGCTTGAGAATAAAGGATTGGATATCATAAGTAATTTCCCGCCGATCAGGGTTTGGGGGACGATTGGATTCATTGCTGCAATGTGGGTGGTCGATCTAATGAAATGGGGACTTAGCCCAACGCAATTATATCTAGCATCTGCTGCCGCAATTGTTTTAGCTCTCTATTCGTTTACTATGCCATCATGTCCACCCTTAAAACTCACGCGAAAACGTAATTTTTTCTCCTCACTTGGATTCGATGCTTTTGTTCTTTTTAAGCAGCGAAAAATGGCTATCTTCTTTATCTTCACAATGCTATTAGGTGCCGCACTGCAAGTCACCAATACATTTGGTCAATCATTCTTGCACGACTTTGGCACACTATACTCAACCTCTTTTGCCGTTGTGCACCCCGGCTTACTCATGTCTATTTCGCAGATATCTGAAACACTCTTCATCCTGACTATCCCATTTTTTCTCAACCGCTTTGGGATAAAAAAAGTTATCTTAATTAGCATTTTCGCTTGGGTTGCTCGTTTTGCTTTGTTTGGAATAGGAAATCCTGGCGAAGGACTATTCCTACTTATCCTTTCAATGATTATTTATGGCATTGCCTTTGATTTCTTCTTGATTTCAGGATCCTTATATGTAGAAACAGAAACAGAGCCTGGGATACGAGGAAGCGCACAAGGTCTATTTATGATTATGGCAAATGGTATCGGGGCATTTATTGGTGCGACCGTAAGTGGAAAAGTTATTGATTTCTATACGGTTTCAGAGGTAAAAGATTGGCGCAGTATTTGGTTTGTATTTGCGGGCTATGCCATGATTTTGGCCATTGCTTTCCTTTTTATATTTCGAGCAAAAACGAACAGGGGAAATTTCAATTCCAATACACAACAATTAGTCAAAAGCGAAGCAAATCTGCAACCCTAAACTTTAAATTCAACTCTTACTTCGTATTGGTTTTAGATTTTAAAACAACGACAACCATCTAGACAGGCAGTATCCTTTTAAAATCAATGTTAGAATAGCTAAAATTATTCGTCTCATCATCTAAATCTTCACGGGAACTAACTTCCCACTCCTCAAAATTAACTTCAGGAAAGAAAGTGTCACCTTCAAAATTCTGATGAACCATTGTCAGGTATAACTTGCTTGCCAACGGATAAAACTGACGATAGATCTCACCTCCACCGATCACAAAAACCTCAGACTCGGCTTTTACAGCCTCAAGAACTGCTTCGACGGAGTGGTAAACCTCACACCCTTCAAACAGCATATCATCACTTTTAGTTATGACAATATTTCTGCGATTGGGAAGCGCCCCATTAGGTAAGGATTGAAAGGTTTTCCTCCCCATAACGATGGTATGGCCGGTGGTAATGCGTTTAAACCGCTTTAAATCGCTCGGAAGATAAAAAAGCAGATCATTATCCTTTCCAATAGCCAGATTCTTAGAAACAGCAGCAATGAGAGCAATATTGGAATGGAGATCGCTCATCGGATTAAACGGATACCTCTCCTTTAATATGAGGATGAGACTCGTAATTGACTAATTCAAAATCAGCAAACTTAAAATCAAAAATAGATTTCACCTCCGGATTTATCTTCATCGTGGGAAGAGCCATCGGAGTGCGGGAGAGCTGAAGATCAACTTGCTCTAAATGATTATTATAGATATGAGCATCACCAAAGGTATGGACAAAATCGCCAGCCTCTAGACCTGTGACTTGAGCTACCATCATGGTTAACAGAGCATAAGATGCTATATTAAACGGCACACCCAAGAAAATATCGGCACTCCGCTGATAAAGCTGACAAGAAAGTTTGCCTTCATTGACATAAAACTGAAAAAGCAAATGACATGGAGGAAGTTTCATCTTATCGAGCTCTCCCACATTCCAAGCGCTAACAATCAAACGTCTCGAGGTTGGATTGGTTTTTATATCATGAATTAATTGCGTGATCTGATCTACAAATCCACCTTCCGGAGTTGGCCACGAACGCCATTGATAGCCATACACATGACCTAAATCACCATTTTCATCGGCCCATTCATTCCAAATACGAACCCCATTATCCTGAAGGTATTTGATGTTGGTATCGCCAGCCAAGAACCATAAAAGCTCGTGAATAATCGACTTGAGATGCAGTTTTTTCGTAGTTACAACCGGAAAGCCATCCGCAAGGTTAAAACGCATCTGATACCCAAACACACTCTTTGTTCCAGTGCCAGTGCGATCTGGCCGCGGTCGACCATGTTCAAGGACATGGTTTAATAGATCAATATATTGTTTCATATTAGGCTTTTCTTTTGTTAATCTCGTCTCTTATCTCAGAAGCCTTCTCATAATCTTCATCACTAATTGCCGAGTCAAGTAATTCATTTAAGTCATCAATCGAACTATCGGAGTAATCAGTTAAGTGCGGCGAACCTTTTCTAATAAATTCAGTCCCTTCAAAATCGTCAGTTAGATCACCCGACTCATCAAAATCCATTATTATTCCAGCCTTATCAATAACTTCATCTGTCGTATAAATAGAACATTCAAAACGAAGCGCCAAGGCTATGGCATCAGATGTCCTTGAATCAACCCGAATACGATTTGATCCTTGCTCACAAACTATCTCAGCATAAAATATTCCTTCCTCTAATTTATGAATAAAGACCTCTACAATCTCAATATCAAAAGCCAAGGCAATATTTAAAAATAGATCATGGGTCAAAGGACGAGGTGGCTTAAGCCCTTCTAGCTGAATAGCAATAGCCTGTGCTTCAACAGCTCCAATAATAATAGGAATTCTACGCTTGCCATCAACTTCCGATAAAACCAAGGCATAAGCCCCAGTTTGAGTCTGACTATACGATAAACCAAGAATATTTAATTTTACTTTTTTCATCTAAAAAACAAGGTAGATCTATTAAGCAACAAATATAAAAATACTTTTACTGGAATCTTAATGTATTGCAACAAAAAGCAACCCGATTATCAATAAAAAGAAGTAAAAAAAGCACAGAAAGGTTATCCAAATCAACACCAGTCGAAAAGCAAAATCAATAATTTCTAATCCGCATAAAATAATTCAATATTCAATTGGAAAGTTAAAATAATATTTAGACATTTGTCTAAATATACAATCAAAAATCGTGAATACTTTTTTTAAAGCCTTAAATGACCCTACGCGGAGGGAGATCCTTGAGCACTTAAACAAGGGAGACCTAACTGCAGGCGAGATTGCAAAGCAATTCGAGATGACAAAGCCCAGTATTTCGCACCATCTTGATCTTCTCAAGCAAGCTGGGTTAGTGGTCAGTAGTAGGCAAGGCCAATACCAAAAATATTCAATTAACACCACCGTTTTTGATGAGTTAGTAAAATGGATGATTCAATTTAATCAACGAAAATATGAAAAATAGAGACCTAAAACAGGAGATTACCCTTCTAATTATAGCAGTAATACCGATAGTATATTTGTTCTTAAACTGGGATAACCTACCAGAACAGATGCCCATCCATTTCGATTTAAATGGCCAGCCAAATGGCTATGGCTCAAGGTATACTTATCTGATATTGCCATTAGGGATCTACTTATTGATGCTTATTTTACCTCTCATTGACCCAAAGAAAGCGAACTACGAAATATTTAGTCAAAGCTATTTCAAGCTTAGGCTCATTCTAGGTGTATTTTTTGGAATGATGACTGGTTTAATTATTTACAATCAACTTCATGAAATTCAGAATATGAAGTTATTCACCTCCAACTTAGTGTTCTTTTTATTTATGTTATTAGGTAATTATCTTGGGACTATTAAGCCAAATTATTTTGTGGGAATTAAAGTTCCTTGGACCTTAAATAGCGATGAAGTCTGGGCAAAAACTCATCGCATGGCAGGGAAGCTTTGGTTCTGGAGCGGATTATTGGGGGTTATCGTCTCCTTAATATTTAAAGACGGCTATCCAATTTTAGTACCTGTTATCCTAATTTGCACGTTTGTACCTATCATTTATTCCTACGTCATCTATCAGAAAATTGTAAAAAACATCAAAGATTAATAGGAGCTCACCAAGTATGAATCAATAATTCCACGACCCATGAAAGCAATTTTTGTTTTAATGCTTGCAATCTCCCTAAACACATGGGCCGTTAGTGCTCAGCAGAGTAACATTACTGTCCTCAAGACAGCAACAGGAGAGCTTGAAGGAACGCTAATCTCACCAGATAAAAACGTTTCAAGAACTGTGGCCTTGCTAATTGCAGGGTCAGGTCCTACCGATAGAGATGGGAACAACCAAGGGATGACTAATAACTCCTTAAAGATGCTGGCAGAGGGTCTTCGCCAATCGGGGATTGCATCACTGCGGTATGATAAAAGAGGGATTGGGAAAAGTCGAAGTGCTGGATTACAAGAGTCAGACCTTCGGTTTGGTACCTATATCAATGACGCAGCAGCCTGGTGTAACTATCTTAAAACCGAATTGAAATTCAAGAAAGTTATCATCATAGGCCATAGCGAAGGATCTCTGATTGGGATGATCGCAGCACAGGGGAAAAATGTGGATCAATATATCTCTATTGCAGGGGCTGGACAAGCGGCGGATAAAATCCTGAGGGAACAGCTAAAAAATCAACCACCATCATTATCCATGACCATTAATACGATTCTAGATGATCTTGTAAAAGGCAAATTAGTCGAACAGACCCCGCCAGAATTAAACGCACTATTTCGAAAGTCGGTACAGCCCTATATGATCTCATGGTTTAAATACGATCCTCAAAAAGAGATTGCCAAACTAAAAATACCAGTCTTGATACTCCAAGGAACTACTGATATACAAGTTGGAACAGCGGATGCCCAACGGCTTTCAAAAGCGCTTCCAAAAGCTAAGCTTAAACTTATCGAAGGGATGAATCACATCCTTAAAACAGCACCTTTAGATCGCAATTTAAATATTGCAACATATATGGATCCTACCCTAGCGATTAATAAAGAGTTGATGGAGCAAATTACCCTATTTATCAAGCAATAGAAAGCTCTAAGGTTGAGAGATAGGTCTGATTTAGGACACGGCGAATGATGCGGCTAAATGCCCATGGATAATAGATCCCTAAGGTTACAATCATAAGTAAGATCTGACCCCAAATAAACAAGAAGTCACTCCATAAATGCCCATCATAGCCAACAATTAGCTGCTTACCATCCACGATATTGCTCTTGGTATGCTGGGTAAAATAACGATAAAGTCGAAGGTAAGCCATCGGGAAATAAATACCCAAAGTTAGGACCGCAAGAACAAGTTCACCAGCAATTCGACCCGTGGCTGGGAAGAATTTTGTCTCCCATTTAATCATGTAATTTTTATACCGAATATCTACCAACCATTTATAGATCAAATAGATATTGGGAGCTAGGGCGAACATGACAATAATCTGATAGATCCAAAGGTCGATATTTGAATTAAGGATACTAAACAAGATAATTCCTAATACCAAGAATGGGATAAATATGGTAAGAGTAAGGGTTAGAAAAAGTCGACCTCCCTTGCCTCTAAAAGCAAATTTATGGGAATTATAGACCACTCCATGAACAAAAAAACGGTGTAAATTTCGAATAAACCATGGGATATAAATACCTAGAGAAATAATTGACAGCATAATACCTGTGATTACAATGCCAATGTATTTATTAGGATGATAATCAACAGACAGTCGAACCCCATTGTATTCAAGACTCTGAACGACCAGTTTAACCATATAAAATAGGAAGACAAAGGCCATTGATACGACACAAAGCAAGTAGATAAAAAATAGTTTTGAAGGACCTTCAGATGAAACCTCAATTGCCGTAAGTGAAGCCATCTCACCTTGAAGCAGGTAATAGGGGATCATAAAGAAAAAGATGAAAGCGATCCAAACAGGCAAAAACTGACTCCCTTTCAGAGTAAAATTCAAATAACGCTTCATTAATTCGTAACTATAAGCTATTAATAATTGAGATATGACTTGAAATATTAGATTTCGATAACTACGGGTTGACCTATCAAAATCCTGCGGATAAAATTACAAAGTAAAATTGAGAATAAAGGTAGTAAACCATAATCTTTAGCAAAGACATAACAATTTTAGATTAATCGGAATACGATCAAGATTATCTACTCAAAACTCTTTCGTGCTTAACAAGGATCAATAAAAATAGGAATCCGATTAAAAAGAAACCAGCAATAGATAGCACTGAATAACGCATGCTTCCAGTCCACATTTCAATAAGTCCAAAACTAAAGGTACCAGCAACAGTGGCCATCTTCTCCATCACATCGTAGAAGCTAAAAAACGAGGTATGGTCTTTCGTTTCAGGGAGCATTTTCGAATACGTAGAGCGTGCCAACGACTGTGATCCACCCATGACAAGACCAATAAAAAGTGCGGCCACAATAAATCCGACTGCATTCTGTATGGTAAAAGCATAAATACAAATCAAGATCCAGACAAAGACAGTGACCAGTAGCGCCTGAACATTTCCTATCCTACCAGATAGTTTTGCAAAGAGCCAGGCACCTAAAATCGCCACCAGTTGAATAATCAGAATCGTTGGAATCAGAACATCGTCCTTTAAACCTAACTCCTTTTCGCCAAACGAAGCAGCCATGAACATGGTTGTCAGTATCCCCATCATCAAGAAGAAAAATGCTAAAAGAAAAACACTTAATCGAAATGAACTCCTCACTTGCTTAAAAACCGCTTGTAATTCATGGTAGCCATGGAGCCAAACATGATTACGATCTATGTTTTGGCCATACACATACTTGGGCAGTTTTTTAAATGTGATGGAAGAAAAACCAATCCACCACAGGCAGACCGTGACAAAGGCAATACGAGGAGGCAGATCCGATTGCGTAGAGAGTCCAACCCATTGAGGTTTCATGATCAATAGCAGATTAAACAGGAGCAAGATCACACCGCCCAGATAGCCCATTGAATAGCCTTTAGCACTTATCCGATCTTGATCTTCAGGCTCAGCAATGACAGGCAAAAATGAGTTGTAAAATACGATGCTTCCACCATAACCAATGGTGGCAAGGGTAAAAGCAATAATTCCAAGTTCGATATGGCTGGAATCAAAGAAGTAAAGTAATCCGCATCCTGCTGCCCCCAGGAGAGTAAAGCCACGCATAAACGCTTTACGTCTTCCAGAGTAGTCTGCGATAGATGAAAATATGGGGGATCCTAAGGCAACTAAAAGATAGGCCACCGAGATAGCCCAAGAGTAAAGCACCGTATTAACCACCTTAAACCCAAAGAAATCAACGACAAAGTCAGATCCATGGCGTGTGACAGCATTGTAATAAATCGGGAAAATAGTCGAGGCAATAGTTAGTTGATAAACCGAATTAGCCCAGTCATACATCACCCAAGCCTGAATAACTTTGGGATCGCCTTTAATTAAGACCTTATTTTCTGCTGTGGCCAATGGCTTCATAGTTGAAGTTAGTTATCTTTATCAAATTCTATTCCCTTTGAATATTCTATTTGATATACCCCATTTTCATCGGTATAAATCATGTAAGCCTTAAGTTCGGGATGCTGTTTAAGCACTTTACGAGCCCCTTCAAGGCCAAGCACCATCAAGGGAGTATCATAACCGTCGGCTGTTAGTGCGTCAGCAGCAATTACGGTAACGCTGAGCAGACTATTTTTATATGGATAGCCTGTATGAGGATCAATGATGTGGGAATACTTCTTGCCATTCTCTTCAAAATATTTACGATAGCTCCCTGAGGTGGTGATCGCTCGATTATCAATTAGGATAATACTCTGAAGGCTTTGTCCAGGAACGCTTGCGCCCTCTTCTGGGCGATCCAAACCAATACGCCATCGGCCCCCTAACGAATTTTTCCCTTTGCTCCTCACCTCTCCACCGATCTCGACCATGAAATTTTTAATACCATGCGACTCTAGATAACGGAATAGCAGATCTACCGAATAGCCTTGAGCGATTGAGTTCACATCAAGCTTAATTCCAGGATTAGATTTGATGATTTTTCGATTTTCCAATCTCACTTTATCCATTCCTACAAACTGAAGCAGACTATCGACACGAGCCGGAGTCATTTTAATCCGACTTTCAGGACCAAAACCCCACGCATTCACCAACGGGCCGACAGTCAGATCGAAGGCTCCATTAGTTTGTTTATTAATCTCTACTGACTTATCATACAGCTCAATAAATAGATCATTTAAAACAACCGAAGTATCATTTCGATTAATTCTCGAGATGAGCGAGTTCGGAATATAAGCGGAGAATGTTAAATCGATAATTTGAAGCAAGGAGTCAACCGTAGGTTTGAAATCCTGATCGGCTAAGTCTTCGTAAGTAATATGATAAGTAGTCCCTTGAGTTAGACCTGAAATCTTCCGAAAGTCAGACGGCTTTTCTTCAGCACAACGAATCAGGAATAGAACAAATAAAGTAAATACAAGTAGAAATCTCATTGCCAACAAATTTTTAATGCTCAAAGGTAAAAAGATCTGGTTATTGGTCGAACCAAAGAAATATTTTGTATTCAATTTATGCTAATTTAATACAATTCATATCCCATTTTAGTGTTACTAACCGAGGAAATAACTCTAAATTGTATATATTTGAATTTGTATTAAACCTAAAAACCTAACAAAATAATTATCCACCATGAAAACGATTATAATTGTCGATGACGATCTCAATTTAGCAGAAATATTAAGCGAAAAAATCAAGTTTATCAAAGGATACAATTGTATTGGTATCTTCCCCGGCCCTACCTCTTATTTAGCAGCAGACCTCAAGGTAGACTATATTTTACTTGATATTTTAATGGCAGAAATGAATGGCCTAGATGCCATTCCTTTAATTCTAGATCGATTTCCAAAAACAAAAATATTACTTCAATCAAGTATAGATGATTCAGATGCCTTGTTTACAGGTCTAAGACTTGGTGCTATAGGTTACATCTACAAAGGCTCTAACCAGACTGAGCTTGCTGAAATATTCGAGATCACACAAGCTGGGGGTTCATTTATATCGCCTAATATAGCTCGTAAAATGGCAGAATTCTTTCAGTCTACAAGAACTTTAAAAGAAAGTGTGACAACGAGAGAAAAAGATATCATTGATGGGATCTTAGAAGGTCACAGCTACAAAATGATTGGTGACAAATACGCTATTTCTATTGATACGGTGAGATCACACATCCGAAATCTATACAAGAAACTTAGCATTAACAGTAAGGCTGAGCTTTTTAATTTGATGCGTAAATAAATTGAATTTCGATCTCCTGTTTTAAAACAACCCACACTTCCTCGAAAAAACAACTCTGAAAGCCTGATTACATACTAGTTACATTTCAGTGACACATCATTATGTGACTAAAAAGCTCTTTGATCTTCCAAAAAATAATTTAATTTTGACATTAATTAAAAACCAAGTTTCAGTTAAAAGATCATCTTTCTCAATTTTCAGATTACAGCATAGTAGGGTATTTTAATATTTTGCAGTAGTAACAATGTCAATAAAAGCATGAAAAAATCAAAAGGGCCAAGCGATTCACGACCAGTTAAAGTCCTTAACTTAATCGATTCTGGAGATACCTATTTTACAGTAGACATTGCAAAAAAGGTCTCTGCCTTTTACAAAGCGCTTAAAATCATCAACGAAAATCTCACCATCAGAGAACAACGGATAGTTTGGTGTGTGATGGATGGCATGAATTATGAGCAGATTAAGGAAAATCTTTGTATTACAGAGGTAGACTTTACAGATGAAATTCACAGCATTTACAAAAAGCTCAACATCCACAACGAATCGGAGCTTGCCAATCTCCTCAAGAAAAAAGACCTCTTTGGATCGAGGTTTTAATGATCATAGGGAGAGCCGAATCTAAAAAAAAGACCTGAAGAGTTATCCATTTTTACTTCTTCCCATTCTTTATTTTACTACCCAATGGTGGCGGTGTCCATTCGGCAGGTTTAGGATTGGTGACAACGAGTGGAAATTTATCGCTATAATCAGCCATCTCCTTTTCAAGCAAACTTGTCATCTTCTGAACCGTCTCGTTTGAATTCGCCTGATCGGCAAGATTATTTAATTCATGCGGGTCAGTGCTTAGATCGAACAACTGTGTGTAATTAATAAGTGGATAACGGATTAACTTCCAACGATCATCACGAATAGAGCGCTGACAATCACGATAACCAGTGTAAAGCACTTCGCGCACTTTCGTTTTCTGTCCCATTAATAATGGCACTAGACTCTTACCCTCAACACCCATAGGGTCTTTTGCCCTGGCAAACTCAGCTATAGTTGGGAATAAATCCATCAGATAAACCAGAGCATCACTTTTCCCTTTCGATATGCCAGGACCAGCAATGACAAGCGGCACATGCATACCCCCAAATTCATATAAATTTTGTTTTCCAAAAAGTCCGTGATCACCCATCGAAAGGCCATTGTCACCACTGAATATAACGATGGTATTTTCTAACAATCCTTTAGTCTTTAGCTCAGCGAATATACGCCCAACATGATAATCAAGGCCCGTAATACATGCGTAATAATCGGCGAGTTGCTGTTTGGTATCTTCAGGTGTTCGCGGCCAAGGAGCAGTCTGCTCATCACGCACAGTAATTTCGCCATTGTCAAAAGGATGCAGTGGCAAAAAAGCGGGGGAAAGAGTTATTTTAGTGGGATCGTAAAGCTTTTGAAACTCAGGTTCAGCAAAGCGAGGATCATGAGGAACAGGAGGTGCAAGATAGATATAGAAAGGCTTAGAATCCTTACCTTTCGAACGGCTTTCTAGAAATTCAATGGTGCGATCAGCCATCCGCTTACAACAATGTGCCCGGTCATCCTGGGGTGTCTCACCCATTCCACCATCGATTATACTGGTTTCAAACTCTTGAATCCCAGCTATAAAACCATTCCCCTTCTTACCCATATGCCAGGTCTGATACCCAGCTGCCTGGATCACACGAGGAAGAAATGTTGATGGATCAGCAGCATTTGAGGCTGCATCTGGCGCTTCCGGAATGCGTTGCCACGATCGACCCGTAAGAAGCATCGTACGACTAGGTGTGCACACAGCACCGATCATAGAACCCATGGTGTAACAATGGGTAAATGTGACCCCTCGCTCAATCAGCGCATCTAAATTTGGGGTGATGAGCTGTGGCGTCCCTAAGGCATGCAAACCATCTGACCGATGGTCGTCGGAATGGATGTGTATGATATTGGGCAATTTAGATGTTTTTGCCTGGACCAGATTAGATCCAAACACGACTAAACTACCAATTGCTACTGCTTTTAAATTAGGGAAGGTCCAACGCATCGTACAACTGTTTTACAGAATATTTAGCAATAAATTTAAAAGAATAAAAACTATGTCAAATCGAGATAATTCTATTCTAGATATTAGCACAATACCCACTGGCTTTCAGTGGGTATTGTGCTTTAGTGGTGCCCAGAACAAGACTCGAACTTGCACACCGTAACCGGAACCAGCCCCTCAAGCTGGCGTGTCTACCAATTTCACCATCTGGGCAGAATGATACGACAAAGATATAAAAATTTCGACGAGGGTAAAAATCGCTACCAAACAATGACAGCTCTTACTCCCTATCGGGTATAACCGTAATCATAGGTTACCTTCTCAACAACCTTCGATTTATTGAGGTAAAAAGTATAGGTCTCAGTCTTAACTGTATGTGGACTGATAAATTTATCATACTGATAAGCCCCCGTATTGATGGGAGCTGCCTTGAGGTACTTATTTTTAATATACACATAGATCTTCTCACCTGAATCACCGATTTCAATCCGCGTTGGCTTGCCCATGGTTAGCTCAAGCTCCTCTTGCGACTTCCCTTTGTAATGTTTAATAATCTGGCGAGGTAAGCCACAGCTAATCAATGTGAATAGAAGAAAAAATACGAATAAAGCAGGTCTTAAAATCTTCATAATCTTAATTTTTGGTAGTTAAAAAGTTTACTAATCCATCACAGCTCTGCTCCAAAATATCCAATACAAGATCGAAATCAGCTATCGTTCCATAATAGGGATCTGGGACAACCGTATAACTTGAATCACTCGAAAAATCGGTCATTTTAACGATCTTCATCCGATCACTGTCCGACCTCGTTAGTTTGGTCAAATCCCTTACATTCTGATCATCCATCGCAACGATCAGATCAAACTTGTCGAAATCAACTTCTGGTCTAACCTGCCGCGAAAGACTAGTCACTGAATAACCACGCTCTTGGGCTTGCTTACGCATCCGAGGATCGGCCTTAGCACCAGCATGAAAACCGATGATCCCAGCTGAATCACAACTATACCGATGGTCTAATTTAGAGCTCTTTAACTTAGTCACCATCACCGCTTCTGCAGCTGGCGAGCGACAAATATTACCTAAACAAACAAATAAAATATGCTTTTTTGACATACTCCTAGCCGAAAAATAATCCTCTTAATAAATTTATTAAAATTTCAAAGACAGAGGGCTTATTCAAAACCCTTTTAAACTACCATCTTAAGTGAAATCTACAGCCGTAAAAATAGCCAATTAAAAATTAAAAGATTAATTTCGCACCTATAGTCCTCTAAAAGGATCATTATCAATGGATTTAGGTTCTCTTTCGAAAAGCGTATTGTGTTGATTTTATTAGACTAATAAACCATCAAAACTTTAATCGTATGGCAGATTTAAGAACTACTTATATGGGCGTTGAACTAAAAAACCCCATTATTCTTGGTGCTTCAAGTTTAGTTGAAGACCTCGATGTGATTCAGAAAATTGAACGAGCTGGTGCTGCTGCCTTGGTCTACCGATCGCTCTTCGAAGAACAGATCCATCTCGAACAGATACAACTTCAAGATCAACTTGCAGAATACGACGATAGAAATGCCGAGATGGTTAATCTCTTTCCGGAGGTGAAGCATGGCGGCGCTAAAGAGCATATCTTCAAACTGGAGAAACTTCTTTCCAAAGTGACTATTCCTGTCTTTGCTAGCTTAAACGCCATGTACGATGAGTCGTGGGAAGAGTATGCACTCGAGCTTGAAAAAACAGGTATTGCCGGACTAGAGTTGAACTTTTACGACGTTCCTGTTGATGGGAGTCATACTGGAGCCGAAATCGAAGCCCGTCAGATACACATTCTGAAAAAATTAAAAAGCGTTTTAAAAATACCGGTGAGTGTTAAACTCAGTGTTTTCTACTCTAATCCATTGAATCTAATTGGCAAACTAGACCAAGCGGGTGTTGATGGCATCGTGATTTTCAACCGCTTTTTCCAACCCGAGATAAACATCGAGACAGAAGAGTTCTACTATCCATTCGATCTTACCCATCCGAAAGATTATCAATTAAGTCTTAGGTTTGCAGGGTTATTATACGGCAACATCGCTGCCGATATCTGCACGAGCAGAGGGATCTCAGATGGCAGCGACATGATTAAGATGCTCCTTGCTGGTGCAGGAACAGTGCAGGTGGTGAGCGCTATCTATCGCAATAAAGCAAGTCATATCACCACAATGATCGAGATGCTTGAAGAGTGGATGGATGCTCGTGGCTACAAAACAATTGCTGATTTCAGAGGTAAATTAGCGATGAAAAACACCAAAGATCCGTATGCCTACAAACGCGCTCAGTATGTGGATATATTGATGAGATCGAACGAAATTTTGAAAAAATACCCGATGGTGTAAGAGAAAAATGGAAAATTAAAAGGGCAAATGGCAAAGTAAAAAAAGAATCCAAAGTGCATCCGTCTGCTGACGGATGAAGTCTTTTAATCAATCATTTTCTATCTTTGTCTAAACCATTTAAAACCCGAACTTTGTCCGTCATCTGATGGATGAATTCAGATTTAACCCATTTATGACAAAGACGCTCCTTCTTCCCCTGCTATTTTTAGCCCTTCCATTGTTATCCTTTTCTCAAAAGGGAAAAACGATCGAAAGTCTAAGCTTCAAGAGCAATATCGTAGACTATCCAGTAAACTATTCAGTCTATCTTCCTGCCGACTATCAAACATCTACACGTAGTTATCCGGTAGTCTACCTTCTTCATGGCTTTTCGGATGATGAAACAGGCTGGGTTCAATTTGGAGAGGCGGCTCAAATAGCTGACAAAGGGATTGCAGAGGGCGACTTTCCAGCCTGTATCTTGATTATACCCGATGGAAAAGTGACGTGGTATTGCAATAGCTTTGACGGGAAAAACCGTTGGTCGGACATGTTCACCCAAGAATTCATACCTTATATTGAGAAAGAATATCGTATCCGAGCAAAAAAAGAGTTTCGTGCCATCGGTGGACTTTCGATGGGTGGTTATGGCTCCTTATCGCTTGCCATGAGCAACCCTGATCTTTTCTCGAGTGTTGTCGCCTTAAGCAGTGCTGTATTTTCAGACGAAGAGATCACGCAGCAGCCAGATGGACAATACGATGGATATTTCAAATCGATCTACGGGAAAAACTTAAAAGGGGCTGAGAGACTTAGTGAAACTTGGAAAGCGACGAATCCACTACATCTGATTCACACTGTGACAGCTGAGAAATTAAAAAGCATCCGATTTTACATCGATTGTGGCGATGATGATTTTTTATACAAAGGCAATTCACTCCTGCACATTGGAATGCGTGACTTAGGTATCCCCCACGAATATCGTGTCCGCAACGGCGGTCACTCCTGGTCGTATTGGCGCACAGGTCTTTCCGACGGATTGAAATTCGTTGGAGAGAAATTCAGACGCTAAGAATGTTTAAGAATAAACGCGAAGATTTGTTCCAGTCAATTGAGTCTTATAGACCTTTAGCGCTGTCGATGCAGGTCCATTGACCACCAGTCCTGTGGTCGAAAAATTTGAACCATGACTAGCACAATGAAACTCACTAGTCCCATTGTCATAAGCCAAGGTATAGCCTTGATGCGTGCATTTTGAGGCTACAGCAATATACATGCCAGTGGAGGTTTTTGCAACAATAACTCCATTACTAATCATTGAGCTTCCATTGGTATTTAATGCTGAGTTAGCAGGCATAGACAAGTCAAGGGTGAAGTCAACGGTTGCACTTGGCGTTCCATTAGATCCACTATCGCTCAACGAGCTACCTTTGCTACAAGAGACGAGATAGGGCGCAAAAACTACTGTACTTGCGGATATTCCCAATGCGGTCAAAAATTCATTCCTTTTCATACGCTTAAATATTTAGTATTTAATTTAAAAACAGCAGCATTTTTAAAGTTGACTAGTTGATAATGATAAAACAAAGCTGAAGACAATAGTGTTCAACTGATAAATGTTAAAATTAAAATTTCTTTGCACATCTAAACAAAAATTGATGCTAACTTTACATGTCTGATTAGTTTATGAATGAATTATTTAAAGATGGCTACAGAAAGAACTACGAATTCAAAAGCTGTTGAAGATATGCTTCTCAATGTGGGAACCTTATTGATGAGCAATGGAGCAAGTACAGGCCGCGTCCGGACGACCATCAATAGAATAGCAGATGCCTTGGGGTATGAAGTTGAGCTATTGATTACCAGTCGTTCTCTGATGCTCACCGTCACCACAGAAGATGGATCGGATTACACCAGCAGCGTTAAACGAACACCACCTCATGGCGTAAACTTTAAATTGGTTTCTGGCATTAGCAGACTAAGCTGGAGAGTGATTGAAGAAGAACTATCGGTTGAACAAATTAATCAAGATATCGAGCGAATAAAGTCACTACCCCATTATCCGAGATTAGTCGTTCTGGCCTTAGTGGCCCTAGCAGGTGCCTCTTTCTGTCGATTATTTGGCGGAGAAGTTCCAGAGATGATGGCTGCATTTACCGCCACATTCTTTGGTTTGTTTATTCGCCAAGAAGCCCTAAAGATGCGATTCAATCCTTATATCTCGATCTTTTTTGCCTCCTTTGCCGCAGCTATGGTAGCGGGATTATCTATCAAGCTTAACATTGGACATTCGCCAGAAAATGCCCTAGCAACCTCCGTCCTATTTCTAATTCCTGGAGTTCCATTAATCAACTCACTCTCGGATCTTATGGATGGCAACACCTTAAACGGAATGGTTAGAGGGGTTAATGGACTTATCATCGCCTTTTCAATCGCACTTGGATTAATGCTTGCGATGCAAATATATAGCCTCTAAGGAGCTAAGTCTATAAAATCAGACAAAGCAATATCTTATAATAAATTATTTATGGAGCTCTTTACACTTTTAGAAAAAGGAATTTGGTTTGGATTTGCGGCCCTAGGCTTTGCCATCCTATTTAATGTACCTCGAAGGACCTTATTTATCATTTGGATTATTGCTGCTCTTGGAGGTTTGACTAAACTCATCCTAATTCAGCAAAACCTAGAGATCACCATCGCCACCTTTGCAGGTGCTTCGCTAATTGGAATGCTAAGTGTATATGCGGCTCATACGAAGCATGCCCCACCATTGGTATTTTCAATTCCCGCAGTCATACCAATGGTTCCAGGGATTTTCGCCTACCGGATGATGCTCGGACTAATGAAACTCTCTAGTACCGCCGCAACGAGTGACACCTATTCCGTCTCATTGTCTGAAACAGTAAGCTACGGACTTAAAACCTTATTTATTTTGATGGCACTAGCTGTTGGGGTAGCAATACCTATGTTGATCTCAAGAAAAGAGACGATTAAAAAAGTTAAGCGCCCAACACAAAAATAATTCTAAATATTGCCATCCGCTTCAGGCTCTCCAGCAAGAATATCAATCAGCACAAAGTTGCAAACAATCTATTTTCAGAGAATTTACTACCTTTGCAGTAAACAGAATAAGAGATAAAATGGAAATCCAACCCCTAACCGCCATATCACCTATTGATGGCAGATATCGTGACAAAGTAGATGAATTAGGTCAATATTTCTCAGAATACGCTTTGATAAAATATCGGGTTTATGTAGAGATAGAATACTTTATTGCCTTAGTAGAGCTTCCGCTTCCTCAACTAAAATCTTTTGATGCCAACCTTAAGCCTGCACTGCGTCAGATCTATGAATCATTCTCGATAGCTGATGCATCGAAAGTTAAGGATATTGAGAAAGTCACCAATCATGATGTGAAAGCAGTTGAATATTTCATCAAGGAAAAATTCGATGCCTTAAATTTAGAACCGTATAAAGAGTTTATCCATTTTGGACTAACCTCTCAAGATATCAATAATACAGCATCACCTTGTTCAATGCGCGATGCGATTCACAAGGTATACTTTCCTCTAATCGAAGAGCTAATCGCTAAATTAGAGTCCTTATCCAAAGAGTGGGAAGAGGTACCGATGTTGGCGAAGACACATGGACAACCCGCTTCGCCTACTCGACTGGGTAAAGAGATCAAGGTTTTTGCTGAGCGATTAAATGTTCAGTTAGCAAGCTTGAAAAAGATCCCTTTCTACGGAAAATTTGGTGGGGCGACCGGTAATTTCAATGCTCATCATGTTGCTTATCCAAGTATCAATTGGCCTGAATTTGGAAATAACTTCCTAGGTAAAGCTTTAAAGATAGAGCGTTCACAGGCCACCACTCAGATTGCTCATTACGATAGCGATGGTGCGATATTCGATAATATGAAGCGCATCAACACCATAATTCTCGATTTCGATCGTGATTTATGGACCTATATCTCCATGAATTATTTCAAACAACAAATAAAAAAGGGAGAAGTTGGGTCGTCAGCGATGCCACATAAGGTCAACCCAATAGATTTCGAAAATTCAGAAGGGAACTTAGGTATTGCAAACGCCCTATTTGAGCATTTATCAGCTAAACTTCCGATCTCAAGGTTGCAGCGCGACCTTACAGACTCTACTGTTTTAAGGAACATCGGAGTACCAATTGGGCACACTATCATAGCGATCAAATCAACTTTGAAAGGACTTGGAAAATTAGTCTTAAATCAAGAAGCTATCGATCGTGACCTGGAAGATAACTGGGTTGTTATTGCGGAAGCTATTCAGACTGTTCTGCGACGCGAAGCTTATCCGAATCCTTACGAGGCTTTAAAAGACCTTACACGTGTAAATCGCAAGATCGATCGTGAGGTGATGCATGAATTTATTGATAAGTTAGACGTCAGCGAGGCACTGAAAAGTGAATTAAAACTTATCACACCGTATAATTATACAGGCGTCACCATTTAACTATACATCGTCAACCACGATCATAAAAACTAATAACCTACGCTTGTGAAAGGTCTTTACCTTCTATTAAAACGGTTTGTTAAGCCATATAAACGCTTTGTTTTGGGAGCGTTTATCTTCAATCTGCTTGCTGCCATGTTTGGGGCATTTCAGTTTGCGGCATTAGAGCCAGTGCTGGGGGTTCTATTTGGCACACAGAAAGTGATAGCCACTAAACCTGCCGAGCTTGCACTTACCGTAGGTAGTCTAAAGGATAATATTATGTACCAGCTTAGCGATATCATCCTTAAGTTCGGGAACGAAAAAGCACTCGTATACATCGGGATATTTCTGATGATTATGGTGTTTCTAAAAGTGCTCTTCACCTATTTGGCACTCTATATGCTTGTTCCGTTGCGCAATGGCGTGGTTCGCGACATCCGAAACAAACTGTACACCAAGATCCTTCATTTGCCAATTGGTTTCTTCTCGGAAGAGCGGAAAGGAGACATCATTGCTCGTATGACAGGTGATGTGCAGGAAATAGATAACTCAATCATGAGTTCACTGGAGATGCTCTTAAAAGATCCACTAATCATATTGATGTCCTTAGCCTTTATGATTTATATGTCGTGGTCGCTTACTCTATTTGTCTTTTTAATCCTCCCTTTAGTTGGGTATTTAATCGGTAAAGTTGGAAAGAGCCTAAAGAAACCATCGATGCGTGGACAGAATAAAATGGGGGAATTGCTTTCTACCATTGAAGAATCACTCAGTGGATTGCGTATTATTAAAGCATTTAATGCAGAGAAAAAGGCTGGCGAGCATTTCGAGAAGCAAAATTCAGACTATTACCATATTATGAATGGGCTGATGTGGCGCCGGTATTTAGCTCATCCAATGTCGGAATTCTTAGGGACAGCGGTGATCGTTTTGGTGTTATGGTATGGTGGCAAGTTGGTATTAAGTCATAATAGTGCCTTAACTCCGCAAGGATTTATCACCTATCTGGTATTTTTCTATAGTATTATTAATCCTGCGAAATCGTTTACCACGGCGTTTTACGCGATCCAAAAAGGATTAGCATCGATGGAACGAATTGACATGGTGATGCTTGCAGAAAACAATATTGTCAATAAAGAAAATCCCATCGCCGTAAAAACCTTTGTTTCTCAGATTGAATACAAAGAGGTAACCTTCCGCTATCAAGATGATGATGTCCTTAAAAAGGTTAATCTAACCATCCCTATTGGTAAAACTATTGCCTTAGTTGGACAGTCAGGATCAGGTAAGTCAACTTTTGTAGATCTTTTACCTCGATTTTATGATGTCAGTGAGGGGCAGATCTGCGTGGATGGCATTGATGTTCGCGATTACAAAATTGCAGACTTACGTGGACTGATGGGCAATGTAAACCAAGATCCAATATTATTCAATGATACCTTCTTCAATAACATTGCTTTTGGTGTTGAGAATGCAACCTTAGAGCAAGTAGAAGCGGCTGCGAAGGTTGCTAATGCGCATGAATTTATCGCTGCTACGGCTGAAGGATATTATTCAAATATAGGTGACCGAGGAGGGAAATTATCTGGCGGTCAACGTCAACGGGTCTCTATTGCGCGTGCAGTGCTCAAAAACCCACCTATTTTGATTTTAGATGAGGCTACCTCCGCTTTAGACACAGAGTCGGAAAAACTAGTCCAAGAGGCGCTAGAGAACCTCATGAAGAATAGAACCTCCATTGTGATTGCGCATCGACTTTCGACGATAAAGAATGCTGATTTAATCTGTGTTTTTCACGAAGGAGCTATTGTAGAGCGCGGAAATCATGAAGAATTACTTGCATTAGAAGGAATTTACAAGAAGCTTCACGGGATGCAGAGCTTCTAAAAAAGTATAGGCATAAAAAAAGGAGGTTTTAAACCTCCTTTTTTTATGCCTGATTGAAACGACTATTGTACAGAGTCGTTAAGTTCGCTACCAGCTTTGAATTTTACAATTTTCTTAGCAGCAATTTTGATTTTTGCACCAGTCTGTGGGTTACGACCTTCACGTGCAGGTCTTTCAGACACTGAGAAAGTACCAAATCCTACAAGAGCGATTTTCTCACCTTGTTTAAGTTGTTCGCCAGTTGCTTTTACAAAAGCGTCAACAGCTTTTCTTGCATCAACTTTAGTTAGTCCTGCCTCAGCAGCAACTGCATCAATTAATTGAGTTTTGTTCATAGTAAATTTGAAATTAAAATTATTAAACGAAGATTCAGATTTGTCGAAAGTTAAACATAATTCACAAATATACAAAAATTATTAAAAAAAATTAATTCAAGCTTTTCTAGGGCTAGAAGGAATAATCAGAAATAAATTATGAAACAGTTGTAAAATTAATTAACTTGACAAATCAAGTAAAAAAAATTTACAAATCCAACAATCCACTAATCTATCCGATAACATTAAATTCTTTTAAAATAATGCCCGATAATTTTTGACGAATCAAAATAAAGTATACTTTTGCACACGCTTTGGAGAGATGGCAGAGTGGTCGATTGCGGCGGTCTTGAAAACCGCTGTACCGAGAGGTACCGGGGGTTCGAATCCCTCTCTCTCCGCTTCTACGGGTGTAGCTCAGTTGGTAGAGCACTGGTCTCCAAAACCAGGTGTCGGGCGTTCGAGTCGCTCCTCCCGTGCAAAGACCTCAATATTAATATATTGAGGTCTTTGTCGTTTAACATAGGTTACGTGTGAAATTTTGTCTTGTCACCTATCAGACCAACTGTGAATTATGACAGGAAGTCAGTAAATGCCTTTTGGCATACACTTTGAATAACCATCAGAAGTATATTTATAAAAAATATTAACTTATTAAATCAACATAGTATGAAAGGTAAAATTGGGGTTACTAGTGATAACCTATTTCCCATTATTAAGAAATTTCTCTATTCAGATCACGATATCTTCCTTCGTGAAATCGTTTCAAACGCCGTTGATGCCACCCAAAAACTAAAGACAATTGCATCGACAGGAAAATATAAAGGAAGTGTAGAGAACCTGAAAGTATCTGTCAAACTTGACAAAGAGGCTAAAACAATCACTATTTCTGACAACGGAATAGGAATGACCTCTGATGAAGTTGAAAAATTCATCAACCAAATAGCATTCTCAGGGGCCAATGAGTTCTTAGAAAAATATAAAGACGACGCCAATGCCATCATTGGCCATTTCGGACTAGGATTCTACTCCTCGTTTATGGTTTCAGAAGAGGTTGAAATTATATCAAAATCTTACCAAGACGGAGCAAAACCAGTCCGTTGGATCTGTGACGGCTCGCCAGAATACACCCTTGAAGAGGCCGAAAAAGAAGAAGTAGGGACAGATATTATCATGCATGTCAATGCTGACTCTGAAGAGTTTCTGGAAGAGAATCGAATTACAGAACTTCTGAATAAATATTGCAAATTCCTTCCTGCCCCAATTGTCTTTGGCAAGAAAAAAGATTGGAAAGATGGGAAACAGGTAGAGACAGAAGAAGATAATCAGATCAATGAGACTGTGCCTGCATGGGTGAAAAAACCTGCCGACTTAAAAGAGCAAGACTATGTAGACTTTTATCATAAACTATACCCCTTTGGTGACGAACCGCTATTCCATATTCATTTAAACGTTGATTACCCATTCAACCTGACTGGTATACTTTATTTCCCAAAACTGAAGAACAATTTCGAGGTTCAGAAAAATAAAATCCAACTCTATTGCTCTCAGGTCTTTGTCACAGACGCAGTAGAAGGAATAGTCCCTGAGTTTTTAACACTTTTGCATGGCGTGATCGACTCCCCAGATATTCCATTGAATGTTTCAAGATCCTATCTGCAAAATGATTCGAATGTAAAGAAGATCAGTGGACATATCACTAAAAAAGTAGCTGATCGTCTGACTGAACTATTCAAAGAGAATAGAACTGAATTTGAGAACAAATGGAATGATCTTAAACTGTTTATCGAATATGGTATGCTTACAGATGAGAAATTCTATGAAAAAGCTTTAAATTTTTACCTCTTCCAAAATAGTGATGGGAAATCATTTACGATGGAAGAATATGAAAACTTAATTGGAGCCAATCAAACGGATAAAGACAATAAACTAGTCTATCTATATGCAACAAATAAAGATGAACAGTTTAGCTTTATTGAGGCAGCTAAACAAAAAGGGTATGATGTATTAATCATGAACGATGTGCTGGCTACTCCCCTATTGAATCATTTCGAACAGAAATTCCCAGAGAAACACTTCGTCCGCGTAGATGCTGATGTGGCTGATAAATTAATTGCCAAAAACGATGAGAAAAAAGAGGTCTTAACACTCGATGAGAAAAACGAGCTAAGTCCAATATTCCAAGCGATCACACCGAAAGATCGCGGTCAATTCATCATCGATTTTCAAGATCTTGGAGAATCTGCCACTCCAATGGTGGTGACACAAAATGAGTTTATGCGCAGAATGAAAGACATGTCGAAAATGCAAAGCGGCATGAGCTTTTACGGCGATCTTCCTGACAGCTATAATCTAGTGGTCAACGTGAGTCATCCCCTGATCAAAAAAATCATGACCGACAAGCAAGAGACTTTGGAAAAAGAACTTGCTATTTCTGGTAAAGAAATTGCAAAATATAAATCAGAGAAAGAGACACTTGAGAAATTAAAAGAGGGCAAAAAAGAAGAAGAGATTACCCAAGAGGAGAAAGATCTGCTTACCGCCACAGAACAAAAAATCTCAGAGACAGAAGAGAAAAAGCGCAAGTCATTGGAAGCTTTTGGTGGCTCTCACGACCTGGCAAAACAGCTTGTTGATCTTGCACTATTAGCCAATAATATGCTAAAAGGTGAAGCGCTTAATAATTTCGTGAAACGAAGCGTCGCCATCTTGAAATAATTCATACTTTTCAAGAACAAACATACCGAGGTGACCTTCATAAGTTGAATCTGTTAAAAATTCAACCTATGGAGGTTACATTCGAATTTAAAGACCCTAATAAACACGTCAATTAAAATTTATTCGAATGAAAGCAAACCTCCTATTGTTCCTATTTTTCTTTGTGGCATCCTTTAGCTCTTTTGCACAGAAGCCTATGAATGTGATCACCTATAATATCCGATATAACAATCCTGGTGATCTCGAAAATAGTTGGCCCAAGCGTCGAGAAGCCGTAATCAAACTACTAAAAACGCACAAGGCTGATATCTTCTGTGTCCAAGAGGCGCTTTTCGATCAGGTTATGAACCTTAAAGATGGGATGAAAACCTTTGATTATGTTGGGGTGGGACGTGATGACGGAAATGTCAATGGGGAGTTCTCAGCAATCTTTTACAATTCACAACGCTATACCTTATTAGAAAACGGAACCTTCTGGCTCTCAAAATCGCCTCAAATGCCCTCTAAAAGCTGGGATGCCGCTTTAAATAGAGTTTGTACCTGGGGACGATTTAAAGAGAACGAAACGTATAAAACATTCTATGTCTTCAACACTCATTTCGACCATCTCGGAGTGACGGCAAGAGTTCGATCGGCAGAATTAATCTTAAAGAAAATCAGTGAGATTACAGATCGAAAAGACCCACTTTTATTAACTGGCGACTTCAATCTTACCCCTGAAGAGAAACCACTATTAGTGATCAAGCAGAAATTAAAGGATGCTAGGCAAATCACCAAAGAGGCACCCAAAGGCCCCATAGGAACCTTTAACGACTTTGATATTCAAAGTAAATTAGAGAAAAGAATCGACTATATCTTCGTCAATAAGATGGTAGAAGTAAATAATTATAAAGTTATTACCGACTCCAGCAATAACCGATACCCTTCCGATCATTTACCAGTTTGGATTGAAGCTCAATTGAAATAACAACCACAAAACACTCAACACTGCAGAAGTAAAACCTATGAGTTTAAATCTTGACGCAAAAGATCTAGAAAAGATCATCATGATTGGAGACAAAGTACTTGTCAAGCCTAAAAACCCAAATCAACAAACTACATCTGGACTATATCTTCCTGCTGCAGTTCTTGACAAAGAAAATATTCAAGCGGGATATATCATTAAAGTAGGCCCAGGCTTTGCTATTCCAGCGATCAACGACGAGGTAGAACCTTGGAAGGAGAAGAACGAATCGACCAAATATGTCCCCTTACAAGCTAAAGTTGGAGATCTGGCAATTTATCTTGCCAAATCGGGTTATGAAATAGAGTTCAAAGGGGAAAAATACATCATCTTATCGCACTCAGCCATTGTTATGACGGTGCGCGAAGAGGGGCTTTTTGAATAGTCTGAAGATGGTTAAAAATAAAAAGGGAGCTCAATCAATTGAGCTCCCTTTTTATTAACTATCCGTTGGATTAGTGATTCGAAAGATAACCAGCAACGCCTTCTGCGGTTGCATTCATAGCATCCTTACCTTCTTGCCAGTTTGCAGGACACACTTCACCATACTCTTCAAAGTGACGCAAGGCATCGACCGTGCGCAAAGCCTCGTCAATACTACGACCCAAAGGAAGGTCATTAACCAACTGATGACGAACAACACCCTTTTTATCGATTAGGAAAAGACCACGGTAAGCTACTGGAGCTCCGTTAAATACAGACTTTCCTTCTTCATCGATGTCGTATTCACCTGCTAAAACACCATAGTTCTCAGCAATAGTTTTAGATAAATCGGCAACGATAGGATATTTAACGCTTTTAATACCTCCATTTTTCTTTTCGGTATTCAACCAAGCCCAATGCGAGAACTGAGAGTCAACAGAACAACCAACAACAGCTGTTTCGCGTTTTTCAAATTCAGCTAACTTCTCTTGAAAAGCAAGAAGCTCTGTAGGGCAAACAAAAGTAAAATCAAGTGGATAAAAGAAAAATACCACATATTTCTTGCCAATAAATTGATCAAGAGAGAAATTTTCAACAATATCATTACCGTTAATCACGGCATTTGCTTTGAATTCTGGTGCTTTTTTTC
Source organism: uncultured Bacteroidia bacterium (assembly GCA_903897145.1). Classification (GTDB taxonomy): domain Bacteria; phylum Bacteroidota; class Bacteroidia; order Bacteroidales; family Prolixibacteraceae; genus JAAFHB01. Next base: position 46,012 of record CAIUAN010000006.1, on the reverse strand, counting down.
CAACTAGTGTACTCATAAATATAATTTTTAAAGTGTTAAATAACTAAAATATAATTAATTCAAAATTTATTTTGAATCTAATAAGCATCTTTAAATCTCCTCCTCACCAAGTTGAGGCACCTCACTCAAAAAATCTGAGTCATCAATATCAGGCAAGGCTGCTGCACCGAGCGAGGTGAAGTTACCTGGAGGCAAAATAGCACCAACTTCATACGGGAAAACATCTAAAATAGTGCTCTCACTTATCGCGCTAATTTCAAAGTCGGCCATCATCCCTTGCATCGACTCAATAACTTGATCGTAAGCATCCTTCACTGTGGTAGAAAACACCAAGACCATCTGCGAAACGCGTTTCTCTTTACCACTCTCCTCGTCAACAGTGATAAAAGTAACCTTGGCTTTGTACCAACGATCGCCAGTATCCGACGGGATAATCTCCGAAATACGCGTCTTAGAGATCCGACTAACCATAAAATCGCCTGTGACCATGGTAGCCAACTCTTTGAAAATTCGACTTTCGGCTTCCGTAAAAGATACGGCATCGAGCAAATAGGTCTCTCCTACAGTCCGCTCGTGGCCTGACTCGTCCATTTTAACATATTTCGCAGTACATTCAAACCAAGTATTCATTGAGAAAAATTAATTTAAGTTAGAAAATCGGGGTGATTTAAACTCATTCATCGTCTGATTATGAATCAGGGAACTTGAACTAAGCGAGTGAAAATCTCGAACGACAAAGGTAGCTTTTCCCGCGCTAATTTTTAAACTATTTCCGCTATTGCTTTAAAACTTCATCTAATTTTTTACGAATTAGAGTTCCCCAAATCCGATACCCATCTCTATTTTGATGAAGATAATCTTTCCCGAACAGCTCATCCCGTGGCTTCCCATCCTTCTTTAAATAGTATGGTACCGTATCTATAAAATAGGTATTCGGCAATTTTAGACAAGCTTCTTGAAGCAATCGGTTAGCCTCTTGAATTTGAGGCCACACCTTCCAACGACTGGAGGTAGGCGTAATAGCAACTACAAAAATTGGCTTACGAGTATATTTTTCGCGAACTACCTGAACAATATTTTCAAATAATCGTGCAACCTCTTTGGGTGTTTTATCGGTTTTGTCACCCGTAATATCATTCGCCTCAAAAATCACCAAGGCCATAAATTGATGAGGATAAATAATTTCCTTCGCATAAACGGCTAAATCAGAGAACTTAGAGCCTCCAAAACCACGCTGAATAACAGGATATGGCTTAACATCAGCCTCAAGTGTCGACCATAATCGAATACTCGAACTTCCAGTAAATAGCACCGCCCCTTGAGGATCTGGATGAGCAACATCCTGCTTCTTAAACTCTCCTATTTCATTTTGCCATTTAGCCTTAGCCTCCTTCACATATTTATGTGATACAGAGCACGAATAAAAAGCAACTGCCACAACAAACAGCAGACTAAGTCTACTTAACGGACGAAAAAGAATTAAATTTTTCATTGATAACAAGTTAGCATGTTAAAAATCTAAATCATTTGATCGTGAAAAGTAATAAATTTTAAAATTAAACGGCGAATAAAATTCAAGAATTACATTTTAGACAATCAAATTTTAATTCACTGAAAGAAAACAGGAGGAGCAGACCTAACAGAGTTCGGCGTTCCGAGAAGTAAATTGCCCATGCCACCAAAACTGAATCTCCTTAAATTATTCAATCATCTGATGATTAATGGATCATAGTTTCAAAATCCCACTCGATCGATTTGAATGAAAGTGCTATATTTGCGGCTTACAAAAAATCAATTATGATCTCTGTTGATGGACTTACCGTAGCCTTTGGAGGAACGACCTTATTTAAAGATATTTCATTTGTCATCAACGACAAAGATCGGATTGCGCTAATGGGTAAAAATGGTGCCGGAAAATCGACCCTACTTAAAATTATTGCTGGCGCTCAAGCCCCATCATCTGGTAAGATTTCTGCGCCTAAAGATGCCGTGATAGCCTATCTACCTCAGCATTTAATGGCTGATGACAACCGTACTGTTTTTGAAGAAGCAGCTCAAGCATTTGCTAGTATATTTGAGATGCAGAAGGAGATCGAGGATTTAAATCACGAAATGGCAACTCGGACAGACTATGAATCGGAGAGCTACTACGATCTGATCGACCAGGTGTCTACCTTAAGTGAGAAATTCTATGCGATCGAAGAGATCAATTACGATGCCGAAGTCGAAAAAATTCTTCTTGGTTTAGGTTTTCAACGTGAAGATTTTAATCGACCAACAGCTGAATTCAGTGGAGGCTGGCGCATGCGGATTGAACTCGCTAAGATTCTGCTTAAAAAACCTGATTTAATTTTACTCGATGAGCCCACCAACCATATGGATATCGAATCGATCCAATGGCTTGAGGAGTTTCTTATTAACAGCGCTAAAGCTGTGATCCTAATCTCACACGATAGGGCTTTTGTCGATAATATAACCACTCGAACCATTGAAGTCACAATGGGTCGTATCTACGACTACAAAGTAAACTATTCACTATACCTCACCTTACGCCAGGAACGTCGCGATCAGCAGCTGAAGCAGTTTGAAGAACAGCGCAAGATGATTGCCGACAACGAAGATTTTATCGAACGTTTCAAAGGGACTTATTCTAAAACCAACCAGGTCCAGTCGCGTGTGAAGATGCTCGAAAAACTAACCATCGTTGAAATTGACGAAGAGGATAATTCGGCCTTGAGACTTAAATTTCCCCCCTCACCTCGTTCAGGAAACTACCCGGTAATCCTTGATGGAATGAGCAAAAGCTATGACGATCATGTGGTATTTAAAAATGCATCCTTAACCATACAGCGGGGCGAGCGTGTTGCCTTTGTAGGGAAAAATGGCGAAGGAAAATCAACATTAGTCAAAGGCTTAATGGGTGAAATAGACTACCAAGGAACACTAACACTTGGCCACAACACGATGATCGGTTATTTTGCTCAAAATCAAGCCTCGCTGCTCGATGAAGAGACGACTGTATTTCAGACTATCGACGATGTTGCCAAGGGAGATATCCGAAGTAAAATAAAAGATATTCTTGGTGCATTTATGTTTGGAGGTGACAATATCACCAAGAAAGTAAAAGTATTATCTGGAGGAGAACGGACTCGTTTAGCGATGATCAAACTACTGCTTGAGCCAGTCAATCTTTTGATTCTTGATGAGCCTACCAATCATCTTGACATGAAGACTAAAGATATTTTAAAGAGTGCGCTATTAGATTTTGATGGAACTTTAATTCTTGTTTCTCACGACCGTGATTTTCTATCCGGTTTAGTGACCAAGGTTTTTGAGTTTGGCAATAAGCAGGTCAAAGAGCACTTAGGAGATATCAACAGTTTTCTTCAGAAGAAGAAAATGGACAACTTGCGAGAACTCGAGCGAAACAAACAAAAATAATTGACTGATAAACAGTCTTCAATAAGGCTTAATAAAAACAGAAAGGCTTGTAAATAATTTATTTACAAGCCTTTGATTTTTCTGTGATCCGGATGGGATTCGAACCCATGACCTACAGATTAGAAATCTGTTGCTCTATCCAGCTGAGCTACCAGACCTTTTAAAGTGGTGCAAAAGTATAAAAAATCAGCATATCTAATGACACGCTGCAAATATTTTTAGGTAAAAAATGGTGTCAGTGAGCTAATCAAAGCGGATTGCCTTGTCTGGATCAATCTTTGTCACATACCAAGATGGGACCAATAACATCAACAACGTAACGAAAATAGTCCCTAGATTAAGCAAAACAATTGGAAAAATTTCAACGTTAATAGGGACCGTATTCAAATAATAAGCTGTCGGATCGAGGGTAAACAAACCAAATTGTTTCTGAATAAGAAAAAAGGCAAATGCAGCGAGATTACCCCACAACATACCACGAAGAATAAGAAATGTGGAGATATAGATAAAGACCTTACGAATGCTCCAATTAGGCGCACCCAAAGCTTTCAAAACGCCGATCATTGTCGTTCTTTCTAGCATTAGAATGAGCAAACCACTTACCATATTAAATCCGGCAACAAGAATAATCAATCCAAGGATCACCCAAACATTCATATCCAGCAGATTGAGCCAATCAAAAATCTGAGGATATTTGGAGGTGATGGCAACAGGACGAATGACAGCCTCATCGTCTTTCGAATATTTCACGGTTATTCGACGCACTTGCTGAGTTAACGAAGCTAGCTGACTGAAATCAGAGATTGAAATCTCAAATCCACTCACTTGATCTGAAGTCCAGTTATTTAGTTTTTGTACCTGACCAATATCAGCCAACACAAAGAGGCGATCAAATTCTTCTAAACTAGTACTGAAAATACCGGAAATCTTAAACTTTCGCATCTTCTGCTCCTTACTTTCCTCATTGAGAAAATAGGTGTACAGTGGATCTCCAACTTTTAATTTAAGCAACATAGCCACCTGCTTGGATATCAAAACATCATCCGATCTTACCGAGTCAGAAACGGTAAAGACCGATCCTTCTACCAAATTTTCTTTAAAAAACGACCAGTCGAAATCAGCTCCAACACCCTTAACCACAATGCCATGAATCTCATCTGCAGTTTTTATAATCCCAGGCTTGGTGGCAAATACCTGGATATTTTTCACGCCTGGCAATTGACTTACTGACGACAACCAAGGTTGATGCTTCAAAACTGGAACCGTCTCATAAGAAGCGTTAGAATCAAAATTAACCAACTGAATATGAGAACCAAAACCGATAACCTTATTGCGTATCTCCTTCTTAAATCCGGTCACAACGGCAATAGACAAAAGCATCACAAAAAGTCCAAAAGCTATTCCAAAAACAGCAAATGAAACAATAGACTCGGAAAACCTACGGGAAGTTTTCTGAGATCTAAAAATCCGACGCGCAATAAATAGTTCTATGTTTAGCTGAGACACGTGAAATGCATTTGTGGTAAAAATAACGTTTTTTAGGTTTGGAAAATTACTTCGTTGAATAATCAGCGAAAGGCTATTGATCGCGCGACTTGTCTACGAGCATTTTACAACCGCTGATTAAAACAGCTAACAATTTTGTATTTTTGACCCCGATGAGTAATAATTTCAAAGACACAGATTTATAGCTCATCCAAAAATGAATCTAAAAGTAAGCATGTTAGTAAAGCCAAAGAAAAGTCTAGGACAACACTTCCTAACCGATAAAAATATAGCCAAAGAGATTGTCGATTCACTAAAGGCGACAAATCTTACCAAGGTTTTGGAAATTGGTCCAGGAATGGGTGTTCTAACGAATTTTCTTTTGGAAAACAGCGCCTATGAAACATCTGTTATTGAGATTGACCTTGAGTCTGTTGACTATTTAAATCAACATTTTCCTCAGTTAAAGGATCGAATTATCACGGGTGATTTTCTTCAGATCGACATTTCAAAAGAGGTTTCTGACACCCCGTTTGCAATCATTGGAAACCTACCCTACAACATCTCATCTCAGATATTTTTTAAAGTTCTTGAGAATAGATTGTTAATTCCCGAAGTGGTGTGTATGCTTCAAAAAGAGGTCGCCAAACGAATTGCTTCTGGACCAGGTTCTAAGGTCTATGGGATCTTAAGTGTATTCCTTCAAGCTTGGTACGATATCGAGTATCTTATAGATGTTCCACCGCACGTCTTCGAGCCTCCTCCAAAAGTTCAATCAGCCGTCATACGACTTACTGCAAACGATAGAACAGAACTTGGGTGTAATGAGAAGCTCTTTTTCAAGGTTGTAAAACAAGCTTTTAACCAACGTCGCAAGATGCTTCGAAACAGCATCAGAGGATTTTCTCCACGCATTGAGGAACTTGATGCCGTGCTTCTAACTAGAAGACCCGAACAGTTATCGGTTGAAGAATTTATTGATTTAACCAATAACATCGAGAAATTAATCGGGTTAGATTTGGAAAAAAAAGAGTAAGTCAGGTTCTTTCAACTGATTTACATTCCAGGGGAATCCCTACACTCTATTCATCGCCTCAACAGGATCCAAGCGCGCGGCTGTTCTAGCCGGAACGACACCTGCAATAAGTCCGATTACCACACTGATTGACAAGCCTGTAATTACATTCCCCATCGACAAGGCAAGATTGAAATCAAAGGTCTTGCTAACTACAAAAGTCAAGCCATAGATAATCATCAGACCGATCGCCCCACCTATAATTGATAGCACAATCGCTTCAAAAAGAAACTCAAGTAAGATAAATTTACTTTTAGCCCCAAGTGCCTTTTGCAATCCGATAATTTTAGTCCGTTCTTTAACTGAGACAAACATAATATTTGCAATCCCAAACCCTCCAACAAGAATTGCAAATCCACCAATGATCCAACCTGCGATATTAAAAACTTTGAATACGCTATCGAGTTGACCAGAGATCAAGCTAACTTCGTTCAGTGCAAAATTATTTTCGGCCGCAGGCTTTATTCGTCTTATCGCGCGCATCACCCCAGCAAGTTCATCCGATAATCGACTAGCTGGAACATCCGGTTTCCCTTTCACGATGATACTTTGTCCTAAGTCACTACGAGGGTCAACCATTCGCGCCGCTAATCGAGCAGGTATTAACACTCGATTATCCATGCTAGTTCCAAAAACATCGTCACCCATTTTCTCAAAAACGCCCAGGACGTTCACTGTAAATCCCTGTATTTTAAGTTGGTTTCCGACTGCTGATCGATTTGGGAAAAGTTGATCAGCAATTGTTGCACCAAGCATTACGCTACTTGCTCCTGAATTAAACTCTTCTTCTTTCAAGGGTCGACCGCTCAACAATTTCAAGTTCCATGTTTCTATCAAACCATTGGAAGAACCAATAATCTCAACATTCTCAGCTTTGTTATTTCCACTTTTAAGTGTTCTACTGAATCCAAAGTTATACACCGCATATTGCGCTAATGTAGAACGACGCAAAACTTCATTTGTCTCATCAAGGGTCGGAACTGGTCGATTAAGGTACTTCCACCAGGGGTATTCAGACTCACCAGGAGGCGGTGACCAGGGCCATTTCTGAACATAAATGACATTACTTCCAAGATTAGACATACTTGATCGGATGGTATTTTCAAGAGAGTCGATCACTGTGAAGACCGAAATAATACAAAATATCCCAATCGTAATCCCTAACAAAGAAAGGAAAGTTCGAAGTCTATTTACAACCAAAGAGCGGTATGCAAACCTTAAACTTTCGAAGATTAAACGAACTAGAAGCATAGCCTTTATCGAATTACTATCTAAAAGTATGAAATTCTTCCATTTTAGTTCGAGAAAAATAGAAAATTCTTAAAAAAAGTCCAATTCAACATCGAAAAAAACAAGAAAAACTAAAGGTTTTTATTAAATTTGCATAAAATTATTAAGAATATAAGAATGAGTGAATTAAAGAAAATTAAATCGGCTTTAATATCTGTATATCATAAAGATGGCTTGGATGAGATCGTCGTCAAACTGAACCAGCTAGGGGTTAAATTTTATTCCACTGGGGGAACAAAAGATTTCATTGAAAGTTTAAACATTAACGTAACAGCTGTAGAAGAGCTAACTACGTATCCATCTATTTTAGGTGGAAGGGTGAAAACATTACATCCTAAGGTTTTTGGAGGAATTTTAGCTCGTCGTGAAAACGAAGGTGACTTAGCCCAATTAGCTCAGTATGATATTCCAGAAATTGATTTAGTGATCGTTGATTTATACCCTTTTGAGGCGACTGTTGCCTCGGGAGCATCTGATGCAGAAATAATTGAAAAGATTGATATTGGTGGCATTTCACTGATCCGAGGAGCAGCTAAAAACTTCAACGATGTGGTCATCATCGCCAATCAAACACAATATGGATCGCTGTTCAATCTGTTGAATACAGGTGAAGGAGTTACCTCATTAGCCGATCGCAGAAAATATGCAAGCGAAGCTTTTGCCACTTCATCACATTATGATTCAGCTATATACAACTACTTCGCGGGCACATGGCCGGATCAATTCCGTCAAAGCTTCGACACTTCGAAACACCTTCGTTACGGCGAAAACCCTCACCAACAAGGGGTATTCTTTGGAAACTTCGAGGCTATGTTCGACCAACTAGCAGGCAAAGAGATCTCATACAACAACTTACTCGATTTAGACGCTGCTGTAAATTTAATTGACGAGTTTACTACCACAACATTTGCGATTCTGAAACATAACAATGCGTGTGGTTGCGCTTCAAGAGATACTGTATACGACTCCTATTTAGCAGCATTAGCGGGAGACCCAGTCTCTGCTTATGGCGGAATATTTGTCACAAATGGCGAGATAGACCTTGCAACAGCAGAAGAAGCAGCAAAAATTTTCTTCGAAGTGATCATTGCTCCTTCTTACTCCGAAGAGGCTTTGGAATACCTAAAATCGAAGAAAAACCTGATTATTTTGATCCGAAAAAACATCGATTTGCCCAATGTTAACTATCGAAGTGTATTAAATGGGGTGATTCTTCAAAATAGGGATTTAAAAAGAGAATCTGCTGAAGATCTTCAAGCAGTTACGCAGATCAAACCAGACAATCAAATTATAAATGATTTATTATTTGCAAATCGTTTGGTTAAACAGTCAAAATCGAATACTATTGTACTAGCAAAGGGAAATCAGCTATTAGCAAGTGGTGTTGGACAAACATCTCGTGTTGATGCGTTAAGACAAGCGATTGAGAAAGCAAAGTCTTTTGGTTTTGATCTCAATGGAGCCGTTATGGCTTCAGATGCATTTTTCCCTTTTCCTGATTGCGTTGAGATAGCGAACAACGAAGGGATTAAATCGGTTATTCAACCTGGAGGTTCTATTCGTGACAAATTATCAGTTGAATTCTGCGACAGTCATCACATGTCGATGGTGGTTACCGGATTCAGACATTTTAAACATTAATAATATAAAAATCTAGATATAAAGATCTTACTATGGGTTTATTTACTTTTCTGACTCAAGAAATAGCTATCGATCTTGGAACCGCAAACACGATCATCATTCACAACGGTAAAGTTGTGGTAGATGAGCCGTCAGTGGTTACCATAGATATGAAGACCGACAAATTAGTTGCCATTGGCGAGAAAGCTCGTCAAATGCAAGGAAAAACACATGCTAATTTAAAGACTATTCGTCCATTGCAAGATGGCGTAATTGCAGACTTTAATGCGGCAGAACAGATGATTCGCGGAATGATCAAGATGATCAATCCAAAGAAACGATTCTTCTCTCCTGCCCTTAAGATGGTTATCTGTATCCCTTCAGGCTCAACCGAGGTTGAGATCAGAGCGGTACGTGACTCCTCAGAACATGCTGGTGGCAGAGATGTTTACATGATTTACGAGCCGATGGCTGCGGCAATTGGTATCGGACTTGATGTGGAAGCTCCAGAAGGAAACATGGTTGTTGATATTGGTGGAGGAACAACGGAAATCGCGGTTATCTCGCTAGGTGGTATCGTAACGAATAAATCAATTCGTATTGCAGGCGATGATCTTACAGCAGATATCCTAGAGTACATGCGTCATCAACATAACATCAAAATCGGAGAGCGCACCGCAGAAGACATTAAGATCAATGTTGGATCGGCACTATCTGAACTTGAAGATCCACCAGCTGATTATATCGTTCGTGGTCCTAATCAGATGACAGCTTTACCTATTGAAGTGCCAGTTTCGTATCAAGAGATTGCACACAGTTTAGACAAATCAATCTCAAAAATAGAGACTGCTATCATTAGCGCCTTAGAACAAACACCTCCTGAACTTTATGCAGATATCGTAACAAGAGGTATATGGCTTGCTGGAGGAGGTGCACTTCTTCGTGGATTAGACAAACGACTTTTCGATAAAATAAATATACCATTTCATATTGCGGATGATCCTTTGAGGGCTGTTGCACGTGGTACAGGAGTCGCACTTAAAAATGTGGAAAAATTTGCATTTTTATTGCGTTAATCAAGCGAATAGGACGGACAAAGTAATTTGAAAATTTGCCCATGAAAAACTTATTCAAGCTTCTTTACAGGTATCACGTTATCTTTTTGTTTGTTTTACTGCAAACACTAACGTTAACCATGGTAGTTACCTACAATAGCTACCAACGAGCTACCTTTTTTGACTCGAGTAATTTTTTCAGCGGCACCTTGTTCGATAAATTTTCATCGTATACTCAGATCTTTGAGATTAGACCTGTAAACATTCGGATGGCTGAAGAAAATGCCATTTTACGAACAGCCTTAAATCAACTATTGATCAAATCTAGTCATGGCAATTACAAAGCCGCTGATTCGATTTATCTCCCGCGAATTGCAAAAGATTCGGTTCAGAAAGCACTATTCCGTTTTACCACTGCGCGAGTTATCAACAACTCAATTAATCAGCAACACAATTTTATCACCCTTAACAAAGGACGTAAAGATGGCGTCAAGCCAGACATGGGGGTGATTGCGAATGGCCAGGTAGTTGGCTTGGTGACTAATGTCTCTGAAAACTTCAGCACCGTTATCTCGCTTTTAAATAGTAAATGGAAGATTAGCGCCAAAATCAAAAGAAATGACTATTTTGGTTCCTTGTCCTGGAATGGGAAAGACTATCGAAGAGTACAACTAAACGAGATGCCTTATCATGTGCCGGTTCAAAATGGCGACACGGTGGTCACAACGGGCTATTCATCTAGCTTTCCTGAAGGATTAACCATTGGAACAGTTTCAGATTTCTCAATCGGAACAGGTAGTAACTTTTATAAAATCGAGGTTATGCTAGCTGCTGATTTTAAAAACTTAGTCGTAGTTGGACTGATTGAGAACAAACAACTTAACGAGATCAAACAATTGGAATCGCAAAATAAATATGGTAATTAGTCAATTAAAATATGTGCTGATTTTTGCAGTATCTGTGCTATTGCAGGTATTACTATTTAACAATATCGTTATTGCAAAAGTCCTTTCGCCGTATATCTATATTTTATTTATTGTTCTGCTTCCATTTGATATACCTAAAGCGCTCATGCTAATTTTAGCTGTAACCTTAGGTCTGACCATGGATTTATTTACAAATACACCTGGAGTGCATGCCTCAGCAACACTCTTAATAGGATTCGCAAGACCCCTCATTCTTAAATTAATTACGACACGCGAGACCTTAGAATCATTTTCAACGCCGAGGGTGGGTAATATGGGTTTTCATTGGTTTGCCACTTATGTCAGCATCTTAGTGGTTATTCACCACTTCTTCCTTTTTTTCCTTGAAGCATTTACATTCGACGGCTTTTTCATCACCCTACTTCGAATCATATTAAGCTCAGCACTTTCGGTGATATTAATTGTCTTAAGTCAATTTTTAATTTTCAGACGCTAGCCTAATTTCTAAAAGTGGATCTATTCAGCAAACGCAAATATCTGATCATAGGCTTATTCTCGCTCGTATCGCTCATTATTGTGATCCGCCTATTCTATATTCAAGTTATAGATTCATCCTATAAAATATCGGCTGCTAGCAATGTGTTACGACGAGAAATAAATTATCCTGCCAGAGGAGTTATATTCGATAGAAATGGGAAACTTTTGGTGTATAATCAAGCAGCCTATGACGTTTTAATTACTCCGAAAGAATTAAAATCTTTTGATACGCTTTCTTTTTGCCATTTAGTTGGAGTAGATAAATCAGAGTTAATCAATGAGATCAATAAAGCCAAAAGCTATTCAAGATTCAAACCTTTTCCAATCATCAAGCAGCTCTCTTCTCAGATGTATGCTGTCTTGCAAGAACAACTTTTCAAATATCCTGGATTTTTCATACAAGCCCGTACCTTAAGACAATATCCGTCAAAAATTGCAGCGCATGTACTTGGCTATGTTGGGGAGGTAGACCAAAAGATTATCGATGGAAATCCATACTATGAAAATGGGGATTACATCGGACGAAGTGGTATTGAAAGAGCCTATGAAGATCAATTAAGAGGCGTCAAAGGGATCTCTTACAAAATGGTCGATGTGCATCAAATTGTAAAAGGTTCGTTTGAAAATGGCCGATTAGATACCGCTGCTGTCATAGGAAAAAATCTAGTCTCAACTTTAAATGCCGATCTTCAAGCCTATGGCGAGCGGTTGCTATCTGGGAAAGTAGGCAGTATAGTCGCTATTGAACCAAGTACCGGTGAGATCTTAGTGCTAGCTAGCTCACCTTCATTTGACCCAGGGTTATTTGTTGGAAGGGAGCGTTCGAAAAACTATGCTAAACTGCTAAGTGATCCATATAAACCGATGTTAAACAGAGCTATTACATCCTCATATCCTCCTGGCTCTACATTTAAACTTGCCAATGCTTTAATTGGACTGCAGGATGGATTATTGCAAAGTGTACGTTATTCGTGCGCAGGAAAAGGATCCTCTCCAATCAAATGTACCCATAACCACGAAACGCCGTTACCACTTATCTCAGCCATTCGTGAATCATGCAACTCATTCTTCTGGCAATCTTTTAAATCGGAAATCAACCACTATGCAACGCCAGCCGATGGACTTGATGCATTTAGAAAATCACTTTTAGAAATGGGTTTAGGTAAGAAAATTGGAGGTGATCTATTTTCTGAAACTTCAGGCAGTGTCCCATCCGTAGCCTATTACAACAAATACTATGGCGCAGGAGGATGGAACTCATTAACCATAAGATCTTTATCGATTGGACAAGGGGAGCTTTTGGTAACACCACTGCAGCTGTCAAATATGGTATCACTGATCGCGAACAGAGGCTATTATATTTCCCCACATTTGGTTAGAGGTATTCAGCAAAACAATGTAGCTTTAGACACCTTACATTTCGAGAAACATGTTTTTGCAGCAGGTGCTTCAAACTACGAAATGATTGTGGACGGAATGGAGCAGGTGGTTGAAAAAGGAACTGGTCGCACAACGGCAAAATTAGATAGCTTAACCGTCTGTGGAAAGACAGGAACGATCCAAAATCCACATGGCGAGGCTCACTCTGCTTTTGTGGCCTTCTCACCCAAAATCAACCCTAAGATTGCAATTGCTGTCTATATTGAGAATGGTGTCTGGGGAGCTAAGTATGCGGCTCCTATTGCGAGTTTAATTATCGAGAAATATCTGAAGGGGAAAATTGCTTCAAACAGACAGCATTTTGAAGATGCAATGATAAATTCAGATCTAATATCCACCATGAATATCGAGCACGGAGATTGAAAAAGAGCAACAGCATATGGTTTAACTTAGACTGGATCACAGTCTTGCTATATCTAATCTTGGTTTTCCTTGGTTGGATAAATATCTATGCGGCGGTTTATAGCGACGAGCATCAAAGTATTTTAGATATTGGGCAGAAATATGGCAAACAGCTAATCTGGATTTTTGCAGGTATTTTTCTTGCGATCATGGTACTAACAATCGACAGTCGCTTTTTTACAGCGTTCGCCTACCACATCTATGGGATAACCATTCTGTTGCTTGTGGCGGTGCTCTTTCTGGGGAAGGAGGTCAATGGGGCTAGGGCCTGGTTCGAATTTGGAGGGATAGCACTTCAACCTGCAGAACTTGGCAAATTCGCCACGAATCTCGCCTTGGCAAAATGTATTAGTCAATTCGATTTTAAAATACAAAAGATACGATCCTATATTGTTCTAGTTGGCATAATACTTGTCCCTGCACTACTTATTATTCTACAAAATGATACGGGTTCAGCCTTAGTCTTTGCAGTATTTGTATTCGTATTTTTCAGAGAGGGGATGAACGGCATGGTCCTTTTCTGGGGATTTTCAGCGGCAGCACTTTTCATCTTAGCACTACTCCTTGACCAATTTGACTTAACAATATTCTTGCTGATCATCTCCTTAGCGGCCTATGGTGTTTTAAGGCAATCAGTGAAAGAACCAATGATTGGATTAGGCGTGATAATCGGAACATTTTTAACCATCTGGGGTATCGACTCGATGGCAGGACTTGGTGGCACACCCATGCAATTAATTTTAATCACCACAGGGATTAACGCAATTCTTTTAATGGCCTATGGTATTTTTAAGCATGTGGCGGAGGTTTGGAGGATAATCCTATTCTTTGTCTTTGCTGTCTGCATTTCTGTATCTGTAAATTATTTTTACTCCCATGTGATGGAGCCCCATCAACGTGATCGAATAGATCAAGTGTTGGGAAGAAAAGTTGATAAGTTAGGTAAAGGATACAACGTGAATCAATCAAAGATTGCTATTGGATCTGGAGGATTCATTGGCAAAGGGTTTTTAAAAGGGACTCAGACAAAATATAATTTTGTTCCTGAACAAAGTACCGACTTTATTTTCTGCACCGTCGGTGAAGAGTGGGGTTTTGTAGGAGCAACGACTGTTGTTGGGTTATTTCTACTCTTATTAATACGATTGGTGAATGTGGCAGAACGACAACGATCTCAATTTAGCAGAATCTATGGTTATGGCGTTGCATGTATCCTCTTTTTCCATATCGCTATCAACGTCTCAATGACCATTGGTCTCGCACCCGTTATTGGAATTCCCCTCCCCTTCTTTAGCTATGGAGGCTCTTCTCTTTGGGCATTTACCATCTTACTTTTTATCTTCTTACGATTAGATGCTAGTAGAACGAAGAATCTTCGTTAAGAGCTCACTTAAACCTTTATCTACATTCAATAAATGACCGATACGGGTCGTGTAATCTTCAATTCACCAACCTGCTCGACATACTCAATAAGCTGTGGGAAGAATCGATTAAACATACCATTGAAAAATTGATATTCTTCTTCTAAAACTTTAATTCCTAAATCGGCAAGTGCTGGCAGGGAGGTATGCTTTGCCATGACAACAAGAGTTTTTTCAACACCATCTATGGTGGCATATGATTCGAGTCTTTTATTTCGCACTAAAAAAGGGACCATTACCTTAACCTGCGAAGGCAATTGAAAAAAATTAGCCCATAACAAGGCATGAAAACGGTCAGCAAACTCCGGAAGTTCCTCCTTTGAATAGCTCTCCCAGTTTAATGCAAGAAAATGGTCGAGAAAGATATCCACTACAATTCCTGCATATTTCCCATAAACAGGTCTTAATTTCAGAATACATTCTGAAATACACGGATGTGAGTCAGTGAACGAATCAATTTTCCGATGCAGAACAATCCCCTTAGCTACTTCCGAAGGATAATTTAAGAATTGCTGTCCCTTGACGTAATCACCAATGAAATTACCAATGATTAACTCATCAGAATCGCCCGAAAGGTAAATATGAGCTAAATAATTCAATTTTGAATAGTTATAAAAAACAAAAACAGCTTCAGGTAAGTCAAATGAGGCTCATTAAGACATTCTATTTTTATAATCTTGATAGGTAAAAGTCTTCAGCAACTCAAATTCTCCATGCTCTCTTAAGATACCTATAGAAGGATGATAAACACCATTAAACATGGTACTTTTCACTAGCGTATAATGAATCATATCTTCAAAAATTACCTGATCGCCAATCTTTAATTCTTGGTCAAAAGACCAGAATCCCATAAAATCACCAGACAGACAAGAATTACCTCCCATTCGATAGGTGGGCTTACCCGCCACTGGCTCGTGATGAGCATTTCGAATCCTTGGCTTATAGGGCATCTCTAAACAATCGGGCATATGGGCTGTAAAAGAGACATTTAAAATTGCAGTCTTAATACCCTTATTTTCGACTAAATCGACCACCTTAGAGACCAAGAAGCCAGTTTCCCATGCAAATGCACTTCCAGGCTCTAAGATCACTTCCAGGTTAGGCCAACGTTGTTTAAAAGCCTTCAGAGTATCAACTAATAATTCAATATCATAACCCTTTCTGGTCATAAGATGACCACCACCCATGTTGATCCATTTGACTTGACTGAGGAATTTACCAAAACGGGATTCAAAAGCAGCAAGTGTTTTAACTAAATCGGTCGAACCGGACTCACATAAGGTATGAAAATGTAAACCTTCAACACCCGCCGGCAACTGATCTTCAAGTTGCTCAGCCAGGATGCCCAAACGGGTTCCGGGTGCACATGGATTATAAAGTTCTGTTTCGACTTCCGAAAATTCAGGATTAACCCTCAATCCAACAGATATCTTGCGGCTAAAGGCTTGTACTGCAGGTGCAAACCGGTTCAGCTGGTTTAATGAATTAAACGTAATATGAGAGGAGTTTTCCAGTACTTCATTAAAATCATACTCCTGAAAAGCAGCTGAATAAGTATGCGCAAAAGTTTTTAATTCGTCGGTGGCTAACTTTGCTTCATAGGCTCCACTAGCAGCAGCGCCATTGATATACTCCCGTAAAATTGGGAAAGAGCGCCAAAGCGAAAACCCCTTAAATGCAAGTATAATATCGACTCCGGCACGATCCTTAACAGATTTGATAAGCGCTAGATTTTTACGCAAAAGTCCTTCATCCAGAATATAGCATGGAGATTGGATATTGGATAAATCAGAAAACATCATCGGAAAATTAATTGGGTTGTTTTAGACTTTAAATTATTTCAAAATAACAGCTTTGACCACTCTTTTACCCATTCGTTGGTTGATGGCTTGCATGATCTCGCTGCGCAACATAAACAATTCATTTCGAACAATTGAAGACTTTAAATGAATGGTCAAGACCCCCTCCTTAATAAATATAGAGGAGGTCGCACGAGCAATTTGAATGCCAATAATGGACTCCCACAAGCCAACTGCCTCAAGCTCTGCCAATTTACTATCGAACTTTTCTTCCTTTAAATAATCCTTGATAGCACTACCTAAAGATTGAAATTCATTCCTTCTCATCTTTACAAAATATTACCCTATATGAATGAAATCTGACCATCTGAAACCATGAAGATTTTATAGTCTGAGCCACCAACCTCTTTAATAATCCCATCCAAATGCTCTCGATTTGTATCGGTTATAAAGATTTGTCCAAAATTATTATCTGATACTAACTTAACAATTTGTCCTACACGAGCACCATCAAGTTTATCAAAGATATCGTCTAATAAAAGGATTGGTTTAACCTGATGAACGGATTGAATAAAATCAAATTGTGCAAACTTAAGGGCGATTAAATAGGTCTTATTTTGACCTTGAGACCCTAATCTTTTGATTGGGTTAGCGCCAATCTGTAAGTCAAGATCATCTTTATGGATACCCACAGAGGTATATTGAACAGCCCGATCCTTCGCAACTGAATCTTGAAGTAGCTTTCTGAAATCATTCTCTTTCAGTTGGGATTGATATTCTAGTCCAACTTGTTCGTGCCCTTGAGAGATTGAATCGTAATATTTCTGAAAGACGGGTAGCAACTGCTCTAGAAACTCCGTCCGTTTATGAAATATTTTTTCTCCCGTATGAATTAATTGTTCATTCCACACCTCAAGACTGTCGGCGTCGAAGGTTCTATTCGCTGCAAAATACTTCAGTAAGTTATTCCGTTGAAGAAGAGCCCGGTTGTATTTAAGGATCCAATCCAAATAAGGACGATCGTATTGAGCAATCACGCTATCCATAAACCGTCTGCGCTCTTCGCTCCCACCCTGAATTAAAATTGAATCGGCCGGAGAGATCATAACCAAAGGGACGAAGCCAATATGTTCTGATAAGCGTTCGTATTCTTTTTTATTGCGACGAAAGACTTTTTTATTTCCAGTTTTAAATCCACAATAGATCGATTCATTCTCCCCATCGTAATCGTAATTACCTTGAATGACAAAAAAATCTTCATCGTGACGAACATTCTGACTATCGGGTAGATTAAAGGCACTTTTGCAAAATGATAGGTAAAACAAGCAATCTAAAAGATTGGTCTTTCCCACTCCATTATTGCCAATAAAACAATTCAGCTTCGAGGAAAACTGCAAGTCGTCCTGAATCAGATTTTTATAATTAACAACAGAGAGATTCTTAATAAACATCGGGAAAATCAAATTTTTACAGTTACAAATTTAACCTTTTTATTAAGCGGCGCGAAAGACAACACGATTTGAAATGGGATTTAATCAAATAACTGATATACAAGAATGAAACAAACGTTACTGAGAAAACAATTTTTATCTAAAAAATGACTGTGGTTTAGTAAAAACGCTTATTTTTGCATTCAGATTTGAAAAAGCACAATCAAGAAGATAAAATATTATGGCTAAGGAAACAAAACCTACACAAATTGAAAATTTAGAAGAAGTTGAACATGCCCTGACCACGGCGGAGCGATTTTTTGAGACAAACTCAAAAATCATATCTATTGTGTTTGGTGTTGCAGTTGTAATAGCGCTAATCCTATTAGCTACTCATCGCTATTATTCTCTTCCAAGAGAAGCTAAAGCGAAGGAACAACTTTTTACTGCGGAGCAATATTTCGAAAAAGACTCATTTAAGCTTGCATTAAATGGAGATGGCAACTTCCCGGGTTTCTTAGATATCATTCATGATTACAGCAGTACTGCAGCAGGAAATCTAGCTCAATACTATGCTGGTGTATCTAATCTTCATATTGGCAAATACAAAGATGCTATTTCATATTTAGAGGATTTCAAGACAAACGATTTACTTCTTGGTCCAGTTTCTATTGGTGCTCAAGGTGATGCTTATTCAGAATTAGGAGAGAAAGAAAAAGCTGTTAAACTTTACCTTGAAGCGGCAAAACTTAATTCAAATGCTTTTACCTCTCCCCTATACTTCCTAAAAGCTGGGAACACCTATGAGGCTTTAGGAACAAAAGATAAAGCCTTAGAAACGTATCAAATTATTAAAGAGAAATATTCAGAAAGCGAACAAGGCAGAATAATCGACAAGTACATAGCTCGATTAGCAGCAAACTAAATACTAGGAGTACTCCTAAAAAAAATCCTCCTCGATCTTTCGATGAGGATTTTTTTTGACTTGATTTAAACTAACAACGTAAAACGACTTACCATGATCATCGACAGGATAGAAAATGCCTCGCGCTATTACGCACTCAGCGAAGGAATTGCGGAGGCTTTAAAATGGCTTCAAACGGAAAACCTAAACGCTCATACTGAAGGGAGCTATGTCATCAAAGAAGGGAAGCTGCGTATGCTTGTATTCGACTCTGAGCAAATCAATAAAGATCGCGTCAAGTTAGAAGGTCACCGCAAAAACATCGATGTTCAATATTGGGTTAAAGGATCAGAGCAAATGGGTTATGCTCCACTTCAGAATGAACCTTTATTGGCCCCATTCAATGAAGAGAAAGACTATGGAAACTTCAATGCGGAGGCCTCTTTTACCAAATTTGATCCTGGCATGTTTGCAATCTATTTTCCGACTGATCTTCACACGGCCATCACAGAAGAGAGCTGTTTAACCGCTGTGCGAAAAATTGTATTCAAAGTGGCTATCGAGGAGTAAGCAGATT
The DNA here is from genome assembly GCA_903897145.1 of uncultured Bacteroidia bacterium. GTDB lineage: Bacteria > Bacteroidota > Bacteroidia > Bacteroidales > Prolixibacteraceae > JAAFHB01. The sequence continues at coordinate 26,610 of CAIUAN010000006.1, read as the reverse complement.
AGCGAGTCTTGCTACTAATTATTTCATCCAAGCATTCGGTAGCCTTGATCACGGCTTCCCCAAAGTTTGCGCAGACGAACGGAGCGCCTATAACATCCACTAAGCCGCAATCTAGAAGGGTTTGCTTCACCTCGGGACGCACACCAGAAAGCACTACTTTAACTTTTCGAATCTTAAAATCACGTATTACTTCTTGAAACATTCGAATCCCTGTGGCATCAACGAATGGAACATGTCGCATCCGAAGAATTAAGACCTTCGAACCTCCAGAAATTTCTTTCAAGGTCTCTTTATAGGATTGTGCTGCTCCAAAGAAGAAGGGACCAGTAATCTCATAAATATCAATTCCCACTGGAATATTTGAGTAATTCTCCAAGATATCGCTGTCGATATCAACAGTTTCAATATTGGAAAATTTTGACATCCGTTGCATAAACAACATAGCTGAGAAAACCATTCCAACCTCAATTGCAATAGTTAAGTCAACAAAAGCCGTTAATAAAAAAGTGATTAGCAGCACCAATATATCGTAATGTGAACCTTTTAAGATGGCAATAAAAGAACGCCATTCACTCATATTATAGGCTACAACAATAAGAATTCCTGCCAAGCAAGACATAGGTATCAAAGCTGCCCAATTACTAAAGACCAACATAATAAGCAGCAAAGTTAGGGCATGCACCACTCCTGCAATAGGAGTCTGTGCTCCATTCTTAATATTAGCGGCCGTGCGAGCGATGGCTCCTGTTGCGGGTATTCCTCCTAGAAATGGAGTAAATATATTGGCTACACCTTGAGCGATTAGTTCCGTGTTAGAGCGATGACTACCTCCTGACATGCCATCAGCTACCACTGCTGACAAAAGCGATTCTATGGCACCTAAAATGGCAATAGTAAAAGCAGGATGGATATAGTTTCGAAGTGAACTCCAGTCGAAGTGCGGGGTTTGAAAGGCTATAGCATTAGGAATTTCACCAAAAACAGATTGAATTGTCTGAACGGGTAATGCAAAATAGTTAACCACGGTAGTCATTAGAACGATGGCTAAAAAGGACCCTGGAACTTTCTTAATAACTTTGCCTCCATAAATAGCAATGAGCAAGGTTGCCAATGTTATTCCAAATGCCGTATAATTAATTTGTGAAAAATGAGAAAAATATGCAATCCATTGATTTATAAAATCAGCAGGCAGTTCGTTTATTTTTAAACCAAAGGCATCTTTAATTTGTGTCGAAAATATAATCAGTGCGATACCGCTTGTAAATCCTACCACCAATGGATGAGGCACATATTTAATTATCACCCCTAAGCGCAATAAACCAAATCCAACAAGCATTATACCAGCCATAATGGTGGAGATCATCAATCCATCAAGACCATACTTCTGAACGACTCCATAAACAACCACCACGAAGGCACCTGTTGGTCCGCCAATTTGAAATCGACTACCTCCCAAAAGGGAGATAATAAGTCCAGCAATGACTGCTGTAACCAAACCCTTCTCAGGAGAAACACCCGAAGCTACTGCAAAAGCAATAGCTAACGGCAAGGCTACAACACCTACAATTATTCCAGCAAATAAATCTTTTTGAAAAATCTTAAAACTATAGCCTTGCTTTAAGACGACTGAGAGTTTCGGCTTAAAAATAGCATTCATGAGGGAGATAATAAGTTAGTCAAAAGTAAACTAAAACATCGGATAAGAGCAGGAAATCTCGGAAAACTCAACAATTAAATAATTACTTGCCCAACATCTAAAAACATTTACATTATTCTATTTTTGCATATCTGTTTTCATTAAACACAATCAACGGCTATGAGTATAATAATTGCCCTTCTAGTGACAGGAATTATTGTAGGATTTTCAATTCAAAAGATTGATAAACTTGCCTTAATCAACCTAAAATTGCTTAACCTGGCTATCTACTGCATGTTACTTTTACTCGGAATTAGTGCTGGATCCAATGAAAAAGTTATCCGTAATTTAGATCATATTGGTTCTCAGGCCATCATCATAGCCATTGGAGCTATAGCGGGAAGTATTGCCATTTGTTGGCTTTTATCTAAACTAATTCTCAAAGATAAATGAGAGGACAAATCATAATGCCTGCCTTTTTTATCATTGGCCTCATCCTTGGGTTATCTGGAAAGCTATCTAGTTATACTCCACCTTCAGAGTGGACTACTTATACGCTATATGCAATGATCTTCCTTTCAGGAATCAGCATAGGGATTGATAAAAAATCGTGGGAGGTGTTTAAGAACTTAAATCTTAAAGTTCTACTTGTTCCGGTTGCCATCATCATTGGATCCTTAGGCGGAGTAGCACTGACCTCATTTGTTCTGCCGTCCCTAACTCTTCGTGAGACCCTAGCAGCAGGTGCTGGTCTTGGATACTATAGCCTATCAAGCATTATAATATCCGAATTACATGGCGAAGCGCTGGCTTTAGTGGCCTTATTATCTAATTTAATTAGAGAAATCTTAACAATCGTTCTTGCACCAATGCTCGTAAATTATTTCGGAAAACTATCAATAATTGCTTCAGGTGGAGCCACTTCTATGGACACCACCTTGCCAGTGATATTAAAATTTACAGGTAAAGATTATGCGGTTATCTCAGTGATTAGCGGTGTGATCTTAACCTTGGTAGTTCCATTCTTAGTCACATTTATACTCACCATTGGGACTTAGAAGCTTTTTATACAACTTCAACAAGTTCATTGGATGATAAATACCAAAGAAAGCCTTTTGGCTTTTTATAGCCCATCTGGATAAAATCATTCAAATATCCTTTAACCTGAACCTGGTGCTTTTCAGATCGATCACCGGTCTTATAGTCAACAACAATGAGCTCTCCAGCTTTGATCATCACTCGATCGGGCCTATGCTGCTGCTCTTTCCCTCGCAAGATAGGGCGCTCATTTAATACCATCCATTGTCCACTAAACCACGATCGAAAAGGCTCTTTTTCAAATAAATTAAATATAATATCCTCGTATTCATGGGCTATAGACTGATTGATTCGACCTTCAGAAACAGCCTTTTTAAGCGATGGTGACACATCATTTTTTGAGGTAATGTGTTCAAATAGCTCATGCATCAGTTTACCATGTTCAACTCGATCTGATTGATGAACATCACGAAGTTTAACATAAGAATCACTATGAATTTTCAACTTCAAACGGGTATTTTTCTCCGTAAATAGGTGGCTTTGAACAACTTTATGTGTGGCCCTATTTACACTTTTTCCGGAAGGAATATACTCTAAAGAACCCAATTCAATTATTCGAGTTTCAGGATTCCATGAGGCATGTAGATCAATGTAAGAGAGGCGATCACGTGAATCCATCAATGGAGGTTTTTCAACTGCTAACTGAATAAAAGTTGCAATATTGCCATTCGTTTTTTTGATCTCCTCGGTATATGGACAAAACGCAATCAAGGAATGAATTGCACGCGTACATGCCACATAAAGTAGGTTAAGACTATCAACATTGCTATAAAGCATCTCTTTGAAGTAAGCCTGAGAGAATTGGGTATATGGAAGGGTACCTCCATATCGAAGAAAGACGACATCCAACGCATCAAATGGAGCATGCTCAGGTTGACACCATAGGCCAGGAGATTCTCCATATCGAGCATAAGGCAGGGTGCTCCAATTTACAAATGGAACAAAGACGGTATGATATTCAAGCCCCTTCGATTTATGAATAGTCAAGATAGAGATCGCATTTTGACCCTCTTCCAAGACGACTGTCTTTTGACTGCCAAACGACTCCCACCAATCTAGGAATCCAGTTAGACTGCCCCCTTCGTCTCGACTATATTGAAGAACTAAATCAAAAAAAGCATCTAAATAGGCTAATTCACCGCTGATCTTATGCAGATTAAAGCTCTTAGCCAAGAGTGTTGTTAGCTCAAACAAAGGTAATGTAAGGTATTTAGCTCCATATATCCCTTGATCATCAGCCTTAAACCAAGATTTAAAAAGCTCAGGAATCTCGCGATCTTTAGATACTAAAGAATGAAATTTATCCATTGAGACGGGGACACATTCGCTCGAAATCAAAGGACTTAAGAGATTATAATAGCCATATAAAAGGTCTGCCTTTAAAATATCATTATCGCCAGATGCAAATAAGGTTAGAAAATTAATTAGAAAGCAAACACTAGGAGATGTGCTAATTTGCAAGGTATCATTTGAGATAACATCGAAACAAAAAGGAGTTTCAGGATTTCGCGTCTTGTGTTCTAATAAGGCATTGGCTATGGATGTTCCCTCTTTTTTATTCCGAACCAAGATAGCAATATCACTCGGAGGAACTCCTGTTCGTTGAACCCGCTCTAACTCAACTATTAATTTACGAATAACAACTGTATTGTTTGGGTCAGCCTTTTTAGGCTTTTCGACAAATTCAATTCGAACATAGCCTTCTGACTCAATGTTTCCTGAATACTTTTGAAAATGATCTTCATAAGCCTTCGATATAACCCCTGTCATCATGGGAAGGTCCTCGGGCTTATGACCCGACTCGGTTACCATAGACTCGAAATTACCATTCATTAGTCGAGAAGTCTCTCTAAAAAGTGCATTATTAAAATCAATGATCTTCTTTGCGCTTCTCCAATTAGTTCCCAAGGTAACGGTTGAAATCGGGAAAGGAGATAAGTCTTGTTGAATCTGTGTTGCAAGCAAATTCCAATCCCCATTTCTCCAACGATATATCGACTGCTTGACATCGCCAACAATGACATTTAGATGACCTTCTGAGAGCGAATTCTCTATCAAAGGCTTAAAATTAGACCATTGTATTCGAGAGGTATCTTGAAACTCATCCAGCATAAAATGCCGATATACCGAGCCCATTTTCTCATAAACAAATGGAGTATCACTTTGTGTAATGATATTTCGCAATAACTGAGTAGAATCAGTTAGTAAGACCACATTTTTCTCCTTTGAAACCTCCTGGACTTTCAAGGCTATGTCAGTGAGCAGTCCAAAGGAGAAAAGATCATCTAGAATCACCTGCGCAGTATTGGCCACGATGCCATCGGTACTGATCAGCAACAAGGAATCTTTCAACAATCGATTTAACCCGATCGCATAGATTGCTTGAATACGACTTATTAACGCAGGATCAATATCACTCTTATACCACTCATTTAAATTATCACACGCTTGGAGAGCACGAGACCCAGGTTGCTCCATTGAACCATTGGCAATCTTAGTAAAATGATTCGCAAAGGATAAACCTGCATATTTAAACTGATTTGCTGATAACCCATGTTCACGAAGTAAGGCCAAAGCGGCATTCCCAAGTGAGCTAAGCTGCTGCTTATAGGCGTCAATAATCTCGTTTAAACTCTTCTTATAACTCGTGAGAAAATTCTTGTCAGCTAGTTTATCAAGAAGGGTCCCACTAACCAATTTAAACTCTTCATTAAAAAGCTCTTGCCCTTGTGAGGTAAGTTCCTTTTTAAAATTCCAGTCCTTCCCACTCTTAAGCATATCTTCAGCATAGTTTAGCATCCAATTTCGAAGTGCTACATTCACATCAATATCTAAGAATAATCGGTCGATTGCCTCTTCAAGTATCTTTTTGTTGTCTAATTCAGTGCGATAGGATGAATTAAGACGCATCTCCCGCGAGAAAGCCCGAATGACACGCTGAAAAAAGCTATCAATGGTACTTACAGAGAATCGCGAGTAGTCATGCAAAATAAGAGTAAGTATTTTTGAGCCAACAGCTTGAATTTGATCATCAGAGTATCCAAACTCTTCTTTTAAATAGGCCCTATGATCTGATTTCTTTCCCTGTGCCAAAAGTGAAAGATCTTTTAAGATTCGATCTTTCATCTCGGCCGTTGCCTTGTTGGTAAAAGTTACAGCTAAGATATTTTTATAAGCACCAGGGCGCTGGAAAACAATTCGCAAATACTCGCGTACGACATTAAATGTTTTACCTGATCCAGCAGATGCTTTATAAATTTTAAGTGATGCCATTTTCGGGATCAAGAAGATTTAAAATAGTGTTTAACTTGAATTACGTTAGATGTTAAAATTAGGAAATAAACCTCAACTAAAAATAGTCCTAACAGTTTTGAGTTAATCAATCCTAAAAAACAATTGATAATTGCACCCAACTTATTAAATTTGAAAAAAAATACCAAATGAAAATCACACTATTATTAACCTCGCTGCTAATTTGGGGACATGTTGTCATCGCAGAAACAAAAGAGGAGAAGCAGTTTCAACTTAAAATAACCTTAGATGGAATTAAAGACTCGACAATTTATTTAGCCAACTATTACGGTTCAAAAATACTAAAAGTCGATTCAACGAAGCTAGACCATCAAGGTATTGGGTTATTCACAAAAACGGATAAGCGACCGGAAGGAATTTATCTGATCTATATGAACAAGGATAATTACTTCGATTTTTTGTTAGGCTCCGATCAAACATTCACCATCGCAACCTCTTTTAAGCCGCAAGCGAAAAGAAATTTTGAAGGGTCAATAGAATCAGAAGCTTTTCAAAGCTACCAAGAGTTTCTCTCTTTGCAACGAACCAAGCAAATACGTTTGCAGAAGGAGGCGGAAGCACATAAGAATAACAAAGACTCCATGATCGTTATAACTTCTGACCTAACAAAGCTAAATCATGAAATGGAGAACTATTGGGATCAGAAATCCAAAGCCTATTCAGGGACATTTTATTCAGATTTCCTTCGATCGATGATCTTTCCAAATCCACCTGAGACGTCAACTGCAGATAAAAGCAGGACTGCCGATTCAATCAGATGGGTAATAAAATATAATTTTATGAAAGACCATTACTGGGACAACTTTAATTTTTCGCAGAAAGGCTTATTGAGATCGCCACTAATTGATAATAGAATTGACAACTATTTCAAGAACACCTTATTGCAAATACCCGATTCATTTTTAAAGCCGACCATTAACTTAATTGAGAAATCAAAAGCGAATGAAGAAATATACCATTACATCGCTCTGAATCGATTAAATGCGTCCCTAACTTCAGAGGTGATGGGCATGGACAAGATTTTTGTTGAGCTAGCCGAACGCTATTTTTTAAAATCAAACGTGGCATGGCTTGATACTGCTGCTATCAAAAAAATCAAAGAGAAAGTTCGATCTACCAAACCCAATTTAATTGGCAATCTTGCTCCGGAGTTAAAACTCCCTGATTCAGAAGGCAATTACTACAGCCTTCGGCAACTAAACGCAAAATATACAATTTTAGTATTTTGGGAACCTAGCTGCAGTCATTGCAAGAAAGCTATTCCGCAACTAAATAAAGATTTATATCTTCCATTAAAAGATCAAGGCATTGAGGTCTTTGCTGTTTGCAGTCAGAATAAAAAAGAGGATTGGATGAAGTTTGTACTTGAAAATAAACTTAATGACTGGACCAATGTTTGGGATCCTGCGCTAACCTCCAATTTCAGAGTCAACTACGATGTATACAGCACACCGGTGATCTACATCCTTGATTCAACCAAACACATCATTGCAAAAAGACTTGATGTCGACTCAAGTCTTAAATTACTCAACCATTTACTGGAGAAGAAATAAGTCAACGTACTATTTTGACAGATACAAAAAGAGGATTGAATGAAGTTTACAGCTTCATTCAATCCTCTTTTGCTTTTCAAACCTTAGCTATTTCGCGGGAGCGTGCTTCCCAGTCTCGCGACCTTCCCAACCAGTGCTTCCTTTGTCGATATAAAGCTCATGCACCGATTTTGAAACACGGTCATCAACCTCTTCTACTAATTGCAATCTAAGCGGGTTCGTAAGTTTTTTCTGCAATTCAATTACAGGCAACCAAGGTTTGTCACCTTTTGCAGTTTCATAGATCAAATACGCCCATTTCTCAGAAAAGATATTCCCTTTCATGGCTGGAATCATTTGTTGCATATTCGATGACAAGAAACTCAAAGACAAGGCACGCGACCAGTAGATCCAAGGGCCTCCAGTAATGTAAAAATAGGGGTTAAGCAACCTTGGTGCAGATTCCAAGCCAGCATTTGAATAGCTCAATTGGATACCAGCAAATCCCACACCAGTCTTTTCATTGTAGAATGTGATCCAAGGAACATCGGCTTCCATCTTGAGATCGGTAAGATCGGGCATTTCACGAATATCGTAATTAATAATTGAATCCCGAATAACATCATACCATGCTGCGTGTGAAATCAACTCACGCTTAATAACGATCTCGGCATTTCGAAGAGCAATACAATTTACGGTCTGATTGATTCGCAACACCGATGAGCTAATAAAATAGGGTTTATCAGGAAAGAATTCATAACGGACAGAAGCATCAACCTGCGGAATATCACGCAGGTTACCCCACTCCTCACTTGTTGCAAATACAGGCCCTGAAATCGATTTAACATTTTGTGGTGGCTTCCAATCTGACGTATGGGTCCAAGGAGCAGGAGGCGCATAGATTTCAGGGTTCCAATGAATGGCCCCATTGGTCTCTTTTCGGTGGAAGAGTGGAAAATCTGGACGTTTTTTTAACGAAATCTGATCTAAATGACCCGAATTCGGATGTAAAGTGGCAGAGATCTGGTCGTTATCAATTTGTAAACCAGGAGCCTCACCTTGCACGCGAAGATCTGTTAGATAGGTCTTTGCCATCGCATTTGGATTATTGTAGTATACAAGAAAAACTCGGCTCGACTTCGCAGGAACATCAGCTAAAAAGGAAACACGGGCAGTAACAGTAGGTAGCCAAATAGGGATTTGCCGAGTAGGCTTTCCATCCTTATCAGGTGACATATCATCTTTGGTTAAGAATTCCTGAATATCATATACTTGACTCGCCACTTCAGTTTGAAGATGTGTAATGGGATCAACAGCGACTACCCGAATCTCACGTTTTAAATCTTTGATCTCATCTGGATAAAATGGCAATAAAACATCTACGGATTCAGACTTACGATCAATTCCAGCCGTTTCACTAAGAACGACTGACTTATATTTTTTCCAAGCCGAATCATAACCAGTAACTACATTTGGCGCCACAACAGACTGAACAGCAGTCAATATTAAATCAGAATCAGCAGCTAAAGGGCCCTTTTTCATCCTTACAGTCACCTTAATGTCATATTTAACTCCTGGATCCCATTTAACCCAACCAATCACATACGGCTGATTGTAGATTGAATTATCTTGAGCCATGCCGGCACCTGATGGAGGACGATGTGTAAGAACAGGTTTATTTAAATCCTCTTTGTCAGTCGACTTATGCAGATTCGTAAAGCGGAGGGTTTTACCATTTACAGCAACTTCAACTTCCATAATAGAAGGATAAGGCAATTCCAAGTCAGCTTTTAGAAAATAAAATGGAATCGCAGGACAGGGATAGCCGAGCTCTAACTTGCTAATCTTAAGCTCAGGCTTCGGAGCACTGTAACCATTCAAAGCAAATAAACTCAATAAGACCAAACAAAAACTAGCCAAATAGTTATTAATCTTCATGTGTAAATATATTATAGTTAAATTCATGCGATGACTACAAAATAGGTGGTTTATTAAACCCTAAGTAGTGATAATTCAAGGTTAATCTTTCACGATAAAATTAACAAAAAAATCCTTTTGACAGTTAAGCAGGTTTCTGCGATGATCAACCTAGATCAACGAATAGGGTTTTCCATTTCTAAACTTATAGCTTGTAAGTAAAAAAATGAAATACATATGACATACATTGATTTGACGGGAGCTAATTATTCCTATTTTTGCAGGGAAATTAAACCACAAAAAGTTAGCGAATCAAAACACAAAGCTAACTCATTGTATTTTAAATTATTAACAAACGAACAAACAAGATGAAAGTATTCAAATTTGGAGGAACATCAGTTGGGACTGTGGAGACGATGCACACAGTTATGGAGCTTATCGCTGATGGGGAACAAAAATTGATTGTTTTATCAGCAATGTCTGGCACAACAAACAACCTTGTAGAGATCTCCGATTATCTTGCAAAAAAGAACAAAGAATCGGCGCTTAGTGTGATTAGCGCGATGGAGAAAAAATATTATTCAGTTGTTTTCGATCTTTATAAGACGAACGAAAAGAAAGAGAGTGGCAAAAAAGTGCTTGAAGAGCGCTTTGAAGTGATTAAATCATATACTTCTGGAGTCTTTCCAGAACATGGTGCGCGTGCACTTTTGGCACAAGGTGAATTAATTTCCACAGCCTTATTCACCTTGCTAATGCAAGAAAATGGGCACAAGGCTGTCCTTCTTCCTGCTCTTGATTTCATGAAAATCGATAAAGACAAGATGCCTGACAGTGCATTTATTAAAGAAAAACTCAATACAATCTTAAAAAGTCAGCCAAAAGCTGATTATTACATTACGCAAGGATTTATTTGCCGCAATCAAGAAGACGAAATAGATAATCTTCAACGTGGTGGATCTGATTATACAGCAACGCTTGTCGGAGCAGCAATAAATAGTGAGGAGGTTCAGATATGGACTGACATAGATGGGTTTCATAACAATGATCCTCGTTTTGTTGAAAACACCAAAAAAGTGGATACACTATCTTTTGACGAGGCCTCTGAATTGGCCTATTTTGGTGCTAAAATCCTACATCCTCAAACAGTACTTCCAGCGATGATGAATGGTATTCCGGTCAGACTTAAAAATACCATGAATACCACTGATCCTGGAACATTGATAACCGCCGATAGCAAAACCAAAGGGATTAAAGCTGTGGCAGCAAAAGATGGTATTACCGCAATAAAAATTAGATCTGGCCGGATGCTTAATGCCTACGGATTTATCAAAAATATTTTTGAGATTTTCGAGTTTTTTAAGACTTCAATTGATATGATCACAACATCTGAGGTTGCGGTCTCTGTAACTATTGACGACGACAAACACCTGGAAGAGATCGTTGCGGAACTTAAGGAGTATGGCAAAGTTGAAGTTGATCGAAATCAGACTATCGTATGCATTGTGGGAAATATGATTGCTGAAGAGAAAGGATTTGCAGCTAAAGTCTTTACATCACTTGACAATATTCCAATCCGGATGATCTCTTATGGCGGAAGTAGGCATAATATCTCGGTATTAGTGAATACCAACGACAAAAAAACTACCCTTCAGGCGTTAAGTGCTAAACTTTTAAATAACTAATAAAGGATTAAATTGCTTTTGCCAAGGCTTTTAAGTGCTTGACCACAGGAGCACCTGAATTCACTAACCGAGCATGTGATTGATGTCCATGTGCTGTTAAAACACAGCTACAACCTAATAATTTTGCCACTTCATAATCGTGAATAGTATCTCCTATGAGTAAAGTTTTGGAAGGGTTGAGCTTGTATTTTTCAACTAATAGCTGTCCATTTTCAAGTTTAGATGTTGCTAAGTGATGGTTTAAGCCTGAAGCAGATACAAAGAACTGAGTCAGATCATGGTCCGAAAGCATCTTATCTAACTGCTTCTGCTCCATGGCCGATAAAACAAACTGATGGCATCCCAGAGTCTGGAAATAAGTCAAAGTAGCAATTACATCCTGATGCAGCAAGCACTTTTCGGCGGCTTGATTGTAGTGTTTAATATAATGTGCTGCAGGGATTTCAAAAGGCTCATGGTCAAAATCAAAACCCAATTGAGCATAATAATCTTGAACAGGGAAAGTGAAAATATCGAGATAACGATCTTTGGAAATTTGTTCTAGATCACGAAAGGCTAAAACCGTATTTATGGTCTCTAAGGAGATCTGAACATCATCGAGTAATGTTCCATTCCAATCCCAGATTATAGATTCATACTTCACAATCAATCGTGAGGTGAGCAGTTTTCTAGACTTTTCACTGGCGTAGCATACATTTTCAACCACAAACTCATAGCCTCTTCACGGTCTTCGTCGACAAGCTTAAGTCGCTGATGTGTCAATTCAATAAACAACCGCTGTTCATCCTGTGTATACTTCTCCGTGTATTTACTGCAGTTAAAATATAAATCGTAAGCAATGTAATTATTGGGATAGAGTCTATAATTTTGATAAATCTGCCGATCAATATATTCAGCCAATCTCTTTAATTCATCATTGACATTACCATTCTGGTTAAGCGCAGTGATTGCATCACGACCAATAGGTGCGCTAAATTGAATATGCACGCGTCCTTTATGATTTTTAAGACCACTCACCATGCTTAGCAAATCGTCTTTCTCTGTTTTCTGAAATGTGCAATCGGCTTGTCGCTTTAATAATTCGGCAACTTTTTCATTCCCACAAGGTTCTATCTCATAGGAGATTGCCATTGGAACAATTGTTAGATCATTAAACCCTTCAATAAAACTGCCTTTATTAGACATGTTTAACATCTTTAAAAGAGCTGGTGAAGTTTGATCCAGACCATCTTTAGAACGACCTTCGCGCTGGGCAATCCAAATTGAATTGCCATTGTTTGTAATCGTGTGGCGCATATATTCAGAAAGCAAGCCCGAAGATTCGAGCATTTGACGGACCGGAATATTACGTTTAACAATAAAAGACCTATTGACCCGAGAAACATCTTCAATCCAAGGATAAACCAGAAGGTTACTACCGATGGCAATTTCTGTTGGCTTAAAGCCATTGCGATAAATCTCAACATTCAAAAATGCTGAATCCAAAATGATATCACGGTGATTTGAAACAAATAAATAGCTCTGTTCCGAATTCAATAATTCTAGTCCACCAATGGTAAGCTCCGTGACACTTGACTGAATAATTTTCTCCAAGAATGGGACCGAGAAATTCAGTTGAAAAGACTCAACCGTTTTAGTGGCTGCTAAAGCGACTTTTACTGCATTAATCTTAGTCTCATCACCAAAAAGATTCTGGAGTACGCGAGCAAATACAGGATCGACCAATAACCTATTCATGACCTCAGACACTTCCGCATCACGGTAGGGTCTGATCTCATCAAAATCGTTAGAATCCTGCATATAATTAAAGTTTATTGAGGTATAGTAGTTAAAAACAAAGTTACAAAAATAGCTATACAGATGAATAAATGTTAAAAAAAGTCGAATTTGAATAAAATAAACCACTAACATCCTGATTTAAAGAGTCTAAAAAAGGGATCTATTTCACTCAGGAATCAGAACCGCCACGCGAATAATCCCCGTAACTCAACTCTTTTATCTCCAGGCGTAACGTCATACCCGGATCCCCATGACTCAGCACCTGCATGAATCGTCAATCCAGACTTTAAGTAAATGGCAAGACGTGAACTAGGAGACCATTTTAGCGTTAAATAGGTTCGTTGACCGATTCCATGAAACTCAGGAATTGAAAAACTATATAACAGATCGTTCTCATAAGCATAAACACGCGAATTATATCCATCTGTATTAAACCAACAACATCGAATCCAGCAGGTTAACTTCTTAGACGGCGCTATCACAACATCCTGAAAGACCAACCATCCTTGCTCAGTTAGCTGATTAAAACTAGTTGAGATATATTCGCAGCGACTGCGAAGTGTAAACATGCGACTTAATACATAATCAACTTGCAAGCGCCACTTGCTAGTTCGCTCATCTAAATCAATTTGTGGTGGTTTAGACGAAGGTGTCTTTTGAGGCTTCGATTCAAACTTTCCTTTTAAATAAACGGTAAGTTTTTTAGTAATCGAATAACTTAGTTGAGCCATTAAATCATGACCTGTCGAAGGGGCTACGGTGCTATAGGTAACCCAAGGAAAGTGATAAAGATCGAAATAACCAAATATTTTCAGCTTTGACAATGGACTAGCCATCAGTCCGAAATACATACCAGTCTCATTATGATTACCTGAACTTTCTGATAATGAACTGCCATAAAATGCTTGAAAACCTGGGTCGAAATATCGGTAATAAGCCGATAAACTGACCTTTGGCGTGGTATGCCATACAACACCCTGCACTGCTCCAAACCTACCATTTCTTGATCGACCTACCTCCCCAAAACATTGCAATCGCCTAAGTGCCCATTGGTAATCTATGCCGAGATTTGAATTATCCTGACCTGAAAAATTTTTCAATTTATACAAAGACGATCCCGTTATCATTGGCAAATTAAAATGCTGAAAGACAAGCAAGCCACCAATTTTAAACCGGCTAAATTTCAATTCGCCATAAGCTCCCAAAAGCTGCTCATTTAAGCTACGCTCATCATCTATCTCCGAGATAGTGCGATGATAGCCAGAGGTCTGTAAGGAGGTGAAATTGCGACCAGCAGTATCAAACGTGGTATTGGCATCTCGGTTTTTATTGGAATAAAACAAGACTACTTTATGGGCCCCTTTTACCATTTCGGCAGACACTCCTCGAAAGAAACGATTCTCATCGGAGGAGGTATAGGGCCTAAGAGTTTGTCCAAACTTAAGAATCCCCATCGTATTAGCAGATTTACCTAATCCTCCTCCCCCACCAAAACTCAAGCCTTGGCCAATCTGAAATAAAAAATCGCCAACCGTTAGTTGCTTGAAGAGACCATCACCTTTGTAAGATAAATAGCCCGAATAGTAGTCGAATCCATACTTATTGCTCCTCGAGAAAAAATGCTCTCCAGCATCGTTGTCAACTAAAAAACCCAATTCCAATTTGCGATTAACTTCCAAATGATAGCGGGTATAAAGTGATATCGGAATACCGGAATAAACTGCCGCTTTATTGAGTGCAGCAGATTGATATCCTTTAGCTTGTGGAAAAGAACTTTTTACGCGAGCAATCAAATTATTCCTTAAATAATTCCGGGCCATTACCAATGAATCAGTGGGCAATTCAAAAGTAAGCATAGGGCCCAAAATTAAAAGATCATCGGATGTAACCCCATCAATAGCCATTAATTCATAGGCTGTTGAGAAGAAACCAAACTCCCTTCGATATTTCAGAATCTGTTGTATTTGACTAAAATTCAACCGATTTAACTTCACCAAATCAGACTCATTTGCCAAATTGATGTTGATCGGATGTTCTAAGTTAAAGGTCAGATCTTCAAGGGCTACAGAATTATCAACATCCCCCTCATCTGAACTTATCAACGACTCAGCAGCTTGCTCCAATTCAACTTCAGTTTGCTCTTCTAACCCTTGCGAAAAAGAATATCCAGGGAAGCCAATCAACAGAAGCAGAAGAATTGCATAACTAACCTTCATTCGACTGGGAAATTTTCAAAAAGTGAAAATAAAAACCAGTTCGACAGTTATGATTCAGCAGAGAAGTAGTGAGATAAAAAGTTTTACAGAGAAGGCGAAGAAAAACTGATGACCTGCGTGTAAGACCGATAAAACCTTTTAAATAAAATTGAGGTATTGAAAATCCAAAAGCAACAGAACGAGCAACTAGCAGCATAATAATCAAGGCAAACAGGCATAAAACCAAAACCTCTTAAAATTGGAGCTGATAAAAAAAGAGGAGTATCATCTGATCACCTCCTCTAATATACGGAAATTAAAACAAAAAAGAGGGTCTAGTTTGTTTTGTATGGGAATTTAATTTTGGATAATTCTGCGTTGGCATCAACGATTTTAACTTTTAGATTTTCCTTAAAAGCAATGAGTTTAGTCATTAACTGAGCATCTCCTGAAGCAATAATTTGGGCAGCAAGAATTGCCGCATTGCCCGAACCATTAATTGCGACTGTTGCCACTGGAATACCTGGAGGCATCTGAACAATTGCCAAAAGTGAATCCAAGCCATCAAGACTCGCATTTATTGGGACACCAATAACTGGAATTGGGGTCATAGCTGCAATTACGCCAGGCAAATGTGCCGCCATTCCTGCAGCAGCTATAATAACTTTTATCCCCCGAGCATGAGCACCTTTAGCAAACTTCTCAACCACATCAGGAGTCCGATGCGCAGATAACGCGTTCATCTCAAATGGGATCTCAAAATCATTCAGAATACGAGCGGCAGCCTCCATAACAGGAAGATCAGAAGTACTGCCCATGATAATGCTTACTTTGGGTTCCATTGATATAAAATTAGATTAGAATTGAACTTAAAATTGAATTTATTTTACAAAATTAGGATTTTTTAAACAATCAAGATGAATTTTCAAATCTTCTCCGATTATTCTTAATTCTAGCAAAAGAAATCCTATCTTTGTTGCTCTTGACAGAGCTAACTCAGGTCAAAATTAGCACAAATTAAGATTATCAACTATTTTATCCTAATTTCTTATTCATTAGAGACATGAAACGAATTTCGCTCTGGGATAAAGAATTCGAGATCTCATTACCCTACTCAGAGATTCAAAAAGCTATTAAAGAGATGGCTTCTAGCATGAAGCGCGATCTTGAGGGTAAAGAGGCTTTATTTATTTGCATTCTCAATGGTGCATTTATGTTTGCATCCGAACTGATGAAAGAGATGGAATTGACCGATGCAGAGATCTCTTTTCTAAAACTAACCTCATACATCGGATCTGAATCATCCGGAAGCGTTAAGGAGCTAATTGGTTTAAATGAAGAGGTTGCTGGCAGAACAGTTGTTATCTTAGAAGATATTGTAGATACAGGGCATACGATGCGAGAAGTTATCGAGCAATTTAAAAATAAAGGGGCAAAAGAGGTTAAAATTGCTACGCTTCTTTATAAGCCAGATGCGCTCAAAGTAGATATTCAGCTAGACTATGTTGGACTTGAAATCCCAAGTGATTTTATTGTTGGCTTCGGATTAGACTATGACCGGAGAGGACGCAATTTTAAAGATATTTACACCTTAGTCAAAGAATAAATCAAGAATTAATTATAATATAATGCTGAATTTAGTACTGTTTGGACCCCCGGGGGCAGGTAAAGGCACTCAAGCGAAACTTTTAGCGCAAAAATTTAATTTAAAACATGTATCAACTGGAGAACTGCTGCGTAAAGAAATTGCTGCCAATACTGAGACAGGAATAATTGCAGCGCAACTTATTGACAAAGGTGAATTCGCCCCAGACTACATTGTTATTGAGATGATTAAGCAGGTTGTAACAAGCAACAGGTCAACTGTTGGGTTTGTTTTTGATGGATTTCCTAGAAATGTGGATCAAGCAAAAAAACTAGACGAGCTATTAACCGAAAACGATTCAAAAGTTTCCGTTATGCTTGGCTTAGTCGTTGAGAAAAATAAACTTGTCGATAGGCTTCTTAAAAGAGGACTAGAATCGGGAAGGTGCGACGACATGACGGCTGAAACTATTGAACATCGAATCGATATTTACGATCATGTTACTGCTCCAATTATCAACTACTACGAAAAGCAAGGTAAATACTACCCAATTTCTGGGACTGGCACTATTGAAGAGATTGCTGATGATTTAATTGCAACGGTAAACAAAATAAAATAACAAATTGGCTCCCCAACCTATTTGAAATTACCCTGTCGAGTTATTTCCAATGTGGCAAGAAGATCTATTGAATAACCCAAATTAGTAGATATTCAGATAAAGAGCCTACCTTTGTCCTTTAATAAGAATAAAAAAAAATGGATTCGAATTTTGTCGACTACGTAAAGATCATGTGCCGATCAGGTCATGGAGGGCCTGGCTCTAGACACTTCAGACGAGAGAAACACTCGCCAAAGGGTGGTCCAGATGGAGGCGATGGTGGTCGTGGTGGTCATATCATCTTGCGCGGAAACAAGCAAATGTGGACTCTCTTGCACCTAAAGTACAGAAAGCATATCTTAGCTGAATACGGAGGTTCTGGAGGAAAATCACGCAGTAGCGGGAAGGATGGAGAAGACATTTACCTTGAAGTACCAATTGGCACCATTGCAAAAGACGCAGAAACAGGTGAAGTTCTGTTTGAAATAAATGCCGATGGCGAGACGGCTATTCTTGCCAAAGGTGGTCGTGGAGGTTTAGGAAATGTCCATTTCAAATCACCAACCATGCAAACTCCTCGTTTTGCTCAGCCAGGAGAGGACTTCGAAGAAGGATGGAAGATATTAGAGCTTAAGATCCTTGCGGATGTCGGCTTAGTCGGTTTTCCAAATGCTGGAAAATCTACCCTGCTATCTAAAGTATCTGCTGCTAAACCTGAGATTGCGGACTATCCATTTACAACGCTTGTTCCGAACCTAGGAATTGTCGCATACCGCGATAATCAGTCGTTTATCATGGCAGATATCCCTGGAATCATTGAAGGAGCGCATGAAGGCAAAGGATTAGGACTTCGATTTTTAAGGCATATTGAACGGAACTCGATCTTGTTATTTTTGATCCCTGCAGATAGTAAAGATCACTACAATGAATATCAAATCCTTCTAAACGAGTTAAAACAATTTAATCCTGATTTGCTAGACAAACAACGGTTAGTTGCAATATCAAAAAGTGACTTATTGGATGAGGATTTAATGAAAGATATTACCAAAGAGATGAAAGAGATACCACATTTTTTCTTCTCTTCTATAACAGAACGCGGAATTACGGAATTAAAAGATTTAATTTGGAAGTCATTAACGATCTAAATTCGATTCGCTTATGGAAATACTTAATCTGCTCAAGGGCTGGGACAAAGATCTTTTCCTACTTCTAAATGGCTTACATAGTCCTTTATTGGACTATTCCATGACCCTTTTCACACTTACCTCAACGTGGTTGATATTCTATGGGGTTATTCTGGTCTCAATCATCCTCAAATACGATAAGAAATCACTCTTTGTTATTGTGGCACTAATCTTGTTGATTATTTGTTCAGACCAGCTAGCAGGACTTATTAAGCATATTACCGAAAGATTGCGCCCATCCAATGATCCATCTTTAAAAGGGTTAGCTCACGTGTTCTATAGCGGTGGTGGATTGTATGGATTTGTCTCAGCACATGCAGCAAACACATTTGCCTTTGCAACCTTTACCACCTTATTATTCAGCAATCTACGATTCACTACCTTTATATTTCCGTGGGCATTCCTAATCGCCTATAGTAGAATCTATCTAGGAGTGCATTACCCAGGCGACATCTTAGGCGGGGCAATTTTAGGAGTTGGCGTGGGAATATTGGTATTTAAATTGATGCTGCTTAGCGAGCATAAGCTCAGTAGAATAAACCTGTTTGTGCGTAATCCACTTAATGACAAAGAAGCGAATCGCTTTCTAATAACGGGAATTTTTACGATGCTCGCAGTTATAGGAATCGTTCAAATACTGCTTAAAAATAATTTAATCAACATTAAATAGAGTTCTTGGTCAGGCTTATTTAACTAAGCTTCCAAGCTTCACCTGCATTCTTAACGAAGAATCTTCCTTTCAGGCTTAGCAACATGCTTATCCTCCGCCGGTCCGCGTTTATAGATAATCAAACCATTCAGGAAGTTACGCAATAACTGATCACCACAAAGTTTATAGTTGGGATGATCATCGGCTCTAAAGATTGCCCCTAGCTCACTCTCCGTAATATCAAAATCAACAAGCTTCAGAATGTCGATGATATCGGTATTTTTTAGACTTAGTGCTACTCGAAGCTTTTTTAAAATATCATTATTGGTCATTTATCACGGATTTAAAGGTAAAATACAGTTCTATGAGAAATAAGTTTAAGAGACCATTCCTTATTGCACAAAGGTACGAAAAGCCATAAAAAAAGCCACCCTAAATTCAGGGTGGCTTTTAACTTTATTTGAATATGAACAAACTACTTTGTGAAAAGCAATTCGCGATATTTTGGCAATGGCCATAATTCGTTGTCCACAACCTCTTCTAATTTATCGATATGATAACGAACAGAGCTTAAATAAGGAGCTACGGTAGCTTCATAAGCATGAGCCTTTTTATGACCTTCCTCAATTAAGTTAGCAACTTTTCTTGCTTCTGTCATCGCAGTTACCTGGCTCTTAATTTCTGTAATATGACCAGAGATTTTACGAATAAGATCAAGTCTAGCACCAGCAAGTTGTTTGTATTCAGCATCAGAGAAGATCTCTTTTAATCCCTTCACGTTTTCAATCAAGGATGTTTGATATTCAATTGCGATTGGAACGATGTGATTACTTGCTAAATCTCCAAGAACACGTGATTCGATTTGAATTTTCTTCATGTATTTTTCAAATTCAACCTCAACACGAGCTTCGATTTCACCGTGAGTATAGATACCTAAATCTTCGAACACCTTAAGTGATTTCTTAGTTAGATAAGCCTCAAGTGCTTTTGGCACACTCTTAATATTGGTTAGACCACGACGCTCAGCTTCCTCAGCCCACTCTTTACTATAACCGTTTCCATCGAAACGAACTGCTTTACAAGCGGTAATGTATTTTTTAAGCACTTGGAAGATTGCTTCGTCTTTCTTGATATCTTTTTCGATCAACGCATCCACCTCAACTTTAAACTGAACAAGCTGATGAGCAACAACAGAGTTTAAGGCAATCATTGCAGATGCACAGTTCGCTGAAGAACCGACTGCACGGAACTCAAATCTGTTTCCAGTAAATGCAAATGGCGAAGTACGGTTACGATCGGTATTATCTAATAGAATTTCAGGAATACGTCCGATATTTAATTTCAATGATGTTTTCTCATCTGGAGTCATCTTGCGATCGTTCACGTTATCTTCTAGAAGATCAAGCATACGATTCACTTCAGTACCTAAGAAAGAAGAGATAATTGCAGGAGGAGCCTCATTTGCACCAAGACGGTGAGAGTTGCTCGCAGAAACAATTGATGCACGCAATAAATCTTGATTGTCGTATACGGCTTTGATGGTATTCACAACATATGTCAAGAATTGAAGGTTTGATTTTGGATTCTTTCCAGGAGAGAAAAGATTAACACCAGTATTAGTTGATAATGACCAGTTGTTGTGCTTTCCTGAACCATTCACACCTGCGAAAGGTTTCTCATGCAACAACACGCAGAAACCATGACGACGAGAGATCTTGTTCATTAAGTCCATGATCAACTGATTATGATCATTTGCAAGGTTAGCCTCTTCAAAGATCGGAGCAAGCTCGAACTGATTTGGGGCAACTTCGTTATGACGAGTCTTGCAAGGAATACCTAACTTGTAGGCTTCATTCTCAAGATCTTCCATAAACATAGAAACTCGCTCTGGAATAGATCCAAAATAATGATCTTCCAATTGCTGATCTTTTGCAGAAGAGTGACCCATTAAGGTACGACCCGTAAGCATAAGGTCAGGACGAGCATAAAACAATGCTTCGTCGATCAAGAAATATTCTTGTTCCCAGCCAAGGTTTGCGCCTACCTGAGTAACGTTTTTATCAAAATACTGACAAACATCAACAGCAGCTTTATCAACCGCATTCAATGCTTTTAACAGAGGTGCCTTGTAATCAAGTGCCTCACCAGTATAAGCGATAAATACAGTTGGAATAGAAAGTGTAGAACCTACGATAAAAGCAGGAGATGAAACATCCCAAGCGGTATAACCACGAGCTTCGAAAGTATTACGCAATCCACCATTCGGGAATGAAGATGCATCAGGCTCTTGTTGTGCAAGTAGCTTTCCAGAGAAGTTTTCTACGACACCACCTAATTCAGAATGGTCAATAAATGCATCATGCTTCTCAGCTGTGCCATCAGTCAAAGGATGGAACCAGTGAGTATAATGGGTTGCCCCATTCTCCATCGCCCAAGCTTTCATGCCAATGGCTACTTGATCTGCAATCTTACGATCAATCGTTGTACCGTTGTCAATCGCGTCGACAATGCCTTTGAAGGCCTCTTTCGACAAATATTTTTTCATTTTAGGCCTGTCGAAAACCAACATGCCATAATAATCAGAAATGAGGTTCTCTTCCCTTTTAACCCCAACAGGTTTTCTGGAACTAAGAGTCTCAAGCGCTTTAAATCTTAATGATGCCATAATGATAGATATTTAACGTTTAAATTACTTCTCTGAAATTTTCAGCTAAATTACACTTTTACTTGAAATACCCCCTTTTTTTGACATGAATTTTTAAAAATTCACATTATTTTAACATTAAGAGTTCGAATAACTGGAAAAAGAAGCATAATTACACGATTTTAAAAAACACTTCTATTTTTTTGAAAATTTGTATTATTGTAAAAAATGGTGATAAAACCGAATTGTTGTCCGAATACCATTAAAGAAATTCTCTAAGGGGAAGTTTTCATTAGGCGAATGAATGGCATCCGATTCTAAGCCAAAACCCATTAGAATGGTCTTAGCACCAAGTATCTCTTCAAAAGCTGAAATAATCGGTATGCTTCCGCCACTTCGAACAGGAACGGGACGAATACCATAAACATCGGTATAGGCAGCCTCAGCGGCCCGATAAGCAGGCAAGTCTATTGGGCATACATAACCTGGCCCACCATGCAAATAAGTTATCTTCACTGAAACAGAATCTGGAGCAATCGATTTAAAATAATCGCTTAACAAATCTGAAATTTCATGATAATCTTGTCCTGGAACAAGTCGGGCGCTAATCTTAGCATACGCCTTAGAAGGTAAAACTGTCTTAGCTCCTTCACCAGTATAACCTCCCCAGATACCGCAAACGTCGAAGGCAGGACGAATACCCACTCGCTCCATCGTAGAGAAGCCTTTCTCACCTTGCACCTGCTTAACACCGATAGATTCGCGATAAGAGGGCAAATCAAATGGCGCTTCCGCTAACATAGCACGCTCGGCTGAACTAACTTCTTGCACTTTATCATAGAAACCAGGAACGGTAATATGATGATTCTCGTCTGTCACTTGAGCAATCATTTTGCATAGCTCAATTAATGGATTCGCCACTGCACCACCAAATAGACCCGAGTGAAGATCACGATTCGGACCAGTTACTTCAACCTGTAGATAGGCCAATCCACGCAATCCAACTGTAACTGAAGGAATATCTCGAGCGATAATCCCTGTATCTGAGACTAAAATGATATCTGTTTTTAGCAACTCTTGATGAGCCAAACAAAAGGGTGCCAGATTAGGTGAACCAACCTCCTCCTCCCCTTCTATAAGGAATTTCACATTGCATTTTAAGGTATTTGTCTTGACTAAATACTCAAATGCTTTGGCTTGAATAAAAGATTGACCTTTATCATCGTCGGCACCACGGGCCCAAATTTTGCCATCACGAATTACAGGCTCAAAAGGATTGCTATCCCACAGCTCAATTGGATCAACTGGCATCACATCCATATGGGCATAGACCAACACCGTGGGCAACAAGGGGTCAATAATCTTCTCTGCAAATACGACTGGATTTCCGGGGGTTTGAAAGATTTCGGCACGATCAACACCTGCCTCGGTTAAAATCTTAACCCAATAAGCTGCCGCTCGATCCATCTCAGGACGATTCTCTTTAAGCGAACTTATCGAAGGAATACGTATTAATGCAAATAGCTCTTCTAAAAACCGATCCTGATTTTCAGCAATATATTGATTTATCTTTTCCATTGGATTCAAAATTATTTTGGTCCAATATAACGATTCCTTTTGAATCGGAAAAGCTGAAAAATCAAGAATAACGATTAATCAATTTAAATTCATTTCATCATAAACCTAAAATAGTACCACCTTTTCGAAAATCACGAGCCAAACTCTGAACAGTATTCTGACCTATTAATTTACTAATCGCCGCACGAATGGGTGCGAATTGCTCATGTAACGGACAAGGGTTCTCATCACCACACTCTTTCAACCCAAAACCACAGCCTGCATACGTCTTATCACCTTCAATAGCCTGAACAACGGTCTTCAAGGGAAGTTCTGGTTTAGTGGCATCAAAATAAAACCCTCCACCTTTCCCTTTGGTCGACATCAAAAATCCCATTTTAACTAAACGTTGCAAGATTTTGCCCGTATAAAATAGTGGTGCCTCAATCTCCCGAGCTACCTCTACGATACCAGGCTTGTGGCCCAGCATCTGCTGAAACTGAACATATACAAGCCCTCGCAAGGCGTATTCGGTCTCTTTATTAAACATCTTGTCCCCTTTCTTTATTTAGTACGGTTCAAAATTAATAAAAAAATCAATAAAATATTAAAAGACCTTTTGGTATTTTAATAAAGATGATTAACATTGCATCATAATTAATTCGATAACCCATGGAAACAGATAATCTTACCGCATTAACCATTGGAGAAATGGTTGCTCAAGACTTTCGTTTAGCTGAAATTTTCAAAAAAAACCGCATCGATTTTTGCTGTGGTGGTAAAAAATCATTGACTGAGGTTTGTGAAGAATCGAATCTCAATCAACAACTATTAGTCAGAGAAATAAATTTAATAAAAGCCACACCAACGAAACCAGGTCAGGATTTTCGTTCTTGGAAAGTTGATTTCTTATGCGATTACATTTGCAATACACACCATCAATATGTTCTGCAGACCCTACCCCAGCTAATGACCTATACACAAAAGATAGCTGATGTGCATGGCGATCATCATCCTGAATTAATAGAATTAGCTGTTCTTTTTAGTAAAATAAACGAAGAGCTTTCACAGCATTTAAAACAAGAAGAAGAGGTTTTATTCCCTGCCATCAAACATTTCTTAACTCACAAAGACACCTTATCTAAAGAGATTATTGATTTAGAAATAGCACGAATGGTTGGGGAGCATGATTTTGCTGGTGGGGCAATGGATTATATCAGCAAACTAACACAGCATTATAAACTACCTGAAGATAGTTGTAACACCTATGCTGTCGCCTTTAAACTTCTTGAGCAATTTGAAGATGATTTGCATATCCACGTACATCTAGAAAACAACATACTATATCCTGCAGCACTAAATTTAAATTAAGTCATATGAACCAGGCCACCGCAAATTTAGAAGACGACCACGTTAACATCTTACAGCTCATTGAAATCATGGGCGTTATGACCTCCAAGTCGGAACCAAATATCAACCATTTGGAAGAGGCTGTTGAATTAATAAAAAGCTATGCCGATGGGATGCATCATGCCAAAGAGGAGAACTTACTCTTCCCAAAACTAGAGGAGCATGGGTTTTCAAACTCTCAAGGTCCTGTTGGAATGATGTTGCAAGAGCACACACTTGGTCGTGAGTACGTTCGAGGAATCACCGACGCACTTACCCTTTTGAAAGAGGGTGATTTATCAGGCATCAGTTTAGCCTACCTAAATATGTATCGTTACGGAGAGCTCCTAGAGCATCACATCTATAAAGAGAATAATATGTTATTCCGAATGGCCGATGAAGCATTGAATGATCAAGAGCAAGAGTCACTTTTTATAAAATTTCAAGCTATTGAAAACCAGGGAGTAAATGGGCAATCGAAAAACGATTTTATCGATCGTATTACTGCATTAAAAATTGCCTATCTCCCATCTTAATTGTGCCCTTGAAAAGGCATATCACATTTACCTAATAGATAAACATATGAAAACAAAAAAATTATGGATTAGCTTTATTTTAGTCATGACCATCTCCTTCTCGGTCCTGGTCTACTATGGCCGGGAGATTTATCGTAAGGCACCTCCGATTCCAGATAAGGTGATGACAGTCGATGGCAAAGTGCTTTTCACCGGCCAGGATATCAAGGATGGTCAGAATGTCTGGCAATCAACCGGAGGACAAGAGCTTGGCACAGTCTGGGGTCATGGAGCCTATCAAGCGCCCGACTGGAGTGCCGATTGGCTTCACAAGGAAGCCACCTTTATGTTAGATAAATTGGCCATGCAAGCCGACTCGCTTCCGTATGATAAAGAGAGTCATCAGAGGCAGGCTTCTTTAAAAATCAAACTCCAGGAAGATATTCGTCAAAATCGATATCAAGAGGCGACGAAAACGCTTGTTGTATCGGATATTCGTGCTGAAGCAATTGCGAGCAACACAGCTTTCTACAGCGGATTGTTCACCAATAGTCCGGCCTTAGACAAACTTCGTGAAGCCTATGCAATACCTGCAAATGCCTTAAAAGATCCTGAACGGGTACGGCAATTAAATGCCTTCTTCTTCTGGATTTCATGGGCTTGTGTCACTGAGCGACCAGGAGAAGAGATCACCTACACAAATAACTGGCCGGCAGAGCAGTTAGTTGGGAATCATCCCACAACTGAGCTTGTTCTTTGGACTGGATTTAGTGTTATTATTTTACTGGCAGGTATCGGCTTGATGGCTTGGTATTATGCGCGTAAAAGAGACGAAAAAGAGGATGAATTTCCAAAAGTAGATCCTCAACTTAAAACCACCCAATCACCTTCCCAAAAAGCAACCTTAAAATATTTCTGGATTGTTTCAATCTTAATGCTAGTCCAAGTGATCATGGGTGTTGTAACGGCACATTATGGCGTTGAAGGTCATGCATTTTATGGCATTCCACTAGGTGATTGGCTTCCCTACTCCATCTCTCGCACCTGGCATGTTCAGATTGCCATCTTCTGGATTGCGACCTCTTGGCTTGCAACAGGATTATACTATGCACCAGCAATCTCTGGTTACGAACCTAAATTCCAAAGACTTGGAGTTAACTTTTTATTCTCTGCACTGCTGGTCATTGTAGCTGGCTCGTTGGCCGGTCAATGGATGGGTATTATGCAAAAGCTTGGACTGATTCAGAATTTCTGGTTTGGTCATCAAGGATATGAATATGTCGATCTTGGCAGGTTTTGGCAGATATTCTTACTTGTAGGATTGGTTATTTGGCT
>CAIUAN010000005.1 GCA_903897145.1 uncultured Bacteroidia bacterium | reverse complement strand
TCATCGGTTGAGAAGGTTGGGATATTAAAATGAATAAACATTCCAAATCGTAAATTGGCAAAATCTTGCTGTGCCTTGTGCAAGGAAGGTTGGGCCGTTAAGGTAAAACTGAATAGAAAGATGAATAGCGTAGCTAGAAGTGCAGCACTGGCGGCAGTAGATTGTAAAAAGCTTCTTCTTTTCATCGTTTGCTTTGAGTTATGCACGAAGATATTAAGTCTGCTTCGTTCGATTTTACTCTCAATCATTATTTAATTTACGCTAGTTTTCATTTTTCCATTCGGCAAATGACTGCTCAAGTGTTTGCAGAAATGCCTGAGGTGGCTGAGCACCCGAGATGGCATATCTTCGATTGAAAACAAAGAATGGGACTCCTCGAACACCTAAGCTCTGTGCTTCTTGTATATCTTGTGTAACCAGATAAGCATAGTCATCGCTATCTAAAGCCTCTAGTATTGCTTCCTTTTTTAGGCCAATCTCTTGACCAATTTCGAGAAGTATAGCTGTATCGCCGAAGTCTTTCCCTTCGATAAAATAGGCGGAGAATAATCGCTCTTCCGCTTGATCGCCTAACCCTTTTTGTTTAGCTAATTGGATCATCTTATGAGCCTCAAAGGAATTTGCCACAACAGCCTTGTCCATGTTAAAGGTTAATCCGGCATTTTTAGCAGTTTGAATCACCTGTTGGTGCATCGCCATCGACTGCTCAACGGTCATCCCTTTGCGCTCGGCTAGATATTCAAATACCGAACGTTTGGTTCCGTTTGATGCTGGAATCGTAGGATCGAGTTGAAAACTGCGCCAGACAATCTCTATGTTTGATCGCTCTGCAAACTTTTCAAGTGCCGACTCGTAATTTCGTTTGCCAATATAGCAGAATGGGCACATGATGTCACTCCACACTTCAACTTTCATTTTTGGTGGCGTGGCAAGGGTAAAATTTGCGGCATTGAAGACATTCATAATCGATCTATTTAATACTGATTTAATATTCTGAGAGTCATTTCTATTAGGTAAAAATAGATGAAATAATCAGTAAATTTGTTCGTTGATTTTAATTAAATTTTCAATCCGATGAAAAAGCTAGTTTTCTTAGTTCTCATTTTAATACTAGGCTCGGCAGTCGTTCAGGCGCAGAAAGTTTTCTCGACCAATTATTCAAATCAGGCAGAGGTGAAAGTTTTTGTTGTGAAGTATGAAAATCAGGCTGACTTAAAGGTTTTTAAGGTCAAGTATGAGAATCAGGCTGGCGATAACGATGGAAAATGGTTCTTTACCGAGTATGAGAATCAGTCGAAAAAGAAGATCTTTTTTGTCGATTACGAAAACCAGGCCGATCTCAAGGTCTTCTTTGTCGAGTATGAAAACCAGGCGGGCTGGATTAACAATTCAAAGAAGCACTGGATGTACTAAACAAAAAATGGGATATCTCAAGCAATTTAATGCTTAACATATCCCATTTCTCATTGATTAAAAGTTTTATGCTTTTACGTGATGTCCTTTTAATGCGTAGTAAAGGATAAAGCCAAATAATGGTATTGGCACCAAGAATCCTTTCGACATGGTATATAAATCGGAGATATATCCCATTAATGGAGGGAATACCGCACCACCAACAACGGCCATTACAATAAATGATGCTGCTTTTTTCGTCTGAGGTCCAAGATCTTTTATTCCGAGCGCAAAAATTGTTGGGAACATGATCGACATGCAGAAAAATACGGCGTAAAGGGCAATCAGCGATGGCCATCCCATATTTAGACTTACGATTGGAAGTAGTAAGATGCACAATCCTGAATAAAGTGCAAGTATACGTGCTGGTTTAACAAATCCCATAATATAGCTACCCGACATCCGACCGATCATAAATAGGGCAAATCCGATAGAGAGGAAATAGGGGCCGTTTTTTACGTCGAAGCGTGGATTTTGGTGTTCGTCTGTGACGAAGTTGATTAGGTAGCTAAATACCCCTGTCTGGGCAGCTACGTAGCAGAACTGAGCAGCTACTCCCATCACAAAATGCGATTTCTTTAGAAGTGGTTTATCTTCCGCTGTCTCCGTTGAGGCTGCTGCGTCGATTGCACCATGACCATGGCCGGCTTCTTCTTCTGAGATTTCAGGAAGAGGAAGTTTTAGAAATACAAATGCAACAGCTAGCACCACTAGTCCAATGGATGCAAATGGGAGGATCATGGAGGTTAGTTTCTCTCCAGGAGCTGCACCTTGGTCGCCGTAGATATATAGACCGATTAGTGGGCCTATGATCCAAGCTAATCCGTTGAATGATTGCGAGAAGTTAATTCGTCGGGCAGCCGATTCTTTTGGTCCAAGTTTAGTTGTATACGGGTTTGCTGCTGTTTCTAAGGTTGCTAGGCCACATCCAAGGATAAATAGACAGGTTAGGAAGATCCAAAACGACTCGAATGAAGTGGTGCTTGCAATTAGAAATGCTCCACCAGAGAATAGCGATAATCCCAATACGATCCCTTTCTTATACCCATATCTGCGCATAAAGATCCCTGCAGGAAGCGCCATACCGAAGTAGGCTCCATAGAGTGCAAATTGGATTAAGCTTGATTGCGATTTAGAAAGTTGAAGAATCTGCTGGAAATGTTTGTCCAGCGTGTCGATCATTCCATGAGCTATCCCCCAAAGGAAAAATAAGGATGAGATAAAAATAAATGGAACGAGGTATTCTTTGGTGGTAATACTTTGTTTCTTCTCCATGTTTGGAAATTTAGGTGGTTGTTTGGGTTTGAAAATTAAGTTGTAAAAATAATAGTTAATTTAATAGTTGGTATATGAAGCTTTGTTGATTTTAGAAACTAGGACTATTTAAATTGTATTCAGCTCAGCAGATTGTATAAAAATAGGATGAATAAAATTAGTATAGCGGATGCTGCTATGAATTTTAGATTTTTCTGAAAGATAGCTCGAACCCCTTCTCCATATTTTAAGATAAGCCAGGCAACGATGAAAAATCGAATGCTTTGGACTAGTAGCGTTACGAGTGAGAATGTATAGATGTTAAATTTAAAGACTCCGGCGGCAATCGAAAAGAACTGGTAAGGTAATGGCACTATGGTAGAGAAACAGAGCAGACTATAGCCCCATTTAAGGTATAAGGCTTGTATGGCATGGTAGTTTAGGATGGTAAGTCCGGGGACATGTAAAAACAGGTATTGCGCGAAAGCGGTAAACTCGCCGTTTGGCAACAGCCACATGTAGTTTCCGAAGGCATATCCGACTAGTGATCCAGTGGTCATTCCAATCGCTGCTAATGCGGCATTGTAATACGATTGGGATGGGTGAAGCAGTGATATGGTGATAAATATGATGGTCGTTGGAAACGGAAATATCGAGGCGTCTAAGAAGAAAAACAAGAAGATAAAAAGTAGGTTGTATCTGCTTTTGGCTAATTGTAGGGCCCAGGCATAGGTTTGGTTAAGAAGACTTTTCATTCAAGAGTAAACTAGCTATGCCTAACGTTCGATTTTATACATTATAAAGGTTGCAAAATAAAGAATAATATCCATAATTCAGTCATAAAAAAAGCGCCTAGCTAGATATAGCTAGGCGCTTGCACTCGTACCCGGGGCGGGACTTGAACCCGCACGGCCATAATGGCCATTGGATTTTAAGTCCAACGTGTCTACCATTCCACCACCTGGGCATCACAATGAGCGGGAAACGAGACTCGGACTCGCGACCCCGACCTTGGCAAGGTCGTGCTCTACCAACTGAGCTATTCCCGCATTGGTTTTGCCCTAAAAAAATGAACGATTGTTATAATCTTGAGCGGGAAACGAGACTCGGACTCGCGACCCCGACCTTGGCAAGGTCGTGCTCTACCAACTGAGCTATTCCCGCATTATAAATCTTTTCTTGCCCAAAACTTCAATAATTACTCCTTTGAAGTGGTGCGGCTAAGAGGATGCAAATATAAAGGTTTTTTTTAACTACAAAAATAGAATCGTTGATCAAAGAGAATTTATTTGGTTATTAACCGTAATAAAAGATAAAGGCCACCTAATCAGGCAGCCTTTATCTTTTCTCTTAAGACGAGTCTTATTATTTCACGACAACAATCGCTGCATTTAGCGCTTGAGCTGGATAGGTGAAGGTGTAGTTTCCGCTGCCTAAGGTAACCCTTGCGTCAGAACCGCTGTTGGTAACTCCAGTCTTGGCTGCTGCACCATTGATTTTTACCTGATCAGCTTTCGCATATGGTAAGGTAATCGTAGCATTGGTATTTCCAGGAATCGAAACTTCATAGGTAAAGGTTCCTTGGTCGATCTTCCATGCTGAAGAGGCTTTGCCATAGATCGTGCTAACTTCTGCTTTTGCATTGGTTAAGCCACCGCCGGGGTGAGGACTAAATAAGATATGCTTATATCCAGGAACGTCTTCGTCTATTTTGATACCAGCAACATGTGTGTAAAGCCATTCACCAATCGCTCCGTAAGCATAATGATTAAAGCTATTCATCCCTTTATCTTGGAATGAGCCGTCTGGTTTTTGTCCGTCCCAACGTTCCCAAATCGTTGTGGCACCTTGTAATACAGGATAAAGCCATGATGGATAGTTTCTGTTGTTTAACAATAGGTATGCTAGATCGTCACGTCCAATTGCAGATAAAGTCTTGCAAAGCAATGGCGTTCCTACGAATCCAGTCGTTAAGTGTTTGAATTTCTCTACGTCTTTCGCATAGTAAACGGCAGCTTTTGCAGCAATTTCAGGTGTCAATAAGCCGAAAGATAAGGCTAGTCCATAGGCTGTCTGTGTATGAGAAACTAATCGTCCATTTTGTGTTACAAACTCTTCGTTGAACGATTTTTTAATTCCTGAAGCCAAATTTTTATATTTCTCAACATCCTCTGTATGACCAATAATTCCGGCGATTCTGCTTAGCATTAAAGTAGAACGGTAGTAATAAGCAGTTGCGATCAAATCTTTCTCTGTTGTCGCACCTGTGTAATCTGAATTGCTAGTCGCAAAGGCAAGCCAGTCGCCAAAATGTCCATCTCCAATCCAAAGATGATCTGGTCTTGCACGACTAGTCATATAACCAACCCATGCCACCATGCTTGGATATTGTGCTTCAAGAATACGAGTGTCACCATAGGATAAATAAACTGTCCAAGGGACAATAATCGACGCATCAGCCCAGGCTGTGGCTCCACCGCCGCCATTTAATACATCCGGAATAACATGAGGTACTTTACCATCAGGAAGCTGATCGGCAGTAAAATCGCCCATCCACTTGGTGTAGAAAGCGGCAACATTGAAATTGAAAGCAGCTGTCATACTAAATACTTGAGCATCGCCCGTCCAACCTAAACGCTCATCACGTTGAGGACAGTCGGTAGGAACATCTAGGAAGTTTCCTTTTTGTCCCCATTGGATGTTATGTTGAAGCTTGTTGATCAGTGTGTCGGAACAGCTAAAGTTACCTGTTGGTTTCATGTCGGAGTGGATCACAACACCAGTAATCTGATCAAGGCTAGGCGCTTTGTTCAACCCAATGATTTGTAAGAATCGAAATCCATGGAAAGTAAAATGAGGTTCGAAAACTTCAGTTCCTTCACCTTTTAAGATAAAGACATCAGTTGCCTTAGCGCCACGTAAATTTTCGTAGTAGGCATTACCCGTTTTGTCAAGAACTTCTGAGAACTTAAGGGTTATTTCATCCCCTTTATGACCAGCGATTTTTAATTTAACCCAGCCAACCATATTCTGACCCATGTCATACATGACCTCACCCTTTGGAGTAACGAATTGTTTGATTGGCTTGATCTCTTGAATCGCTTTCACAGGAACGCCTTGTGGTGCAATAAGCAGATCGTTTGATTTAGTATACATCACCACATTACTCCAATTGCTTGAAGTGTAGTTTGATTTATCCCAGCCATTAAGCTCTAAACGTGAGTCGTAGCGCTCGCCATTGTAGATGTCACTTTCAATGATCGGACCATTGTTGGTGAATTTCCAGGTGTTGTCACTGCCAATAGATTCTGTAGTTCCATCGGCATAGGTCACTTGTAATTGAACCAATGCGGCCAAAGTCTTTCCGTAATAAGCTCCTCTTTTCGACCAGCCTAGAGTACCGCGATACCAGCCATCGCCAAGGATAATTCCAATCGCATTTTTATCTTTAAGCATGGAGGTTACATCATACGTTTGGTATTGTAAACGCTTATTGAAACTAGTCCATCCTGGAGTAAATAGATCGTCAGAAACTTTCGCTCCATTGATATGAAGTTCGTAGAGACCTAATGAGGTAGCATAAACTCTTGCTGACTTAACTTTTTTAGAAAGTGAGAACTCTTTTCTGAAATATTGAGCTGGTTTTGATCCTTTTTGATCTTTCTCGTCACCATTTGAAATCCAGCTAGCTTTCCAGTCTGAAGGAGTTAAAATACCCATCTCCCATAACGCTGGCTCACTCCAATTGGTAGCTTTTCCTTTGTTGTCCCAGACACGTACTTGCCAGTAAACACGTTGTGCAGAGGTTAGTTTTGGACCGCTATAGGTAACATTTACCGATTGAGCACTTGTTACTTTTCCTGTGCTCCAAAGTGACTTGCCAGCTTTTAATTGCTCTGATGATCCAGCGGTACGAATCTCGTAGGCTGTTTGTAAAAGCCCGTTTTCAGTAGAAGTAACTTGCCAGCTAAGTCGAGGCTTGGCAACATCAATTCCGATCGGATTAACATTGTATTCGCACACAAGTTGTTTTACTTCATTCTTTGCAATCAATGCATTGGTTGACCCAATGATTAATGCTAAGATAAAAAGCATCCTAAAATAGGTGTTGGTTTTTTTCATAATTTAAGTTTGTTGTTTTTGGTTGAGAATATAATTTTCTTTTTTGCTTATTTTCTTAATTTTTTAAAATTAGAGATTTTAGTGAAAAGGACCTGAACATATTTGGTCTATTTTATAAGATATTTTCACTGCTCAGGTACTGGCTTAGGTTCTATAAGCGGCCTAGTATCTTCTGCTGAGTCTTTATATTTAATACGTAGTTCTTTTAGTTTTTGTTTTAGATTTTCCGTAATCTTAGCATACTCAGGGTTTCCATATACACTTTTCATCTCGTGCGGATCTTTTTCTAAGTCAAAAAGCTCCCACTCGTCTAGGCCGCCATAAAAATGGATAAGTTTATAACGATCGGTTCGAACTCCATAATGGCGTTTGACATAATGAACAGCTGGATATTCGTAGTAATGGTAATAGATCGCATCTCTTCCTTTGATTTGTTTGCCGGAAAGTAACTCTCTGAAAGATTCTCCTTGCATCTCTTTATCCTTTTTCAGTCCAGCATAATTTAAGAATGTTGGAGCAAAATCGAGGTTTAGTACCATCTGATTTATTACTGTTCCTGGCTTTATCTCTTTAGGATAACGCACCAACAACGGTGTTCGGAAAGATTCTTCATACATGAAACGTTTGTCAAACCAGCCATGTTCCCCTAAATAAAACCCTTGATCGGAGGTGTAGACGACAATCGTATTTTCCGTTAATCCATTTTTATCGAGGTAGTCTAATACCTGTCCAACACCGTCGTCAACCGATTTAATACATTTTAAGTAGTCACGAATGTAACGCAGGTATTTCCATTTCGCGAAATCTTTTCCTTTCGGATTGGCTGCGATAAATGCTTTGTTTTTTGGATCGTATACTGCTCTCCAGGCTGCTCGCTGCTTCTCGTCCATCCGTTTGATTTCTGCGAAATTTCCTGGCTTGCCTGTGTATGGATCAAACTCAAATTTCATGTCGTGACCCCACATCATCTCCTTAACGATGCCCATCTCTTGTGTATGCGCTGCAGTTCCTCGGCCTGAATAATCATCATAGAAATTTTCAGGCAAAGGGAAGTCTTGATCCTCATAAAGGTTCAGGTATTTCTCTTCTGGAAGCCAATTTCGATGAGGTGCTTTTTGGTGATAAAGCAAACAGAATGGTTTCGATTTATCCCGTTGTTTATCTAGCCAGTTTAGGGCGAAATCAGTGGTGATCGTTGTCACATAACCAGGGATTCTTTTTTTAACCCCGTTTTCGATGAAGTCGGGATTGTAATAACTTCCTTGTCCAGGTAAAACATTAGAGTAGTCGAATCCTGTTGGTATTCCAGGTAAGTGTATTTTACCTACCAGCGCAGTTTGGTAACCATTTTGCTGTAAAATTTTGGGGAAACTTTGTTGAGTCCAATCAAATGGACCAGAGTTATCAATCTTTCCATTTAGATGACTGTATTTCCCAGTCAGCATGACTGCTCGCGATGGTGCACAGATGGAATTGGTAACAAATGCTCGATTGAAAATAGCCCCCTCTTTGGCAATTCGATCGATGTTTGGTGTTGAGTTTAGTCCAGATCCATACGCACTAATCGCTTGATAAGCATGGTCGTCACTCATGATAAATAGGATGTTCGGTGGGGCTTGTTTGGAAGTTTTTTGAGTGCAAGCGGCAAATAATCCGGCAAGGCAAATTCCGATGGCAAACCCTGTTTTTACTTTTTTCATTCGGTTAGTGAGAATTTTGTACTAGGACAAAAAAGTTTTTTTTTGAGGTTATAAACATAATCATTTAAAGGGAATAAAAACGTTTAAAAGCTTTCTAATGATTTGTTTTAACAGATTATAACTTTAAATTTGTCTAGCATTAAATTAGAATTTAATCATAATACTTAAACTTTAAATTAAACAAGATGAACCTAGGTAAGTTACAGAACATGTTGGTGCTAGCCGCCTTTTTAATGGTGGGAATTTCGAATGTGGCGTTGGCAAAGGGGAAGAAAGAGATTGCTCTACAGATGTATTCACTTCGTGACGATCTTAAAAAAGATCTAAAAGGAACTATCGAGAAGATGGGCAAAATGGGTTACACTAAATTAGAAGCTGCAGGTTACAGCGATGGCAAGTTTTATGGCATGGAACCAGAAGCTTTTAAAGCTTTAGTAGAGGCTAATGGCATGAAAGTTATTAGCTCTCATGCGGGACCTAACTATACAGGTGATCAAAAATCTTGGGATGAAGCCATGAAATGGTGGGATGAGAATATCGATGCACATAAACGTGCTGGTTGCTCTTTTATTATCAAACCTTCCATGGGCGATTATCCTTATAAAAACTTAGAGTCAATAAAAAATACTTGTAAATATTTCAATGCCATTGGTGCAAAATGTAATGCCAAAGGGATTCGATTTGGATACCATAACCACAATCATGAATTTACGAAGATCACTGACTCGAATGAGTTAGTTTATGACTATATGTTGAAAAACACAGATCCAAAGAAGGTTACTTTTGAAATGGATGTCTATTGGGTTTATAGAGGTGGACAAAAAGCTGTGGATTATTTCAATAAATATCCAAAGCGTTTCGAACTTTTGCACATAAAAGATGAAAAAGAAGTTGGAGCAAGTGGTAACATCGATTTCAAAGCTATTTATGATAACCTTACAAAAGCTGGCACTAAATTTGCAATAGTGGAAGTTGAACAATATGGTTACGAGCCTTTGGTAAGCGTTCAGAAAAGTTTTGACTATCTTAACAGTGCACCATTTGTAAAATAATTCAATGATTTAGTGGATAAGCAGAATTTTGGTTCTGTTTATTCACTAAATTCAATTGTATCGATAGATTCTGTAGTATTTAGCTTTTAAGATTTAATTCTTCTGATTAATTCGAATGAATATGACCGAAAAAATAAACCTAACAGGACGCTGGCGCTTTGAAGAGGATTTTGGCTTTGGTAAAGATAGCGGCTATGCGGATCTAAATCAGAATGGGGATGTTCTTACTGGCATCCTACGCTTTTCCGAACAAATCGACGGGGAAGAGACTTTTATCGTTAAGCAGGAAGTTGCGGGTCGGATTATTGGTCGTAGAATTGATTTAAAATCACACTCCTGCGAAATCCTTTTTAGTGAAGAGGATATTATTTATGAGTTAGATAATTGGTCTGGAGAACTACTTCCCAATGGCAAGATCGTTGGAAGTAGTATCGACTCTGAAGGCACTGGTGGTGCATTTATTATGGAAAGAGAGAGTTATCAAACGTCTGATCTTGCGGACGACCATCAATTTGGAACCAATTAGTTTTAGGCTTTTAAGCTTCTTCACTTAGTTCAAGCCATCGCATCTCTTTTTGTCCAAGTAACTCGGAGATCTCCCCATGACGAACCGATTTACTGACCAATTCCTCTGGCGAACAGGTTCCTAGCTCCAAATCTACTTCTAGACTCTTTTTCTCTTGTTCTAATGCCTGGATATCTTTTTCAAGTTGTTCTAACTCCCGTTTCTCTTTAAATCCCAACTTTTTGCCTTGCTCTCTTACTGGAATAGGTACGATAGCCTTCTCTTTTTTCTCTGGTGTACGAGCTTCTTTTTCAGTGTATTCTAACCAGTCGCGATAGTCTGAGTAATTACCAGGAAAATCTTTTATTTTGCCATCACCCTCAAAAACAAATAGATGGTCGACAATCTTATCCATAAAAAATCGATCATGTGAAACCACAATGGCACACCCTTGAAAATTACGGAGGTAATCTTCCAAAACGTTAAGCGTCATGATATCTAAATCATTTGTCGGCTCATCAAGAATCAGAAAGTTTGGGTTATGCATTAAAACAGTACACAGATAAAGTCTTCGTTTCTCTCCACCACTAAGCTTCTCAACGAAATTGTATTGTGTTTCTGGTGGAAAGAGGAAATAATTCAAAAATTGAGAGGCCGACATTTTGTTCCCGTTTCCAAGATCAATAACCTCGGCAATCTCCTTGATAACATCAATGACTCGGTCGCCAGATTTAAAACTTATGCCATCTTGGCGGTAGTAACCAAAGCTAATCGTTTCGCCTACATCGATAGTTCCACTGTCGGCAGCTAATGCCCCAGTGAACATGTTTAGCACGGTTGACTTGCCAGTACCATTTTTACCGATGATTCCAATCTTCTCAAGTCGCGAGAAATTGTAACTAAACTTATCCAAGATCACGAGTTTGTCAAATGATTTAGATAAGTTTTTGACATTTAATATCTTGCTTCCAAGTCTTTTCCCTTGTATTGTTAGCTCAAGATTATCTTCCACACGTCCTTGTGAAGCTTTCTCTTCAAGTTTATAGGCATTCTCGGTCCGATATTTTGATTTGTGCGTTCTTGCTTTCGGCATCTTGCGCAGCCATTCAAGTTCCGTGCGGAAGAGATTTTTAGCTCGGTCGATATCTGCATTCTGAGCCTGAACCCGCTCTTCTCTTTTCTCTACGTAGTACGAGTAATTTCCTTTGTATCGATAAATGGAATTGCCATCAAGTTCAAGAATTTCATTGCAAACACGATCTAGAAAATACCGGTCGTGCGTCACCATAAACAGAGTGCATTTTGCTTTCTCAAGGAATTTTTCTAGCCATTCGATCATCTCTAAATCGAGGTGGTTAGTCGGCTCGTCAAGGATCAAAAAGTCGGGTTCGTTGATCAAGATGTGAGCTAAGGCAACTCTTTTTTTCTGTCCGCCCGAAAGGAATTTAATCTGCTGGTTAACGTTGGTAATCTTTAATTGATCCAAAATTGTCTTGATACGCAATTCGAAATCCCAAGCGTTAAGCACATTCATCCGTTCAATGGCGCTATCTAACAGTTTAGGATCCTGACTTTCAATGGCTTTTTCATAATTCTTAACCGCTTGTATGAGTTCTCCTTTGGCATTAAAGGCTGCTTCTAATACGGTATCTTCTGGGTTCAGATCAGGGTTTTGACGTAAATATCCGATCGATCCTTGGTTCATAAGAGTCGATTTGCCGGTGTCAGGCGTCTCTAATCCAGCAATAATATCCATTAAAGTCGATTTTCCAGCTCCATTTTTCGCGATCATAGCTACCTTTTGCCCTTCGCTAATAGAGAATGTAATATCTTTAAATAGAGCTAGTTCACCCCAGTATTTTGAAATATTTTCAACTTGTAGATACGTAATCATAAAGAATTATAAAGTTGACGACAAAATTAGCATGATAATCTACAAAAGAGATCTTAATTTTAGGGCAACCCTTAAAAGTTACACGATGCGCAAAAGTGAGCGGTTTGAGAAGGTGATAAGTTGGTTTAAAATTAATATGCCAGTGGCTGAGACGGAGTTGAATTATTCAAATCCTTACGAGCTGCTTGTGGCGGTTATTCTTTCCGCTCAGTGCACCGACAAGCGTGTGAATATGGTTGTGCCTGAATTGCTCCTTCGTTTTCCTACTCCTAGTAAAATGGCAGAGGTTGAATCGGATGAGGTTTTTGAATATATTCGATCTATTTCATACCCTAATAATAAGGCGAAGCATTTGGTGGGAATGGCTCGTAAGTTAATGTCTGATTTTGGAGGTGTTATTCCCAGTGATGTCGAGGAGTTAGTTAAACTTCCTGGGGTGGGAAGGAAGACGGCTAATGTGATTGCTTCGGTGGTTTTTAATAAGCCTGCACTAGCTGTCGATACACATGTATTTAGAGTTGCTGCTCGAATAGGGCTGTCTACTAAATCTAAAACTCCACGCGAAACAGAACGACAATTGGTAGCTCATATCCCGGACGAGCTTATCCCAATTGCTCACCATTGGCTTATTCTACATGGCCGTTATGTGTGTGTGGCTCGCAAACCGAAATGCGATAGTTGTGGGCTTCAAGCTTGCTGCTCGATGTATGCCAAACGACTTAAAAAGCTCGCTGTTTAAAATAAGTAAAAATTACAATTTTGATTTTTTATTTGGTCATTGTTTGTAATTTTGTAGTTATAAAATTGAGTTCAGGTTATTTATAAACAAAAATCCAGTAGTTATGGCTTACAAAATTTCAGATGAATGTATTGCTTGTGGAACTTGTATCGATGAGTGTCCAGTAGAAGCAATTAGTGAAGGTGATATTTTCAAAATTGATGCAGGTCTTTGTACCGATTGTGGATCATGTGTTGAGGTGTGTCCTACTGATGCAATTTCTCCAGAATAATTACTTGAAAATATAGGCTAAAAGCTCGTTGAGAAACGGGCTTTTTTTAGTTGCTTACTTGATCAACTAAATAAACTATCGATTGATAGTCAATGCCAGTGTGTTCGCTTAGACCAATCTCGCAGGTGCGACTCGTGGAAAATCCTCGTTTGACATCTTCTGGTAGCTGCTCTTTCAACCCTTTTAATCCATGCGCATTTAATTCCGGGGTCGTAAATCCTAAATCACCCGCAAAGCCACAACAATTCGATTCTGTGACAATCACTTTCGAGGCACACTTTTCCGCCAACTCTATTAGTTTATCCTCTAATCCCATCTTCTTGGCACTACAAACGGGAAACACGGTAATGGTTTCTTGGATCGGTTTGATTGTCAAGTGGGGCATTAGCTGGTCGAGGATGAATTCAGTCGGCTCGTAAAGCTTCAGGTTTTTCATGGTGGCTTTCATTGTAGAAAGACAGGGGCTCATATCACAGAGAATTGGATATTTTCCACTTTTACTAGCTTGAATCAAGGCTTGCTCTAATTCTTTTGTTTTTTGATCTGCGACTTCAGAATACCCTTTGCTTGAAAAAGCCATGCCGCAGCATAACTGAGTCATGTTTCCAGGATAAATGACTTCAAAACCACCTTTATTGAGCAACTGAACAAGGACATCCGACAATTGTCTTTTGTCTGGCTGTCCTTTTGATATCCCCATCGTTCTATTGATGCAACTTGAGAAATAGACCACTTTTCGTGGCAGATGTTTAGGCTGCGGATTCTTTATGTCAATTCCATGAGCCCCTTTAGGCAGATTTTTATTCCATTTTGGGATTCGTTTACCAGATAAAATATGCAAAGAAGTGCTAATTCCTTGCATGATTCTACTTCCTAGGATCGTATGAAAAAGATTCACGGTATTTAATAGAATTTTGATGGCTTTCGACGTACCACCAATCCTTTTAGATATCCAATGAGCCTTTTGTGAGGAAGTTGCAGTCTGGCTTCTAAGGTGTTTGATTAGCTGGCCCGTATCTATATCCACCGGACAACTACTCGCACAGAGTCCATCGGTAGCGCAAGTAGCTTTGCCACTATATTCAAAACTTTTGTTTAGATAGGCTAATTGCTTGGCATCAATTCCCGTTGCTGTAAGGTGTGTTATTTGCCGGTAGACCGCAATTCGCTGACGGGGTG
Source organism: uncultured Bacteroidia bacterium (assembly GCA_903897145.1). Classification (GTDB taxonomy): domain Bacteria; phylum Bacteroidota; class Bacteroidia; order Bacteroidales; family Prolixibacteraceae; genus JAAFHB01. The sequence continues at coordinate 131,252 of CAIUAN010000005.1, read as the reverse complement.
TTAGGGTTAGGTCAGCTGAAACGCAAGATGGTTCGCAGAAACCACACTCAACGCACTTGTCGATGCTTTCGTGCGCTGCAGGTAGTGGTTTAAGGTTTTGAAGATGTGCTTTTGGGTCATTATTGAGGATCACTCCTGGATTTAGAAGATCGTAGGGATCGAAAATAGATTTCAATTGCTTCATCAGCCCAAAAGCTTCAGCGCCCCATTCTAATTCAATAAATGGTGCCATGTTGCGGCCAGTACCATGTTCCGCCTTTAACGAACCATCATATTTTGAAACCACTAGGTCTGTAATTTCAGTCATAAATTGACTGTATCGCTCCACCTCCTCTGAAGAGCCAAAATCTTGTGTAAAAACAAAATGAATATTTCCTTCAAGGGCATGGCCAAAGATCACCGCATTTGAATAGCCCCATTTATGAAGACTTTTTTGAAGATCGAGGGTCGCTTCAGCAAGTCGTTCCAGAGGGAAAGCCACATCTTCAATGATCACGGTAGTTCCTGTTTTGCGAATCGCTCCAATAGAAGGGAATAATCCTTTCCTGATCTTCCAAAGAGCTTCGTATTCTTTAGGTATACTCGTGAAATGAATAGAATTTTCTAGTCCACTCGACTCGAGCTCTTTTATGATGCTCTCGATCTGATGGCTAAGATCATCCTTACTTAAAGCTCTAGTCTCAACTAAAAGGGCACATCCTAATGGACTAAGCTCTTTGAGGTAAGCACCCATCTCTTCTTGATTTTCTACCGACCGAATCCCTGCTCTGTCGATAAGCTCGACTGCTGATACAGGTGCTTTTTTAAGTTGCATGACTGCTTTGCAGGCGAATTCAAGTGAAGGAAAGAGCATTATTGAGGTGGCTCTATAAGGGTGCTCGATGACTGTACGATAGGTTATTTCAGAGATGAATCCAAGAGTTCCTTCAGATCCTATGATCAGGTGTTCGATAATTTCAAAGGGATCACTGAAATCCACCAAGGCATTCAGACTATAACCTGTTGTGTTTTTTAATTTGTATTTGTGGCGGATTCTATCAGCAAGTGGCTTATTGGCTTTGACGAAAATTGCCATTGTCTCAATCTCACGCAGAAGTTCTGGATGACTTATTCTGAAGTTGCTTTTGCTCTCCGGATCTGATGTGTCTAGGATCGCGCCATCGGCAAAAACAATCCGCATGCTTGCCACTGTTTTATAGGAATTTTCTGCTGTTCCGCAGCACATTCCGCTTGCATTATTCGCAGCTATGCCACCAATCATGGCGCTGTTAATGGAGGCTGGATCAGGACCTATCTTACGACCATATTTGGCCAAGATGGCATTTGTGCGACCGCCTGTAAGACCTGGTTGTAATTTTATGGCATGTCCGTTGTCGAGGATGGTGTAGTTTTTCCAATCATTACCGGCGATGATTAATACTGAATCGGAAATCGCTTGTCCTGAAAGGCTGGTTCCTGCAGCTCGGAAGGTGACTGACAAGGAAAGCTTCGCGCATTGGTTCAGAATGCACGAAACTTCCTGCTCGTCTCTGGCCTTTATGACTAATTTGGGAATTAGTCGATAAAAACTGGCATCAGTGCCATAGGCCAAGGTGTGAAGCGGATCGTGGAAAATTCTTTCCGCATCGATAAATTTAAGTAACTGCTTATAAAGCGTTTTGTATTTTCCTGCTAACATCTTAATCTAGGTTACTGACACCGTATAAAAATAGGTAAATATCTGACCTATTCGGTTCTTAAACCCAAATTATTCAGTCTTTACTTAGACTTCTGGAGCAAATAGGGGAGTGCTTAAGTAGCGCTCGCCAGTATCACAGATAATTGTTACGATTGTTTTTCCTTTGTTCTCAGGACGTTTAGCAATTTGCAACGCAGCATATACGTTTCCACCTGCAGATATACCGCAGAAGATTCCTTCGAGTTTCGCAAGTTTGCGAGCCGTATCGAAAGAGTCTGCAGCTGAAATCTTGAAAATCTCATCGTATGATGTTGTATTTAATGCTTGTGGAACAAAACCTGGACCAATTCCTTGGATCTTATGAGGACCTGGAGCGCCACCAGAAAGTACTGGTGAATCTTCTGGCTCAACAACCACTGAATAGAATGAAGGTTTTTTTGCTCTGATTACTTCTGAAACACCGGTTATGGTACCTCCGGTGCCTGATCCAGCAACGAAAATATCCACTTTGCCATCGGTATCTTCCCAGATCTCAACAGCTGTTGTCTTGCGGTGCATCTCTGGATTGGCGAGGTTGTTGAATTGCATTGGAATGAAACTTCCTGGAGTCGCTAGCTTAAGCTCTTCAGCTTTTGCGATCGCACCTTTCATGCCATCTTTACCTGGAGTAAGAATCACTTCACCGCCATAAGCAGCAACAATCAAACGACGCTCAACACTTACTGTGTCAGGCATAACAATTTTTAATTTATATCCTTTTGCTGCACAAACGAATGCTAGACCAACACCTGTGTTGCCACTTGTTGGTTCAATAATTACAGTGTCTTTATTGATTAGTCCATTTTTTTCTGCATCTTCGATTAGTGCAAATCCTAGCCTATCTTTTACCGATCCACCTGGATTTTGTGACTCTAATTTAACAAGAACTTCGCAGTCTAACCCTTCAGTTAAACGATTTAAGCGAACTAATGGTGTGCGACCTACAAGGTCAACAATACTATTTGCAATATTTGCCATGGCTTTAACAGTTTATTATATGGTACAAATATCCTATGTTTCAAAGAAATTGAAAATCCCATAAATTGCGTATTTTAGTATACCCTTTTTATGGTATGCGACTGAGATCTAAGTTTTTCTTGGGTTTTCAGATTGTTAGTTATTTAGGTTGATTTAGGATCAAATATTGAGTTTTTAGAATTTAGTTATGAATACAAAATCTGTTGTTTTACGACGAATATTATCCGATGACAATCAGCAGCTAGCTGAGATTATTCGTGCTGCGCTGGAGGAGTTTGGCGCGAATCACGAAGGGACAGTTTATTACGATGAGTCAACAGATCATCTTTCTGATCTATTTAAGGTAGAGCAATCTGTTTATTTTGTAGCAGTTGTGGATCGTCAGGTGGTTGGTGGTGGTGGATTGTTTCCTACCTCCGGCTTGCCTGATGATACCTGTGAATTGGTTAAGATGTACCTGTTGTCAGAATTTCGAGGCAAAGGGGTTGGAAGAATGATCATACAGCAATGTCTTTCGCAAGCCAAGTCAATGGGCTATAAAAAGGTGTATTTAGAATCGATGCCTGAATTAGCAGGCGCTTTAGCTATTTATGAAAAGTTTGGATTCGAATACCTGGATGGACCGTTAGGTAATACTGGTCATTTTGGGTGCGAGAAATGGATGTTGAAAAGCTTGTAGTTGGCTTATTCGCCTAAATGTAGTATTCAATGTTGTTGATCCAGCCCGCCTTGATGGCAAGCATAATCAATTCAGAGGCGTTGGAGACCTCCATCTTACGGAAGATATTTTTACGGTGGGTATTTACCGTGTGGTAACTGATGTTTCGTTTTGATGCAATCTCTTTGGTTGTTAACCCTTCGGCAATAAGTTTAACGATCTCAATCTCTGAAGGTGTCAACGTCTTGGTCTCTTCTCCACTGTTCTTGGCTTCCCCTAGGTCTAAGAAAAGGTCAAGAACTTCGTCCGAATAGAATTTTTTATTTTTAAGTGTTGCATCTATGGCCGCAAAGATCTCATCTCTGTCAGCTGTCTTGTAGCTGATATTTTTAATCCCTATTCGGCTAATGTCAGCAAATTCTTGCTTGGTTACAAGGTTGGTCAAAATCAATATTCCAAGCTGCGTGTATTTGATTTTAATATTTTTTAGATCGTCAAGGCCATCGAAATCAATGTTGGCTGGATCTACAATAAGAAGATCTGGAGATTTTTCTTGGAGTATTTTTTGAAGCTCATGGTGAGTGCTTGCAACACCTATTATGGCGTAGTTTGGTTCAGTTTGAATCAGTGATTGCAAGGCCTCTACAATAAGAAATTGAGAGTCGGCAATTGCAATTTTAAAAACCTTTTCTGCACTCATATGAAACGGATATTATTTCCTGTTTGCCTTTTCGAAGAGCATTTAATTGATGGCTCAAATATACGAAATTCAACCAATTTTTAAAGAAGTCATTGTTAGCGATCCCATCACTGCCTTATCATTAAAGAAATTAAGCTTTTCATTTTCTCCTTGTAAAGCGAGCGTATAAAGTAATGGGAGATAATGATCAGGTGATGGGATAGCCATCGAAACTTCTCTTCCAAGTGATTGGTAATCGATTAGATTGGCATGCTGGTGATCAAGGATATGATTTTTTATTTGGTCGTTTGCCTGAATTGCCCAATCGAATCCAAAGTCAGGCTCATTCATTTTATCCCAAGCCACAAGGCGCAGGTTATGCACAATATTGCCACTGCCTATGATTAAAACCCCTTTGCTTCTTAAAATTGATAGCTCTTTGGCTAGCTCATAATGAAATTTTGGTCCCTTAGTATAGTCAAGGCTCATTTCAATAATTGGAATATCCGCTTCCGGATAGATATTTCGAACAACACTCCACGCCCCGTGATCGAGTCCCCAGCTTTCATCTAATCCAATTGGGGTGGTGGTGATTATTTCCTTCGTTTTCTGAGCAAGTTCTGGACTTCCTGGAGCGGGATATTGAACGGCATAGAGCTCGCGTGGAAAACCTCCAAAATCGTGTATCGTGGGTGGTTTCAAAGCTGCAGTAACAAAGGTTCCTTTCGTTTCCCAATGTGCGGAGATGCATAGAATAGCTTTGGGCTTAGGTATTGATGCACCAAGTTTTCTCCATTCAGATACAAATTCGTTCTCTTCAATGGCATACATTGGACTCCCATGGCCCACGAATAACACGGGCATCTTTTCTGTATCTTCGCCAAATATGGCTAGGTTTCTTAAGGCGTTGCTGTCCATTTTATACGTCTTATTCTCTTTTAAGGATAAGTCTCTTATTGGATGCTTTATCTGGTGTAAAACCGCAGCGCCTTAAATCCGACAAGTTTTCCACTTTTCTCGTCCCATAATCTAAGCTTGAGCGATTTGAGACTAGATAGAAATGTTACCGGCTTAATATCTTGAAAGACTTGATTTTCTTCGTGACATTCTGGTAGTTTGTAATTTGGGATCTTTGGACTCAAGTGATGAATGTGATGAAATCCGATATTTCCTGTGAACCATTGGAGTATTTTAGGGAGCTTGAAATAGGAACTTCCCTCTAAAGCAATCTCTTTATAGTTCCAGTCTTTGGCTCTTGACCAGACTACATGCTCGTATTGATGTTGGACATAAAACAGCCATATGCCATGTACCGAAGCAATATACAATACTGGTATTTGTATCAATAAATAAGCTTTCCAGCCTATAGCCCAAATGGTAAGTCCGATTGCAACTATTAGACCCAAATTAGCCAAAGCTAAGTAAGCATGGTCTTTTATTTTAAAAGATTTTCGAGGTAGTCGGTTTTGAAGAACGAATACTAAAAATGGTGCTAATCCAAAAAGAAACAGTGGATGGCGGTAAAAACGGTAACTAAATTTCTGCCAAGGCGATAACTCTAGGAACTCCTCAATAGTTAGTGTTTTGACATCACCTACACCTCGTTTATCTAAATTTCCCACGGTGGCATGATGTTCTTGATGCTCGTTATGCCACTTGTGATAGGGCGTAAAGGCTAGCATGCCGGTGATGATTCCAATGATTCGGCTTAGAAGTTTTGATTTAAAATACGAGCCGTGGCCACAGTCGTGAAAAATGATAAAGATCCTAACCAAAAATCCAGCTGCAAAGATCGAAAGGAAAAGAGTCAAAAAATATGAGATTTTCAGACTCCAGACCATTAAAACCCAAAGCAAGATATATGGCACTATCGAGTTTGCGATCTGCCACCAGCTTCTTAATGGATCGGAGAAATTGTATTTGGAGACGATCTCCATCCAAGTAGGTGAACTCTTTGTTGAATTATTATCTGTGCTCATGGCTCTTTTATTTAGAGAGGTGTGATAAATGGTTTTCTAAATATGCAGTTGAATTAGTAGCCATTTTGATGTGTAACGATACAAAGATAAGGTCCGAGTTCAATAATTGTTCACTCGGTGAAGTTTTATTTCACGAATTAGGTTCGCCTTTAAATGTAAAGTTAGGACTAATCGACTAGTTCATAGTAAGAAGTCTATCGATGTTTGTCTAAATTATTTTCATTAATAAGTTGTAAATTGAATAGGTAGCTATGAATTAATGAAAATTTCTACATGAAGAGAATTGTCTTGTTTTGCGATGGAACTTGGAATAGACCAGATGGGGATATTGGTTTTTCTAAATGTCAGACTAATGTTGTTAAGATGGCGAATGCGCTCTCCCCTTGTTCTGTCGATGGGATCTCTCAATTGCTTTACTACGATGCTGGAATTGGTACAGAGGGACCATTGCTACATCGGTTGTATGATGGTGTCACTGGTGCTGGATTAGAGGAGAATATCCTTCAGGCCTACCGATTTATTATTGATCACTATAACCAAGGTGACGAATTGTATTTCTTTGGCTTTAGTCGCGGTGCATTTACGGTGCGCAGTCTAGCCGGATTGATACGGAATTCGGGGATACTTCGGCGAGAGAATAAAGGCATGGTTTCGAAAGCCTATTCTCTTTATCAATTTAGAAGTAAGCGGTATCATCCGAAAGAGCTAGAGGCAACCCTTTTTCGACGTTCCTTTGCCGTAGCTGAGACTACACGAATCAAATTTATTGGGGTTTGGGATACCGTTGGGTCCTTAGGTAATCCACTTTTTTGGAATGGCGTTGTAAATAGTCGGTATCGCTTTCATGACACGAAGCTATCTACAACAATTGATTTTGCCTTTCAAGCTTTAGCTCTTGATGAGCAGCGGTCGAATTTCAGGCCTTCACTATGGCATCAGCAATCTGGGGCCATTTCTCAAGTGCTTGAACAAGTTTGGTTTATGGGTGTCCATTCGGATGTTGGAGGAGGATATCCTGAATCTCAATTGTCAGATGTCTCTTTGTGTTGGATGTTGACGAAGGCTGCTGAATGTAAGTTGTCTTTCGAGTGGATCCCTACAAATGTGGATGTGATGGCTCAAATGCACCAATCTTATTCTGTATTTTATAAACTTTGGCCTCGTTTTATTCGCGCGGTAGATATAGGAACTCAAGATGCCGACACTCATGAGTCATTACACTGGTCGGTATTTCAACGAATCAATCGTGACAATCGCTATAGGCCTGCTAATTTAATGGACTATTTTTGAGTCTTAATGGTTATAATCTGTGCATAAAAAAAGCCGGAAAACAAGTTGTCTTCCGGCTTTTGAAAAATTTATTTTGGTGATTAGAATCTTTTCTTTCTATCTCGGCGTTTGAAATCTTCTCTGCCGCCTTCAGGTTTTCTGAAGCCACGTTCGAAACGTCCGCCTCCATCGCCACCTCTGCTAGCACCTCTGTCGCCGCCTCGGTCACCGCCTCTGTCGAAGCGGCCACCACCTTCGCGGCCAGCGTTATTTACTTCAGCATCGAAGAATGATCCTTTAAAGTTCATTCCTCTACTATTTTTAAGTAAGGTCGTGCCGTAAGCTGATTCAATTTCTACGGTCGCATAGGTCTTGTAAAGATCGATCTTTCCAATCTCAACATTTCTGCGTCCAGTTGCATCAATAACAAATGTGATGATATCTTTCGGAATAAGGCCTTGTGATAATCCTACATTAAGTCGGATTTGCGTCATCCCTTCTGAAGAGGTTCTGCGCATTTCGCGACCTTCGCGGACTTCTCTTCTACCTGCATCGTGTGTGTCAGGAGCATTTAAGTCAGCCGTATTTCCATAATATTCAAGGAAACGATTGAATTCAAGAGAGACAACATGCTTGATGAGATCCTCTTTTGAAAGAGCTTCCAATTTCTGATAAACAGTTGGAAGGAAAGGCTCAATCTGCTCTTCGTTGATAGTTACCGTTTCCAGTTTGTCAATAAGATACATCAATTGTTTCTCGCAAATAACTTTTCCTGTTGGCACTGGCATACGAAGAAATTTCTTTCCAATCCCTTTTTCGATCATCCGTATCCGACCTTGCTCTTTCATATGTATGATAGAGATTGAGATGCCAGACTTACCTGCTCGACCAGTACGGCCACTTCGGTGAGTATAGTTCTCAATGTCGTCAGGTAGATTGTAATTTACAATATGGGTAAGATCATTGACGTCGATTCCTCGAGCGGCAACATCTGTAGCTATAAGCATCTGAACCCCTTTTGATCGGAATTTCTCCATCACAAAATCACGCTGTTGTTGACTAAGATCTCCGTGAAGTGCTTCCGCGCTATAGCCATCGGTGATCAGCTGTGCAGCGATCTCTTTGGTCTCCATACGGGTGCGACAAAAAACTATTCCATACACCTCTGGCACAAAGTCCATCACACGCTTAAGCGCTGAATAACGGTCTTTTGCATGAACCATATGGTATATATGCTCTACATTATCAGCTCCACCACCTTTTTTCCCAACTGCAACTTCTACCGGATTTGTCATGTAGTTTTTTGCAATCGCAGCTACTTCACGCGGCATGGTGGCCGAGAAAAGTAATGTTTTCTTTGTTTTTGGAGTTTGTTCTAAGATAGCATCCACATCTTCTTGGAAGCCCATGTTCAACATCTCATCAGCCTCGTCAAGAACCATGATGGTTATTTGAGAGAGATCGACCTTGTTTTTGCGAATCATATCGTGCATACGACCAGGCGTAGCAGCAATGATATGAACTCCTCTGCGTAAAGCAGAGATCTGCCCACTGATATCGGCGCCTCCATAAACTGGAAGGATTGAAATTTCTGGAATATACTTAGCATAATCTGAAATTTCACGAGCAATCTGAACACAAAGTTCTCTTGTAGGACTTAAGATAAGTGCCTGAGGAGCTTTGATTTTAAGATCGATTTTTTGTAGGATTGGAAGACCGAATGCGGCAGTTTTACCGGTTCCGGTTTGCGCTAGTCCAACAATGTCTGTTGGGTCTTTCAGGAATAAAGGGATAAACTGTTCCTGGATTGGCGAAGGTTGTTCGAAGCCCATTTCTTGAATCCCCTTTAGGATTCTGGGGTCGAGGCCCATTTCATTAAATTGCATCTTCTGATTTTTAATGACGGGCCTGCTAGCTCCCAAATGAACCAATTACCCGTCTTATTTATGTTCTAAAATATACTTTTTGCCACTCGGCAAAAGTTTTGCAAAGTTATTAATTTTTTGGTTGGAATATGATCTGGACTTAATTATTTGACAATGAGGTCAGAATAGTCCAATTTAAGACTTTTATTTTTTCTTATTTTTGTCTAAAATAGAGCTGAATCGGAATTCCTTTGAAATTAAAATTACTCCGAATCTTGTTTTCTAGATATCTCTTGTATGGATCCCTGATGTATTGTGGTAAGTTACAAAAGAATGCAAAACTTGGAATCTTAGTCGGCAATTGAGTAATATATTTAATCTTAATGAACTTCCCTTTGTAGGCGGGTGGGGGATAGGCCTCAATGAGTTCCAGTAGTAATTCATTGAGTTTAGACGTAGCAATATGTCGGTTTCTATTTTCAAAAACCATCATGGCATCTTCGAGGATCTTTAAGATTCTCTGCTTTGTTAGGGCTGAAGTAAACACAATGGGTATGTCTACGATTGGGGCGAATTTCTCAAAGATATCTGCCTCAAATTTCTTCATAGTGTTGTTGTCCTTCTCTATGAGGTCCCATTTATTAACCACCACAACAATTCCTTTTTTATTTCGGTGGATTAGGTGGAAGATACTCACATCTTGACCTTCAACGCCTCTGGTAGCGTCTAAAACGAGCACGCAAACATCGGAGTCTTCTATGGTGCGCACTGAGCGCATGACCGAATAGAACTCAATATCCTCTGCAACTTTGGTCTTTTTTCGAAGACCTGCCGTGTCGACAAGGATAAAGTTATGCCCAAATTTCGTGTATTTCTGCGCTACAGCATCACGAGTTGTTCCCGCAACATCGGTTACAATATGACGATCTTCTCCAACTAACGTGTTGATGATAGATGATTTCCCTACGTTTGGTCTGCCAACTACAGCAATCCTTGGCGTTTTATCATCAATTTCATCTTCAACTTTATTGGGTAACATTTCAACAACTTCATCAAGCAAATCACCTGTTCCTGAACCATTGACTGACGACACACAAAATAGCTTCTCGATACCTAATGCATAAAACTCATTCGCATCTAAACTACGCTGATGATTATCAACTTTATTGACAACTGTTATGACAGGTTTTGAATTCCGACGTAATAAGTCAAAAACAGAAATATCTAATTCGGTAAGTCCGGTCTCAACATCGACTAAAAAGACAATAACATCGGCCTCTTGAATAGCCAAGTTTGCTTGTCTGCGTATCTCTTCTTCGAAGATGTCGTCTGATCCAGAGACATATCCTCCGGTATCAATAATTGAAAATTCAACTCCATTCCAGAGTGATTTTCCATAATTTCGATCACGTGTTACCCCTGGCATGTCATCTACGATGGCTGCACGCGATTCAGTTAGTCTATTGAAAAATGTCGATTTTCCTACGTTCGGACGGCCGACAATTGCTACTATATTGCTCATTTCTTGTTTTACCTATTATTGAATTTCGTAACCAAAATTACGAAGCTGGCTCTCTTTGTCCCGCCAGTCTTTAGCTACTTTAACATACATCTCTAAGAATACTTTCTTCTCAAAGAACTCTTCCATATCCAAACGGGCCTCTGTGCCTACTTTCTTAAGGGCTTTTCCTTGATGGCCAATGATGATCCCTTTTTGTGTGTCGCGAGCCACATTAATTACTGCTCTGATGCGCAAAAGTTTTGGTTCATCTTTAAACTCCTCTACTTCAATCTCAACAGAATAAGGAATCTCCTTATCATAAAATAAAAGTATTTTTTCACGGATGATCTCTTGAACAAAAAACCGCTCGTTCCGATCAGTCAATTCATCATTCGGGAAAAATGGAGCCCCATCAGGAAGATTGGCAAGTATTCGTTTAAAGACATAGTCAAGGTTGAACTTCTCTTTGGCCGAGATCGGCATCACTTCTGCATTCGGAATTAGCTCCCTCCAGCGTTCAACAAGGGCAATTAATTGCTCTTGATCGGTGAGGTCAATCTTATTAATTAAGACCAATACTGGTACTTCTGCTGATTTTATTTTCTCAAGATAATCCGCGTTTTTGGAAAAATCTTCGACTACATCGGTGACATATAACAGAACATCGGCATCCACTAAGGCTGTATTTACAAAGCCAAGCATCGATTCTTGGAGCTTGTAGAGGGGTTTTAAAATGCCTGGGGTATCTGAATAAACAATTTGAAAATCTTCACCATTGACAATGCCCTTGATGCGATGTCGAGTAGTCTGCATTTTGGAGGTGATAATCGAAAGTTTTTCTCCGACCATCGCATTCATCAACGTTGATTTGCCAACATTGGGATTTCCTATGATATTGACAAATCCAGATTTATGTGCCATTGCTATTCTTTAATTTTTTGCAAAGATAGTAATTTTTAGGCAAGTAAGGAGGGTTCGGCCTTCTGTCTCTTCGATTGAATGGCTTAATTCAATTGGTATTTTCTTTGAGTCATCAGTTTTAGACTAAAAATTAGTTTGGTCAAAAAATTAAAGAACTATCGCACTCTTTTCCTTATTTTTACATCTAATTAATCAAATATTTATCTGAAATATCTAAACTGTAATTTTAAACGTATGCCATTAACACCTGGATTATATCCTCGAATATCGAAGCCAATAGTTGTCCTACTTGGAATGATGTTTATGTTTCTCTTGGGCGTTAATTCTGCATTTGCATCTAATTCTTTAGATCCGGTAAAGACTGAAAATGGAGCCTTAACGTCTGCATTTAATCCAAAATCTTTTTCGTGGAACATCGATTGGCCTGGTCGTATCTCTCGTTATGATCTGGCCTATCTAAGTCCACCGGTTGATCCGATGCAGGGTCTTCCATTAGGTAACGGAGATGTATCGGCTTTAGTGTGGTGCGAAGGCTCTAAGATTATTATGGTGTTGAATAAATGTGATTTATGGGATGATTCCCAGACGGGAAAGCAGGAAGTCTGGGATGAGAAATATGACTATTACACAACTCAACGGCAGGCATGCCGCATTGAAATAGATTTTAAATATCCAGTTTTTAATACCCTTTATCTGACAGATTTTAAAGCTAGACTGAGTCTTTCAGATGCAAGACTTATTTTAGATGGTTCCACGCCATTTGGACATTTGGCGTTTAGTGCTTTTATTGATCATCAATCTGGATTGCTGCTTTGCAACATTGAAAGCGCCTTTCAAGAGGATGTGCCTATGCAAATCTCGGTTGATCGATTTGGCTCACGTACCTATTCAATGTGGTACACCCGAATGAGACGTGATGCTGAGATTGGTCTTGCTGGAACGGACGCCTCAGCTGATGATAAGAATGTTTTCATCACCCAGAAACTTACTAGCGGAACTTTTGCCGTTGAAGGCTCAGTGGTAAAAACGAATGGATTGGTCGTAAGCACTGCGCGCGATCATTCACGTTTGGCATCAATTCAACTATCTGGAAATAGAGATAAGAAAGTCCAAATTGCCTTTGCTGTTTCTTCTCCTGTAAGTGGTGATCCACTTTTAGAGGTTAAGAACAAGATCTCGACCTTAGAAAAACACGATTTAGATTCAAAATATTTGACCCATTCAGCCTATTGGAAATCGATCTGGAATCGCTCGTTTGTCGACTATGGCGATGATTATCTCAATAATCTCTGGTATTTAACCATGTATTATGCACATGCTTCGCAAGGGGGGAAATATCCTGGTCGTTTTAATAACGGGCTATGGGGATGGAATCACGATGTTCAGCAGTGGAATTTTTATTTTCATTGGAATCAGCAACAGCTGTATTGGCCCTTGAATGCCGCCGGGTTTCATGATTTAGTAACGCCTTATCTTGATTATCGATTTCATTCTCTTCAATTTGCAAAGAAAGATGCAAAAGAGGTCTATCATGCTGATGGCGCTTTTATTTCTGATGTTACTAATCGGAATGGTTACAATAGAATTGATTCGGATGTAAAATACAACCATACTCCAGTGGCCGAGATTGCGCTGGATTTTTGGCGTCAATATCAATTCACAAATGATAAAAAGTTTTTAAATGAGCAGGCATTACCATTTATTTTGGAGGCATCAAGATTTTTTCAATCTTTGTTGATTAAGGAAAGCGATGGCTTGTATCATGCCAAAGAGGGTACGGGCTACGAAGGGGTCATTAAATTGCGCGACGGACTGACGGAATTGGTGTATGCTCGAAAATTATTTATGGTGGCCCTTGAGGCGCTTAAAACAGCCGGAGTTGAGGCCCCTGAAGCTGCTATTTATAGAGATGTGATCGATCATTTAGCTCCTGTTCCAGTTGTGAAGGCTTCACAAAGTCTGATTAAGCAGGATGAACATGGAGCGATCATTAACAGAGGCATTTTTAAAGGTTATCCAGTTCCTGGAAATCAGATTGTGGCTGCTGGATGGGGTATTAAAGAGAAGAATTGGCTGACTACTTGGTATCAAACTGATGATCCTCAATATGCTTATCTTCTTCCACCTGATAAAAACCCAAAGTCAGCAGAGTTTAGAGTCTTAGATGGAATTTTTCCTGCAGTTCCTTGGTCTCCGGTTTTTCCCTCTGGTTTAGTGGGGTTGAAACAAAAAGACGATTCGTTATTTAAGATTATGACCTCTACCTTACGTTTATATGGAACTGAAAATATGGGTTGGGAACCAGTTCCAATAGTCATGGCACGACTCGGTTTAGCGAAGGAGCTGGCTACTAACTTAGCTCAATTTCCTGCCAAGTGGCAGTTTTTTGCCAATGGCTGGGGTCATATTAGTTCTGAAGTTGTGGAAGATGCGCAAGGAACATCCTATTTTAAAACCAATATGGCAAATGTCGTCGGTTCCTCTACCGGTGAGAAAGTGCCTGTTCCTGCTTGGCCATTCCGTCATATGTCGATGGAGGCGATGTCGCTCCTCGCGACGGCTATGAATGAGTCGATGTTGCAGAGCTACGATGGGACAATACGAGTTTTTCCTGCATTTAATCCAATGAAAAATGGTCGATTCACCTTGCACGCTCAAGGTGGATTTATAATCTCTTCAGAGATACGAGCCGGTAAAATATGTTGGGTTGCAATTAAAAGCATTAATGGGCAAGATTGTAAGTTAGTACTCCCTTGGGGAAGAGCATTTGTAACTTCTAATAGAAATAACAAATGTCGTGAGCTAAAAGGAAATATCGTTACTCTAAAGACTAAGCCAAATGAGCAAATCGTTCTATTGCCGAATAAAGCAAAGGCTGATTTGTGGGTAATCGTTGGTGAGAGTCCATCCACAAACGAACAAGTGAAATACCACGAGTCTGGAAAAACTCAATTAGGAATACCACGTATGTTTTAGGATACAGAATGGTTGAACAATGAGATCGGGGGCATCTCTGCTTGTCATAAGTGTCGCAGAGATGCCCCCGATGTTTGGGGTAAATAGAATGATCTACTTCTTAATTTTTGAGGTGTCGACGCTCCAATTGTCTGTGCGGAAAATATTTACAGGAAGCCCCTCCGAGCTAAATAGGTTAGGGATTGCATCATTTGAAAATCCAAATCTAACCGCTACCGGATTTTTTATACTCTTATTCCAAACTACTAACGTATTTCTTTCAATCTTACCTAATGCAGGCTGGAAAACTTTGTCTTCGCCAGCGATGTAAAGTTCAGATATAACTTTGTCTTTGGCAACTAGACCATTGTCCGCGTTATCGAACAAGATTCTAATCTTTTGTTTTTCGACTTGCATTGATTTGTAAAGTGGCGATTTATAGGCAAGTCCTGTTCTGACATACGTCTCATTTAAAGCTAGTTTAGCTAGTCGAGTAGAGACATCAATTTTATTGGTCGGATGGATATTTTTCAGGTCGGTTACTAAATCGGAGATGACCACCATGCCTGTTTTAGGTATTGAAAGACAACTGGTTTGAGCCTCACGTAAAAGGGCATCTACATTGTAATTACCATAACCTGAGAATGGAGCAATCTGAACATAATAAAATGGAATTTCTTTTTGAAAATCTTTGCGCCATGCACCCACCATTTTTTCGATTAGCGCCTTGTATGTGGAGGCAGTGCCTGAATTGCTCTCTCCTTGATACCAGATAGCACCTGCAATCTCGAAATTCTTGATTGGGGAGATCATCGCATTGTAAGCTTCACCCGGAAGGTTTGGCCACCAAGGTAAAGGACCAATCTTTTTTGAAGCTTCGCTAAGGATAGGATCATTTTCTACTAATTCTTTCGGTGTCCATACTTCAGCGGAGGTTCCGCCCCAATTGCAATTGATCAATCCAATCGGGATGTTTAGTTCGTTTTGCAATTGTTTTCCAAAGAAATAGCCTACAGCACTAAAATGTTTCATCTCTTCAGGAGAACAAACCTTCCATGATCCATTGCAATTATCTTGCGGGGTGTCGGATGTAGACTTTTGAACGTAGAAAAATCGAATTTTTTGATTGGTTGCATTCGGCATCTCATCCAGACATTGTTTTAGATTTTGATCTCCACTCCACTCCATATTACTTTGTCCGCCACAAAGCCAATTCTCGCCAATCATAACATCTTCTAAGATGGTTGTTCCATTGATTGTGATCGTATATGGACCACCTGCTGCTGGAGTCTTGATCTTACTCATCCACCGTGTTGGAGAACTGCTAGAACCATGGTAGGTAGTCGTGTCCCAACTGGTTTTAATAGTGATCTTTTCATCAGGACTAGACCAGCCCCATATTTTCACCTCGCTTTTCTGTTGCAGGACCATATGACTGCCAATGATTGCTGGCAGACGAACTTCTGCTAACCCATTCTGGATGTTCAGCAAGAAGGACAAAAACACAAGTAAGATGGCATAGGTTTTTCTCATAGCTTCAGTTTATTAGGTAGTTTTTGAATTTTTAGTTTATTCTGATAGAGTTAATATAGATTAAATTTGAATAAATGCAAATTTTAGATTTCAAATATAACTTTGTTTTAGCTATTTTTGACTTCTAAATTAGAACATCAAAACTATGATTCATAAACTTTTTGGACTTGGTGTATTTTTTCTTGCATTTGTTATGTCAACTTATCTATTGGCTGGAAATTCAAAAAGTATTTCTTCTAATTATGCGCCCAAGGTTGAGAGTTCTGCTCCTGATTCTTTGAAATGGAGTGTTGTCTTTTTAAACAAGATCCTCTACTCTTGTAATGAATGGTATTTGTCAAATAACCAACTTAAAAAACCCATTCAAGGAGTTCTTAATTATGCTGAGAACGATCCGTTAGATACCGTAGTCACAAAACTTCACAGACTACTTATCGAGGGGAGTGCGATGTATTTAATTGATCGGTATCCTCAAGATGTTCACAATGTGAATGATGTTCAAGGTTATATTTCGGAAGCAGATGTTCAAAAGCAGATTGAATCCCTTAATAAGGAGCTTTTTGATAGTCTGAATAATGCCAACATACAAGTCCCTTCGAAAATTTTAAACTCAGAACTTCAGAAGGCTCATGTGGTCCCTGACGGCGATCCTATGTTATTGCTTGCGAAGAAAAATACTTTACCAGACGAGTTTAAATCAAATCTAGATCGTCAACTTGCAGCAATTCAATTTCCTCCATCTGCTAAGGGGGCCACAACGAACTCTATCATTCGAAGCACATTTGTTAATTATAGAAATACTTACAACGACTCAGTATTGAATCGCTGGCGTGATAAGACTACTTTTGCTTATCGGTCCAAAAAGATTAATCAAATTACAACCGATCGAATTAAAAACTATCAAGCTCAAATAGCCAAGCAAAACCTCACTTTGCTTAGTGCATACAATGAAAAAGTTGTTGGCTTAGTGAATGATTCGTTGCGTGTCGCTCTTCGATTTCTCGCTCGTCATGCGGATGCTGATTCAGCTCTTATTCGTATTGCAAATCTGACAAATTCAAAGACTGAGATGTGGACCGCAAATCGGGAGATGAGGCCAATCCGAATGTTTTTGAAAAATGCCCAGAACGACTCGATCAGTGTATTACTGCTAAATAATAAAAAAGGGGAGCTTAAATTAATTATTGATGACAATATTAAGTTGACCAGGTTTACCGAGTCTAAAGGACGCTCTGTCTCTTTTCAACCAAAAGCACTGGATCCTAGCTTGCAAAAAGTTAATTTGAAAGAAGTGATTTATCCGCCATGGACATTGATTGGAAATGGCTCATTAGGTTTTACGCAAACCACTCTTTCTAACTGGTCGAAAGGTGGCGAGAGTGCACTCTCGATGCTTTTAATCAGTAAATACATTGCTAACTACTCGAAGAATAAGATTAAGTGGGAAAATAGTGCAGAGGTTCGCTATGGTGTTAGTCAGACTCCATCCAGAGGTTTAGAGAAAAATGAAGATAAGATTGAGTTCCAAAGTCGTTTTGGAATCTCCGCATTTAAGCAGTGGTATTATTCTGGTGAGTCAAACTTTAAAACTCAGATGGCTAATGGATATGCCTTTCCGAATAAGATAAATCCGATCTCGGCCTTTATGGCTCCTGGTTTTTTAACTGTTTCGGTGGGTCTTGACTATAAGCCTAATAAGGATTTTTCTCTTTTCCTTTCGCCACTGACCTCAAAGACAACGTATGTTAGAGATACCGTCCTGATTGCACCTTCAAAATATGGTCTGCTTCCTGGAACGAAAAAATTAGTGGAGCCCGGTATTATCGTAAAGGCAAATTGGCATTATCAGCTGTCTGAAAATATTGGTTATGATACAAAGGGGGAGTTCTTTAATAATTACAAGTACCCCTTTCAAAAGGTAGCTGTTGATTGGGAACAAACTCTTCTAATGCAGGTTAACCGTTTTATTACCACACGAATTATGACCTCTATAATCTATGATTACAATACAAAATTTCCTATCTTAGATGATAAGGGAACTGTAATTGGTAAAAAGCCTAAGTTGCAAGCGAAGGAGCTTTTTACCATTGGATTAACCTATAAGTTTTAACTTAGATATAAATAACTAGTACTCAAAGATGAAAGAATTCAAAAAATATTTCAAGCTTAGCGCTTCAGCTGCCGATCTTTATAATGCTTTGACTAATCCTGCTATGATTGAAATTTGGACTGGTGAAGCCGCAGAAATGAGCACAGAGCCAGGAAGTGAATTTTCGCTTTGGGATGGCGAAATCGTGGGCCGAAATATTGAGTTTGTGCAAGATCAAAAAATCGTTCAGAGCTGGTACTTTGGGGAAGATGTGGAGTCTATTGTGACCATAAAACTACATCTAGACAAGCAAGGAACGAATGTTGAGGTGCATCAAACAAATATACCTGACGAGGCTTATGAGAATATTGCTGAGGGTTGGGAATCAGATTATTTTGGTAGTTTAAGCGAGTTGTTCGACTAAAATAAATCCTTGTGATTTTCTGTTTAAATATTTAAACTCATCTTGTAGTCGTCCATTACAAACCCTAGCCCAATAGGGGTTACGATTGATTCATCAATTACAAAGCCCATTTTTTTATACGCAGCTATACTCCCAGAATTATCCTTGTTTACCGTTAGGGTTATCTTTTTGATTTTTGTCGCTCTTCCTTGTTTGGTCAGGAAGTCAAGCGCGATTTTTCCAATCCCTATTCTTCGTTTCTCTTTGACGACATAGATCTTGCTTAGAAAAAGCTCGGTGATTGCTTTTTTATAAGCTAAATAACCAATGATATTTGTGTTTTGCTGGATGGTGTAGTAAACGCAATCGCCTTGATTGATTTGTTGTTTGATCGACTCAAATGATTGAAAGGTCTTTAGCATGTAGTCGATCTGTGGCTGTCCTATGAATGGCACGTAGTATTCGTTCCATATCGTTGATGCCAAAGCAGCAATTGAATGGATGTCAGCTTCCGAATCAGCTTTCTCTATCTTAATATCTAAGGCTTGTACCTGCAAGATCGCAATTCAAACTTATCAAAGTGGGATAAATGTCGTCCTTTAAGATTGCCTTATTTGTGCGCCAATCTCACGCTCGTAAATGCTGATAAGACGACTCATTGTTTTTTCTATTTGCTTGTCGTTAAGCGTTTTATCGGTATCTTGTAGGATGAAACTTATGGCATACGATTTCTTTCCTGCTGGAAGTTTTTCACCTTCGTAAACATCAAATAGATTGACGCTTCGCAAGATCTCTTTTTCTGCTTTGAAGGCTAACGCTTTGATCGTGCTGAAAAGCACCTCTTTGTCCAATAGCAAGGCAAGATCTCTTTTAACTTCTGGGTATTTCATCAATGGTGTATAGCTAACTTTGTTGTTTTTCAAAGCTTTTAAGATAGCCGTCCAATTTAAATCTCCGTAAAAAACAGTTGAGGTGATATTTTGTGACTTTAATATTCCTTGATTCAGATATCCCAATTGAGCAATGCAAACGTTGTTATGCCTGTATTCTAACCCTTCTGCAAAAAGATCATTTGAGATCGATTCAATGCCACAACGATTTAGATCAATCCCGAGTCGAGATAGGATATTCTCCACATTAGCCTTCAGGGTAAAAAACGATGTGGATTCTTCCTTGGAGTTCCAGTTTGGAGTCTCTTTATTACCCGTGATCCAGATACCAATATGCTCAGCCTCACTGTAGTTCTTAACTGGATTTTGAGTCACTTTTGAAGCGTCAAAATGATAGATATTGCCAAATTCAAAGAGACGAAGATCCGTATTTCTAAAATTACTATTCCTACTTATTGACTCTAGTCCGCCAAAGAGTAAAGTCTGTCGCATACTATTCAAATCATTGCTAAGAGGATTGAATAATTGAACGCTATGACTTAATGGATAAGTGACTAGATTTTCATAATACGCTAATTTGGTTAGCGAATTTGACATGATCTCATTAAATCCTCTTGCCGTAAAGAGTTCAGAAATCAGATTCTGTAATTTTATTTTATCTGGCCTCGGCGCATGCTGAATGGTTGCCTTAGTCGCTGTGTTTGGTTCGATATTGTTATAGCCATAAATACGCAGCAGCTCCTCAATAACATCTACTTCTCTTTTTACATCCACACGGTAAGGTGGAATCTCAAGACTAAGCCCTTCTTCTGATTCTTGTATAATTTTAATTTCAAGTGAAACCAATATCTGTTTCAGTGTCTCTTTGGGTATATCCTTACCAATTAATCGAGCTATATTAGAATAGCTAACTTCAACTGGAAAGTATTGAAGGATTGTTGCATCCGAAATGACATCAATTAAATCACTGGAAATGGTTCCACCTGCAATCTCTTGAATGAGCAAGGCGGCACGTTTAAGTGCATAAACTGTCTCGTTTGGATCAACGCCACGTTCAAACCTAAACGAGGCGTCAGTATTAAGCCCATGTCGACGAGCTGTCTTCCGGATGGATACAGGATTAAAATAGGCGCTTTCTAAGAAAATAGAGGTTGTTGTTTCTTTGACTCCCGAATGAAGACCGCCGAAGACTCCTCCAATACAAAGTGGTTCCTTTGCCGAGCAGATCATCAAATCTTTCTCGTTCAGCGTTCTTTCGATGCCATCTAACGTAATGAATTTTGCATCGTTAGCAACTGTCTTTACAATGATTGATCCTCCTTGAATGGCAGAAGTGTCGAACGCATGCAGTGGTTGACCAGTTTCATGCAGAACAAAATTTGTGATGTCTACGATGTTATTGATCGAGCTTTGACCAATAGACTTTAGTCTGTTTCGAAGCCATTCTGGTGATTCTGCAACCTTCACGCCAGATATTGTTAATCCTGCATATCTTGGACAAGCCTCTGTATTTTCAACTTTAACAGTGATTGGCAAAGAGTTATTCCCTACTTTGAATCCTGTTACGTCGGGTCGGGTATAGGTTGTTTTACTTTTCTGACTTAAATAAGCTGATAAATCTCGTGCAATGCCAATGTGAGAGGCGCTATCTACTCGGTTTGGTGTTAAATCAACTTCCAGCACGTAATCACTGTTAATATTGAAAAAATCGCTCGCTGGCATGCCAGGAATTGCTTGCTGATCTAAAACAAGAATTCCATCGTGGCTTGATCCAATGCCGATCTCATCTTCAGCACAAATCATTCCCATTGATACTTCGCCTCTTATTTTAGATTTTTGAATGGTGAATTGTTCGTCTCCATTGTATAATATTGTTCCAATAGTTGCAACGATAACTTTTTGTCCGGCACGTACATTTGCAGCTCCGCAAACAATGGGTAATGATTCATCAGTACCAATATTTACGGTTGTAACACTTAAATGATCTGAGTTGGGATGCGCCTGGCAAGTCAAGACTTCACCAACAACAAGTCCGTTTAATCCACCTTTGATGGATTCAAATTCGTCTATGCTGCCAGTCTCTAATCCTAGTTGAGTTAAGGTCGCTGCAACATCGGCAGGCGATAGTTCTAGATTGATGTAATCTTTTAGCCAGCTGTATGAGATATTCATTCTTAGTATTCTACGTGATAAAAATTAGCTTCGCAAATATAGGTATTTTACCAGTATTGCCCAATATAACATCCGTATCATTAGATTGCTTAAATTTGATTGTCTAGGTTATTATTTGGGGCAAAAGTCCTTTGTTTTTGATTTTAATTAGTCGTGTTGATAATTTTTCAGATATTTTTCTAAAAAAGATAGTATTAATGTCTTGAATTATTATTTTGCACCATTGAAACTAAAGGAAGTTTCGGAGATGGTTTACAGGTTAATAATTTACATTGCAATAACTTAGAGATATCCTAAATCTAAATATACTATGGCAAAAATCAACAAACCACGCGTTGTAAAGGACTATGACAAGCTCCCGCTCGATGTGCAAGGTCAAATCAAGCTTACTTACCCTCAAGGTTTCTCGGGAAGTCTTATCACTTACATTAATGCAAAAGGCAAAGTCGTTTCTGCATTGCCTTATGAAACGGATGAGTTTTATTATCTCGTTCGGATGACCCTAGAAGAGGCCAATAACATTGTTGAAAATGACGATGATTTTAATGATGATGGCGTATTACGGGATGATTTTGCATTGCAAGAATTCGAGGGTCATGATGATGTCGAAGAGGATGTTAATGATATTCCAGACGACATGCCTGATGATGAAGATGACGATATGGAAGACGATGTTTAGTCTTTTATAGAAATAAAAAGAGCTGGTTTGTCCAGCTCTTTTTATTTCTATAACGCGAGGTTTAGCTTTAAGTAACTTAAAATCTCCTCTTTTTGATTGGGACTAAACCAGGTAATCTCAGGATCTCGCCTGAACCAGGTTAGTTGCTTTCGGGCATACTTTCGAGTGTTTGCCTTTATTTTTTCATTCGCCTGCGCAAGCGTAATTGTTCTGTCGAAATAATCGAATAATTCTCGGTAACCCAAGGTATTTAATGAGTTAAGATCTCTAAATTCATAAAGCCTCTTTGCTTCTGCTTCTAAGCCATCTTTAAACATTTTTTCTACACGATCATTGATGCGGTTATGCAAGATTGCTCGATCGCAGTTTAAACCGATTTTAATAATCTTAAATGGCCGATCTTGGATTTTATTGGTTCGTAGTTCCGAAAATGGTTTTCCGGTAGTTAGACAAACTTCCAAGGCATGGACAATGCGTTTGGGATTCTTACGATCTACCTCTGCAAAATAGTTAGGATCCAATAGCTGTAGTTGATCAAGTAGTGGTCCGAGCCCTTCAGATGCCAGTCTATTCATTAACGAAAGACGCAAATCAGGGTCTATGTTGGGCAGGTCATCAAGGCCATTCACAAGT
This sequence comes from uncultured Bacteroidia bacterium, assembly GCA_903897145.1. Classification (GTDB taxonomy): domain Bacteria; phylum Bacteroidota; class Bacteroidia; order Bacteroidales; family Prolixibacteraceae; genus JAAFHB01. The sequence goes on along the minus strand of CAIUAN010000005.1, from coordinate 108,331 downwards.
GCGTCAATGTAAAGCATCGATCCACCTGTCATAAGCACGCTATCGTAAGTTTTGAAGAGTTGGTCTAGCTTTTGCAGACCGTCTAACTCAAATCTCCGAGCATTGTATGGATCATGAATGGAATGTGTTTGAATAAAATGATGAGGAATAGCCTCTAGCGTCGTTTGATCTGGCACAGCTGTACCAATATTCATCTCTTGAAATATCTGCCGTGAATCGCAAGAAATAATCTCCGTTTTCAAAAATGCAGCTATGTCAATACTTAAATCCGTCTTGCCAACACCCGTAGGCCCGAGAAGAATAATGAGTGTTTTAGTCATTTAAAATTTAGGTTTGCAAGACTTAGCGGTTGGTAATTAATTGACTTCTTCTGTCTCTCCTACTATTAAATCGAGGTCTTGTAGTTCGCCGAAATCCGAATAGTCTATCTGATGGGTTGTGACTTGGTTTGATAAAAGATCTGAGTCGTTTTCATTGAAAGAGTGTTGTAAAGGAGAATTTCCAAGCTTTTTTATCAAGGCAGGAACACGCAACTGTTTTTCTGTCTCGATCTCTTTGATTTGAATGTACAATGACTTTTGATTGCGGATATCAAAAACATAAATTAGGTTCAGCTCTTGCTGGATTAAAAGTTCACCTAGCTTCACCTGTCCCATCGATCTTAAAGCTAATTTTGGCTCTTTTACTCTTGTATCCATTGGGATTTCCAAAATCTTGTCCCACTCTTCATCTGCAAGATAGAAGGTTGCAATTTCTGACTGGTCAAATCGACAGGCGAGTTGCAGGGCCTCGTGGAGTTGAAGAAAGGTGTGATTTGCATCCGCATTGATATGCAAAACAAAATTTCCCACCTGATCTGATATGATTTTGAATTTAAATACCATGAGTTTAACAAGAAAAAAGTCTAGAATATTCGATGCAACGAAGACGTTTAAACGCCCTTAATTCTAGTTCTAATCTACTACTAAATAATCACATATCCAAATTCCACGGGTAAGAATGGTTTTCTGCAAGGAGCAGAAGGATCACTTTGCTCCTTGCAGAAAGTTTTATTGATTATTTTTTATAAAATTAAGACATGATCCAGCCTTAAACCACTCAATTTGTGCTTCGTTATAGGTATGCTTAGCACCAATCTCTTCAGTTGACCCATCGGCATGATGAAGCACTAATTGCAACTGTTTCCCAGGCTCAAATGATTCAAGACCAACGATGTCAATTGAATCATTCTCCTGTATTTTGCTGTAGTCTGATGGATTTGCAAAGGTCAGGGCAAGCATCCCTTGTTTCTTCAAATTTGTCTCATGAATACGAGCAAATGATCGTGTTAACACAACCATAGCTCCAAGATGACGTGGTTCCATCGCAGCATGCTCTCGTGATGAACCTTCACCGTAATTCTCATCGCCCACGATCACAGAGGCAAAGCCCTCTTTTTTATAGGCTCTTGCCGTTGTTGGCACTGGGCCATATTCACCTGTTAGTTGGTTTTTAACCGAATTTGTATTGCCGTTAAAGTCATTTACTGCTCCGATTAATAGGTTCTCAGAGATGTTGTCTAAATGACCTCTGTAAGTAAGCCATGGTCCAGCCATCGAGATATGATCGGTCGTACACTTGCCTCTAGCTTTGATTAAAAGCTTAAGTCCTTTCAAATCTTTTCCTGACCAAGGTTTAAATGGCTCAAGAAGCTGAAGTCTATCTGAACTGCTGCTTACGGAGATCTCAATTCCTTGATAGTCTAATGACGGTGGAATCAAGCCTTGATCTTCTACCGCAAACCCTTTTTGTGGTAAATCATTTCCTGATGGCGGATCTAGCTTAACTTTCTCCCCATTCTCATTCACTAAATAGTCGGTTGCTGGATTAAAATCCAATGTTCCGGCAATCGCGAAAGCAGTCACAATCTCTGGAGAAGCCACGAATCCATGCGTCTTTGGATTTCCATCGGTTCGTTTTGCAAAATTCCTGTTAAAAGAAGTCATGATAGAGTTTTCAGGAAGATTGGCTGCATTATGTCTTGACCATTGTCCAATACAAGGTCCACAAGCATTGGCAAGAACCACGCCGCCCATTTGTTCGAAAGCATCCAAGAAGCCATCGCGAGCAACAGTGTAACGTACAAGCTCAGAGCCCGGCGTTACAGTGAATTCTGCTTTTACTTTTAAGTTTTTTTCGCGCGCTTGTCTGGCTACAGATGCTGCACGGCTAATATCTTCATAAGATGAGTTGGTGCATGATCCAATTAAGCCAACTTTCATCTCCATTGGCCACCCTTTTTCTTTTGCCACAGTCTTAAATTGAGAAAGTGGAGTTGCAAAATCTGGCGTAAAAGGTCCATTAATATGAGGCTCAAGCTCAGATAGATTAATCTCAATAACTTGATCAAAATACTTTGACGGATTTGCATAAACTTCATCGTCGGCTCGAAGGTCAGAAGCAATCTTCGTTGCCATCTCAGCGATGTCAGCACGACCAGTGGCTTTTAAATATTCGCTCATACTATCGTCGAATGCGAAAGTTGAAGTTGTTGCGCCTACTTCAGCACCCATGTTGCAGATGGTTCCTTTTCCAGTACAAGATAAACTTGCTGCTCCTGGGCCAAAATATTCGATGATGCAACCAGTTCCCCCTTTTACGGTAAGAATGCCAGCAACTTTTAGAATGACATCTTTTGGAGATGCCCAGCCACTGAGTTTTCCGGTTAAATTTACACCAATTAATTTAGGGAATTTCAATTCCCATGGAATGCCCGTCATGACATCTACTGCATCGGCACCGCCAACACCAATAGCAATCATTCCTAATCCGCCAGCATTTACGGTATGTGAGTCGGTACCAATCATCATTCCACCAGGGAAAGCATAGTTTTCTAAGACTACCTGATGGATAATTCCAGCTCCTGGTTTCCAGAAACCGATACCATATTTTTTGGACACAGAAGAGAGGAAGCTATACACTTCTTTGTTTGTCTCTTCTGCCTTTTTTAAATCTTCAATAGCACCAGTTTGTGCCAATATTAAGTGGTCACAATGAACCGTTGAAGGGACGCTGACAACACTTTTTCCTGCCTGCATAAATTGCAATAGTGCCATTTGAGCCGTGGCATCCTGCATGGCAACCCGATCGGGATCAAAATTTACATATGAAACGCCCTTTTCGAAAGCCTGTGTAGGAAGCTCTCCAGAGAGGTGTGAATACAGAATTTTTTCAGTTAATGTAACTGGTCTGCCAATTAATCCACGTAGTTTTTTTACGCGTTCTGGAATCGCAGCATATACCTTGCGAACCATCTCAATGTCATAAGCCATGCGGTACTGTTTTAAGATTATAATTGAACTGCAATATTAACGATTATTGACGAGAAAAAAATAGTGAACTTTACTGTTTTTTGTGCTAATTTTATGAATTGGATGTTTTAAATTAGCACCTTATTTAAGTTTACTCCCACCTAGAAATAGCGTATGATTTGGATTAAACCCTTAGTCATTGAGAATATTCGAATCGCCTTCCAGTCTATTCGGGGTAACCTAGTGCGATCTGTTTTGACAATCTTGATTATTGCAGTGGGTATTTCAGCCTTGGTGGGAATCTTGACAGCTATTGACTCCATAAAAAATTCTATTACGACCGAGTTTACAAGACTTGGAGCGAACACGTTTAGTATTCAGAGTCGAGGTACGCGCATCCATATCGGAAGTCAGCCTGGTCGAACCATGAACTACAGCTATATTAGCTATACCCAAGCTCGCGCCTTTCGTGAGCAATACACTTTTCCTTCGACAGTTTCTATTTCTGTTCTTGCCACTCAAACAGCTACAGTTAAGTCTGATACCAAGAAAAGCAACCCTAATATTACCGTCCGGGGGGTCGATGAGAACTTTTTAACGATCGCTGGGTATGAATTAGAGTCGGGGAGAGGTCTGACTTTTAAAGAATCTTTTGAAGGGGATAATGTTGCCTTGGTGGGAGACGCTTTGGTGAAAAAGATTTTTCCTTCAGAACTCGATCCGATTGGGAAATACATCTCTGTTGGGAGTGGTAAATATCTAATTGTTGGAGTATTAAAAGATAAGGGGAGTGGATTTGGGAATTCGGCCGATCAGATTGTGCTTCTACCATTTTCGAATGTTAGACAATACTTCGCAAGGCCATCGATGAACTTTCGAATTAGCGTGATGCCTAAAAGTGCTCAATTAATGGATGCTTCTATGGGTGAGGCAGAGGCTGTATTTCGAAATGTTAGAGGATTAAGTGTGGCAGATGATTCCGACTTTCTTGTTGAGAAGAGTGATAATCTTGTTCGTGTTTTGCTCGATAATATAAAATATGTAACCCTTGCTGCCACTGTTATTGGCTTTATTACCTTGTTGGGAGCTGCCATAGGATTGATGAATATCTTATTGGTAACTGTCGCTGAGCGTACCAGAGAGATTGGTATCCATAAGGCCGTTGGAGCAAACTCCCGCTCCATCAAAAATCAATTTATGATAGAGTCAATCATTATTGGTCAGCTTGGTGGAATTTTGGGAATTATCTTGGGAATCTTGGCAGGTAATGGCGTCTCATTGATTATAGGTAGCTCCTTCGTAATCCCATGGCAATGGATGATGGTTGGGGTGCTGCTCTGCCTTGTCGTGAGTTTTGGCGCCGGTGTACTTCCTGCTATAAAAGCATCTAAGTTAGATCCTATCGATGCTTTACGCTACGAATAGAATCTAACTTAGATGTTTTATTTGGAAAGTGTTTTGTAAATCAGCCAACCGCGATGCGATTACTTAGAGCTCATTTTAAGGACATTAACCTCGTCCTCGGTAAGGAATCTCCATCTTCCTCTCGGTAGATCTTTCTTCGTTAGGCCACAGAAATAGACTCGATCTAACTTCTCCACTTTATAGCCTAAGTGCTCAAAAATACGTCTAACGATTTTGTTTTTTCCCGAATGGATTTCTATCCCTACTTGCTTTTTATCGTCTTCACTAACATAGCTAACTGAATCAGCTGCCACAAAACCATCTTCAAGGGTAATCCCATCCACGATCTCCTGCAGGTGATTTTTCGTAACTTTTTGATCTACGAAAACATGATATATTTTTTTTCGATTGTATTTCGGATGCGTTAATCGTTTGGTCATATCGCCATCATTGGTGAAAAGCAAAAGTCCAGTAGTGGCTTTGTCTAATCTTCCAACCGGATAAATCCTTTCAGGACAGGCATTTGCGATCAGTTCCATCACCGTTTTATCTGCATGTGGATCGTCAGATGTTGTTACATATCCCTTTGGTTTATTTAAAAGGACATACATCTTCTTTTCTGCAGTGATAATCTTTCCGTTGAAACTTACTGATTCACCTGGTAAGACTTGATAACCCATCTCCGAAACTATTTTTCCATTGATGGTTACACAGCCAGTTGCGATAAAGGTATCTGCTTCGCGACGCGAGCATAGGCCTGCATTGGCGATATAACGATTGAGTCGCATGGCGCCAGGCTCCTTTTTTGAAGGGGCTGCCTTGCCTTTTTTACCTGAAGTCTCAAACTCATCATTCAAGTTCTTATTACCGAGTCTTCCTCGTAATACTTTGCCTGTTTTGTTGAGGTATTGATCCGATTCTGCACCTTCAAATTTTCGTGCAGGACGTTTTTCTATCACGTTTCTTCGAAATACATCGGAAGTCCTCTCTTTTCCATTCCTTCCAATAACTGGACTCTTGGGTTTTGATCCGGAGGCTGTTTTGATTACTTTAGTCTTGCCGACTCTTTTGCCTGCGGTTGCATCTTTTGCTTCGCCTCGACTTGAGCTAGATTTTCTGCTCTGGTCGCTTGGTGCGGAACTTCCTTTTTTTACTCTGGGTCTGGTTCCGGGCTCTTTTTTATCGACGGTACGCTTATCGTCGCGCTCCTGTCCTCTGCCTCTTCTGATAATCATGTGGTAATTACTTGACTTGTTATTATTTCGGTTGCAAATATCGGTAAAAAAATGGAGAGTTAAACTTTAATTCAGCGTAAGCAGAATAATCCTTTGATTAATTGACTCAAATTAACAACTTTGTAGACTTAAGTTTACAAGCATAATAGACCACCATATATGGCACTTATCAAATCAATTTCAGGTATTCGGGGTACAATAGGAGGTTTGCCTGGCGAGGGATTGACTCCACTTGACTTAGTTAAATTTACTGCCGCCTATCTAACCTGGGCTAAATCGAATCAGAAAGGATCAAAGAAGATAAAGATTGTCGTTGGCAGAGATGCTCGAATCTCCGGAGTAATGGTGGATGCACTTGTGAGCGGCACCTTATTAGGAATGGGGGCCGATGTGGTTAATCTGGGTTTGGCTTCCACTCCAACGACAGAACTTGCCGTTTTGGCTGAAAAGGCTGATGGAGGAATAATCCTTACGGCCAGTCATAATCCCAAACAGTGGAATGCACTTAAATTGCTTAATTCCGATGGCGAGTTTCTGAACGACCAAGAGGGGAAAATCGTTTTGGCGATTGCTCAAAATGAGAGTTTCGAATTTGCTACTGTTGACAATTTAGGGGCGCAGACCTTTTCAGATTATACCCAATATCATATTCAACATGTTCTTGATTTAGCACTGGTGGATATTGAGGCTATAAAAAAGAAAAAATTTAAAGTCGCCGTAGATGCCGTAAATTCCGTTGGTGGAATTATTGTGCCTCAGCTTCTAAAGGCATTGGGCGTGGCTGAAGTGTTAGAACTTAATTGTACCCCAGATGGGCATTTCCCTCATAATCCAGAGCCAATACCTGAAAATTTAATCGAGGTATCTGCCACCATCGCAAAAGCAAATGTGGACGTTTGTTTTGTTGTTGATCCCGATGTCGACCGTTTGGCGATTATCAACGAGGATGGCACCTTATTTAATGAAGAATATACATTGGTTGCTGTGGCTGATTATGTTTTGTCAAATTCGAAAGGGAATACGGTATCCAATCTATCCTCCTCAAGAGCCTTGCGGGATATAACTGAAAGGCATGGTGCAACCTATAATCCATCTGCAGTTGGGGAGGTTAACGTGACCACGATGATGAAAAATACCAATGCAGTCATAGGTGGAGAAGGGAATGGTGGGGTTATCTATCCAATGAGCCATTATGGACGAGATTCCATGGTTGGAATTGCTCTTTTTCTCACACATTTGGCAAAGTCAGGTTTGAAATGCACACAACTTAGAGCCACTTATCCCGATTATTTCATCTCGAAGAATAAAATAGAGCTAACTCCAACTATTAACGTAGATGACATTCTTCTTCAAGTTCAAGCTCGCTTTAAACACGAAGAGGTAAATACCGTCGATGGAGTAAAAATCGATTTTGATAAGGAGTGGGTCCATTTGCGGAAGTCCAATACCGAGCCTATCATTCGAATTTATGCCGAGAGTCGGTCAATGGAAAGAGCTGATGCTTTGGCCGAAGAGATGATTGGAGTCATAAAACAGATCGCTGGATTGTAGATTTTTACTTTGTAAACTGGTCGAAAGTGGCATTGCGACTGCAATCTATAAGGTGATTTGAATTTCTGAAGTTTGTGTTTTGAGCATTGTTCAGTCATCTTGAAAGTTAGAATTTAAACTAATCGCAAAGAGATTGCTAATTAGTTTTTGTTGTTTCTCTAAACTATGTAAATTTGCATCGATTTTTAAACACGGTTAATATTTAATTAGTCAGATAATAATTCAATTTATGAAAGTTACAGTCGTAGGAGCAGGAAATGTAGGATCAACTTGTGCTGATACCTTAGCATATAGAGAAGTTGTAAACGAGGTTATTTTATTGGATATTAAAGAGGGTATCGCCGAAGGCAAGGCTCTTGATATGTGGCAAAAAGCCCCTATTATTGGTTATGATACGCGCACGGTTGGTGTAACAAATGATTATGCACGCACTGCAGATTCTGATGTCGTTGTGATAACTTCAGGATTACCTCGTAAACCAGGCATGACTCGCGACGATTTAATTCAAATCAACGCTGGAATTGTAAAGTCTGTAACTGAAAATATTGTGAAATATTCGCCGAATGCAATCATTATTGTTGTTTCTAATCCATTGGATGTAATGACTTATCAGGCCCACCTAGCCTCAGGTCTTCCTCGTACCCGGATTATGGGAATGGCAGGAATTCTAGATACTGCTCGTTATCGCGCCTTTTTATCAGATGCATTAAATATCTCGCAAAAAGAGATTCAAGGCATGTTATTGGGTGGCCATGGCGACACTATGGTTCCTCTAACACGCTACACAACTGTAGGTGGTATCCCAGTGACCGAATTATTAGATGCGGAGACACTTGACGCGATTGTTGAGCGGACTAAGTCTGGTGGTGGAGAGCTTGTGAAATTAATGGGTACCTCAGCTTGGTATGCTCCTGGTGCAGCTGCAGCGCAGATGGTTGAAGCAATTGTAAAAGATCAACGTAGAATATTTCCTGTTTGTATTCAGCTTCAAGGCGAATATGGCGTGGATAACTGCTATTTGGGTGTTCCAGTCGTGTTAGGCAAGAATGGTGTTGAGCAAATTGTCGAATTGCAGCTGAATGAAGAAGAGATGCAGATGATGCGTACCAGCGAAGGTCATGTAAAAGAAGTTATGAACGTCTTGGATGCTTTGAATAAAGCTTAAAGAGGTTTCTTATATGTTTATTAAAAGGGGTTTTTAAGCCCCTTTTTTTAGCGATCATAAAATATGAAAGAGATAAGTTTTGAGGTTGTAGAGCTTGAAGAGAATGCTTATCATATCTTGATTGAGGCTGAATTTAAAGGACTAGAGAATGGATGGTGGATCATCGATACTGGTGCTTCTCGCAGTGTTTTTGATCAGGCAATGACGATGCTTTATGTTCAAGAAAATAGTGATTCTGTATTGGCAACAGGGCTTGGAAAAGAGATGGTCGAAACCGGTTCTGGATCAATCTCTGACTTGGTGTTAGGTAGCGTCTCATGGGGAGTTTTAAGGGTGGCATTGGTTGATTTTCATCATATAAATCATGAATATTCAAAATTTACCGACAAGAAGATAATTGGATTGTTGGGTGCCGATTTCTTACTAGCAAACGTTGCTAAACTTGATTTTAAGGAACATAAAATTTGGTTAGGCTCTGAATAATTCTTTGGTATCGTATTTATTAGCTAGCCATCAGCAACTTTTTGTAGATGGCTTTTTTGTTTCTTATAAGTCTTATTTCTATTTTCTCAGTCTATTTTAGTGTCGAATTAAAGGATGAATTTAATCATGATTCCGTACTATTTTGAAATTTATTTCGTATATTTAAAGAAGTAATTTTCCTGCCGATTCTGTTCTGTCACGATATTTCAGTTTTTTGATCTTCCTATTTTTCTATGTGCTGATATTTTCATTATCAGTTTTATTATGAGATTGTTAGAGAATTAAATTTTAAATTTATCTCCTACATGGCAGCAAATAATGATATATTCTCGAAAGAGTGGTACGAATTAGTTTTTCAGCCTTCGCAAAACCATGTTTATGGCGCGTATGAGCTTCGCAAAAATTCTCAGTCAAGGCATTTCTGGGGTTTATTCATGGCCATCGTATTGTTTGTTTTTGTCGTCTCCTTGCCTTCTTTAATTCATCAAATGACTCCTCGTAATACAGAAAAAAATGTGTCTGTGCGGGTCATATCATCCATTAAATTGGAGAAGCCTAAAGAGCCCTCTATACTTAGAGAGGTTCCGCCTCCTCCACCTTTGCGAAATACAATCAAGTTTACTCCTCCCGTTATCAAACCGGATCAATTGGTAGCCGAGGAAGAACAGCCTATTTCTCAAAAAGAGGCAGTTGATGCAAAAGCTGCGATTAGTAATGTCACCTATGACAAGGGTACCGACGACATTGCAGCACCAATTGCAACTAGTTTAAAAAAAGATGTGGCTGAAGATCCTGAGAAACCCTTTGTTTTTGTGGAACAAATGCCTCAATTCCCTGGCGGAGAGAAAGAGATGATCAACTTCATTAAAAGAAACCTGAGATATCCTATCACTGCAATTGAAAATGGCATAAAAGGGACCGTGACTGTTAATTTTGTTGTTGGTAAAGATGGGAAGATCACCCAGATTAGAATAATTCGGGGCATTGGGGGTGGATGCGACGAAGAAGCTGTGCGTATTCTTGAAAAAATGCCTACTTGGAGTCCAGGAAGACAGGCTGGAATTCCTGTTCTTGTTGCTTATTCGCTCCCTTTTCGGTTTGTCTTGCAAGAGTAATCAGCTTCTTAATTTTTGGGAATTACATACTTTTAATTTAATTCTTTCTGAAGATCTTACCTAAGCAGAGTAGACTGATCAAATTCAAAGAATTTAGACTTTTAGGTAAAGTTATTGGCTCATAGATCATTGTATCTCAAGGAGGGGTGTTCGATTACTTTCAATTTGTTAAAATATGTTAATATTTTAACATTATTTCATTTTTGCAAGGCCCTTCTGATGCCAATTGAATTGGATTATTAATTTTGTCAACGATTTAAAAAACTAGATCGTTTTCAAACTGAAAATTTTCGAGTAATCGTTCTTATTTTATGGAAGATGAATTATAATTCTGTCGCATTAAAATAAGTTTGTAGAACTAGATTGTCAAGTGTTTTACATCAAAGTCAATTTTTTGGCATGACCTTAATTCAGCGATCTTTCTGAATTTTTAATCCAGACAAGGTGCTTTATTATCGTTTTTTTTATTAATGTTGTATATTTTCTAAGCAGTTCTTAAACTATCATTTAAACTATTATTTAAACAATTAGTAATCATTAGAGTATGAAATCACAAAATGGATTTTTAAAATTTCAAAAGGTATTTTCGATGTCTGTTATTCCCGTTTCGCTTGTCGTTGCGATACTTGTGTTTAACTTGATAATGGGTGCCTCTGGCAATTTCCAAGGGAATAATAGTGCTAACGCTCCTATCCCAGGTAATTTTTTAGGTGTAATCTATAAAGGTGGAATGATTGTTCCAGTCATTATGACTTTGTTATTGACTGTGATCGCTTTTTCAATAGAGCGTTTCTTAACAATCAATAAAGCAGGTGGTAAAGGTTCTGCTGTAGATTTTGTTGAAAAAATCAAAGGCTCGCTTGCAAAAAATGACATCAGCGGTGCTGTTGCAGAATGTGATCGTTTCGAAGGTTCAATCGCGAGTGTATCTAAAGCTGCCTTATTAAAATATCAGCAGTTAGAGAAAGATAATTCGATGACTAAGGAGCAGAAATTATTGGATATTACGAAAAATATCGAAGAAGCAACTTCACTTGAACTTCCTAGCTTAGAGCAGAATCTTCCAATTCTAGCGACTATTTCTTCTGTAGCTACTATGATGGGTCTTTTGGGAACCGTTCTTGGTATGATTCGTTCATTTGCTGCTATGGCGAATGCAGGTGCTCCTGACTCAGTTGCCTTATCAACAGGTATTTCTGAAGCGCTTATCAATACTGCATTTGGTATTGGTACGGGTGCTCTTGCCGTTGTGATGTACAACTATTTCACCACTAAAATTGACAAATTAACCTACTCAATTGATGAGGCTGGTTATAGCATCGTTCAAACATTTGCCTCTAAGCACTAAGCGAATTGTATTATAATTTATAATTATGCCAAAAGTAAAAATCAAAAGGAAGAGCACGGCTATTGATATGACCGCAATGTGTGATGTTGCGTTCTTATTGCTGACCTTCTTTATGCTTACCTCTAACTTCACTCAGAAAGAGCCAGTTAAGGTGAGCACACCAGCCTCTATATCAGAGATCAAACTTCCAGATCGGAATGTTATCTCTATCCTTGTAGATGCGAAGGGTAAAGTCTTCTTGGGAGCTGATGGACAAGATAATAGAGTCCAAATGCTTACTAAAATGGGAGCTGCCTATAATGTAACTTTTACTGCTGCCGAATTAAAAGAGTTTAGTCTGATCAATAAATTTGGAGTTCCGATTACGATGATGAAAACGTATCTGGCTCTGAAAACCGAAGAGCGTGATTTACCTCAAAATGCCCTTGGCATACCTTGTGATTCTTTAGACAATCAGTTTAAATCATGGGTTAGTGTTGCCAAGACAGTTAATGCTGAGTATCGAATCGCAATCAAAGCTGACCAAGCTACAACTTATCCAGTGATTAAAAAGTTAATGGGTACCCTTCAAGATATCAATGAGAATAGGTATAACCTTCTTACGAGTCTTAAAAATGCGCCTGATTACGAATAACTGTAAATCTTAAATTCATGTCTGAAGTAGCTCAAGATAATAATCAAGGAAAGAAAAAAGGCAAGACCAAAAAGATGTCTACTCGCGTCGATTTTACGCCGATGGTAGATTTAGGTTTCTTGTTGATTACGTTTTTTATGTTGGCAACAACATTGAACAAGCCTCAGACTATGGAGATTGCAATGCCTTCAAAAGAGAAGGTTACAGAAGAAGATCAGACAAAGATCAAAGCTTCTCGGGCGGTCACCATATTACTGGGGAAAGAAAACAAAGTCTTTTATTACGAAGGAACGCGTGAAAACAACATCGATCCTGTTTTGAATCAAACCGATTTCTCTCCGAAAGGAATGCGTCAGTTTTTGATCAAAAAGAATTACGATATCATGGTTCAAGTTCGTCAGCTTAAAGCTCTTAAAGATGCAGAAAAGCTTTCGCCTAAAGATTTTGAAAAGAAGAGAGACGAGATTATTGCTGATAAAAAAGCCCCGATTGTGCTGATCAAAGGAACTATTGATAGTTCTTATAAGAATTTGATCGATGCATTGGATGAGATGGCAATCTGCAATATTGGTCGTTATGCAATTGTTGATATTACACCGTTTGACTTAGAATTATTAGCGAAGAAATTATAATCTTCCAAACTTCTCCTGAGTCTTTTTAATGGATTGACAGCTAGTTTTGTTTATTCTACTTGTTTGAGTAGTAACCATAGCTTCTTAATCTTGGTTTTAAATTTATTTACGGATAAAAATTGTATCCTACATGGCAGCAAATAATGATATTTTTTCGAACGAATGGTGCGATTTAGTTTTTGAATCGAAGAACCAGGCGTACGGTGCATATGAGCTTAGAAAAAACTCTACTCAGAGACATTTTCGTGCCCTACTTACCGCGGCCCTTCTTTTTATTCTTATTGTCTCAGCACCTATTCTACTAAAACAGATCTTTCCGAAAAGTGCGGATAAGGATGTTACAGTTCGTACACTCTCAAAAATTGAGTTGGAAAAACCAAAGGAGAATATCCTGAAAGAGATTCCACCTCCGCCACCACCGCTAAGGAATACCATTAAATTTACTCCTCCTGTCATTAAACCTGATGAACTAGTGCCTGAGGAAGAAATTAAACTTCAAAAGGAAGTAATCGAGACTAAAGCAGCTGTTAGTAATGTGGCGTTCGATAAAGGTACTGATGATGTGGCCGCTCCTATTGCGACGCAAAAAATCACAGAAGAGCCAGATCAACCTTTTGTGATCGTTGAGCAGATGCCTCAGTTTCCTGGTGGAGAAAAAGAGATGATGAAGTTTATCCATTCGAACTTGCGTTATCCATCCATGGCTGCTGAAAATGGTATTCAAGGGACGGTAATCGTAAACTTCGTTGTAGATAAAGAAGGTAAAATAACACGTATTAAAGTGGTTCGTGGTATCGGTGGCGGTTGTGATGAAGAAGCAATCCGCGTGTTAGCTAAGATGCCAGCTTGGACTCCTGGAAGACAAGGTGGAAAAGCGGTATTGGTAAGTTACACCGTTCCAATTAAATATGTGCTGCAATAGGACATCTGATGAGACTAAAAAAGCCAGTTTTTCTTGCCTTTAAGTCATTGATGTCTATTGTCTATCTTTCACTGGGAGTAGTTATCTTGTTTTATAACAGTATACTGCTCCCAGTGAATAGTTTTACACGAGTCTGTCTTGGACTATTACTTGTATTGTATGGTAGTTTTAGGATATATACTTTGCTGGCTAAAACTAAATATGATGAAGCGAATTAGTCTATTCCTTTTCTTAGCTTTTGTCTTTTCGAACTGTGGCTTCTTTCGTGGTAATCCTTACACGAATACTCCAACAACTGGTCATGCTACCATTGCGACTGACGAGACTTTCAAACCAATCATAGAAGCGGAACTAGATGTGTTCAAAGCCATTTATGGCTACACGGAATTTAAATCGACCTATGTTCCAGAAATAGATGCCTTTGCGCAATTGATGAATGGTGATGTTCAGCTAATCATAGCTTCGCGTCCTTTAAGTAAAGAGGAGGTTGCCCTGTTTCATCAAAAAAAGATTTATCCCCGTCAGACTAAAGTAGCCACCGATGCCATTGCTTTAATTGTCTCAAAACAAAGTTCAGATACCTTGGTAACTATTAATCAGATTAAAGAACTACTAACGGGTAAAATAACCTCTTGGAATCAGATTAATCCAACCTCGAATTCAGGGAAGATAAGTGCCGTATTTGATAACCAAAAGTCAAGCATTATTAATTATTTAGTGGATTCTATTTGTGGAGGGAAATTGGTTAAGACGAATGTCTTTGCCCTTGACTATAACAAAGATGTGATCGAATATACGAGCACTCATCCTGGCGTTTTGGGATTTATTGGGGCAAGTTGGATTAGTAATGACAACGATTCAACACATCTGTCATTTCACAAAAAAATTAAAGTGTGCTCGGTAAGCGATAACTCTAGACCTAATGTTGAGAATAGTTATAAACCTTATCAGGCGTATATGGCTGAGCATATCTATCCGCTTACACGCGACATTTATATTATCAATGCGGAACCCCGAAATGGATTGGCTACAGGATTCTCTGCTTTCCTCGCTAGTGATAAGGGTCAACGTATTATTTTGAAGTCGGGCATCCTTCCCGCAATTGCGCCAACTCGAGTTGTTAAAACAAGAAAAGATTTTTAGTAGCTTTGGCAAAGCTTATAATTTATATCCAATACGAACAATGAAACGATTAACACTTTTAATTTTAGGTACGGTACTTGCAATAAGTAACATTCAGGCGCAGCCAAATACCAATCAAGGACAATATTTTCTTGATGATTCTCAGTTTCATCAAGCGCGTAGCTTTTTTCTGAGCCGAATTAAGTCAACCCCTGGCGATGTGCGTGCCAACTGCTCCTTAGGTGACACTTATTTATATTTGCAACAGCCTGATAGTGCAAAAATAGCTTATCAAAATGCGCTTGCTTCAGACCCTAAGTCCCCATTCCCTTTGATTGGTCTTGGCAAAATAGCACTCTGGAATGGCGATAAGACAGCTGAACTCGAGTATTTCGAGAAAGCCCGAAAAATGGATAAAAAGAATCCAGAAGTATACTGCACAATTGCAAAAGGTTGTTTCGATCATGCTAAGAAAGATACTGCGACAGGGAATCGCTTTCTTACCCAAGGTATTGAGCTTAACTCTAAATATGCACCTTTCCATATTGTTGCTGGTGATTATGAGCTAATTCGCCATCGGTATGGTCCAGCATCAAACGCCTATGACCGAGCGATCTATTTTGATCCTGCTTATGCCTTAGCTTATCGTAAACTTGGCGTTATTCATACACTAGCTCGCGCTAACCGTGATGCGGTTAATGCCTTAGCAAAAAGTATCGAGCTGAATACTGACCAAATCTTAGTCTATAAAAATCTAGGCGATTTATATTATTTGATTGGCAAATATCCAGAGGCTGAAAAAAATTACCGTATCTACATCAGTCGGGCAGAAGTTTCAGCTGAGGATAAGGAGAGGCTTGCTATTATCCTATTCTTTAATAAGAACTACGACGAATCAGTTAAGTTATTGGAAGAGGTTATGAAGCTCAGTAAAAACGAGTCTGTTTTATTGCGTGTTAGAGGCTATATTGCCTACGAGACTCAGAAATATGCCGAAGGAGTTTCTTACCTTGATAAATTCTTTAAGATTCACGATCCTGAGAAGAATATCCCTTCTGACTATGTTTATTATGGTCGATTGTTGCAGAAAGTTGGAAAAGATACCATGGCGATTTCAAGTTTTAATAAAGCTTTGGCCTTAGACTCTACAAAAACAGAGCTTTATGATGAGTTGTCAAAATTGTATATCGCTAATAAAATGCACAATCATGCCGTACGGATTTATCTAAAAATGATGGCTAATGGCGCAGATAAGTTAGCGACTACATTCTTAATCGGGAAAGAATATTATTTCCAGGCTGAAGTCTATCATTCGCAATACGACTCTTTAATGAACCTTCAAAAGATAAGTAAGGTGCCATTTGCTGATAGTTTAGCTGTTAATGCTTTAAAACGTGCTTATTATCAGAAGGCAGATAGCTCTTTTGCTGTAGTGACCACCTTAAACGATAAATATGCAGGTGGCTTTATTTGGAGAGGAAGGATGAACTCATTCCTTGATCCTGAGGCTGAAGGGACCTTGGCTAAGGAGTCTTATGAAAAAGCACTTGCCATCTATGAAGCTGGTGATGTGGTAAAGAATCGCCGATCTATTATTGAATGCTGTCGGTTCTTGGCTTCTTATTACTACTTAAATAGTGAGAAAAACGTGAAGACAGATAAGGAAAAGGCTGCCACCTTAAAAAATTCTTCGGTTGAATATTTCCGTAAGATCTTATTGATTGATCCTGCGGATGCGCAAGGGCTGGAAGTCTTCAAAAAATTAAAGATTGCACTGCCCAAAGCTCAGTAGTGCAGGATTTAGGTTTACAACCTAAAAGAAAAGGCTGATTTTCAATTGAAAATCAGCCTTTTCTGTAGTATGCGTTTTCTTAAGATGTGGTGCCACCTGGAATTGAACCAGGGACACATGGATTTTCAGTCCATTGCTCTACCAACTGAGCTATGGCACCTTGTTTTCGAACGCGTGGCAAAACTAATCAAATTTTATTTCTCTCCAAGCAATGACTGAAAAAAAATAGAAAAAGTTACATCCGTCTTATTTGCTGAAGCCGGAAATAAATTGAAAGCTAAACTGCCGATCAGAAAGTAATTTTGAATACTTTTACACCTTGTTCAAATTGAATTAATGGAATATTTCTCTGCTCAATTACCTAACGGAATACGTCTAGTGCATCAGTCGATTGATTCACCTGTGGCTCACTGTGGGGTCGTCATTAATACCGGTTCGAGAGATGAGCAGTCGTCGGAACAAGGTTTGGCACATTTTATTGAGCACACCATTTTTAAAGGGACCAAGAAACGCAAATCATTTCATATCTTAAGTCGATTGGAAGATATTGGCGGGGAACTCAATGCCTATACAACAAAAGAAGAGACCGCCATCCATGCTAGCTTTTTATCGGAATATTACCAAAGAACGATTGAGCTGTTTAGCGACATCTTGATTCATAGCACCTTTCCTGAGTCGGAATTAAGGAAGGAAAAAGATGTCATCATCGATGAGATAAATTCCTACAACGACTCACCCTCCGAGCTAATTTTTGATGAGTTCGAAGAGCTCATCTTTGAAGGTCACGCCATCGGTCGTAATATTTTGGGCACTCCCGAATTGGTTAAGTCATTTTCGCGGGAAGATATCCAGCGTTTTATGCTTCGTAACTATAATACTGATCAAATCGTTATTTGCTCTGTAGGTAAGATCACAGGTAAGCGATTTTACCAGTTGGTAAACCGCTACTTTAGTGCTTTGCCTCAAAATACTCGATCTTTTTCACGGGATAAGTTTACAAGCAATGCGGCAAAGATTAAGACGGTTGAGAAAGACACTTTTCAATCGCATTGTATTCTTGGTGGACTCGCCTACGATGTATTGCATGAAAATAGAATTGGCCTGGTTCTTTTGAATAGTATTCTGGCTGGCCAATCTGGTAATTCTCGTCTTAACCTTGCCTTACGGGAGCGAAATGGAATTGCCTATAACCTCGAGTCGGCCTATGCCGCTTATTCCGATACGGGAACGATTACGATCTATTTTGGAACCGATAAAGTAAATATGGGGAAAGCCTTATCCTTGATTAAAAAAGAGATCAGGATCTTGCAAGAGAAACTCTTGGGTGGACTTCAAATCGGAAAGGCCAAAAGACAGCTGATTGGTCAACTTGCGATGTCGCAAGAGAATCATGAAGATTTAATGCTGACACTCGGTAAAAGTTTTTTGATCTACAATAAAATGGATGGTCTGGATGTGATCTATCAGAAAATTGAGGCTATTACTCCTGCTCTGCTTCGAGATATTGCCAATGAAATTTTGGACTTTGAGAAATTGTCCATGCTGATTTATAAATAGAGTGATGAAAATTGACAAGGCATTAGAGCAATACCTGCTGTCGCATATCGTTGAAGAGACCCCAATGATGGCTCGTCTTTACCGACAAACGCATTTGAGCATGGTTAATGGTCGAATGTGTTCAGGTCACCTACAGGGCTCCTTGTTAACGATGCTTAGTAAATTGATTTCTCCGAGTCGAATCTTGGAAATAGGCACTTACACTGGTTACTCTGCCTTGTGTCTGGCTGCCGGCTTATCCAAGAATGGCCTCTTGCATACCATTGAATTAAACGATGAACTTGAAAGCTTGGCATCTTCGTTTATTGAGGAGTCTGGCTTGCGCAAGCAAATTATTCAACATATTGGCGATGCCACTGATGTTATTCCAAAACTCAATGAGTCATTTGACCTTGTTTTTATCGATGCGGATAAACGGAAATACCTCGAGCACTACCATCTAGTATTTCACAAGGTTAGAGTTGGTGGGGTGATATTAGCCGACAACACCCTATGGGCTGGCAAGGTCGTTCAAGAAGTTCTTCCAACCGATGAACAGACATTAGGGATTATGTTGTTTAATGATTTCGTTAAAGACGATCCACGGGTTGAGCCCTTTATGATTCCCGTACGCGATGGGATTACCGTATTACGCAAGATCTCTGAGTAGCGGTTCGCTATCGACTGATTCCATTCCTCTTTTTTCTCCTTTTTAAAGCGTATATTTCACTATACGTAGCCTCAATACATGAAAGAGAATTTTCTTCATTTTATTTGGGAGAATAAATTATTTCAGACCGATACTCTTTGGACCCAAGAGGGTGAGCCCATTCAGATCATCCATCCTGGTCGTCATAATACGCATGCAGGACCTGATTTTTTTGATGCTCGGATTCGGATTGGAGTTACCTTTTGGGCTGGCAATGTTGAGATTCACCTGAAAGCTTCCGACTGGAATAGGCATGGTCATCAGAGTGATCCTAGTTATCGAAATACCATTCTTCATGTGGTGGCACTTGACGATGCAGAAGTGATGACTGATTTGGGAGCTGTAATTCCGGTATTTCTGATTAAATGGCCTGAATGGATTGCACATAATTATGAATTGCTTACCAAAAGCCACGATTGGATTGGATGCGCCTCTAAACTTTATCAAGTCGATCCTTTTCGAATCAAGTTTTTTCTCAATGGCATCTTAATAGAGCGGTTGGTAGCGAAAGTGGAGGGTGTGACAAAAATCCTCGAAGAGACTAAGTATGATTGGAATGAAACATTTTATATTTTGCTCGCTCGGGGATTTGGGTTAACTCAGAATTCACTTCCATTTGAGATGCTGATCCGATCATTGCCTCAGCGAATTATTGCACACCATATCCATTCGATGTTCCAATTGGAAGCACTGCTATTTGGTCAAGCTGGGATGCTGGAAGATGCTCTATTTCTAGATGAATATGTGATAGAACTAAAAAAGGAGTATGATTTCTTAGCTTTAAAATATCATTTAAAACCTATCGCAGGGCATCTTTGGAAGTTTATGCGCATGCATCCAATGAATTTTCCGACTATTCGAATCGCCCAATTTGCGTCCCTATTATACCTTACTCAAGGTCTGTTTTCGGTTGTGGTGGATACAGCTAATTATTCTGATTTAAGTCATTTATTCTCCTTGTCTGCTTCTGAGTATTGGAATACCCACTATCGTTTTAATGTTTTGTCTGGCTACAAGAGAAAAGTCTTTGGAAGTCAAATTTTTCATCTTGTGGTGATTAATGTATTAGTTCCTTTCTATTTTCTGTATGGCGAGCGTCAACAGCAGTTATTTCTAAAAGATCGAGCACTGGAGATATTAGAGAATATGCCTGCCGAAAAAAATCAATGGATTAGAAAGTGGGCCTTAGCTGGAGTTGTAGCCTCAAACGCCTTAGAGTCGCAGGCCTTGCTGCAGCTGCAACATAGCTATTGTGAGAAGCGTCGGTGTTTGGAATGCACGATTGGACATAAATTAGTCCTTCACGACCCAACCTGAAATACATATTATAGTGTCGAATATTTAAAATTGAAATTGAGTTGCACCCCTTGCAGACTATTCCTTGGGATGGAATTGGTGAATCTTAATTATTGTTAGTGGATTGCACTAGTAATTAAATCAATGTCAGCGTGGTATTTAAAAGATTATTTCTTACCTTTGTGGCGAATTTTTAATTAATGTTGATCCGTTGTCATCGAACTCGAATACTGCGGCGCAATAATTGTATCATTTTAATTTTATAAAAAATGTATTTAACTTCAGAAAAAAAACAAGAGATTTTTGCTCAGCATGGCGCTGTTGCCACCAACACTGGCTCAGCAGAAGGACAGATTGCACTTTTCTCTTTCCGTATTAGTCACCTTACGGAGCATTTGAAACTTAACAAGAAGGATTACGGTACTCAACGTGCATTGATTAGTTTAGTTGGTAAACGTCGTTCATTACTAGATTATCTTAAAAGAAAGCATATTGATCGTTATCGTGCTATTATTAAAGAACTTAATCTTCGTAAATAAAGATCTTAAAAAGGCAATTTTCGAATTGCCTTTTTTTAACTATTTAAAGCCCCACCCATTTGTTTCTAGTATTAATGAAATTATTTTTTTAAATTATGTACAAAGCTGTTAATAAGACTATTGATCTAGGCGATGGACGTACGATTAGTATCGAAACTGGGAAGTTGGCCAAACAAGCCGATGGTTCAGTTGTTGTAAAGATGGGTGATACCATGTTGTTAGCTACTGTTGTTTCTGCAACAGAAGCCGCTGAGAACATTGATTTCATGCCTCTTTCTGTTGACTATCGTGAAAAGTATTCTGCTGCAGGAAGATTTCCTGGCGGATTTCTAAAAAGAGAGAGTCGTCCTTCGGATGATGAAATTCTAACTGCACGTTTAGTGGACCGTGTTTTACGTCCACTTTTCCCTGATAATTATCATGCTGAGACAGTCGTGATGATCTCTTTGATCTCTTCTAGTAAAAATGAAATGCCAGATTGTTTGGCCGGTCTAGCCGCTTCTGCAGCTATTGCCGTTTCAGATGTGCCATTTAATGGTCCAATTTCTGAAGTTCGTGTTTGTCGTATCGATGGAGAGTTTATGATCAACCCATCTGCAGAGCAATTAGCAAAAGCGGATATCGATATTATGGTTGGTGCATCTTTCGACAACATCATGATGGTTGAAGGGGAGATGGACGAAGTTTCTGAAGAGGAAATGTTAGCTGCTATCAAGTTTGCACACGATAATATTAAGGTTCATTGTAAAGTTCAAGAAGAATTAGCTGCCGCTGTTGGCGTTAAGAAACGTGAATATTGCCATGAGCAAAATGATGAAGTTCTACGTGAACTAATCTGGAAAGAAACTTATCAGAAAGCTTACGACACTGCTCGTGCATTAATTAATGATAAACATCTTCGCGTTAGCTCATTTGCTAACATTAAAGCTGAATTTATTGTTGCTTATAGCGAAGGTAAAGAGTCGTCAGAGATCAATAAAAATTTGATAAGCAGATATTATCATGATGTTGAGAAAGAGGCGATGAGACGTATGATTTTGGATGACGGCATTCGTTTAGACGGTCGTACAACCACTCAAATCAGACCAATCTGGGGTGAGGTATCTTACCTTCCGGGCTCTCACGGTTCTGCTATCTTTACACGTGGTGAAACTCAGTCGCTTACTAGTGTAACGCTAGGAACAAAAATGGATGAGAAAATCATTGATAATGTAACCTTTAAAGGCAAAGAGCGTTTCTTGCTACATTATAATTTCCCATCGTTTAGTACTGGTGAAGCAAAAGTTGGACGTGGACTTTCTCGTCGCGAGATTGGTCATGGTAACTTAGCTCATCGTGGATTGAAAAAGATGATCCCAGAAGGATTTCCTTACATCGTTCGTGTAGTATCTGATATTTTAGAATCAAATGGTTCGTCTTCAATGGCAACTGTTTGTGCTGGAACGATGGCTATGCTTGATGCCGGTATCCAATTAAAAAGACCTGTTTCAGGTATAGCAATGGGACTTATTACCGATAAGGGTTCTGATAAATTTGCTGTTCTTTCTGATATCTTAGGTGATGAAGATCATTTAGGTGATATGGACTTTAAAGTTACCGGTACCACAAAAGGGATTACTGCAACTCAGATGGATATCAAAGTTGACGGGTTGTCTTATGAAGTGATGTCTAAAGCTCTTCAGCAAGCTAAAGAGGGAAGAGCTCATATTCTAGATAAACTGCTAGAAGTGATTAGCGCACCTCGTGAAGATTACAAATCAAATGTTCCAAGAATCGTTACAATGATGATTCCTAAAGATATGATTGGTCCTGTGATCGGTCCTGGTGGAAAGATCATTCAACAAATACAAGCCGATACAAAAGCAACCATTGCTATTGAGGAGGTTGATGACCAAGGTAAGATTGAGATTAGTGCTCCTGACAAGGACGCTATCGATGCTGCAATTGCACGGATTCGCGCTATTGTCGCACTTCCAGAAGTAGGCGAGACCTACAGTGGTAAGGTTAAATCAATCGTTCAGTTTGGTGCATTTATTGAAATTATGCCTGGTAAAGAAGGTCTACTGCATGTCTCAGAAATCGATTGGAAGAGAATCGAAAACCCTGAAAGCGTTCTTAAGGTAGGTGATATTATCGATGTTAAACTTCTTGAAGTTGATCAACGTTCTGGTAAGTTGAAATTGTCGCGTAAGGTATTACTTCCAAAACCTGAAGGTTATATTGAAAGTGGAGACCGTGGCGATCGTGGTCCTCGTCCCGATCGTGGTGACAGAGAACCAAGTCATACGCACTCACTCAAGAAACCAAATCAAGAATAAAAAAATGCTCGGAAATTCCGAGCATTTTTTTATTGTATTTTGAGGATCGAAATTCTTTCTGCGAACTCTTTGGTTCGCATTTTTTCTTCTTAAAATAATTTTCAAAAGATAATTTAGTTGGACGAAAACTTTAAACCCATTTATTGAACTGATTAATGATTGAGTTATTTAGAATATTATGTTCTGTAGGTTTTGTTTGTTTGCATGATTAATGACATTTTAATACCTTACATATTGAATTTAAATAATTGAAAATAAGCATTTTAAACCTTTCTGCTGCAGCATAGTTATGTTAATTGGTTTTTGCTATTTTTTTTTTGTTAATTTTTGTAATAAAATATTTTTTATCACACTAAAAGGTTGTACTTTTGCAGCTAAAGCAATAAAAAACTAACAGTTCATTTACCAATCAATTACTGTAATGAGAAATTTAAAAATTAGTTATTTGGTTTTATTCATTTTTAGCGCCGCGGTTATTATGAGCTGTGCTTCCCTGAAAAAAATGAAAAAAAATGCCGGGAAAGTAGGCTATTCTGTAGTTCCTGAAGTTCTTGATGTTCGTAACAACAATGTTGATGTTTCGCTACAAGGACGTATTCCTGCTAAATACTTCTTGAAAAAAGCAACCATTGTTGCAACTCCAGTTTTAAAAACTGCTACTGGAGAGAAAGTATATGAGTCGTATACCTTACAAGGTGAGTCTGTTAAGGCTAACAATAAGGTGATTAGCTATTCTACTGGTGGTAGTGTTTCTTACAAAGGATCAGTTCCATTTACTAGCGATATGCGCAAATCAGACCTTATTTTAAAGATACATGCAACCAAAGGAAAAAGATCGTTAGATTTTGATCCAATTAAAATCGCAACTGGTGTTAACGCAACTAGCACGCTAGTTGATAATAGCCCATTGTCTATTCTAGGTTTCCAAAAGAGAAAAAATACAACTGGCATCTACGATCCAACAATCGATAAATACCAACGTGTTGTGCCAGATAAATATGTTGCTGATCTAATCTATTTGATTAATAGTTCTGAAATTCGCGGCAAAGAGTTAAGCAAAAAAGAGCTAAAAGAATTGAGCGCTTATGTTGCTGATGCTTACAAGGCTGATCGTAAAGAGCTTAAAGGCATTGAAGTTTCAGCTTATGCATCACCAGATGGTAAGTTAGATTTTAATACTGGTCTTTCTCAAAAACGTCAAGGTACTTCTTCAAAGGTTATTCAAAAAGACCTTACTAAGAATAAAGTTAAGACTGCTGTCTCAACAAAATATACTCCAGAAGACTGGGATGGATTTAAAGAATTAATGAGCAAATCATCAATTCAAGATAAAGAATTAATTCTACGTGTACTTTCAATGTATGCTGATCCTGAAGTTCGTGAGCGTGAGATTAAAAATCTTTCATCTTCTTTCACTGCTGTAGCAAGTGAAATTTTACCTAAACTTCGTCGTGCAAAGATCACCGCTTCTGTTGATCTAATCGGACGTACCGATGCAGAAATTAGTGCTCTTGCACTGAGCGATCCAGCTAAATTAAACCAAGCTGAATTGCTCTATGCGGCTACACTTACAACCAATCCACAAGTTCAAAAAACAATCTTCACTAGCTACACTAAAATTTATGCTGACGACTGGAGAGGTTACAATAACTTAGGTAGTGTTGAATTTGGTTTAGGTGATTTTGCTGGTGCAGCTGCTCAATTCGAGAAAGCTGACAAGCTTGATCCTAAAAATCCTATCGTACAGAATAACCTAGGTTGTGTTGAACTTCAGAAAGTTAATTTAGCTAAGGCTGAAGAACTTTTCGGTGGCGCAACAGGAGCAGGTAATGAAGTTCACGATAATCTTGGAATCGTTAAGATCATCCAAGGTCAATATGAAACTGCAGTTAAATATCTTTCTGATGATTCTCAGAATACAGCTAATTATGCTTTAGCTCAATTACTAAATAATGACAACAATGGTGCATTACGCACATTGAATGCAGCTAAAACAGAAACTGCCCGTATCGCTTATCTTAAAGCTGTTATTGCAGCTCGTACCGCTAAATCTTCAACTTTAGTTGAAAATCTTGGTAACGCTATCAAGAAAGATGCAGCTTACAAGGAATTAGCAAAAACTGATCTTGAATTTGCAAAATTTGCAAATGATCAAAACTTCAAAGATTTGTTAAAATAAGAACATTTACTTCTTAAGTATATTGAAAAGGGAGCTTTAGGGCTCCCTTTTTTATTTGTTGCAATTTATTCCTTTGATGATTCTATAACTCTTCCTTGGCTTGATTTCTAGTTTTAATATGGATTCTACCCCCAATGATTCAGTCATCATAAGAATTTCTTATTTTTGAGAAATGGAAAATGGAGAACAGAAGATTTTTGTGTGGTGCGATTTTGGGGATGGGATGGAGGAATCTATTTTGCATGGCCTTTTAATCGCTTCAATATTAAAAAAGGAGCTGTGCTTGATCCATTTGCTTGAACATGATAACCCCGAAATTGTTAGAGGATTTTCCGATCGATTAAAATCCATTGTTTCAAAAATTAGTTCTTCGTCTAGCACTATTGTCCATTACCTAGTGGTTAAGCAAAACTTAATTGCAACTTTGGCTGACCTAGCTGAGTTATATGAGTGCCTTGCTCTTGTTTCCCATAAACGTAATGCTGCTATTTTACTTCCATATTTGAAATTTGCTGCTTTCCCGTTCTTATTTATTTCAGCCAAGACGAATATTGAGCCTATCTATAAAAATATAGTCGTCCCAGTAGGCTATATGAAGAAATGTAAAGACCTGGCTCTTTGGGCTAGCTATTTAGGTCGACATAATGCGGCACAAATCAACCTTTATTTGTCAAATGATGGTCAAGGAAATGATCAAATTACAGTTGCGAATAATCTTTTCTCCATACAACGTTTCTACGATAAGTTTAATTTTCCTTCTCAAGTTGTACAAAGTGCGTCACCAACGTGGAAACTGCAAAAAGCGTCCCTTGCTTATGCCTTATCTGAGTCCAATGCAATGCTCATTATCGCCGGTAGTTACCAGACTAATTTCTTGGACTCCTTTCTTGGTTTAACCGAGATTAAAGTGATCAGTAAATCACAAGACTTATCGGTGATGTGCGTAAACTCGCAACTTGATTTCTATAGTATCTGCAATTAGAATTCCCTACTGAATTGACAAACATTATGTTGACTTGAATTATCGGTTCTGGCCGTTAAGTATGAGTCGTTGTTTAGATTTATACTAACTATAAATAGCGCCCAATAGGTGTAATATGTCCTAAAAAATGGGAGTTGGATAGTTTTATATTATACTTTTGAATATCATTTCCAGCATAAAATAAGTTGTTCTCGTGACTAAATACTTTTAAAATGGAAAGCAGTTCACTCTTATTATTCTTCTTAGCGGCCATAACCCTTGTGGGTGCAGCCATGGTTTTTTCCAGCTATATTCCCCCTACTTCTTCCAACGCTGTTAAGTTTGAGCCTTACGAATGCGGTATCGAAACCATCGGAGATACATGGTTGCAATATACGGTCGGTTATTACTTGTTCGCCATCCTATTTCTCATTTTTGATGTGGAAACTATATTTCTGTTTCCTTGGGCAGTGGTCATGCGTTCAGCTGGCATGACCGGTTTTGTGGAGATCCTTATCTTCTTTGCGATATTGGGATTGGGATTATTTTATGGATGGAAAAAACATGCTTTGAGATGGGAATAACTAGCAAAAAGGAGTTTGAAAAAAATGACTATCCGATCGTCGCCGAGTATGAGGGTGGTGGAATAATCTTAGCACAACTAGATGCCCTAGTTAACTGGGCTCGCGCTAGTTCTTTGTGGCCCTTAACATTTGGAACCCGTTGTTGTGCTATTGAGATGATGGCCGCCGGTGCTTCTCGTCATGATTTTGCTCGCTTTGGCGCTGAAGTTGCACGTGCTACTCCTCGTCAGGCTGACATGATTATTATCTCCGGATCGATAAATTATAAAATGGCTCCAGTCTTGCGTCGTTTATACGACCAAATGGCCGATCCTAAATATGTGATCGCCATGGGAGCTTGTGCTGTCTCTGGCGGACCATTTTATTACAATTCGTATGCAATCGTTAAGGGTGCCGATCATGTGATACCCGTTGATGTCTACATTCCTGGTTGCCCTCCTCGACCAGAAGCTTTGTTGTATGGTATTATGCAGCTTCAAAAGAAAATTAAGAAGATGAAGAACTTCGGGAAAGTCAAGTATCAAGAAGCTAAACCTATTTTAACCGATAAACCTGCTCTGTAACTCTTTATCTCATGACAAACGATGAATTAAAAGCTTACCTACTTGATAAGTTTCCAAGCGCAGAGATTACGCTCGGTACTCAATATGTCCAGATGATTGTGGCTTCGGCTGATCTTCATCAGACGGCTACCTTATTGAAGGATGCAAAAGAAACATCTTTCGACTACCTTATTTGTTTGTCTGGCGTTGATTACCCCGAATATATGGAGGTTGTTTATCATCTCGAATCGGTAAGTCTTCGTCACGTAATGGTCTTAAAAGTTCGCACTTCAGACAGAGCAAACCCTGCCATCGACACCGTTAGTGATATCTGGATAACTGCAAAATATCATGAGCGCGAGGTTTATGATCTGTTAGGTGTTCATTTTAATAACCACACTGATCTTAGACGACTGTTTTTAGAAGATGGTTGGGGTTTTCCCTTGCGTAAAGATTATGTAGATGAAATACGAATTGTAGAACGATAGCATTATGTCTGAAATTAAAGAGATCATGTTCAACAGCGATCGACTCGCTACCGACGAATATCTAGTTAATATGGGTCCACAGCACCCCTCGACACACGGAGTGCTTAGAATGCTTGTTAAATTAGAAGGAGAGAAGGTTTTAAATATCCAACCTCATATCGGTTACATTCATAGCGGAATAGAGAAGATGTGCGAGGCAATCAGCTACCCTCAGATTATTCATTTGACCGATCGTATGGATTATTTGTCGGCACATATGAATAACGAAGCTGTCGCCTTATGTGTCGAAAATGCCCTTCAAGTTGAAGTGCCCGAACGTGTGAAATATATCCGAACCATTATGGATGAGTTAGCTCGACTGGCTTCTCATCAATTGTGGTGGTGTGTCATGGGCATGGATCTGGGTGCCTTAACAACTTTCTTTTATGGTCTAAGAGATCGTGAAATGATTCTCGATATTTTTGAAGAGACCTGTGGAGCTCGACTGACTGTAAACTACAATCTTCCTGGAGGGGTAATGTTCGATATACACCCTAACTTTCAAAAACGAGTTAAGGATTTTATCACCTATTTCCGTAAAAAACTTCCTGAATACGATCAGTTACTCACCGGCAATGTCATCTTTAGAGAGCGGACCGAAGGGATTGGTCATCTATCTTTAGCTGATGCAATTGCCTATGGCGTTACTGGTCCATCGGGCCGAGCATCTGGATTCTCAAATGACCTTCGCAAACATCAACCATACAGTGCTTATCCACTTGTAAAATTCAACGAGATCCTAGATCACCGTTGCGACACCTTAGCCCGCTATGAGGTGCGCATGAAGGAGATGCACGAATCATTATCGATTATTGAGCAGTTGATCGACAATATTCCGGAAGGTGACTACGCCGTGAAGATGAAAAGCGTGATAAAATTGCCAGAAGGAGAATTTTATCAACGTGTTGAGACCGCTAGGGGAGAGTTTGGTGTCTATATCGTGAGTGATGGGAAGAAAAATCCTTACCGCGTAAAATTTCGATCTCCTGGTTTTTCAAATCTTTTTGCATTAAATAATATGGCTAAAGGTCATAAGATCGCTGACCTTGTGGCCATAATGTCGACACTCGATTTAGTTATACCTGATATCGACAGGTAGTTTGATCTCATTCATTGACGCTTAATAGATCGCTATATGGGCTTTAATTTTTATGATTTTACCGCACTAACCCACAATATCCATGTGGGACTCGTCGAAGGTTTTTCCCCTTTTATGGCCACAACTCTGGAATGGGTCATTGTGGGAACGGCCTATTTATTGTTTGTTGCACTATTCGGGTTATTGCTGGTATATGCCGAGCGTAAAGTTTGTGCGGCATTTCAACAACGTTTAGGACCAATGCGTGTTGGTTATTGGGGATTGTTGCAAACCATTGCCGACTTTATTAAGCTGCTTATGAAAGAGCTTATCATGCCCCGCAAAGCTGACCGATTCTTGTATAACCTAGCTCCATTTATCGTTATTATTGCTTCGTTTTTAGCCATTGCCGTTATCCCTTTTGCACCCGGTTTGCAATCTCTTGATTTCGATATTGGTCTGTTTTATTTGACTTCAGTCTCATCGGTAGGTGTAATTGGAATTCTTCTTGCTGGCTGGTCGAGTAACAATAAATACTCCTTGATTGGAGCTATGCGCAGCGGAGCTCAAATTTTAAGTTATGAGCTTTCGGTATCCTTATCATTGCTAACCATGATCGTGTTTGCTGGCTCAATGCAATTCTCGACTATCGTGGAAGGACAGCGTGATGGATGGTATTTGTTTACTGGACATATCCCTTCCTTGGTGGCATTTATTGTCTTTTTAATTGCAGGAACAGCTGAAACAAATCGCGGACCCTTTGACTTGGCCGAGGCAGAATCAGAACTTACGGCTGGTTTCCATACCGAATATTCAGGAATTAAATTCGCCTTCTTTTTCTTAGCCGAATACATCAATCTATTTATCATTTCGGCTGTTGCGGCAACCGTATTTCTTGGCGGCTGGATGCCTTTGCATTTTGGCCATCTCGAAGCCTTTAACCATGCCATGGATGTTATCCCTCCGCTTGTTTGGTTCTTCTTAAAGGTCTTTGGTGTTATTTTTATCATTATGTGGTTTAAATGGACATTCCCTAGACTTCGGGTAGATCAGATCTTAACTCTTGAATGGAAATACCTATTGCCTATCAACCTCATAAACATTTTGTTGATGGCCTTTATCGTTTTGACCAAATTTCATTTTTAACCGATTTATAAGTTGTTATGAAGTCTTTTATCGAATATATCGTTTCAATCTTCAAAGGATTATGGACACTTCTAATCGGAATGAAGGTGACAGGCAAATACTTCTTTACGCCTTGGAAAAATGTGACCCAGCAGTATCCTGAAAATCGAGAAAAGCTCGTCATGTTTGAACGTTTTAGAGGTGAGGTGATCATGTTGCATAACGAAAATAATGAGCATAGCTGTAACGGTTGTGGTATTTGTGAGATCAATTGTCCAAATGGCTCAATAGAGATAATCTCCAAATCAATTCTAACTGCTGATGGCAAGAAGAAACGGATTATTGATCAGCATATCTACCATCTTGGCATGTGCACCTTGTGCAATCTTTGTGTTAAAGCTTGTCCATCTGGTGCTTTAGCTATGGGGCAGAATTTTGAGCATGCTGTCTGGGACCGTTCATTATTGACGAAGGTTCTAAATCAGGAAGGTTCTACCATTGCTGAAAATGTAAAAGAAGAATAGACTAATAAGTTGGACTTCCAGCGTAGAAGTCATCTAGGTCGTTCATACTTGAATATTGATAAAGACTATAAAGAATAGGAATTATGCTTAACGAATTTATGTTTATTCTGATCGCGGTAATGATCTTGGTGTTCTCAGTTCTTACCGTATTGACTCGTAAGATTTTAAGAGCTGCTGTTTATATGCTGTTCGTTTTGATCTCAACAGCTGGATTGTATTTTATGCTTAGCTACAACTTCCTTGCGGCTGTCCAATTAACAGTCTATGCCGGTGGTATCGTAGTCTTGATAATTTTCTCGATCCTTCTCACAAGTCATTTAAGTGAACGTGCTGTAATGGCCCCCTTTAAACAAAGTTTGTTTTCGGCATTGGCCACCCTGGCAGGCGCGACTTTAACATTGGTCACGATTTTGCGCTTTAGCTTTATTCCCAATGTAGGTGCAGATCCTAATTTTAATATTACGGATGTCGGTAATGCCTTGGTGTCTTACAACAGAGAAGGATATGCTCTTCCTTTTGAGGTCGTTTCCATCTTGCTCCTTGCCGCTATGATTGGGTCAATTGTGGTAGCCAAGAAGGAGCCAACACTGAGAGACAAAGAGGCTAAAACAGATAAATAGATTCTTAATTGAATAATTATGATACAGAATATCCCACT
Source organism: uncultured Bacteroidia bacterium (assembly GCA_903897145.1). Lineage (GTDB taxonomy): Bacteria > Bacteroidota > Bacteroidia > Bacteroidales > Prolixibacteraceae > JAAFHB01. The sequence goes on along the minus strand of CAIUAN010000005.1, from coordinate 77,062 downwards.
TAGTTATTTTTTAGTCATTAGCACATCCATGTTTTTCATTGGTATTTATGGTTTTTTGACTCGTCGGAATTTGATCACCATGCTTATGTCAGTCGAATTGATCCTTAATTCGGTCAACATAAATTTTGTGGTTTTTAATAAGTACTTATTTCCACAACATCTCCAAGGCCATTTCTTTATGCTTATCGTTATTGCCGTGGCTGCATCTGAGGCTGCTGTGGCCATTGCAATAATTATCAATATTTACCGCAATTTCAAATCTATTGATGTTGAAAATGTGGATGAAATGAAATTTTGAAAATTTAATAATCGACAGATAACCGTTTGCTATGATGGACTATACTTACACCCTATTTATTCCACTGGTTCCCCTCTTCGTGTTTCTGATCTTAGGTCTTCTTGGACATAAGATGCCACCGATCGTTGCTGGATTAATTGGCACCCTTGGTCTTGGCTTATCAGCTGTCTTGTCGTATTTCACGGCCATGAATTATTTCTGGACTAGTCATGTTCCTGAAACCGCCTACACCTCAATTAAAGGGTTTGAAGTCGAGTGGCTTCATCTAACAGAAAAGCTGACAATTCATCTTGGAGTTTTGATTGATCCTATATCCGTTATGATGTTGGTTGTGATCACAACCGTATCGTTGATGGTTCATATTTATAGTATTGGATATATGAAAGGAGATCCTGGATTCTATCGGTTCTTCTCCTTCTTGTCTTTGTTTAGTTTTTCAATGCTTGGGCTGGTTCTTGCAACAAATATCTTTCAGATGTATATCTTCTGGGAGTTGGTTGGGGTGTCATCCTTTCTATTAATCGGATTTTACTATGAAAAACCGAGTGCTGTTGCGGCATCTAAAAAAGCATTTATCGTAACTCGGTTTGCCGATCTTGGCTTTTTAATTGGGATCTTAATGCTCTCGTTTAATACGGGCACCTTCGATTTTCAAACCTTAACAGACCCTCATGGTCCTGCTATTGCTCAAGCAGGTGGAGTCGCGTTTATGGGAATGTCGGTCCTTACTTGGTCTTTGATATTTATCTTTGTGGGGGGCGCTGGTAAATCGGCTATGTTCCCATTTCATATATGGCTTCCTGATGCTATGGAAGGTCCAACACCTGTGTCGGCACTGATTCATGCGGCAACCATGGTGGTCGCAGGTGTTTATCTCGTGGCCCGTCTATTCCCTGTCTTTGCCTTGGGTGCTCCTGATGCACTGCATGTAGTGGCTTGGATAGGTGGTTTCTCTTCGATTTTTGCTGCTGTGATCGCTTGTACGCAGACCGATATAAAAAGGGTGCTTGCCTTCTCAACCATGTCGCAAATTGGCTATATGATGCTTGCACTGGGCGTCTCTGGTTATGGCGGCGAGGAAGGACTTGGATTTATGGCTTCTAATTTTCACCTCTTTACTCATGCCATGTTTAAGGCACTTTTATTCCTTGGTGCTGGAGCTGTTATTCATGCTGTTCATAGCAATGAGATTGGGGATATGGGAAATCTTCGAAAATACCTTCCTATAACGCATATAACCTTCCTGATTGCTTGTCTGACCATTGCAGGAATTCCACCTTTCTCTGGATTCTTTAGTAAAGATGAGATATTAGCAGCAGCATTTAGGGATAATAAACTGCTTTTTGCTATTGAATATATTGTGGCTGGTCTGACTGCCTTTTACATGTTTAGACTTTACTATGGCATCTTCTGGGGCAAAAAAACACATTACCATCATACGCCACACGAGGCACCAAAGGTGATGACGATCCCTCTGCTTATTTTGGCTTTTGGTTCGGTATTCGCAGGATTCCTCCCTTTTCATAACCTGGTAACCTCCGATGGAAAGAGTTTTGAATCACATATCGATTGGATGATTGCGATTCCATCGGTTCTGATCGGGGTATTGGGAATTGCTATCGCTACGGTGATGTATAAAAGCGAGACCGCCATACCCGATAAGATGGCACAGTCATTCAAGCATCTTTACAAATGGGCTTCTCGGAAATTCTACATGGATGAAGTTTATCTATTTGTGACCCGCAAAATTATTTTCCGCTATATCTCAATGCCAATCGCTTGGTTCGATCGTCATATTGTCGATGGCACCATGAACGGTATTGCCGGGATAACCCAATATGCTGCTTATTCAATCAAAGGACTTCAGTCTGGTAAACTTCAGCAATATGCCTTTGTGTTTGTCAGCGGTACTGTAATTTTAGTTTTGATTTTTGTTTATCTGGTATAAAAAATAGACTATAAGATGAATATCCTAAATCTCTTTGTTATTATCCCCATGTTAACGGTTGGCGGAATTTTGCTGACCAAAGATCTTAAACAGTCAAGACTTGTTTCTGCTATCGGTATGGGCTTTCAGCTTATTTTGTCCTTTGTATTGGTCTATCTCTATTTAAAAGAGCGGCAAGCTGGTAATACAGCTGCCATGCTGTTTACCTATGATGCCCTCTGGTTTCCGAGCTTAAATATTCATTATGCCCTCGGGGTCGATGGTATTTCTGTCGCTATGATTGCTTTGACAGGTATTGTGGTGTTTGCTGGGATATTTGCTTCCTGGAAAATGGAACTTCTTCCGCGCGAATTTTTCATCTCACTGATCATCTTGGCATCTGGGGTCTTTGGGTTCTTTATCTCCCTCGATCTTTTTACGATGTTTCTTTTTTATGAGCTCGCAGTGATTCCGATGTACCTACTAATTGGAATTTGGGGATCTGGGCCTAAAGAGTATTCTGCGATGAAGCTAACGCTCATGCTAATGGCTGGCTCTGCGATGTTGCTCGTTGGTCTTTTAGGCATCTATTTCTTCTCTTCTCCTGACCCACATGCGTTGACATTTAATTTAATTGAGATATCAAAAGCTCATATTCCTATCGGGATGCAGCGTTTCTTATTCCCTTTTACCTTTATTGGTTTCGGTATTCTAGGTGCACTATTCCCTTTCCATACCTGGTCTCCAGATGGTCATGCCTCTGCCCCAACAGCTGTGTCGATGCTTCATGCCGGTGTATTGATGAAATTAGGAGGCTATGGCGCTTTTCGTGTTGCCATCTTTTTAATGCCTGAAGCTGCTCATGAGCAAGCTTGGATCTTTCTAATCCTTACCGCCATTAGTGTGGTGTATGGTGCTTTCTCTGCAATCGTTCAAACAGACCTTAAATATATCAATGCTTACTCTTCAGTAAGTCATTGCGGATTAGTACTATTTGCTGTGCTGATGATGAATCAAACTGCGATGAATGGCGCAATAGTCCAAATGATCTCCCATGGATTAATGACAGCCCTTTTCTTCGCCTTGATCGGAATGATCTATGGTCGAACTCATACTCGACTGATAAATGAGATGGGTGGACTGATGAAGGTAATCCCTTTTTTAGGTGTTGTTTATGTGATCGCAGGTCTTGCCTCACTTGGACTTCCTGGATTTAGTGGATTCGTGGCCGAGATGATCATCTTTGTTGGATCATTTCAGCATACCGATCTATTTCATCGCGTGATCACCATCGTTGCTGCCTCGTCAATTGTTATAACAGCTGTCTATATTCTTCGTGTGGTGGGTACCTTATTGCTCGGCCCTATAAAGAATGATCATTTTCTTCATTTGGAAGATGCTAAATGGTACGAACGAATCTCTACAATTACGTTGGTTATTGCCATTACAGCAATCGGAACGGCCCCATATTGGCTAACCGACATGATAAACTATAGTCTTGTGCCAATTGTACAGAAACTATCTTCTATACAATTAACAAGCTTGTATTAACTGAACGATATAGTCTAATAAGATCTGCCCTATGAACCTGAGCGATATTTTAACCATGAGACATGAGATTGTGCTATCCGTTTTAGCACTGTTAATCTTAATCATAGACCTTAATCTGCATAACAGAGATAAGCATCTAATCATCCCTATTTCAATCTCTCTTTTCTTTGTTTATACCTTAGTGGGATTCTTACCTGCGGATAAAAGTGTACTCTTCGGTGGGATGTATCAGACCAATCCACTGTTGGTTATGATGAAGAATATTTTGAATGTTGGGGTGTTAATCGTTCTACTGCAGTCTGTAACTTGGTTAAAACAAGATGCCAATCGTGAAAAAATTAGTGAGTATTTTATCTTGCTTTTCTCAACCCTAATCGGGATGGATTTTATGATCTCTTCGGGTGACTTTTTGATGTTCTTTTTGGGATTAGAATTAGCGACTATTCCACTTGCTGCTTTGGCTGCATTCACGCATCACCAAACTAAGTCAGCCGAGGCAGGAATCAAGCTGTTACTTAACTCAGCGCTCTCTTCAGGGATACTCTTATTTGGTATTTCGCTGATTTATGGTTCTACGGGATCGATCTATTTCGATACGATTACACAACTTTATCGCAATACCCCGCTTCAAGTTCTGGCCTATATCTTCTTTTTTACGGGTATGGCATTTAAATTATCCTTAGTGCCTTTCCACCTGTGGACCGCCGACGTATATGAAGGTGCACCGATCAATATTACCTCTTATTTGTCTGTTATCTCCAAAGGTGCTGCAGCATTTATTTTAATTATTTTGATGTTTACGGTATTTAAGACGATAGCTCCAATTTACAATCATATCCTTTATCTGATAGCGATTCTAACTATGACTGTTGGTAATCTCTTTGCCCTTAGGCAGAAAAATATGAAACGTTTCTTAGCGTTCTCATCTATCGCTCAAGCTGGCTTTATCCTTCTTGGTATTTTAGGAGGTAATACGATGGGCATGACTTCAGTAATCTATTTCGTGCTTGTCTATATCTTCTCTAATCTTGGTGCTTTTGGTGTTGTCTCAGCCATTGCTGCAGTGACAAATAAGGAGAATATGGATGATTACGATGGACTCTATGCGACCAATCCTAAGCTAAGCTTGTTGATGATGCTTTCGTTGTTTTCGTTAGCAGGCATTCCTCCAGTTGCGGGATTCTTTGGTAAGTTCTTTCTATTCGCTTCCGCTGCCTCTGCTGGCTATTATTGGCTAGTGTTTATTGCGGTCCTTAACGCAACCATATCACTCTATTATTACTTGTTGGTTGTTAAAGCCATGTTTATCAATAAAAGTGAAACTCCACTGGCTTATTTCCGAAGTGATAACTATACGCGAATTGGATTGGTGCTTAGTGGAGTCGGGATATTTATTCTCGGTTTCTGGAGTCAGATCTACGAGATTATTAACAGTTTAAGTTATGGAATCCTTCCATAAGGGAGAAGCCATAGGAATTTTTTACGTGTATTAAAATTGATCGTATGACCTTAAGAGCAAAACATAGTGTGGCAGAGATTGCCGAAACAAGATGTACCATAGTAGAAAATGGCGCTACAAAAGAGCGAGTTAATTTTTTGAAAAAACTACTTGAGTTTAATGGTTTTAAGGTGCTTGTTGCTGAAGAATCCCCATTGGAAGAATCGCCCATCTTATTTGCCATTGGCGTGACCGATTTGGTATTTAATCCTGTAATTGCAGTCTATGAGATGAGTCTAAAAACTCCAGATGGCCAAAGTGTATCACCCGATTATTGGAACCAATATTCTACAAATTCTAGTGATGAATACTGGTTGTCGGCGAACCATTCCTAATTTTCTCCCTGATTTTCTCTAAAAGTACCGACGTGGTTAAGTCGTCGTAGAGATTGATTTCTGGATCCTTATTCTTGCAGATGTCTTGAATGTAGGTGCTGAGCTGCATCTTAAGTGGGTTCGTACTCTCGTTTTTGTTCCCAGTTTTTATCTCAAGGGCTGAAATGGCGCGAACTTCATGGTTTGTAAAATCAAAAACTGTAAGTTCCCCATTTGATGTAATTGATAGCGTATGCGTCTCTTGATGGTCTATTAGACGGAGTGTTAAATTTGCGGCCGTTCCATTTTTAAAGTGAACATGTATATTAATTACCTCCGGGGTTTCACTCTCTTTGTGACCACTGTAGACCTCCGCTTTGTGAACAAGTGCCCCAGAAGTCTTAAGGATCATAAAAAGATTGTTGTAGAGCAATTCGGTAAATTGAGACTGCTTTTGAGGTGCCGTTTGCGATATTTCAAGCAGCGCCTTGTGTTTAAACGCTAATTGTATCTCTTTTTGAAAAGGGTGAAAAAGAAATTCATTCTGAATTTGAATGTAGGTCCCCCCTTCGTGTGCCAGCTGAATGAGTTGTTTTCGCTCTTCTATCGTGAGGATATGTTGATCCGAGAGGAATAGGTGACATCCATTGCGAATTGCAAAGCTTAGATAATCAAACGTACAGAACTCAGGATCTGCAACGATAAGAAGATCACACACTAAAGGGATAATTTCAGGTGAAGAGAAAATTAAGGAGCTTTCACAATTAAGTGTTTGTCTTTCCCCCGAATAATATATTCCATCCCATTCAATCTCCGGCATTTTGCGGATAAGATCAAATTGAAACCTAGTCGGTTCTTTAGGAAGTATGATAGCTGTGCTTAACATCGTGAGCAAATATACTCCTAACTTATTGCACCCTTGTGTGTATTCGTGGGTATTTATCAACCGGCATATGTTGAAAAGGCCTTATTTTATGCTATTTTTATCCCCATTAAGTGTGATATTTATCCCAGCTTAACTCGAGTTTATTTTTTTATGGCGTTGTTTTGGCGATAACGGTGCTAAATAGTTAAAAGGTTTTTATTCTAAATGATTCAATCAGAAGATACGTTGATGCATCAAGGGATGCGTCGCAGACTGGTGGAGGCGATCAGGCAAAAGGGCATTTCTGACGAGCAAGTTTTGGAGGCAATTGGCGCTATTCCTCGTCATTTATTTATGGATAGCACTTTTGTCCAATTTGCCTATGTCGATAAAGCTTTCCCAATTGCGGTGGGTCAAACGATTTCACAACCGTATACAGTAGCTTTTCAGACCCAGCTGTTAGGAATAAAAAAATATGATCGAGTGCTTGAGGTTGGCACTGGTTCTGGCTATCAAGCAGCTGTCTTGTGCCATCTGGGTGCCGTGGTTTATACCATTGAACGTCAGAAAAAACTCTATGAGTCAACACGTATCGCCTTGCCAAAGTTGGGCTATCGACCTAACTTTTTCTATGGTGATGGCTATTTGGGTCTACCTAGCTATGGCCCATTTGATAAGATTATTGTTACGGCAGGTGCACCAAGTGTACCAGAAGAGCTGAAACTGCAATTGAAGATTAATGGCGTATTGGTGGTGCCGGTTGGTGCAGGCGGTCATCAGATTATGGTTGTTGTGACGCGCATTAGTGAAAACGAATTTTTGGAAGAGGAACGTGGCGATTTTGTTTTTGTCCCTCTTTTAAATGGTGTTGTTGAGTAAAAGTTCAATGTATGAGGTTAAGCTCTATTTTTAAAAATATTTCCAAAAGCAACCTGAAGCGCAGTTTGATGGTTTTGGCTTTTCTGCTTATCGCAGTATCTATTAGGCTATATTTCAGTTATGAAAATATAGTTAAAGAGAGCGCGACGTCTCATTATCTTGATGCACGACGAATCGAAGAGCATCTTTTTGATAAGCTAAAAAGTGAGATTCAGTTTTTGAAACTTACCAGTGCTTATCTTGTTGCTTCTGATAGTGTCTCATCTCAAAAATTCCATCAGTTTTATCTTGCCTCTCAAAGGAGTATTTTCTTAAATGATTCCATTAGCATGGGTTGTATTTTTCCAGGATCAACTGCTAAAAACTCTTCTGTATCTGATGCTTTCTTGTCAGTTCCGCAGATAACCATTAATCAAAGTTATATCGCTTTTAAGGAGCCAATAATAAATATGGCACATGAAACTACTGGTTATGATTTTATGACTAATCTTAAATGCAAGCAATTATTGAATATGGCTCGTGATTCAGGTAAGTTAACTATTGGCGCAATTCAAAACTTAAAATATGCCGCAGGTAGTGCCGATCAAAAGCAAATTCTCCTATTTTGTCCAGTGTACAAATTAGGGCAGCCTATTTCCTCTGTGGCAGAAAGAAGAAGAGCTTTTGAAGCTTGGGTTTATCGCCGTATTAATCTGAAGGCATTTATGCAAGAATCTTTAGAGATGACAGAAGATCTATTACGGCTAAAAGATTATCAAGTAGAGATGTTTGCGGATAGTATTTCTTCAAAAACACAATTGTTTGATAGTCACGAATTGGTCGTTTCTGATCAACCTGCATTTCGAACAGGTGTTTATTCTGTTAACGGGGTTGATTTTTATTTTAAATTTACTTTACTAGAACTAGAAAAGAGTTGGTTTAAAGCCCTCATCCTACGTTTTGGAGTTGCCGGTTTTATTTTAAGTTTTTTAATCTTTTCGTTAATCCTTGTTTTATATTCTACGGGAGACCAAGCACGAGCGTTAGCTGCTGATTTAACCATGCAATATAAACGAAGTGAGGAGCGACTGAAAATTGCACTTCAAGCTTCAAATGAGTCTGTTTGGGAGTGGAATCTTAACACGAATGAAGTGTATTTTTCTCCGTTTGGTAAAGCCAAACTTGGCTATGCTGATGATGAGATACTGAATGATTTATCATTCTGGGAGAAATTGATTCATCCTGATGATTTTAAAACCGCAAATATAAACTTGCAAAACTTTCTAAGTAGTGAGGCCGACTATTTTGAGAATGAATTTCGAATGCGACATAAAGATGGTCATTATTTATTCATCTTATCAAAGGCAACCAAGCAATTTGATGAATCCTCAGGTAAACCATTCCGTATAGTAGGCACTCAGATTGATGTTAGTGAGATTAGCGAAATTTCAAGGAAATTAAGCGAAAGTGAAGCCCGATTCAGACTGATGGCTGAAAATATGATCGATGTCGTTTGGATTTTTAGTCTTGATCAAAATCGGTTTACATATATTAGTCCTTCCGTATTTTCTTTGCGCGGCATTACGGCTGAAGAAGCATTGAATGAAAATGTTGCTTATAGAATTCATGGGCCAGGAACTAGTACGCGTATGCTGGAATCTATGCTGGCTCGTGTCCCTTTGTTAAAAGATCCGCAAAATTTTAATCAGCATTTTATCGATGAAATACAGCTGCCGCATAAGAATGGTGATCTCATCTGGGTCGAGATAATTTCGCGGTATCAATATAATTCGGATGGTGAATTAGAAGTTCTAGGTGTTACCCGAAAGATTGAAGAGCGGAAGAGATTTGAGAAGTTGATTATGGATAAGAATGATCAATTACATGATATTAATTCTATTAAAGATAAGTTCTTTGGAATTATTGCACATGATTTACGAAACCCTTTCCTAGCCATAAATGGGATGTCTGAATTGTTGCTCGATAATTACAAAATATTCGATCAAGAGAAAACGATTAAATATATAAGTTCAATTGCGTCTTCAAGTAAGAATGCTAGTCAACTTCTTGAAAACCTTTTGTTATGGGCTAAGTCTCAGTCTGACACGATCCAATATATCGAAGAAGATATTGTTCTTGAGGTACTTTTAAATAATATGGCAACTGAACTTTCAGCGAATTTATCTGCTAAAGATATGACCATCAATATTGAGATGAATAATCCTGAAATTATAAAAGCTGATCGTTTTATGCTAAGCTTTATCATTCGAAACTTGGTGGGAAATGCGATAAAGTTCTCCAAACGAAATACCCTAATTAAGATTAGGTCTTATAGAGATAAGGATAAGGCAATTGTCTGTGTTTCAGATTCAGGAATTGGGATCAGTCTGAATGACCAAAAAAAACTTTTTAAGATTTCTGATAAATTTACTGTGCCAGGAACTGAAAATGAATTAGGTAGCGGTTTAGGTTTGTTGTTATGCAAGGAGTTTGTGGAAAGAAATAGAGGTGAAATATGGGTTGAGAGCGAAGTGGGACAGGGGAGTTCGTTTTATTTTTCTTTGCCTTTAGCAAATGCATAATCAAAAAAAAGATCACTCGAACCTGAAGCCAGGTCTTCACCCGCGCAATCGCCATGCAGTTCGATATGATTTCGACCAATTAGTAAAACACTCATCTAATTTAGAGGGCTATCTAAACCTAAATCAATATGGTGATATTAGCATCGATTTTTCTAATCCGGATGCCGTATTTGCCCTAAATGAAGCCTTGTTAAAATCGCATTACAACATCGAATATTGGTCGATTCCTGAAGGTTATTTGTGTCCGCCAATCCCTGGCCGTGCCGACTATATTCATCATGCTGCCGATCTGCTCGCTAAAGCTAATAATGGTCTAATTCCTAAAGGTGACCAAATAAGATGTTTAGATATTGGTGTTGGTGCAAACTGTGTCTATCCGATCGTTGGAATACATGATTATGAATGGTCATTCGTGGGAAGTGACATCGATCAAAAGTCTATTGAGTCGGCTGAGATTGTTGTAGAGCGAAATCCACTGCTAAAAGATCGTCTTGAATTGCGCTTGCAGCCTGAGCCGAAGGATATTTTCAAGACCATTTTTCTAAGTGATGAATTCTTTGATTTGGTGGTTTGTAACCCCCCATTTCATGCTTCCCAAGCAGATGCCGAAGCGGCTACTTTTCGAAAATTGGGGAATCTTTCAAGACAAAATAAGCCTAGCTTAACTCGAAATTTTGGTGGCCAACAAGCCGAGTTGTGGTGTGAGGGTGGTGAGCTTAGTTTTATAAATGCGATGATTTCTCAGAGTAAAATTTTTGGAGATTCTTGCTTTTGGTTCTCCACCTTGGTCTCAAAAGAATCAAATCTTGAAAAAATAGTCAAATCTTTAAGAGGGATAGGCGCTTTTGATCATCAAACTATTTCAATGGCTCAAGGGAATAAAAAGAGTCGTTTTATAGCTTGGACTTTTCTCGATTCCAAAGCTCAAAATAGTTGGATTGACAAGCGTTGGATTAGTCGTTCCTAGCGTTCTATGTCCGGTTATAAAGCCTATAAATTAAGCAGTTGATTTTTCTTGACATTTTGTTGATAAGTGTTTGATAATATTGTGTGGGATTTGAGTGAATAATTTGATCTTGCTAATACATTTTTTACCTTCGTAGTTCCTGATTAACCCAGCCTTTTTTAGCATTGAAATTGAAAGGTTGTTGTGGTAATAGTTTCTATTCCAGTTGTTTATTTGTTTGAATTCGATCCCTTATGTTTGTTCAGAAATTTACTTTTAATCCGGTTGAGGTCAATACATATGTTTTGTGGGACGAAACACCCGAATGTGTGATCGTTGATCCTGGTTGTTGTAACCCCTCAGAAGAATTAAAGCTAAAGAATTTTGTTGAAGACAATCAACTTCGACCTGTTCGTTTGCTGAATACACACGGTCATTTTGACCATATTATGGGTAATGAATTTGTGGAACGTACCTGGGGACTGAAAAGTGAGATTCATCAAGAGGATGTTTTTTTTATTGAAAATGCATCTGCTAGTTCGGCACGTTTTGGGATTTCGATGGAAAATCCACCACTCCCTGGTCGTTACATTGAAGAGGGCGAATTGATAACTTTTGGATTAACTAAGTTGCAAGTTATTTTCGTCCCTGGTCATGCCCCCGGTCATGTGGCATTTTATTGCGAAGAGAATAAGATACTAATTGGAGGCGATATTTTATTTCGGGGATCGGTCGGTCGAACAGATTTGCCTCGCGGAAATCATGAAGAGCTGATTGCCGGTATTAAGGAGAAACTAATGATACTAGATCCGCAAATCAAGGTCTATTGCGGCCATGGATCAGAAACGACCATTGGAGCAGAATTAGAACAAAATCCATTCTTAAGATAGAGAAATTTAAAATTAAATACAGTTAGATTAATACTATAAATCACAAGGATAATGGCAATTGATAAATTTGTTGGCCGTCATATTGGGCCTCGGGAGAGTGATATTCAGGAGATGTTAAAGGTTATTGGCGTGAAGTCATTAGACGAGCTTATTGATCAGACAATACCTGCAAACATTCGATTAGATAAGCCCTTGAATCTTCCAAATGGATTGACAGAACGGGAGTATTACCGTAAGATCATGAAGTTGGCCAAGAAAAATAAAGTTTTCAATACCTACATTGGGATGGGTTGGTATGATACCATTACACCATCGGTTATCTTGCGTAACATTCTTGAGAATCCTGCCTGGTATTCATCCTACACCCCTTATCAAGCTGAAATCTCCCAAGGTCGACTTGAGGCTTTGTTGAACTTTCAGACCATGGTATGCGAAATGACGGCTATGCCTTTGGCGAATGCTTCGTTGCTCGATGAAGCTACTGCAGCGGCCGAATCTATGCATATGATGTATGCTCTTCGTTCACGAGCTCAAGAAAAAGCCGGAGCCAATGTGTGCTTTGTTGATGAGCTAATTTGGCCTCATACCCTTGATGTGTTAATTACTCGGGCGGAGCCTCTTGGTATAGAACTAGTCGTGGGTGATTTTAAAAATGCGAATCCAACCGAGAATTGGTTCGGAGCTATCTTGCAATATCCTAATTCAAATGGGGCAATCGAAGATTATTCGAACTTTACGGCCAATGCTCAGGCTAAAGGGTGCAAGGTCTCTGTTGGGACCGATTTATTAGCCTTGGCTTTACTTACACCTCCAGGTGAATGGGGCGCTGACGTCGTTTTTGGTTCATCTCAACGCTTTGGTGTTTCAATGGGTTATGGTGGTCCAATTGCAGCATTCTTTGCCACCAGAGATGAATATAAACGTGATCTTCCAGGCCGTATAATTGGGGTATCAAAAGATATGAACGGGAATATCGCCCTTCGAATGGCTCTCCAAACTCGCGAACAGCATATCAAACGGGAAAAGGCAACTTCAAATATCTGCACTGCACAAGCTCTTTTGGCTACGATGGCAGGAATGTACGCAACTTATCATGGTCCTGAAGGGATCAAGGCTATTGCGGAGCGTGTGCACGGAATTGCGAATCTTTTAACTCAAGAGATCACTAAATTAGGGTATACTCAAGCGAATACAAACTTTTTCGATACAATACGCATTGACTTACCACGTCATGTAAAGCGTGAAGATATTGAGTGGCTCTCTCTTGATCTGGAAATGAACTTCCGTTATTTCCAAAATGGACAGGTTGGATTAAGTATTGATGAGACAACTAATATTGAGGATGTAAACTGGATCTTGGAGGTGTTTGCTAAAGCTGCCAATAAGCCTATTCCAACTCTAACAGACCTTACGGAGGAACATTCAATTGATAAGTTATTTATCCGTAAATCAGCATTCTTAAAGCAACAAGTATTTAAAATGTATCGTTCTGAGACCGAAATGGCCCGATATATTAAACGGTTGGAGAAGAAAGATATCTCATTGGTCCACTCGATGATCTCGCTGGGATCGTGTACCATGAAACTAAATGCTGCAACCGAGATGCTTCCATTAAGCTGGATCGAATTTAATGGTATTCACCCTTTTGTCCCTAAAAATCAAGCCATGGGATACCACGAATTGATGGAGGAGTTGCGTAGAGATTTATCTGAAATAACTGGTTTTGCCGATATTTCTCTTCAGCCAAATTCAGGTGCTGCTGGTGAATATGCGGGGCTTTTAGTGATTCGCGAATATCATAAAAGTAGGGGAGAAGGTCATCGTAATGTAGCCCTTATCCCATCTTCTGCCCATGGAACAAATCCTGCAAGTGCCGTAATGGCTGGGATGAAAGTTGTTGTCGTCCCTTGCGATGAGAATGGGAATATTGATGTTGAGAGTTTGCGTGAAAAGGCTGTTGAATATAAAAACGATCTTTCTTGCTTTATGGTTACTTACCCTTCCACTCACGGTGTATTTGAATCATCTATCACTGAGATGTGCAGTATCATTCATCAAAATGGTGGACAAGTATATATGGATGGTGCCAATATGAATGCACAGGTGGGGCTCACTAATCCAAGTCGAATTGGAGCCGATGTTTGTCACCTTAACTTGCATAAGACCTTTGCGATCCCTCATGGGGGTGGTGGACCTGGTGTTGGACCGGTGTGTGTTGCTCAACATCTGGTTGAATTTTTACCTACTCATTCAGTAATGAATAACGGTCATGTGGGTATTCATGCCGTTTCTGGTGCACCTTGGGGAAGCGCTTCCGTATTAACTATCACCTATGGCTATATCAAAATGCTAGGTGCCGATGGATTAACTGATTCTACTCGGGTAGCTATCCTGAATGCGAACTATATTGCTGCTCGATTAAAAGATAATTACGGCATCGTATATACTGGTGAACATGGTCGCGTTGGACATGAGATGATCTTAGAATGCCGTCACTTGAAAACATCGGCAGGAATTTCTGAGGTAGATATCTCAAAACGTTTGATGGATTATGGTTTTCATGCACCAACACTCTCATTCCCTGTTCATGGAACCCTGATGATTGAGCCAACAGAAAGCGAATCTAAGGAAGAGCTCGATCGTTTTATCGATACGATGAATGCGATCTATGAGGAGATTAAGGAAGTTGAGACGGGTGTAGCTGATTCTGTTGATAATGTACTAATGAATGCGCCTCATACGGCTGAGATGTTAACAGCTAATGATTGGAATCATTCGTATTCGCGCGAAAAAGCTGCTTTCCCATTGGGATGGCTTCGTGAGAATAAGTTTTGGGTTCCAGTTGCAAGAGTTGATAATGCCTATGGAGATCGAAATCTCTTCTGTACTTGCGAGCCATTAGAGAGCTATAAGTAAGAACTACTCTTGTTTTGGGCCTAGCTAAGTCCTGTTTTTTTCGGAGAACTAAACATCGAATTATGGTCTTGTTCCCAAATGCGAAAATCAACCTTGGATTAAACATTCTACGTAAACGAGCGGATGGGTATCATGAATTGGAGACTGTCTTTTATCCGATTGGATTAAAAGATGGTCTCGAATTTGTTGAGAACAATAAAGAGGTACTTCGTTTCTCAAGCTCAGGGATCCCCTTGTCAATTCCCGATGAGGATAATATCGTCTTTAAAGCCTATCGTTTATTAGCCGCTGATTTTACCCTTCCAACACTCGATATTCATTTGCATAAAGTTATTCCATCAGGCGCTGGTCTGGGTGGTGGGTCATCTGATGCAGCTTTCTTCCTGAAGGCATTGAACGACTATTTTCATTTAGGATTAAGCTTAGAGGTCTTAAAGAGTTATGCATTAGCCTTGGGTGCCGACTGTAGTTTTTTTCTTGAAAATAGGCCTGTGTTCGCCACGGGGATAGGGGAGGAATTGTCACCGATAGAGTTATCCTTGAAAGGCTACCATTTAATAGTCGTGAAGCCGCCTGTAGAGGTGAATACAAAGTCAGCCTATGCTGAAATACAACCAGCTATCCCTAATTATTCGCTGGTGGATGCCCTAAGAAATAACCCAGAAAGCTGGAGTGGACTCGTTGTAAACGCTTTTGAGCAAACAGTCTTTGCCCGGTATCCTGAGATTCAGAAAGTCAAACAACAGCTACTTGAGCTAGGAGCCGTTTATGCTGCCATGTCGGGTAGTGGATCTGCAGTGTACGGCATCTTTAAACAAGATCTGGACTTAAAAACTATGCATATCACACCGGACTACTTTCGTTGGAAAGAGCTGCTGTAACCTTGTTTACTTCCTCTTTAGATTAATGAACTATAACCTCGTCGGTAAATAAAAATCCATGCTGTCCGTTTTTTGCAAATAACCGGATATACCTTCCTTTCTCTCCAGTAAGGGTAAAATTAAATTCTTTTGTTGATACCTTTTCTGTTTTTGGAACTGTATTTTCAATCGTTTTCACCTTGTGAAAGTCAATACCATTGTCTGACAGCGAAAGGTCCACATGGCTAGGGATGAAAATCCCTGGTCCAACTTGTTGTAGAAATGAGGCCGCAACAGATGTTAAAGGGATAGATTTCTCAAGATCAATCGTTATATCGAAATCATTTGTGTCGAAGCCTTGCCATTGACCATCGCCGTAGGATATAGACCCTCGAATTCCATTTACCAAGGATGCTTCTTTCTGAGCGCGGTAGCTATTGCTATAAGGCAGATTATAAGTCACTTTCTTTCCAAGAGCTAAATGAAAATCAAGATCTATTTGAATAGGTTTGTCTTTAACTTGCCCAGCTTCCAAGATTGCTGCGGTAACTTTGGAAGATGAATTTACGGTTATACTGTCCTGATACTTCAGTGAGTTCGAAGTTGGAAGTTGTCCATCTAGGGTATAGAATATTGGCGGATTTATCTGTTCAGACTTGAACTTTATAACTGCATTTTTATTTTGATTGTTTATTTTGGTAACTGCGTTCAGATGATACGTTGGTCTGAAATAATTTACATTTAATCTTTTCATCAATAGGTAGTGCGACTGAAGTCGATTTTTAAAATCATCAAAATTTCGGTCTTTCTTGGCCGACCATGTTACTTCCGCTAATGCGATTAATCGAGGGAAAGTCATATATTCTAAATATTCAACTGTTCCAATGTATTCAGTCCAGATATTACCTTGTGCGCCTAAAATATATTTAGCTTGGCTTTGATTTAGTTCTGCAGGTACAGGCTCGTACGAATATGCTTTTTCAAGCGTTAAATAGCCACCAATGGCTTTGGGTTGAGTTTCTGGATCCGCTTGGTAATTATCTAGATAGCAATGGCTTCCTGGCGACATGATTACGTTATGCCCCATTTGTGCTGCCGTTATGCCTCCTTGCTCACCTCTCCAAGACATCACTATCGCATCTGGCGCTAACCCTCCTTCTAAAATCTCATCCCAACCTAGTAGTTTCCTTTTGTGGTTCGTTAAAAACTTTTCCATTCTGCGAATGCCATAGCTTTGAAGCTCTGACTCATTTTTTAAATGCTCGTCCTTGATTCTTTTTTGACATTTTTCACAATGTTTCCATGCCGTTTGATCAGCTTCATCACCGCCAATATGTATATATTTAGATGGGAAAATTGCTAGAACCTCCGTGAGCACATTCTCCAAAAATGTAAATGTTGAGTCGTTACCTAAACAGAGTTCACCACTTCGATATGGATTGCCACTACAAGTGAGATTAGGAAAAACCCCAAGGACCTCATTGGAATGGCCCGGCATCTCAATCTCAGGAATTACTGTAATACCTCTTTTTTGAGCATAGGCTACAACATTGATTGCTTCCTCTTGTGTGTAATAACCGCCATAAGAATTAGGATCTTTTTCGGTCGAATAAAGACGTTCAGTGCCCCACCATTCCTTCCAGACCTTGTGCGTACGCCATGCACCTTTAGATGTTAGCTCGGGATATTTTTTTATTTCTAATCGCCAGCCTGGTCCATCCACCAAGTGCCAATGAAAAGTATTTAACTTGTATAAAGCCATCAGATCAATAAATCGTTTGATGTAGCTAGCAGAGAAAAAATGACGAGACACATCTATCATCGCTCCTCTGTACCCAAATCGAGGACGGTCATTAATCTCTCCACACGGAATAGCTGAACGGTTTGGCTGCGATAGTTGAACTTGTAATAATGACTGCATCGCATAAAGAGCACCAATTTTTGTTCGTGCAAAAATAGAAATTCGCTCTGGAGTTATCAGTAAGCGATAGCCTGCACTGTCTGGAATAACATTAATTCCAACATGATTAAACCGTATTTGATGAGGTTGATCTTTCTGTTTTGCAGTCCCTTGCTTAATAAAAGTTTGAGAACTAAATAGCTCTGCAATTTCAGCAAACATAGGGTCGCTAATGATTCGAGCATCCGCTGTGAGCAGAAACTCTCCGGGTTTCTCTATCACCATCGATGGCTGCGGAATAATATTTATTCTTTTCGTCGTTTGAGCCTTTGCTGTAGCAAGAAATAGGACAAAAACAAGTGATAAGGCAAGATAGTTTAGAGGTCGGAATAGCATAGCAGAATAGATAATAGGTTTCTAGTTCGAGTCATTCAAGTACACGAAGATAAACTATTTTCTTTTTGAAGGTTATATATTTAGGATTGAACTTAGAATATTTAAGATCCATCTCTGAAACGAGAATAGTTTTTATCCAATGTTCCTTGGTAGTGAAATTTTCATTAATTTTAAACTTGAAACATTGCACTTGAAAATACATCTTAATTAATTAAATATTTTACCTCAAATTATGGAAAATTTAAATTCTCGAAGGAATTTCTTGAAATTATCAGCTACTACGGCATTGGGTGCTCTTGTATTATCTGATTTTTCTTTGTCTGCTGCGAATGCGGCCCCGAAGAACACAGGTATCGGAGTTCAATTGTATACCATTCGTGATGCGATGGCCAAAGATGTGGTGGGTTCTTTAAAGAAGGTTGCCGACCTTGGTTTTAAATACCTTGAACTTGCAAACTATTCAAATGGCAAATTTTATGGCTATGAGCCTGCAGAATTTAAAAAGATCGTTAACGACCTTGGTATGCAGATTATTAGCAGTCATACTCAGGTTGAAGCTTTAGGTATCACGATTGATAACGCTACTAAAATGGCAGAGGATCATGCGAAACTTGGTGTTAAATATTGCATTCAGCCTTGGGTCGTTGAAGAAGCACGCAAAACACTTAATAGCTATAAAAAGATGGCTGCCGACTGGAATAAGGTTGGAAAGATTATGAAAGAGCATAAGATTCAGTTTGGCTATCACAATCATAATTTTGAATTTGATACTGTTGAAGGTAAGATCCCTTATTACGATGTATTATTGCCAGAATTAGACAAGGACTTGGTTACTATGGAGCTGGATCTATTTTGGGCAACAAAAGCAGGTCAAAATCCGGTCGAGATGTTTAAAAAATATCCAGGTCGTTTCCAGCTTTTCCATATGAAGGATGCGCAGACTAAAGAGGCTCCATTCTACCAGCCAGCAACAAAAGATTTTGCACCAGTAGGAACTGGTATCGTTAATTTCAAAGAGATATTGGCAAACAGAGAAAAAGCAGGATTGAAATATATGTTCGTCGAGCAAGATTATACGAAAGATGGCAAACCATTTGATTCCATTAAAACCAGTATTACAAACCTGAGAACTAAGCTTCTTTTGTAATTTTGGTTGGAACAAACAAAAAAGAGGAGGCTTATTTAGATAAGTCTTCTCTTTTTATTTTGAACCTTTTTAATTTCTAATTAAGCTCTAACATATCCTTTTAATGTGGCAAAATTCTTTGCTTCACTGGTTTCTGTGGGTCGGATCGTATATGATCCTACTGCGGCAGGGATAATAATTACCTCTGCGTAATGAATGATAAAGGGTTCAAAACTGGCAGATGGACTTTCAACAATAACCTCGTCGCCTTCGATCAAGCATAGCACATTGACAGTGTTTTGCGTATTGTGGTTAACGATTTTTGTAAACCAATGTCTTCTTGTTTCAATAAATTCGGACTCGTGGAGACCTGTTCGCTCCTCTGTCCATCCGTCGCCAGTTTGCAGGATTTCGACCTGATTGATTAAATTCTCTTTCGTCCATTGGGTGGTTCGATCCCATTGAATAACCTGCTCTCCATGTTCAATATTGATAGGTCGTGGTTTTCCATCTAATCCAAGTCGATCCCAATCCCAAAGCTTAAAGGTGAAGATGTAAGGTGTTGCACTAACTTCGAGCACTAAGCTATTTTTCCCAGAGCAATGCACGGTTCCAGCAGGAATAAGAAAATGATCATGCTTTTTTACCGGCCAAGTTTGGACATGCTTTTCGGCATTAAATGATGCGGTGCCTTTTTGCGCGTCTTTTAATTCGTTAATCATTTGTTGGGGATTCACCCCCTCCTTAAGTCCTAAATAAACGATCGCATCATCCCCTGCTTCCATCATATAGTAACTCTCATCTTGGGTGTATGCCATTCCAAAGTGCTCTTGGATATATTCAGTTAGTGGATGCACCTGCAGACTTAAGTTTCCACCGTCCATGGTGTCTAGAAAATCGAAACGGATTGGAAATTCTTCTCCAAATCGTTCTTGGATATAAGGACCTAATAACTCAGTAGGGTGACGAAGAACGACGTTTATGGATGGTATTTCCATCATCTGATCCCCAAACTTTAAAAGTAGACTATTTTCTTCAGGGACACCGTTGAAGGACCAGGCATAGTTTGGTAAGTTAGGATCAAGGTTGCAGACTTCTTTCATCCATTGACCTCCCCAAGGTCCTGGATCAAAGAACGGGACTAGGCTGAATGGCTGACTAGCGGCAGTGGCTAATCCTTCTAAGATTGCCTTCCCTTCGATAAATTTAGGCTCATTCGCTTTTGTGGTATCCAATACGAAATCCCATCGGTCAAATATACTCTTCTTCAGTTCGTCGCATACTCGCCAATCGACAAAGTATCCTTGTTTATAGAGAAGCATCCAATCTTGTGTTTGACGATTTTTAACCCCTAAATTATCAATTAAGTGTTGGCGCATTCTAAGTTGGATTTCCCATCTTGGCATGTCCGCATAGATCAATAAATCTGATTCAGGGAAAATTAGTGAGCTGCCATAGCCATAAATGATGCAAGTTCCAGTATTGAAATCTTCTACCTCGTGCCTGATTTGTTGAACTTGGGTTGGATCAAAAAAATCAACCATGCTTAGATTTGTTATCCTCCCAAAGATCCGATCTTCGGTGACATCTGGGAAGACCAATTGCTGAACCTCCTGTTCTGATAAAAACCAGGTTTCGGAATGAATGAATTTGGTCGGTTTCAAGTGGGTAGTTAAGTTGCTGATTAGTTCTTCATGTAGCACACCTTGGTAGGTTTCAACAACGATAATCGTTTTGTCGAGACCCAATTCACCAACTTTAGTTTGAATTAGATTACAGATCTTATCCCACCCTGTTGTTACGTTGTATTTTTTGTTTTTCACCTCAACAAATGGGAGGTTGTTATATTTTGAAGGGTTCGTTAGGAATTTTGTTGTCATTCTATTTTAGATATGCAACAAGAGACGCTTACTAGGGCGTCTCTTGTTTATGTTAGGAAGATTTAGTGCCTTTTTACAAAAGACAAAAATAGTGAGATAATATCATTTATCCATTTATAAACTCCAACCTTTTCTATATTCGTAATGAAGGAATTGATCGGCTTCTGGGAGATTTGGGAAATTGAATTTCACCGGGTCCCAATTTAAGCTCTGGGTGCTCATTTTTTCTTTAATCTCTTTGCGAAGCGCGATGTTTCCTAATAAAACGGTCTCTGTTAATGGTCCAGCCCATTCGAAATCAGATCCTGCCGGGGCTCCACCTTTACAAGCTATGATCCACTCCTCTTCATGACCAGGTGACGAAATGAGGTATGGCTTAGGCACAGTATAGGATTCTCGCAAGGAGCGAGGGAGGATTTTGTCGTCCAAGATTTTCCCTTTGTCGCCGATATACAACGTGCCTCCTGAGCCCATTTGCATCCCTTCCTCTAATTCGGGTATGCGCATAGGTCGCAAACCTCCATCGTACCAGGTTAAAGATACTGGAGCGAGGTTTTCTCGCGCTGGAAATTCATATTTAATCATTGATCCTGATGGGTAGGAGTCTTGATTGACAACTGTTGACACAGCTTGTAAGCTTGTGGGGTATTTTAATTTAAGTGCTCGGAAGACTGGGTCTAGAGAGTGGCAGCCGATATCGCCCAAGGACCCAGTTCCAAAGTCCCACCAGCCTCTCCATTTGAATGGATGGTAAGCGGGGTTATAGGGTCGCATGGGAGCTGGTCCAACAAATAAGTCCCAGTCTAATTCTTTGGGAATATCAGGTGTTTCTGTCGGTCTTGGCACTCCTTGTGGCCAATAAGTGTCGGTGAATCCTTTGTTGGGTCTGTCGGTCCAGACATGGACTTCGCGGATCTGTCCGATGACGCCATCCCAGATTAATTCCCTCAGCCTTCGTGTTGCTTCACCAGCCTGACCTTGGTTTCCCATTTGGGTAGCAACTTTGTATTGTTTTGCTGCTTGCGCTAAAACGCGAGCTTCATGGACGGTATGAGTCAAGGGTTTTTGGGTGAAGGTGTGTTTCCCTCTTCTTATCGCTTCTAGGCTTATGATGGCATGTGTATGGTCGGGCGTAGCAATGATTACAGCATCGATATCTTTTTGCTTGTCGAGCATTACTCTGTAATCCTTGTACTGCTTTGCTTTTGGATAGGTTTTGAAAACGTTGCTGGCAGGTTCTCTCCAGTCGATATCGCATAGGGCAACGATATTTTCTGTCTTTGCAACCCGTGAAATGTTTCCTTTACCCATTCCTGCAATACCAATACCAGCGACATTTAATTTATCGCTGGGAGCGATGTGGCCAAGGCCAGAAATAGCATGGGCTGGTACGATTAAAAATCCACTTGATGCTAATGTTGTACTTCCAATAAATCCTCTTCGGGTAATGTTGGGGGGTGTTAAATTTTTCATGAATGTAAAATTTAAGGTGATTAGTAGTGTTGGGTGTCTTCTGACAAATTTACTAAATTGATTTGAATATGAACGAGTTAAAAAATCAATTTGTGTTATAATTTAAATAAAACAGAAGATTTTAAATGACCGGCTTTGGGATTTTCGGAATCTTTCTTCAACTCCTTATGCGGGAATGTGAAATATTTTCAAGATACTTTTGGTAGACAAGTATAGATTGTTTACTTTTGCACTCCAGTTCGAGTTGGCTTTAAAAGAGGAGACGTAGGTTTCCCGCCTGCAGGACCCAAATAAAATATATTGAAAGTATGTACGCAATTGTAGAAATCGCTGGACAGCAGTTCAAGGTTGAGAAAGACAGAAAGATTTATGTACACCGTCTTCCACAACTAGAGGGAGCTGAGGTGACGTTTGAAAAAGTTTTATTGATTGATAACGAGGGCAAAGTAAGTATTGGTGCTCCTGTTATTGCTGGTGCTAAAGTTACCGCTTCGGTACTTACTCACCTAAAAGGTGACAAAGTGATCGTATTCAAGAAAAAACGCCGTAAGGGTTACAAGAAGAAAAACGGTCACCGTCAATACCTGACACAGATTCAAATTACTGGAATTTTAGCATAAATTTTAAAAAAGATTATCCATGGCACATAAAAAAGGAGCCGGTAGTTCAAAGAACGGTCGCGAATCTCAAAGTAAACGCCTAGGCGTAAAAATTTATGGAGGACAAGCTGCAACTGCGGGGAATATTCTTATTCGTCAACGCGGAACAGCTCATCATCCAGGTGCAAATGTTGGAATCGGTAGAGATCATACGCTATTCGCTTTGATCGATGGTACTGTTACATTCCAAAAGAAAAGAAATGACAAATCATACGTTTCTGTTCTGCCATTTAAATCAGTAGAGTAAATACTGATTCATTTAGAAATTTAAATCTCCTGTTTTATTACTGTTGTAATGAGACAGGAGATTTTTTATTTGTACTTTTGTTTGCACAATGGTTGATGGAATTAGACAGATGACAGTTCTATTTCTAAAACATTAATTTTGAGATTGAAGCTATGTTAAATTTGAAATTCATACAGGATAATCCTGATTTAGTAATTGAGAAACTCGCCGTTAAGCGATTTGACGCTCGGGCAATCGTTGAAAAAGTTATTGCGCTCTACAAAAGACGCAATGAGGTTCAAAACGATTCTGAAATTCAGAAGGCCGAGATGAATAAAATCTCGAAAGAGATTGGGCAGCTTATTAAAGAAGGTAAGCAGAGTGAAGTTGAGCTTGCAAAACAAAAAACTGTTGAGCTAAAAGAGCAGATTCGAATTTTTGAAGAGCAATTTGCAGTGATCGATGCCGAATTGGCTCAGCTTCAAGTACAACTACCAAATCTTCCATCAGCTTTAGTCCTTAAAGGAAAAGGGGCAGAAGATAATGAAGTTGTTGCTACAGGAGGAACAATGCCTAATTTGCCTGCTGGTGCTAAGCCTCATTGGGAATTGGCGGCTCAATATGATCTAATAGACTTTGAACTTGGAGTAAAAATAACTGGCGCCGGCTTCCCTGTTTATAAGGGTTTTGGAGCAAGAATTCAGCGAGCTTTAATTAATTTCTTCCTCGATCAAGCACGTGAAAAGGGTTACCTCGAAGTGCAACCACCCTATCTTGTCAACGAGGCTTCTGGCTTTGGTACTGGTCAGCTTCCTGATAAAGAGGGACAGATGTATCATGACAGTACCGATAATCTATACCTAATCCCAACAGCGGAGGTTCCGGTCACAAATATCTTTCGCGATGCCATCGTGGAGGGCAAGGATCTTCCAATTAAAACAACGGCTTATTCTGCCTGTTTCCGCCGCGAAGCCGGTTCGTATGGCAAAGATGTTAGAGGCCTAAATCGCCTACATCAATTTGATAAGGTGGAGATCGTACAGGTAGCACATCCTGATAAATCATACGAATCACTAAAAGATATGGTTGATTATGTTCAGTCTTTAGTCGAAAAGCTAGGGCTCCCATACCGTATTCTACGTTTGTGTGGTGGTGATATGAGCTTTACCTCTTCGTTAACCTATGATTTTGAGGTGTGGTCGGCAGCTCAAGAACGTTGGTTGGAGGTCTCATCGGTTTCAAATTTTGAATCATTTCAAGCGACTCGTTTAAAGCTTCGTTTTCGGGAAGATGGCGCCTCAAAACCACAGATAGCACACACTTTAAATGGCAGTGCATTAGCGTTGCCTCGAATCGTGGCTGCAATACTCGAAAACTATCAGACGCCTGAAGGAATAGTCGTTCCGAAAGTATTGGTCCCTTACCTAGGTGGCTGCGAGATTATTAATTAGGTTGCAAGGCGGATTAAAGAGTACTTCAAGTTGTTAAATCACCCTTCTACATTTGATGATTGTTAAATATTATATTCAACAATTGTATTTAGCATAGGTTGTTGGATAACAGAAAGTTGCGATTGGATACGACTCGTTTTTTCAGGGTTTGCGACTTTATTCACGCCAATTTTGGATAATTTTTCAATTTTGTGCTTACATTTGTCCTTGTTTTTTAATAAAACACTTATAGAATATTAGGTTAACATCATGGATAAACATCATAGCGGCATAGAAAAAGTATCGTTTGCCGGCTTAATTATCACGTTAGGAATCGTTTTTGGTGATCTTGGAACAAGTCCACTGTATACGATGAGTGCCATTATTGGTGCTTCAACAGAATTTAGTCGTGAGTTGATTTTTGGCGCATTGTCTTGTATATTCTGGACTCTTACGCTTCAGACTACCATCAAATATGTGATAATCACCCTTCGCGCAGATAACCACGGTGAGGGTGGGATTTTTGCCCTGTTTGCCCTAATTAAAAAGAAAAATAATTGGGTTGCCATTCTGACGATGATTGGTGGTAGTGCACTTCTTGCGGATGGGATTATCACACCTTCTATTACTGTTACTTCAGCTGTTGAAGGGTTGAAGTTAATATCACCTCATATACCTGTCGTTCCTGTAGTCCTTTCAATATTGACAATCTTATTTTTCTTTCAGCAATTTGGGACTGGATTTATGGGTAAAGTTTTCGGACCTGTCATGTTACTCTGGTTTACAATGCTGGCCATTTTAGGTCTGAATTTTTTGGTAAATGACCCAAGTATTTTTGCCGCAATCAATCCAATCTATGCCATCCGATTTATCACTGAATTTCCGAATGCCGTAATTCTACTTGGTGCAGTATTCCTTGCCACGACTGGTGCTGAAGCCTTATATTCCGATCTTGGTCATTGTGGAATTAAAAATATTCGAATCTCTTGGGTTTTTGTGAAGATCTCGTTGTTATTAAATTATTTTGGACAAGGTGCTTATTTGCTTAATCACCTGGATCATATGAATAGTGCTAATCCATTCTTTGCCATTATGCCTGCTTGGTTTCTGCTGCCAGGTGTGATCATTGCTACAGCGGCCGCTATTATCGCAAGCCAAGCGTTAATTAGTGGTTCTTATACCTTAATCAGTGAAGCTGTTTCTTTGAATATTTGGCCTAAGATTAGAATTAGTTATCCGACCGATATTAAGGGACAGGTTTATGTCCCTTTCGTGAACTGGTTTCTATGGATTGCCTGTACTTTTGTGGTGATCTATTTTGGCGAATCATCAAAGATGGAAGCTGCCTATGGTCTCTCTATTACCATTACCATGATTATGACAACCTCATTGTTGGCTTATCATCTGAGAAGTCGCAAGGTTCATATGGCTTATATCATCTTACTTCTAACTGTATTCTTATCTATTGAAGGTACATTCTTATACGCGAATCTGCATAAGTTTGCCAATGGAGGATGGTTAACGATTGCCTTAGCATTGTTGTTCTTTGTTGTGATGTATGGTTGGTATTTCGGACGTAAGATTAAAAATAAATATATCAGTTTTGTTAATTTAAATAAAGATCCAGGAATCTTTAGAGCCTTAAGTGCTGATACCTCCGTGCCTAAGATTGCAACGAACTTAATTTATATTACCAAAGCTAATCGACGCGATCAGATAGAATCGAAAATTATGTATTCGATTTTTAATAAGCATCCTAAAAGAGCTAATACTTATTGGTTCCTTCATATCGATAATTTAGAAACTCCAAATACGTTTGAATATGTGATTCATCATGTCATTCCTGGCGTTTTAATTAAAGTGGACTTTAGATTAGGCTTTAAGGTTGAGCGAAAAATAAACCTCTATTTCAAGGAGATTATTGATGATTTGGTGAAAAGTGGAGAGATTAGCATGGTTAGTCAATACGATTCTCTAAAATCGCATAATATTCCTGCGGATTGTCTTTATGTAAACCTTGATCGGATACTTATTAGCGATTATCAGCTCCCTCTTCAACAGAGTTTTATCATGGCAATACATAATTTTATTCGTAAAGTGAGTATCAATGATGTGAAAGCATTGGGTCTCGACTCTTCGAATGTAATTGAAGAAAAAGTCCCTATTGTTATCGAGCAGCAGCTGAAGAAACGTATTGTTCGTGTAACGACTCCATAGATTTGAAATGCTCTTTTTCTAGATTCTTTTTTCTCGATTAAATTTCCTAATTTAGTTTAAGACTTAATTGGTTTTTTTATTGAAAAACAATTAATCGATTTCATTGTTTTATTAAAGCATGAAATGTGTATTTTTAGTTTAAGAGAGATGGATACAGACCCACTTTACGATCAAGTTTCTTTCAAGGTAAGTAAGCTAGTTACTCGCAACTACAGTACTTCCTTCTCTATTGCTGTTAGCTTTCTTGACAAGGAAGTTCAGATGGCTATTCACAGTATTTATGGCTTCGTTCGACTTGCCGATGAAATTGTCGACACCTTTCTGCTGCACGACAAGGAGACATTATTGGATAAATTTGAAGCGGATTACTACGAAGCATTTAAAAATGGGGTGAGCCTAAATCTTGTGCTCCACTCTTTTCAATTAACCGTAAAGAAATATTCCATTTCGGATGATCTGATTCAGGCTTTCCTATTTAGCATGCGATCTGATTTGCATAAAACAAAATATACGACCAAGTCGGAGATCGATCTTTACATTTATGGATCAGCCGATGTAGTCGGATTGATGTGTTTGTCGGTATTCACAAATGGAGATCGTCAGATGTTTGAGTCATTAAAAGATCCAGCAATGCGCTTAGGTTCTGCTTTTCAGAAAGTTAATTTTTTGCGTGATCTACGCAGTGATACCGAATTTTTGGAGCGTCAATATTTCCCTGAGATGGGACAAGGAACTTTTGATGATGAAATGAAATTGACGATCATAAAAGATATTGAGCAAGATTTTAAATCTGCTCGTTTGGGAATTCTAAAATTGCCCTTCAATTCACAGCTGGCCGTTTTAATCGCTTACTATTACTATCAGCGGTTGGTCGTCTTGCTTAAAAATACTTCTGCTTCTCAGGTTCTGGCTGGTCGAGTAAGTGTCTCTGGATTTAGAAAAACTATTCTGCTTATCAAGGCAATTATTGTTCATAAGCTAAAAATGATTTAAGTAGCACGATTATGTCTGTTTATTTGGCTCTTGAAATTCTAACCATCATTATCCCATTGTTGTATAGCTACGACCGTAAATTGAATTTTTATCCGAAGTTAAAAGTTGTTGGACTATCTCTTATTTTTGTTGGTATCTTTTATGTGTTAGGTGATGTTTGGTTTACAAAATCTGGTTTTTGGGGATTTAATCAAAAATATCATTCTGGTATCCTGATCTTTAATCTCCCACTAGAGGAGTGTCTGTTTTTTATCGTCATCCCTTATGCAAGCATATTCTTGCACGATACCCTGATTTATCTCTTTCCAAAGGTTCGCTTGAGCCGTTTGTCTACTCAAGTGCTCAATATAGTTCTCATTATTGGCTTACTCGCTTTGGTAATTTCTAATCTCAATAAAGCCTATACTTCAATATACCTTTCAGTAGCTATAATCTCAATAATTTGGGCTTGGCTCCGTGAATTCGAAATGCTTCGTCGTTATTATTTTACTTTTTGTGTCATCTTAATCCCATTTTTCTTGGTTAATTCGGTCTTGACTGGTAGCTTTATCGCCGAACCAGTGGTATGGTATAACAACGCGCAAAATCTTGGGATTAGAATCGGCACAGTTCCAGTTGAAGATATTAGTTATGCATTTAGCTTGATTTTGCTTAACCTTATTGTTGTCAATCGATTGGTTATTTGGTTTAATCGAAAATCTTTAAGTGAATAATTTATAAAGTTATGATTGATTCTATTTCCAACTATTTAAAGCAATATAAACTGCACGTAATTGGTGTAGTAATCTTGTTTTACATTGTCGGAGTAATCGGTATAGCAACTTCCCAAACTCTTTTTATCGCATTATTCCCATTTGCTTTAGTCTTGAGTTTTTTAACCATGCTGCTTTGCGATAGTTCTGTGTTTTCAGGGCGAGTCATAGCGGGTTTTACTCTTATTTTCTTCCTCAGTATTTTATTTGAAGTGATTGGTGTAAATACTCACCAAATTTTTGGATCGTATAATTATGGTGAAGCTTTGGGGATTAAGGTGTTAAACACGCCCTTGCTGATTGGTCTCAATTGGGTTATGCTTGTTTATAGCAGTGCCTCCTTAACTCAAAAGGTTTTTGGCGATAATTGGCTTTCCGTTTTGGTTGCTTCTGGAATGATGGTTGTCTATGATTTGGTTTTAGAACAAGTAGCCCCCTTATTAAAAATGTGGTCATGGGATCAAGGTGTTGTTCCATTTAAAAATTATTTGGACTGGTTTATTATTGCATTACTGTTTCAGGCCATTTTAAAACTGATGAAAATCAAGTCTGATAACTCTGTTGCTTCCGTGATATTTGTGTGTCAATTTGTTTTCTTTGTTGCTATTCTAATCCTCATCAAATAGAATCTATGCTCCTTAAAGCCCGACATCATTTTTTGATATATCCCTTTTTTAAGTTCTATGCAGGGTGGATTATCAAAAGGCATTTTGGACAAGTGCAAGTGATCGAAAATTACGTGGAAAAAGGAGCTCCCGTTATTTTATTGGCGAATCACTTTAGTTGGTGGGATGGTTTTTTTGCCATGTATTTTAATGTGAACGTTCTTAAGCGTAAGTTCCATTTTATGATGCTCGAAGAACAATTGAAAAAATTCTCATTTTTTAATCAGACAGGTGGATTTTCGGTTCGTAAGAACTCAAGAAGCTTGATCGAATCGATTAATTATACGGTTGAAATACTCTCTGAAAAGCAGAATATGGTGCTGCTTTTTCCTCAGGGAAAAATAGAAACCTCCTATAAAAAGGAGATTCAATTTGAAGGGGGGATAGGGCGAATTCTGTCTGCGGCGAAGACACCTATTCAGATTCTGTTTATGGTCAATCTTGTTGATTATTTTTCTAGCCGAAAGCCCGGTATTTACATGTATGTATCCGAATATACTGAGGCTAAATTAGATGCTCAATCACTCAATCAAGCCTATAATTTATTCTTCAATGAATGTGTTCATAATAATGCCTTAAAGCACCAAGACCAATGATGATTTTGTCTTTAATCGCAGTGGGTTTTGCGCTAATTCAATTTAGCGTAGCGTTATCTAATGCAATCTTTAGGACGAATATTCCTATTGGCCTGCCTACTTCCGATTCTTTGATTTCAATCTTAATCCCTGCGCGTAATGAAGAGGATAATATTGCTCGGCTTTTGAGTGATCTTGTCGAGTCTAAAGATGCTAATATGGAGATCTTAGTTCTTGATGATGATTCAGATGATCAAACTGCAGCCGTCGTTGCTCAGTTTGCGAAGGATGATTCTCGAATCAAACTGATTCAATCCACAAATCTTCCAAAAGGTTGGCTGGGTAAAAATTTTGCTTGTTATAGCTTATCTCACCAGGCTCGGGGTAATCACTTCTTGTTTTTGGATGCTGACGTTCGGATTAAACCTGGATTTATTCGTTCAGCTGTTGATTGGATGCAAAAGAAAAATCTTGGACTATTAACTATTTTTCCGAAACAAGAGATGCACGGCATTGGAGAGAGGATTACCGTGCCAATTATGAACTATATTCTTTTAACACTTCTTCCTCTTCCGTTGGTGCAACAATTGAAATTTGCCTCTCTGGCAGCTGCAAACGGACAGTTTATGTTGTTTAATTCGGCTACGTATAAGCTTTTAAACCCGCATGAGAAAGAGAAGGGTAATAAGGTGGAAGATATTGCGATTGCTCGTTATTATAAATCGGCTAAGGTTTCGATAGCCTGCTTGCTAGGGGATGGTTCTATTCGGTGCCGAATGTATAAAGGTTACAAAGATTCGATTAAAGGCTTTTCGAAAAATTTGACTGAATTTTTTGGAGGATCGTTTGTTGTTTCTATGCTTTTCTGGTTTATTACTACATGGGGATTTATTCCAATCTTTATTTCATTTGGAATCAAACTTTCCATGGCTTATCTTGTTATATTAATTATTACGCGAGTACTAGTTTCAATAGCTAGCAATCAGAATATTTTGAATAACATTATTTATCTGATTCCACAGCAATTAAATATTGGGATTATTTTAATTCTCGCATTTAGGTCGAAATTTTTTACGGGTTTTCTATGGAAAGGTCGCGATATTGGATAGTTTTTGTGCTTGCTTGGCTTGTCTATAGCCCGAGTTTTGCTAGCACAAAGAGTGATATCTACAAAGCTTTTATTGCGAGCTCAATGGGAGATTGGAAGTCTGTTATTGAACGGATGCACGGAATAGGGGCAAAAGATGATTCAAGTAAACTTGAATTGCTTAATTATCAATATGGTTATATCGGTTGGTGCATTGGAGAAAATCGAAAAGATGAAGCTAATAAATATCTTTCTCTTGCTGAGGGGAATTTGAATTTAATTGTAAATAAGAAATTGTATGCAGCTAAAATTAGCAGTTATCGCTCCGCCTTCTATGGTTTTCATATTGGTCTTAACATGTTTGCAGCTCCTTTATATGGTTCTAAAAGTATAACTTGTGCCAAAGAGGCTGTCTCTCTGGATTCGTTAGACTATTTTGGATATGTTCAATTGGGAAATGTTTATTATCATGCACCAAGCCTGATGGGTGGAGATAAGTTAAAAGCCATTCAGAATTATACGAAAGCCCGATTTAAATTAGAACAAAATAGGGATGAAATGCTTTTGGATTGGAATTATTTGAGCTTGCTGGTTTCAATTGCAAATGTTTATGAATCAATAGGTTATTTAGAAAAAGCACAAAATAGTTACGAGGAAATATTAAAGATTGAGCCTCAATTCAATTATGTTAAGATAAAGTTGTATCCGAATTTAATAAAAAAAATAAAACACTGAAAATGGGAAAAAGTGTACTGATTGTCGGCGCCGGACTTGGAGGTCTTGCTACCGCACTAAGATTGGCTAAAAAAGGGTATGATGTCGAGATTATTGAAAAGAATAGTCAGGCTGGAGGTCGACTTAATCAATTGAAAAAGGATGGCTTTACCTTCGATATCGGCCCGAGCTTTTTTAGCATGTCCTATGAATTTAAGGAGTTCGCAAAAGATTGCAACATAGAACTGCCTTTTAAACATGTTGAACTTGATCCGCTTTATACGGTAAACTTCAGTCGTAGCCCAAAGACTTATCGACTTTACAAAGACATTCACAAGTTAGCTGAACAATTTAAAGATGTCGAGCCTGACTTTGAGGTCAAAATGCATAAATACCTTAAAAACGGGAAATCACTGTTCGATGATACGGTAGATATCGTTATCAAGGACAATTATAACTCTGTATTTTCCTATTTAATAACCTTAATGAAGGTAAATCCGAAACATTTACCGATCTTGTTTCGTAACTTTTGGCAGCAAGTTTGTCGCTATTTCTCGTCAGATGACGCTCGTGAAATCATCTCACTCGTGGCATTTTTCTTAGGTCGGACACCTTTTGATACTCCAGCTGTCTATACGTTACTATCCTATACCGAATTCCAACATGATGGATATTATAATGTTGAGGGTGGTATGTATAAGATTGTTGAGGGTATTGTTGGGGAGCTTCAGAACGAAAACGTTAAGATCACTTACAATACTGAAATCGTCGATTACCTTGCAAGTGGTAAGAAATTAGAAGCCTTAGTTGATCAAAATGGAAAGAATTGGCAGCGCGATATCATCGTGGTGAATAGCGATGCTGCCTCGTTTAGAGGTAAGATATTTAAAAGAGCCAAGTTCTCTGAGGCTAAATTAGATAAGATGGAATGGACCATGGGACCATTGACGATCTATCTTGGATTGAAGTGCAAGCTTCCACAAATAGAGCATCATAACTATTACCTTGGTGATAATTTTAAAGATTATGCCAATAAAATCTTTCAGATGTCAGGAACACTCGAAAAACCCTATTATTATGTCAATGTTTTATCGCGTAATAATGCTGATTGTGCACCTGAAGGCTGTGAGACTCTGTTTTTCGTTTGTCCAGTACCCGATCTGAGATTCAAGAAAGATTGGGATGATAAAGAGGCTATTGTGAATAGCATCATAGCTGATTTCTCGGCTCGAATTGGACAGGATATTGTTCCCGAGATCATCTCTAAAACTAGCTACTCTCCAATAGATTGGGAAAGCAAGTTTAATTTGCATCGCGGTAGCGGTTTGGGATTATCCCACAAAATGTTTCAGATTGGGGCCTTCCGACCTAAGAACTTTGACGAGAAATTTAAAAATGTTTTCTATGTCGGCGCCTCAACAGTGCCTGGTACCGGATTGCCAATTACCATGATTAGTTCAAAATTAGTGGTTAAACGGATTGAGAAATTAAAGAACTAGCCTGAGAATTCTTAACGCATAAGTTTTAGCAAATGGAGGGTAGTGTTAGCTATCGGCAAGCTTTAACAAAGGCAATGGCTATGTGCAGCCAGTCGGAGCGCTGTGAGTTTGATATTGTGGCGAAACTACGACTTTGGGAGCTTTCTGAAGTTGAAATTTCTACGGCAATAAAATATCTCATCAAGGAGAAGTTCTTAAATAATGAGCGGTATGTTCGGTTTTATGTCAATGATAAACTCCGGTTTAATAAATGGGGAAAGATTAAGTTGTCTTATATGCTGCGGCAGAAACAGATCTCTGAGGTGTTGATTAAGTCCGCCATAAGTGAAATAAATGCCGATAATTATGCGCAGATTCTTCACGAATTACTCAAGGCTAAAGTAAAGTCAGTGAAAGGAACTTCAAATTACGAGCGCAAAGCTAAACTTGCAGTGTTCGCGCAGAGTCATGGTTTTGAAGCTGAGCTTTCATTCCGCATTGCAGGTCAATTGATCGGAAATGACACCTTCGAAAGGTAGGATTTGCCTCATGTAGATTTGCCCATTAGCACATTCCCTCATTATTTTTAACTTTACACCCTCATTAAAATATACTACAATGATCCTAAAGGAACAGCTTAAAGAGCTTGTTGAGCGCCGGGATGCGCTGAGGAGGTATCTTTGACGTCGACACCAAATTAATTCGATTACAAGAGGAAGAGCTTAAAACTCAAGATCCAACTTTCTGGGATGTCCCTAAAGATGCGGAGCGTCAGATGATGGTCATTCGTTCTATTAAACAATGGACTGAAGGGTTTAAGAACGTTGCTCAGTCTATTGAAGACTTACAGGTTATATTTGAATTTCGGGAGGCTGGCGACATTACGGAATCAGAGTTGGAGGAACAATTTCTGTTGACTCGCGGATTAGTCGAAGATCTCGAGACCAAGAATATGTTGCGTCGAGAGGAAGATCGGTTAGGAGCAGTCTTAAAGATTAATGCAGGTGCTGGAGGAACAGAATCAAACGATTGGGCCGATATGCTGATGCGGATGTATCTGCGCTGGGCCGAAAAACACAACTATAAAGTTCGAGAAGCAAGTTTTGTCCCTGGTGAAGATGTTGGGGTAAAGAGCGTTACCATAGAGATTGATGGGGAGTTTGCTTACGGTTATCTGAAGAGCGAAAATGGCGTACATCGTTTAGTTCGAATCTCTCCTTTTAATGCTCAAGGCAAAAGACAAACCTCGTTTACTTCTGTTTTTGTCTCTCCACTTGTGGATGATACCATAGTTATCGACGTGAATCCTGGTGATATCTCTTGGGATACCTTTCGCTCCGGTGGGGCAGGAGGTCAGAATGTGAATAAAGTGGAGACTGGAGTTCGATTAAAACATGCTCCTTCAGGAATTATCATTGAGAATACAGAGTCTCGTTCGCAACTTCAAAATAAAGAAAATGCCATCCGATTGCTGAAGTCGCAATTGTATGCAATGGAGCTTCAGCGACGTTTGGATGAGACAAATAAGCTTGAAGCGACAAAGAAAAAAATAGAGTGGGGATCACAAATCCGATCCTATACCATGCAGCCTTATAAACTGGTTAAAGATGTTCGGACAGGCTTCGAATCTTCCAATGTGCAGGCGGTTATGGATGGTGATCTGGATGGATTTATCAAAGCTTTTTTAATGGAGTTTTCTGAAGAGGAAAAATAGTTAAATTTTATATTGCCTTTTTATTAGGCTTAAAGAGGTATCTTTAAGCCTAATGTTTTTTAATCTAGGAAACAAAAAAATGCTAATCTGTTGCATATCGTAGACTTTCGACATCGAAATTTCAATTTTATTGTTCATTTTTGTGAGCTAAACTTTTAGAAAATAATTCTTGTTCTAACAACTAAATAATCCGTGATGGAAAATGCAAACGATGAGAAGGTATATTATCCTTCCCAAGCCGTAATTGATCAGGCAAACATTAAAGAATACGATCAGCTTTATGCTAGCTCTATCGCTGACCCTGAGAAGTTTTGGGCAGAGCAGGCAGAGCAACTTTCTTGGTATAAGAAATGGGATGAGGTTTTGGATAAAAAGAATCCTCCTTTTTATAGTTGGTATAAAGGCGGCAAAACAAATGTTATTCTGAATGCTATTGATCGTCATCTTGATAATGCTAATCGTAATAAACTGGCAATTATTTGGGAAGGTGAGCCGGGAGATGTGAGAACTTTCTCCTATCAAGCACTGAATCGTGAGGTGTGCCAATTTGCCAATGTTTTGAAAAGTATGGGTGCTCATCGTGGTGAGGTAATCACCATTTATATGCCTCAGATTCCGGAACAAATTATAGCCATGTTAGCTTGTGCTAAGATTGGAGCCGTGCATAGTGTGGTTTATGGCGGATTTAGTCACGAAGCTTTAGCCGACCGTATTAATGATGCCAATAGCCGAATTGTGATTACTGCTGATGGTGGCTATCGTCGGGGTAAAATTGTGGAGATGAAGAGCGTTGTGAATAAAGCAATGGAGCTCTCTCCAACCATGGAGATTTGTATCACCGTTAAAAGAACTGGTGTTGATGTGTATATGGAGAATGGCAGAGATTATTGGTTGCATGAGTTGTTAGCCTTGCCAATTGCTTCGCATAAATGTGAAACCGAACAGATGGATTCGTCGGAGAATCTATTCTTATTGTACACCTCCGGTTCAACCGGTAAACCAAAAGCTTTAGTCCATACCCATGGTGGTTATAGCGTTTATGCTTCGACCACTCACCGGATGGTGTTTGATATTAAACCAGAAGATCGCTATTGGTGCGCCGCCGATCCAGGATGGATTACTGGTCATAGCTATATCGTTTATGGTCCATTACTCAATGGTGCTACCATCATGCTTTATGAAGGGGCTCCTAACTACCCTTATCCAGATAGATGGTGGAAGATTGTTGAGAAATACGGCATCAATATTTTATATACCTCCCCAACAGCAATCCGTAGTTTAATGCGTTTTGGTGACTCTTGGCCGAATAGAAACGATATTAGCTCACTTCGTTTGCTTGGATCGGTTGGTGAGCCTATTAGCCCTGAAGCATGGAAGTGGTATCACAAGGTTGTCGGTCGTGAGAAATGTCCGATCATTGATACCTGGTGGCAGACTGAAACAGGTGGGTTTATGATTACACCTCTACCAATAACGCCATTGAAACCTGGTTCTGCTACGAAGCCATTCTTTGGCACCGTAATCGATGTTGTCGACGACGGGGGAGAGAAAGTTAAAGTGGGTGAAGAAGGTACACTGGTGATAAAAACCCCTTGGCCAGGAATGACTGCCGGTATTTATCGTGATCCACAACGTTATGTTGAAACGTACTGGAAAAAATACGAAAAACAAGGATGGTACCTTGCTGGTGATTCTGCGAAAATTGATAAAGATGGATATTTCCGAATCATTGGCCGTACCGATGATGTCATCAAAGTGAGTGGTTATCGTTTGGGTACTGCCGAGATTGAGAGCGTAATTGCTAGCCATCCTGCCGTTGCTGAAGCTGCAGCGATTGCTCTGCCTCATGAATTAAAGGGAAACTGTATTCATATTGTTGTCGTTCTTCGAATGGGTTACACTGCTAGTAAAGAGCTAGAGCATCAGATGATTCAACATATGGTTGAACATTTAGGACCAATTGCAAGACCTGAAGAGGTAACTTTTGCGGAGTTATTGCCAAAGACTCGAAGTGGTAAAATCATGAGAAGAGTCTTGAAAGCTAGAGCCTTAGGATTGCCAGAAGGTGACTTGAGCACACTCGAAGAGTAGATCTGACTTTTTGTTAGTCTTAAAATTTAGGCTACGGACTATAGGTTTAATCCTTGAGTTCGTAGCCTAAATTGTTACTTTTACAACCTTAATGCTTCTAAATCATTATTTCGCGTAAACCATGACCGTCCCTTCATCACGTAATATCTGGGAAATTGCCTGGCCAATTATGATCAGTCTATTGGCCCAGGGTATAGTAAATATTACGGATACCGCATTTTTAGGTCGAGTGGGAGAGGTTGAGCTTGGTGCTTCCGCTATCGGTGGACTCTTGTATACTACCCTATTTATGGTTGGATTTGGATTCTCAACTGGAGTGCAGATACTTATCTCACGCCGCAATGGAGAGAAAAATTCTTTGGCTATTGGCCGTGTTTTTGACAATAGCTTTTATTTCTTAGGCTTAACTTCTTTATTAATAACGATAGCAGTTATTTTCTTTATTCCTGCTCTATTAAAACCTTTTGTCGCCTCTGGAGCTGTCTTTGCTGCAAGTACAACTTTTCTAGCTTATCGTGTTCTAGGTTTGTTCTTCGCTTCGGCATCTTTGCTTTTCAGGTCTTTTTATACTGGAATAGCATTTACAAAATATCTAAGCATCAGTGCCGGCATTATGGCTGGCGTCAATATTATCCTAGCTTATCTATTAGTTTTTGGTCATTGGGGATTCCCGAAATTAGGTATAGAAGGAGCTGCAATTGCTTCGGTGATCTCCGAAATATGTGCACTACTATTCTTTATTCTGATTACTCGTCGAAATGCTCGACTCAAAAGCTATGCTTTATTTCAATGGGTTAAACCCGATTTAGCCATAATTAAAAATACGCTCTCTATATCAGGATTTGTGATGCTTCAATATGTTCTCTCGCTAGGCAGTTGGTTTGTCTTTTTTATGTTTATTGAGAAAATGGGGGAGCGCTCTTTGGCAGTTTCTAATATTATTCGAAGTGTTTACCTGCTTTTCATGATTCCAGGATGGGCCCTATGCTCTGTGGTAAGCACACTTGTGAGCAAGGCTCTTGGAGAACAGAAACCTCATCTGGTATTCCCCATCATTGTGAAGGTGGTTAAGTTTAGTCTTTCTGCCATGGCCATAACACTGGCCTTTGCTTTTACGTTCTCGAGAGATATTGTTGAAATTTTCACGAACGACCTATCACTTGTGGAGGCTACGATGCCTTCATTTTATATTATCCTTGCAGCCCTGTTTTTATTCGCTTGCATGAGCATCATTTTCAATGGTGTTTTAGGAACTGCAAACACTCATTTTGCCTTAGGAATCGAAGCCCTGACATTGGTGGTGTATCTATTTTTTGCTTGGTATATTGCCGTTCATCTTCATCAAAAGATAGAGATTGTCTGGACTTCCGAATTTATTTATAGTCTGCTAACCGGTTTGCTTTCGATTTGGTACCTTAGAAAGGGAAATTGGCAAGGCAGAATCGTGTAAGGTTTAAATTTATAGCTATTTTCCCATAGACTTTTCACAAATTTTCAAGGAAAATAGATCAATTTTAATTCGCGTTTAAGATTTAAACTTTTACCTTTGTAGTTCCATTTTAAAGGGTCGTTATTTTGGTATGAATGAGAAAGATATAAATCTGTTTTCTGAGTTTTTACCGGTCTCAACAGAGGCATGGGAGGCTCAAATTCGTGCCGATCTTAAAGGTGCAGATTATGAAAAGAAATTAATCTGGAAGACCGATGATGGAATCCAAATAAAACCCTATTATCGCAAGGAGGATTTAATTGGATTGGAGGGTTTGACTACTAAAATTCCACATGGTTCAGCTGCAAGCAACAATCTGGCTGCCGGTAACTCTTGGCTGATCCGTCAGGATATCCAAGTTGAAAATGTCAGCATTGCCAATAAAAAAGCGATTGATCTGATTTCAAAAGGAGTGACTTCAATAGGATTTAAGTTTAGTCAAAACTTTATTCGGAACGATCAATCGATCTCCGATTTATTATGCAAAATAGACCTTGAATCAATTGAGATTAATTTTCTTCTAGACGGAGATCACTTGGTTTTTGCTCAGGATCTGGTCTTATTCTTATCTTCTCAGAAAATTGACAAGCAAAAGTTTAAAGGGTCTATAGCACTTGATCCTCTTGGCTTTTATGCCCGGAAGGGGAAGTTTATTATAAATGAGAGTGCCGATTTATTGCAAGTTAAACTTCTTTCAGAAGTGCTAACTGATTTTCCAACGATTCATAGCATTGCAGTTAATGGATGCAATTTCACCAATGCTGGGGCTTCGGCGGTCCAGGAGTTGGCTTTTTCATTAGCTATCGGAGCTGAATATTTTGATAAATTAACAGACTTAGGAGTTTCTTTTGCCGATTTATCTCCTCGAATTCGGTTCAATCTTGGGATTGCAGGGAACTACTTTATGGAGCTAGCAAAGCATCGAAGCGTTAGACTATTATGGGCTAGGCTTATGTCTGCTTATGGTGAATCTCTTAAGATCGATTCCGATTCGATTGTTCGGCTTTCTGAGATTTTTATTCATTCTGAAACGGCCCTTTGGAATAAAACACTATATGATCCGCACATAAATATTCTTAGGACCCAGACAGAAGCTATGTCTGCCATTTTAGGTGGTGCGGACTCATTGACCATTCTTCCATTTCGAATCTCGTCCTCGACTCCTGATGAATTTACTGAGCGAATAGCAAGAAATCAACAACTTCTGCTTCAGTATGAAGCTCATTTTGATAAAGTAGCTGATCCGGCTGCTGGGTCATACTATATTGAAACCTTGACAAATGAGATTGTTGAGAAAGCATGGGATTTGTTTCTCAAGATTCAAGATCTTGATGGATATCTGGCAGCTCTAAAAAATGGCTTTATCCAAGAACAGCTTAGGGAGATAAGTTCCAAACGTTTGGATTCTGTTAGTTCTCGATTAGATAAGGTTTTGGGAATTAATAAATTCCCTGATCCGTTAGATCACTTGTCATTTGAATTTATAGATCAAACTTCGGAAGCGTTTGGGTTGTCTGATCGGGAGCCCGAGAATGAAACGATTAAGCCGAAACGCAGGTCTCAGTCTTTGGAATCAATGCGCTACGCCACAGATCGCTTCTCGATCTCAAATAAAAGGCCCGCTGTGTTTCTATTGGCTGTTGGTGATCCTATTTTGAGTGCTGCCAGGGCGCAATTTTCAGCTGAGTTTTTTGGAGTGGTTGGTTATGAGATTATCCATAGCGATCTATTCAGCTCGCTTGACGTCGGTTTGACTGCTGCTCTAGAGGCTCAGCCATCCGTCGTAGTTCTTTGTAGTTCTGATTCTGAATATGAGGAGATGGCACCAGTTGCTTATTCCATTCTTAAAAATAAATCAATTTTTGTGGTGGCAGGTGCTCCTGATTGTGCTGAGAAATTGAAGCAGATGGGCATAAAGCAATTTATAAATAAGAAAAGTAATTTAGGCTCAACCTTGGCTAAGTTTAACCGAAAACTAGGCATTAATAAGATCGATCATGAAGCCTGATTTTAGAGCATTCGATCTCAAGACCGTCAAGCCCTCTAAGTCTAAAGAATTAGACCTGGGTAAGTTGAATGCGCAAGATTGGGTGACACCTGAACTTATTCATGTTAAGTCAAAATACACCAAGTCTGACTTAGATGGTATGACCCACCTGGATTATGCTGCCGGTATTGCGCCATTTCTTCGGGGACCCTATGCTACCATGTTTGTCTCAAAGCCTTGGACCATTCGTCAGTATGCTGGTTTTTCTACTGCAGAGGAGTCTAATGCCTTCTATCGAAGAAATCTTGCCGCAGGGCAAAAAGGTCTATCGGTAGCCTTTGATCTTGCTACGCATCGCGGTTACGATTCCGATCATCCTCGTGTGGTTGGTGATGTGGGTAAGGCTGGCGTTGCTATAGATTCTGTGCTCGACATGAAAATTTTATTTGATCAGATTCCTTTGGGTCAAATGTCGGTCTCTATGACCATGAATGGAGCTGTCTTGCCTATTATGGCGTTTTATATTGTGGCTGCATTAGAGCAAGGAGTTAAATTAGAAGAGCTTGAAGGGACTATTCAAAACGATATCTTGAAAGAGTTTATGGTGCGCAATACGTATATCTATCCGCCTGATTTCTCCATGCATATCATCTCCGATATTTTCAAATATACCTCTAAGCATATGCCTAAGTTTAACTCGATCTCAATTTCGGGTTATCATATGCAAGAGGCTGGAGCAACTGCGGATATTGAAATGGCCTATACCTTGGCTGATGGCTTAGATTATGTTCGAGCTGGCATAAAGGCTGGATTGCCCATTGATATTTTTGCTCCTAGGATCTCATTTTTCTGGGGTGTAGGGATGAATCATTTTATGGAGATTGCTAAGATGCGTGCCGCTCGACTGATTTGGGCTAAGCTCATGAAGACTTTTAATCCAAAGAATCCAAAGTCTATGGCGCTGCGGGCTCACTCGCAAACTTCGGGTTGGTCATTGACGGCCCAAGATCCTTACAACAACATTGGTCGCACCTGCATTGAAGCGATGGCTGCAGTGTTGGGTCATACCCAGTCGTTACATACCAATGCACTTGATGAGGCTATTGCATTACCTACCGATTTTTCGGCTCGCATTGCTCGTAATACTCAGTTGTTTCTTCAATATGAGACTGAGGTCACCCGATCTCTTGATCCGTGGGCTGGTTCGTATTATGTTGAGTCTTTAACAGATGAGTTGGTTAAGAAAGGGATGGCGCTGATTGAAGAGGTGGAGAGCCTTGGCGGGATGTCGAAAGCGATTGAGACGGGTGTTCCTAAAATGCGCATCGAAGAGGCTGCAGCTCGAACACAAGGTCGGATTGATTCGGGGGCTCAAGTGATTATTGGAGTGAATAAATATCGATTAGAGAAAGAGGATCCGATTGATATTTTAGACATTGACAATACGGCCGTTCGGATCGCTCAACTTGATAGGCTATCAAAGCTTCGTGCAGACCGTGATGAATCTAAAGTTTTGAAATCGCTTGATGCTATAACCGATTGTGTTAGAACAGGTGATGGTAATTTATTAGAATTGGCTATTTTAGCTGCTCAAGAGCGTGCTACGCTTGGAGAGATTTCTTATGCTTGCGAGAAGATCGCGGGGCGTTATAAAGCAACGATTAGAACAATTTCAGGCGTGTATTCATCAGAGACAAAAGACGATCGAGATTACGAAATGGCGATGGAGCTGGTTCGTAAGTTTGCCATCAAAGAGGGGCGTCAGCCGCGAATTATGATTGCAAAGATGGGGCAAGACGGGCACGATAGAGGAGCTAAAGTGGTGGCTACGGGTTATGCGGATATCGGTTTTGATGTCGATATGGGCCCATTGTTCCAAACGCCGGCTGAGGCTGCTAAGCAAGCTGTTGAAAACGATGTTCACGTCTTGGGGATCTCTTCGTTGGCAGCTGGTCATAAGACCCTAGTACCTGAGGTGCTTGATGCACTTAAACAATTAGGCCGCGAAGATATTATGGTTGTTGTAGGTGGGGTAATACCAGCGCAAGACTATCAGTTTTTATATCAAGCTGGTGTTGTTGCAATTTTTGGACCTGGAACTTCGATTACTGCAGCAGGGATGAAAATAATGGAGATCCTCCTAGCAGCCCAATAAGCACGTCTAATTTTTCTATGATCGGACTTTGATTTTTTGACCTAGAGCTGCCATGCTGATTTCTGATTTTCTCTTTAGTTTTAAGGCCTTGGCAAGATCCCAGGCTAATTTGATACTCTTCTTATCGTAATCTTCAAGCCACATAATATAGGTGTTTTTCCCTTTGAATGTCGCTTTAATCTTGTGCTCATAGTTAGCTGCAATGGCTGCAATAACTAGCTCTGCTTGTTTTCCTCGGTAGCTAATTTTCTCCCATTTTGAACCTCCGAATTCGCTATGATGGCAATCGAAATTATCGAGTGCCACCGGATCTGAATTAATAGAGGTTAGCTCAGTGGTTATGCTTATAAAGGTGTGATCAATCCATTGTTCTCCATAATAATTACTCGCAAGTGTTAAGTCCCCTTTTTCATTGAGCGAGGCTTGTATAAAGGAGCGTGCCCAGCTTTTATCGAATACTTGCCTGTTGGGTATATAGGTGATGTATTTCTCGAATTCTCCTTTTTCTGCTTTAAATTCTGGAAGTAACTTTTGAATAACTGCAGATGCAGCTAATAAGTTTTCTTTTGCTCTTGAGAGCTCGGCATTGTAAATTTTATCGCTTATTGCACTCGCTTTATTGATTTCGACTTTTGCATCAGGAAATGATTTTGAAATTGCATCAAGCATTAATAGGGCACTTGCAGTATCTCCTTGTGCTAGCAGCGTGTTTGATTTGTTTATTTTTTGTTGCGCTTGATCAGCTTGCGAAGGGCCGCATCCATAGAAAAAGAGTCCGGCAATTACGATCCAAGTGGAATAAAAAAGAGATTGTTTCATCAGTTTGAAAGTTCTGAGATTTTAATAACGTTTGATGCAGCTTATTTGAAACTGTTTTCGAAGTCGATAAATAGTTCTTTATGAAACTGTATTTTCTGCTTTAACTGATTGTAAAGATACGAAAAATCCTGCTTGATGTATGGCAGTTTGTGTGTTTGATTTTTAATTCTGCTCATTTTTAGTGAGTTGACCGGAATTTAGGTCAGTGATTTTTTTTTGGAATCATCTTGCCATTCTGATAAATAGTTCTTTTCTTTGCAACGCTAAAATAAAATAGCAAATAGCTTTATTGTTTCGACTTTAAAAAGTTAGAATAATGAGCAATTAAAGAAAAAAAATATTACTTTTACGACCCCAAACAATGGGGAAATAATAAAATGGCCCGTTCGTCTACCGGTTAGGACATCAGGTTTTCATCCTGGAAATAGGAGTTCGATTCTCCTACGGGCTACAAATTTTTAGAACACAGAAATTTTTAAGAAATGGCAAACCATAAATCAGCTATTAAAAGAGCAAGGCAGAGTGAAGTTCGTCGTCTGCACAACAAGTATTATTCTAAAACTGCGCGTAATGCAGTTAGATTGTTGCGTGAGACTACTGAGAAGGCAGCTGCGGCAGACTTATTACCGAAGGTAGTAACGATGCTTGACAAGCTAGCAAAGCAGAACGTTATTCACAAAAACAAAGCTTCAAATTTAAAGTCTAGCTTATCATTGCACGTTAATAGCTTGTAATTTTAGCTTCAAAATATTTTCATAAGCTCATCCTTCCCAGGGTGGGCTTTTTTTCTTAATCTCCTTTTTATTGACTAACTTTAATTCAGGTGTCACCTCGAATTTGTCAATTCAAAATGGAGCAATATCAGCAGCAACATCTTAAAGATTGGGCCCTAGAGGATCGTCCTCGGGAAAAATTGCTTGCTCGAGGTCTATCTTCACTTACCGATGTTGAGTTAGTGGCTATCTTAATTGGTTCAGGTAACTTTGAAGAGTCGGCGGTTGAGCTATCGAGAAGGATACTTTCTTTGGTGAAGTACAATCTTCATGAGTTAGGTAAGCTTAACGTCGATAATCTAAAATCATTTAAAGGTATCGGTGACGCAAAAGCAATTGCGATCATCGCTGCCATGGAACTTGGCCGACGTCGTGATCAATCCATTGCCCTGGAGCTTAATAAAATATCGAATAGCAAGGATGTGGCTAATTTCTTGCGCCCATTAATTGGGGATCTGTTGCACGAAGAGTTCTGGGCACTATTTCTCAGTCGGAACAATAAAGTCTTGTATACGAAATGTTTTGGTCAAGGCGGAATCACTGGAACCGTCATTGATGTTCGCGTAGTGCTTAAAATGGCAATTGAAAAGAATGCAGTCTCACTTATCTTTGCTCACAATCATCCATCTGGAAACCTCGAGCCAAGTGATGCCGATCGTAAGATTACAAAGCAAATAAAAGAAGCTGGTGTGATTATGGATATCCCCTTGCTCGATCACTTAATAATTACCCAAAGTGGATATTTTAGCTTTGCAGATGAGGGAATTCTTTAGATCAGTTGCTTTT
This sequence comes from uncultured Bacteroidia bacterium, assembly GCA_903897145.1. Lineage (GTDB taxonomy): Bacteria > Bacteroidota > Bacteroidia > Bacteroidales > Prolixibacteraceae > JAAFHB01. The sequence continues at coordinate 32,172 of CAIUAN010000005.1, read as the reverse complement.
TAGATTAGGTTTATGACCTTTTCTACTGACAATAAATCGGTGCAACGTATTAACATCTCTTGCACTTTAAGACCTGAAATTGGATCGATCTTGTCGGGCGCTATTTCATTCAATGGGACTAACACAAATTTTCGAACGGCAATCTTTGGGTGAGGAATCGTTAATTGAGGTGTGCTAAGTATTAGATCATCGTAAAATAAAAGATCTAAATCAATGGTCCTATTCTCATAAATCTCCCCTTTGCTTGTTCGGCCTAACTCCATTTCTATGATCTGGGTCAGCCTAAGTACCTCGTGAGGATTATGCGGCGTATCTACAATTAGAAGTTGGTTCCAAAATAGATCACTTTTAAATCCCCATGATTCAGTGGCGTAAATAGCCGAGGTTTGCGCTATTCGTCCAATTTTGTCGGCAATCTGTTGTGATGTTAGATTAAATATTTTAGACTTATCTCCCACATTACCACCTAAAAGGATAAATACATTAGCCATTTTTTATAGATTTGCATATTATACGAACAACAATAGTAAGGATAATTCATAACTATTTAAATTATACCTTCAATACATTATAGTAATTAGTATGAAAATTTTCTGGAAAGCCTTCCTTGCTTCGCTTCTTGCCATCCTTGTAGCATCTGTCTTACTGCTGTTTTTATTGATTGGTATGATCTCTGCGATTACATCCTACAAGGATCAGTCTGTCTCAATCAAGAGTCAAACATTGCTTGTTATTAAGTTGGACGGTAAAATCGTGGAGCGCAAATCGAATAATCCGTTTGAAGATCTCGAAATTCCTGGAATTAAAATGTCGAATACCGTTGGGTTAAATCAGATTCTTAGTGGCATCGAGAAGGCAAAAGCGGATGAGCATATTCGAGGTATTTATTTAGAGCTTTCTGAGATTAATGCAGGTTTTGCTACTGTTGAAGAGATCCGAAATGCCTTGAAAGATTTTAAAAAATCAGGCAAGTTTATCTATTCCTATTCGGATATGATTTCTCAAAAAGCCTATTATTTGGCTACGGTATCTGACAGCTTAATGCTCAATCCTATGGGTATGTTCGATTTTAGAGGCCTCAATGCAGAACATACTTTTTTCAAAAAAGCATTTGATAAATTTGGTATTGAAATGCAAGTTGTAAGGGGTAAAAACAATAAATTTAAATCCGCTGTGGAGCCTTACTTATTCGATAAAATGAGTGAGGCAAATCGTGAGCAGACAAGCATTTACCTCAAGAGTATCTGGAATCATGTTTTAAATGGGATCTCAGAACAACGAAAAATATCAGTCGATAGTCTGAACAATTTTGCCGATGGAGTGATGACCTTTCAAAAGGCCGATAAAGCTTTGCAGCATAGATTTTTTGACAATTTAAAGTATAAAGATCAGGTGTTGGCAGACTTTCGTAAGCTTGCTCATTTAGGTGATAACGACGAGATTCCAATTGTTTCTATTGGCGAATATGATAAGGTGTCAAAGACCTACGAGACTGGTGGATTGGCAAAAGATCGTATTGCCGTAGTATATGCCTTCGGGGAGATTGATGGTGGATCTGATGGTCCATATTCAATTGATTCAAAAGAGGTCTCCAAAGGGGTGAGGGAAGCTCGCACGGATACCGCCGTGAAGGCTATCGTTCTGCGAGTCAATTCTCCAGGTGGTTCCGCTTATGGTTCTGAAGTTATTTGGCGCGAGGTGATGCTAGCCCAGAAGGTTAAGCCAGTTATTGTTTCTATGGGCGATTATGCCGCTTCTGGTGGTTACTACATTGCCTGCGGGGCAGATGCTATTTTGGCCAGTCAAACAACCATCACCGGCTCTATTGGTGTTTTTGGAACAATCCCGAATTTAAGTGGATTATTGACTGACAAAATTGGGATTACTTTTGACAATGTTTCAACCAATGAGCATTCTGATATGCCATCCATGACTCGAAAGATGACACCTTTTGAAAGAAACCTGATGCAATCGTATGTTGAGTCGACGTATGATACATTTATAACGCATGTTGCCAAAGGACGAAATAAAACATCTGGATATGTCGATTCGATAGGTCAGGGACGTGTTTGGAGTGGAGAGAATGCGCGCTTAAATGGATTGGTAGATGAGTTTGGTGGACTGAATGAGGCGCTTAAACTAGCTGCTAGCAAAGCTCACATCAAGCAATACCGAATTAAAGAGTTGCCAAAGCAAAAGGATACATTTGAAGAACTTATGAAGAGTTTCTCAACAAAAATTCAAAATAGCGTGATACAAAGTAAGCTTGGTGATTCGTTTCATCTATGGGAACAATTCTCAAGAGAAGCTCATGCCAATGGTATCTATACTAGAATGCCATATAACTTAGAAATTAATTAATCTATTTGGATGAAGTATCTCATTTTGAAATTATTGTCTCTGTTTTATGGGATGCTTGTGAGTCTCAGGAATGAGCTTTTCAACCTTAAAATACTATCGTCTAAAGAGTTCGATCGTCCTGTTATCTCCATTGGAAATATCACGGCTGGTGGTACTGGAAAAACTCCGCATACAGAATACATCGCTCAATTGCTAAAGACGAATTTTAAAGTTGGAGTGTTGAGTAGAGGTTACAAACGAAAAACTAGAGGTTTTCAATTTGTTGAAAGTACCTCTACGGTGCGTCAAGTGGGGGATGAGCCTCTGCAAATCAAACTTAAATTTGATGATCTGCTAGTGGCAGTTGACTCAAATCGTGTTCGCGGGATTACTAAAATGCTACAGTCGATACCTGAACCAGATGTGATTTTATTGGATGATGCATTTCAACATCAATATGTAAATCCCGGTATCAATATTCTATTAACCGATTATAACCGGTTAATTACCAAAGATTCATTGCTTCCGCATGGTCGCCTCCGAGAATCAGCGTTTAATAAATATCGAGCAACAATCATTATCGTAACTAAATGTCCGAAAGAGCTACAGCCCATTGATGAGCGCATTATTACCAAAGAGCTTGAAATTCGGCCTTACCAAGATCTTTTCTTTACAAACATTACCTATGGTTCATTAATGCCTGTTTTTCCTGAAGATGTGTTTGATATCCCGGCAGACCTCAAAGGGGGATCTTCGATCTTATTGGTTACAGGGATTGCAAATCCAAAACCGCTCAAACAGTATTTGTCGGAAAGTCATACTAAAATAACTGAACTGATCTTTCCTGATCATCATCAATTTACAGCCAAAAATATAGATCGTATTCGTACTAAATTTGATGAAATTGAACGGGCAAATAAAATTATCGTGACCACTGAGAAGGATATGGTTCGATTTCGGGATACGCAAGATATCCCAGATTTTATTCGTCAAAAAATGTTTTATATCCCAGTAGGAATTAGTTTCTTAAACAATAAGGGTAGCGAATTTAATAGAAAGGTTTTTGATTATGTTAAAAAAAATAAAGGAAACATCGACTTTTATTCAAACAGTAATTGGGATTAAAGTTGAGATTGGGGTTATACTCGGCACTGGTCTTGGTGGATTGGTAAATGAGATTGAGATTATTAAAACCTTACCTTATTCTGAAATTCCTAATTTTCCATTGTCTACCGTAGAAGGTCATCAAGGTAAACTGATATTTGGAAAGCTTGGCGGTAAATATATCCTCGCCATGCAAGGCCGTTTTCATTTCTATGAAGGATACGACATGATCAAAGTTACATTCCCTGTTCGTGTGATGAATGATTTAGGGATTAATACCTTGCTAGTTTCCAATGCGTGTGGTGGATTAAATCCTGATTTTGCTGTTGGCGACTTGATGATGATTACGGATCATATTAACATGTTTGGATTTAGTCCATTGACAGGTCCAAATCTTGATCAATTGGGCCCTCGATTCCCTGATATGAGCCAGGCATATGATCTTCAACTTCAGAGTCTGGCACGTAACATTGCCCTAAAGAATCAGTTGGATCTGAAAGAGGGAGTTTATATTGGTGTTACTGGACCTACTTTTGAAACTCCAGCTGAGTATAAAATGTTTCGCATCTTAGGTGCTGATGCCATCGGTATGTCAACTGTGCCAGAAGTAATCGTGGCTCGTCATATGGGTATTCGTGTTTTTGGGATCTCTATCGTTACGGATAGCGGCGTGCCAGGCCATATTGTCGAAATTTCACACGAGGAAGTTCAACATGTGGCCAGACTGGCAGAGCCGAAGATGAGCTTGATAATTAAAGAATTAATTGCGGCACTCTAGCCTTGGAATGAGGGTTGAGGATCTTTCTGTCCCAATGTTTAATGTTGTTTGATCGAAAATTTCCTATGATACCTTTCTTTCAACGTATTTTAGTTTGGATCTTATGCGTTCTGAGTTTATTCGGACTCGATCAATGTCAGGTGCTCAAACCCCTAAGTCCAGATGAGAATTACGCTTCGGTCGTTTCAAAACCTCAGATCTCTGTAATTAATTTATTTGCAGAGATAAAAACATCGAAACTTGAGTCGTTAATCAACCAAAAAGTTGAAACTATCCTTTACCAAGATACCAGTTTCCTCGATCACGATCATGATAATTTGAAACTCTTAGCCTCACGCGATGGCGCTATCAAGCTAAGCTTTGATCAGGATCAATTGAGTTGGGAGTTGCCTGCTCAGGTAACTTTTCAGAAAGGGGTAAAAGTTTTTGGATACAATCTGCCGATGGTTGACTCGTGGCAATATTCCGGACAGATTAAACTTCGCTATAAAACAAAGCTCTCACTCGGCCAAGATTGGAGCATTAAGACCCAAACAATTTCAGATGGTTTCTCATGGACCAAAAAGCCAGCTGTCAAAATTGGCTCCGTAGACGTACCAATAACCCTCGTGGCTAATTTACTTCTGCCCTCATACCTTCAAAGCTTTTCTTCCCAAATAGATACTCTATTTGCTTCTAATTTTAATTTTCGATCCTCTGCAGAGAAAGGGTGGGCTATGTTATGGAGCCCATTTAAAATTCCTGGTAGTTACAATGCCTGGTTGTCGATCGTTCCAAACTCAATATCGGTCCTGCCAGTTAAGGGTTCTGGAGGATTAATTAGAGTTGGTGCTGCCATAACCTCCGAAGTGGATTGTATAATGGATACTCCTCCCAATGGTGCAAAAATCTCGAAATTGCCTGATATGTTGCCTCTTAAAGCTGCGAGCGATACGTTTAAAATAAATTTATTAACCGACATTCCTTACCCAACCATTAATAGGGAGCTTAATACCCAATTGAGCGACTCGGTTTTTGTTTTTGGTTCTAGGAAATTAAAATTTGAAAACTTCAGAGTGTATGGTAACTATCAGCGGATGGTCGTTGAAACAAAGGTCACTGGAAGTATAAATGGGTTGTTATATCTGACTGGAGTGCCCTATTTTAATGCTGAAGATACGACCCTTCGAATAAAAGATCTGAAGTTCGATTTGAAGACTCATAACCTCTTGCTGAAATCATCAAAATGGCTTTTTAATGGGAAAATTGAACGGTCAATAACTTCTTCCTTGGCAATTCCTTTTCGATCAAATGTTTTGGATGTGGAGTCTCAGATAAAAAAGTTAATTACTCACTATCCTCTAGCATTTGGATTTGAGCTCCAAGGAAAATTAACTAAGCTAAGAGTGTCGGATCTCTACTTGACCCCAAAGTCTGTGAAGGCTAACATCGTATTTTCTGGTAACTTAACCTTGGGAATATCAGAGTCTAAACCATAACTTAGAACGAGTGGCAACTTGATGATTAGCTTTTTATCGGTATTTTTAATTTCTGACCGATCACAAGATTTTTTTCGTTCTTAATGTTATTTATCGTTTTTATTTCGGCGTCCGTGACTCCAGTAAATTGTTTGGCAATTTTACTTAAGTTATCTCCATTGCGAACTGTGTAATAGGTAAATCCATCAGTTGATGCGGTTGTTGTTTCTTTCACAACCTCATTTTTTGTTTCAGTAGCTTTCTTTTTTTGTTCTTCTTTAGCCGCTGCAGTTTTTGACTGTTTGGAATCGACAAATAGGACTAGGCGCTGCCCAACTTTAAGGCGATTGTGCTTTAGATGATTCCATTCGCTGATATCGCTAACCTCAACTTTATATTTCGCAGCAATCGAATTGGGTTTGTCTCCGCCACGCACGGTATAATAAATTTTCCGTTTACCACCTGTATCAGCATATCGATAACCACGATCGTCTTTTATTGGGACTAATTGGTTGTCAGGAAAATATTTATCTCTATCAAAGGCAAATATTTGATTCTGTGCATCAATGAAAGGGGATATTTTATCGATAGGTAACTTCAACACCAATTCCTTATCTGGTTTTGCCGGAATAATATCTCGCTTGTATTGTGGGTTTAATTGTCTTATCTCTTCGATTGGAATCTGAAGAGTATTTGAGATCTGCTCGAAATGTAAATATGATGTCACAACAATTGTGTCGGTTAGAAGGGTGAATATAGGCTTGGCGCTTGCGATATTATGCTCCTTGGCAAAATTCATCACGTAATTGGCTGCAATAAAAACTGGGATATACCCTCTTGTTTCCTTGGGTAGCTGAGCATAGATCTCCCAATAGCTTTGTTTTCCTCCCGAACGACGTACGGCCTTATTGATATTTCCTGGTCCGCAATTGTAGGCTGCAATAACAACATGCCAATCACCATAGATTGCATAGAGGTCTCTGAGATATCGAGCAGCGGCATCGGTTGATTTAATAGGGTCGTTTCGTTCGTCGATATATGAATTAATCTCTAATCCATACATCTTTCCAGTGCCATACATAAATTGCCAAAGTCCCGATGCTCCTGCTCTAGAAACAATCTTTGGATTTAACGCAGATTCAATGATTGGAAGGTATTTTAATTCAGCTGGGAGATCATATTTTGCCAATGTTTCTTCAAATAAAGGGAAGTAGTAATTTGTCAATCCCATCATCACTGAAACCATCCCTTTTCTTCGATTAAAATAAAAATTAATTAATTTCCGAACCATGTCATTGTATGGCAGAGCGATATAGGAATCAAGACTCTGCAAACGTTGAATGTAGATCGAATCTGGCAATGCTTGTTGGAGTGAATCGGCTGCATAGGCTGCATTGATACTATCTACAGGAAAAGAATTCTCTACGTACCAGGTGTGCATCATGGAGTCTAGCTTATCCGAAAGAATCGTGTCAATATTGTCATTGAAATTTAAACCAGAAGGGTTTATTTTGACTGAATCTACTGGCTGGACTCCTGAGGTTATCGATTCAGGCTTAACCTGTGCCTCTGATGTTTGACTGTAACTCTTGGTGTTTAAAGTCAAAAGGGTAATGGCAACTATGAGTTGAAAGATCTGTTTCATGATTTGAACGTGTTAAAAGTGAATAGCTACATTAATTCCCATTCCTGTGTTTTGAGTCCCTACATTGATTGGCATCGGCTCAATCCTCATGCTAATGTCGTTGTTGATGTCGAAATCAAATAGATTGGCATCGACACTCGCATCTATAATGCTCAATACATGCATCATAGCAATGCAGATGATTGTAAGGTCTCTGTTGCGACGAAAGAAATCTTTACCGCTTTTTAATTGATCTGAGATGTATGTAAATGTGGCTGGATTATCTAATTGTATGGATGGATTTTTAATCAAATTGGTTAAAAAGAGTCGCTCGTCGGTTTTTAAACTGGCAGCGTTAGTATATTGAGCAATAATTCGATAGCCTTGTGCATAGTCGGAATAGTTGTTGTTGTTCCATCCTAAAACATAGATTAATCCTGCATATCCTCCATATACGATGGGCAATTTCCAATATTTCTTGTTATATATCTGACCTAAACCAGGGATCAGTGCGGCATAGATTGAGGCTTTCTTTGGGGATCTTTGCACCTTTGGAGCCGGAGCTGTCACCTTAAGACTATCATTCGATATTTTCAACGGTTGAGCAGTCGATGCTAGATTACCCGTTGTTAGAATGACTAGAATAAAAAGTCCTGCAAGAATAGTTCTCAGCATGCTTGTCTGCACTATTTTTTTCAGAGATTTAGCTTGTCAAATATTCCAATGATCCGCTCAAGATCTTTAGGATCTCCAAATGGAATTTCGATTTTACCTTTCCCTAGATCATTAATCTTAAAGACTACATTCGTCCTAAAATAATTAGTGAGGTGATTTTTTAGCTCTCGGTATTCATCTGGGAACGGCGCTGATTTTTTACCTTTAGCTTGATCTTCGCTATCTTCTAAGTTGATTTTCCTAACAATATCTTCTGTTTTTCTTACAGAAAAATCGTATTTGACAACTTGCCTGTAGATCATAATCTGTGTTTCCGGCTCAGGAATGTTTACTAAAGCACGGGCATGTCCCATGGTGATCTCTTGCTCTCTGATCGCTTTTTGCACGGTGGCTGGCAACTTAAGCAAGCGCAAATAGTTTGAGACAGTTGACCGCTTTTTCCCAACTTTCTCACTTAGAGTTTCTTGTGTTAGATTGCACTCGTCGATTAATCTTTGGTAGCTTAAGGCAATCTCAATGGCGTCAAGATCTTCCCGTTGGATGTTTTCAACAAGCGCCATTTCTAACATCGTCTCATCACCTGCCTCACGAATGAAAGCAGGAATAGTTGTTAATCCCGCAATTTTCGAGGCTCTAAAACGCCTTTCACCTGCAATGATCTGATATTTATGTTCAGCAAGTTTGCGTAAAGTAATTGGTTGGATAATACCCAACTCTTTTATTGAGTTCGAGAGATCAAAAAGTGCCTCTTCATCAAAATGGATACGCGGTTGAAATGGGTTAGCTACTATTTCATTGATAGCTATCTCATTTGAAACTGGAGCGCCAACAGGCATGTCACTTCCTTCAATTAATGCCCCTAAGCCTCTTCCAAGTGCGTTTCTTTTTATCATAATCCAATATCTTTAAATTATAGTTCTAGTTTTTCAGCCTGATCCATCTTCGTCATGTTGTTATTTTGCAATAACTCGCGCGCGAAATTAAGATACGACTGAGCTCCTTTTGAGGTGATATCATATTCGACTGCTGGCAGACCATAACTTGGAGCCTCAGAAAGTCGGATATTTCTCGTTATTACGGTTTCAAAAACCATCTCTTGAAAGTGTTTCTTTACCTCTTCGTAAACTTGATTCGATAAGTTCAGCCTCGAATCAAACATGGTGAGCAAGAATCCTTCAATCTGCAACTCTGGATTAAGTCGACTTTGAATAATCTTTATTGTATTGAGCAGCTTTCCTAATCCCTCAAGGGCAAAATATTCGCATTGCACCGGAATTAATACTGAATCTGCTGCCGTTAATGCATTCACAGTTATTAAGCCAAGTGATGGAGAGCAATCGATCAATATAAAATCATAATCACTCGCTATTTTATCAATCACTTGCTTCAGAACTTTCTCCCGATTAGGAAGATTAAGCATCTCAATCTCTGCACCAACAAGGTCGATATGAGAAGGCAAAAGATCAAAGTTTGGCGTTTTGGTATTTAAAATAATTGACCTCGGATCCACATCATCAACCACACATTCGTAAATACTAGTCTTGACATTGCGCACATCAAAGCCAACTCCTGAGGTTGCATTTGCTTGTGGATCGGCATCGATAAGCAATACTCGATACTCCAAAACAGCAAGACTAGCAGCGAGATTGATCGCTGTTGTCGTTTTTCCTACTCCGCCTTTTTGGTTTGCTATCGCAATTACTTTTGCCATTGAAGTTATTTTTTTTAAGATCGGTTCAAATTTAGCATTTTAACCCGAATTAGCTGACATTCCTTTTCAATTGGCTCTAATCCGATGTTAAAAAAATGAAATTATTTCTATTTCTAATTTGAATTAGTTCTTATAGTGTTGATAAATAGATTGATATGATTTGTTTTTGGCTCGAAAGCGATAGGTATTTCAAGGTTTCTTGTTAGATTGGATCCACATCAATCGCGATTTGGATTGCCTTATTACCGTCACGTAATTTTACTTGATCCAGAATTTCTTGCATCTGTCTCTTGGCACTAACCACAGAAATCTCGCGCTCTATTTTTATCCATATCTGCTTGATATACTGTAGTTTTATCCGGTTGATTAGTGGATACTCTGGTCCGAGTATTCTAGTCCCAAATCGTTCGCGAAGTCTATTCGAAAGTTCGTCTGTGATTCGATCAAGTTCCTTTTTGTCTCTATGCTTTAGTGTAATGCCGATCATTCGATGAAAAGGTGGGTATTTGAAATGCTCTCTCTCTGCAATTTGCCCTCGGTACATCGCCTCATAATCGTTATTCTGAACGTTTAGAATGATTGGATGGGTAGGCTCTGAGGTTTGGATGATCACTTTCCCGCGTTTGTTTTTTCTCCCTGCTCGACCACCAACTTGCGCCATGAGTTGATAGCTTCTTTCGTACGCCCTGAAATCCGGCTGATTTAATAGGTTATCGGCATTAAGAATCCCTACGATACTTACATTTTCAAAGTCTAATCCTTTGGTCACCATTTGTGTTCCAATGAGGATGTCTATTTCTTTGTTCTCAAAGCGCTTGATGATCTTTTCGAACCCATGCTTCGATCGTGTGGTGTCAAGATCCATGCGATCAATCTTTGCATCCGGAAATATGGATTGCAGATCTTCTTCTACTTTTTCGGTCCCAAAGCCTTTGTTTGTAAGTTCTTTATTTCCGCAGCTTGAGCATGCGCCAGGGTGATTAATTGAGTAGCCACAATAATGACAAACTAATGAATTATTGTGCTTATGATAGGTTAAGCTCACGTCGCAGTGGGCACATTTGGGGATCCAAGCACAAAGACGGCACTCAACAAAAGGTGAAAAACCTCTTCTGTTTTGAAATAATATGATCTGCTCTTTACGCTCTAATGCCTCAGTCATTTCTGAAAATAACAGCGGCGTCAGATGCGAATTCATTTGCTTTCTTCGATAAGCGTCTTTGAAATCAGCTGTTAAGATTTCAGGCATCTCAATCTTCTGATGGCGTTCACTTAAGGTGACTAACCCAAACTTTCCAGATTGAGCATTAAAGTAGGTCTCAACCGCAGGGGTAGCCGTGCCTAATAATATTGGAGCATTCTGAAGATGACCAAGAATAACTGCTGCATCACGAGCATGATAGCGGGGAGCGGGATCGTATTGCTTAAAACTATTTTCATGCTCTTCGTCAATGACAATTAAGCCTAAATTGGTAAATGGCAAAAATAAGGAAGATCGTGTTCCAACGATAAGTTGATAATCATCCTCCGTTTTTTTGTCATCTCTCATCTGACCGAAATTCAGCACTTTATTCCAGATCTCTACGCGTTCTGAATCGCTGAATTTTGAGTGATAAATACCCGCTTTATCTCCGAAAACACGGGTTAGTCGACCAATGATCTGCGTCGACAATCCAATTTCTGGAAGTAAGTACAAAACTTGCTTTCCTTGTTCTAGACATTCTTGAATAAGTTTAATATAAATCTCCGTTTTACCGCTTGAGGTAACTCCATGGAGTAAGGTTACGGGTTTCTGTTCGAACCAAGATTTGATGGCATCGTATGCCTCTGTTTGCGCCTCACTTAACTGCGAAATGGCTTTTAGTTCTCCATCAAAGGAGGCCAGTCGATCGGCAGTTTTCTCAATCGCAATGAAAATATTTTTTTTGATTAGCCCCTGAAGCACAGCGACTGATATGCTAGTATGACTGAGTAAATCTTTTTTTAAAATTCCTTCGTGGTGCTCAAATTTTTGATCCTCTGCAAGAGCAAGAAATCCGAGGAATAACTGATGTTGTAGGGCGATTTTCTTGATGGAATCTAAGGCGTTGCCGACTTTTAATTCGGTATTTAAATTTTCGTGGAGCGCAATATAAGTCTGCGTTTTTAGTCGATAACTCTCTTTCATCTCCTCTTCAATAGAGACTGCCCCTTTTTGCAGTAATTCTTTGACCACAACCAACGACCCTTTTTTTAGCAATGAATTATTCAACTCTGAAATCGATAGACTATGTTTTTCTCGAATCAATTCAAATAAAAGTTGTTCTTTGGGAGTTAGCTTAGTCTCTTCTTGTTCAATAAAATCCGCATTGAAATTAATTCTCGTTTCGCTCTCTAATTTCAAGCCCGAAGGAAGGGCGGCCTTCAGAACTTCACCCAACGTACAATGATAATATCCTGCAATCCATTCCCAGAAGGCAAAACTCGAATTGGCAATAATAGGTTTCGAATCAATGGTGTACTCGATGGGTTTTGTTTGATAATTGATAGGCTTTTGATGATGAATCTTATGAACCAATGCCGAGTAGAATTTCTTTGCTCCAAACTGCACAATTACGCGCATTCCAGGCTGAATCTGGCCTTCAAGTTCCTCTGGTATCGTATACGTGAATGATCCTGCCAAGGGGAGCGGCAGGATCACATCAGCATACGTTTCAGGAGAAAGATTCATTTAAGTAGTTCGGCGTCATTGAAATTAATCATTCTTGGAGACTTATTTCTCCTTTCGATATTTCTTATTTAACTATTTGGTAATGCTGAGAATGGGTTTACCAATACTTGCATTCGGTGCCATAATATTCAATAGAGCCGAAATTGTTGGCGCAATATCGGTGATTTCAATAGCTGCGGAAGTATAGCCCGCTTTAATCTGTCCGCCATACCAGAGCAAGGGTACATGTGTGTCATATGTATAGGTGCTTCCGTGGGTGGTGCCAGTTGTTGAAACCTCTTCAAGCCATGCTGGCTCAAGCAAGATAGCTAGATCACCCGACCTTTTGCGATAAAATCCGTTTTGAATTAATTCTGCCGATTTGTTTTTTAAGACGTCACCATTTAATTGTTCTGCCGTGTAAACATTTGCTACCCCATTAAAATTCAAAACATAATTTGATAATTGCGATGTGATTGTTTTAAGATCTAAATTTTTCTCCTGAATACGGGTGTGATTCAGGTAAATTTGGTTGTTGATCGCAAACGATACTAGACTAGTATCGCCAAATGCTTTATTGAGATAACCTTTTATTGAATCTTTAAATGCAAATCCATTAAAATAGCCTGCATTCATCTTGTTGTCAGTTAGTTCCGCTGGCACATAGGCAGCTGCATGGTCGGCTGTTAGAAATACGAGTAGATTTTCTTTTCCATAATTTTTTTCAAGAACGGTTAACAGTTCAGCAATATCTCGGTCTAGTCTAAGGTATGTATCTTCCACTTCCACCGATTGAGGCCCCATTTTGTGACCTACATAATCGGTTGCTGAAAAACTTATTGCCAACAAATCAGTATACGGTCCTTTACCAAGATTTTCCCCTTTTAAAGCTGCTATCGCGATATCTTTGGTGATTGAATTGCCAAATGGTGTTGAGCGAATGATGCCAAAATCTTTTTGGGAATACATCGATGGCAGATCATGAGGGAAAACGGGTTTTTTCTCTTTCCCATAAAGACCTTCATACGGGTTGTCGTCTGCTGCGCTCTCCGTATATTGACTGATCGGCAGCAACGTATTCCAAGGTTTAGATAGGTAGGCGCTGGCTAATTTTTTATCGTTGAAATTAGTCACCCAAGCCGGCAACTCTTTTTTGTAATAAGTCGAGGTAATAAAATTACCTGATCCAGAATCAAACCAATACGAACCATCTGAGAGATGACCGCCTGGTAAGATTGAAGCCCTATCTTTTAAGGATACTGCAACAACTTTAGATTTTAAATTTGAATATAGTTTAAGCTCATCTCCAATCGTTGAGGCCAAGAGGTTTCGTGGCGACATTTTGCCAGCACCTCCTGCTGAACTGCCTACAGTTTTTTCTGTTGCATCGTCTGTGACATAAGTCATTTTCCCCGTCTCTCGCACATACCAGTCATTTCCAATGATGCCATGATAAGCTGGTGTTGTGCCACTATATATCGAAGCATGACCTGGTCCAGTATAGGTTGGTGAATAGTTGTAATTTGTATTCTTACAATTAAACCCTTGGTTCATTAGCTTCTTAAAGCCATTCTCTGAGAACTTGGCATAGTATTTCGAGAGGTAATCGTAACGCATCTGGTCGACCACAATACCTACGACTAATTTTGGTGCTTTATTCTCTTTCGAAGCCCCTGTTTGCGCTTCGATTTGATTTGTAGCAGACAATAGAATAAAGCCAATTCCGATAAGTAATTTCATGTTTAATTTTTTTGATCTCATACGTGTGAATTTTGGCAAGGATAAAATAAATTTTTAAGATTTGATTGTTTATTGATGGATCACTATTTAACGACTTTTAATTGCTTTGTTCATTTCTTTGATTTGCGATAATGTGCGGAGAGAGAGGGATTCGAACCCCCGGTACCGTTACCAGTACAACGATTTTCGAGACCGTCCCATTCGACCACTCTGGCATCTCTCCTGCTCCGCATAATTGATTCGGTTGCAGACAAAAATAAGAAAAAACGGGAAAGATAAGGGGTGAGTTAACAATCTAATAACACCAAAATAATTTTAATTTTTAAAATCATTCTTTTAAATATTTGGATAATTTTACCTTCGTGAAAATATAATCTCATTGAGCAAATGATTGAGGCGCCATATATTGTTGAAGTACGTAACGTAAAGAAATCATTTAAAGATGTTCATGCGGTTAAGGGTGTGAGCCTTACGATTAAACCCGGAGAATTTGTTGCCTTGTTAGGTCCCAATGGTGCGGGAAAAACAACCTTGGTTGAGATGGTTGAAGGGATTCAGAATCCCGATGAAGGGGAGATCTTTATCTCAGGTATGCAGTGGAAAAACCACCAATATGAATTGCATCAACTGATCGGACTTTCCTTGCAAGAGACTCGATTTATGGATAAGCTCACCGCATATGAGACCATGCGTCTTTTTGCTAGTTTCTATAAGCTTGATGCCCATCGGGTTGATGAGGTTTTTGCCTTAATTGGATTAGAAGATAAGAAAAAAGCTTTTGTGGATAATCTCTCTGGAGGTCAGCGTCAGCGTCTAGCTTTAGGGGTGGCACTTTTGAATAAACCACAAATCTTATTGCTTGATGAACCTACAACGGGTCTCGATCCCAATGCTCGTCGTGAGATATGGAATATCTTGTTAGGTTTAAAGAAATCACAAAATACCTCACTGATACTGACCTCGCATTACATGGAGGAAGCGGAATATTTATGTGATCGAATTATTATCATGGATAAAGGAACCATCTTAGCTCAGGGAACACTGGCTGAAATATTAGCTCTTGGTGGTGGCCACCGGTCGCTTGACGAACTATTTATATCACTAACGGGCCGACATCTCTATGAATAAAATTACAAATCATCAGCTTTATCGTCTAATCGTCGCCCATTTTGCTGAGATTATTAGGGAACCGGCAGTGATCTTTTGGGGTGTTATTTTTCCAATCCTGATGGCTTGGGGACTGGGTATTGCTTTTACACAGAAAACGGGTGTTCATGCTAAGCTAGCATTTGTTCGGACAGAACAGACTCATGACGGCCAAAAAAGTAAGCTCTTTACGGCCCTTTCTGAATGCAGTATCAAGCAAGATAGCAGTTATCTGGTGACGCTAAAGAATGAAAAATTAGGGGATTCTCAGTTGAGCTTTTTCGAAACCTCATCTTCAAATGCGTATCGTCTGCTTAAAAAAGGGAAGGTATCGGTAATTATTGAAGACTCAAACTTGGGATCTAAATATTCCTTCGATCCTTCTAGTCAGGATGCTAAAGCTGCTTATCAATTGGCTGTCGATTTTGAACAAAATGGATCGAAAGCGAAGGTTAATAGTCAAGAGTCTATTGTTCCATTGACACTCAAAGGATCTCGGTATGTCGATTTTCTAATTCCTGGATTATTGGGGATGGGAATTATGATGGCCTGCTGTTGGGGCATTAGCTATACCATCATTGATCGACGATCGAAAAAACTTTTGCGAAGAATGGTAGCTACGCCTATGCGAAAGACAAATCTTTTAATTGCCTTAATAACTGCTCGCTTTTTCATGAACCTGGCTGAGGCTATCCTGCTATTTATCTTTGCTTGGATCTATTTTGATGTGAAGATTCAAGGAAGTGTAAGTGCCTTGATTATTTTATTTATGGCTGGAAATATTGCTTTTTCGGGTATTGCCATCTTAATCTCCTCACGCACTGCTAGCTCTGAGGTTGGTAACGGAATGATTAATGCGATTGTGACTCCTATGATGGTTGTCTCAGGGGTGTTTTTTAGTTACCATAACTTCCCAGACTGGACAGTCTCTGTCATCCAGTACCTTCCCTTAAGTATGATTGCCGATGGCTTTAGGATCATTTTCAATGAAGGTGGTACTTTGATCGATGTTTGGCGCGAAGCTGTGATGCTGACCACATTTGGAGTAGCTACTTTTGTGATTGGGATAAAAACGTTTAAGTGGTATTGATATTTGCCTTTTGATCTAAAGCAGTCGCTGGAGGTAATTGGCTACCTTAGCAGGCGTTAAAGAATCTATCGATTCACCTTTTTTAGCTTTCTCTCTTAATTCAGTAGCGGAAATATCTAATAGCTTGGCCGTTAAGCAAGTGGTGTTTTTAAATTTTAAGATATCTGCTGATTCATATCCTGGTCGGGGATAAACAATCAATCCAAAATCTGAAATAATCCGCTGGTATTCGACCCATTTATGAAATATCGAGAGGTTATCTCCTCCAATTAGTAATACAAACTGATGCTCTGGAAAATCTTTTTTAAGTGCATCAAGGGTTCGAATGGTGTAGGAAGGCCTAGGGAGCCGAAACTCAAAATCGCTGACAATCATATTGGGTTCTTCCTCGATGGCTAAGCGAACCATCTCTAGTCGATCTTGCTCAGGCAAAAGATCACTGTTTACTTTCAATGGATTTTGTGGAGAAACTAAAAACCAAACCTGTTCTGCTGCACCTTGATGTAAAACCTCCCTTGCAATAGCCAGATGACCATTGTGTATCGGATTAAAAGACCCAGCGTAAATAGCTATTTTCATCAAGATCAGGATAGAATTCTATTTATGTTTTCGGCACACTAAAGTTTATTTATCAAAGACGTGATCTTAAACTTTAGGCCGTTAGGCTATTGATTTGTCCCTTTTAAAAATCTATTCACGTTTGTTTCAGCTTCTAAAAGTGCATCTTCAAGTCTGTCGTTAATTATGACAATGTCAAAAAGTTTCACGAAGCTCATCTCGAACTCCGCCTTGGCAATGCGTTCTTGAATGATTTCAGGATGATCCGTAGACCTATTTAGCAATCTGTTTCTTAACTCCTCTATAGATGGCGCTTGGATAAAAACAGCCAGAGCCTTGTCGCCATACTGCTTTTTGATATTACTTCCGCCTACAACATCGATATCAAAAAGGATATGTCCGCCAGCTTGAAGTATTCGCTCAACTTCTGATTTTAATGTTCCATAAAAACATCCCGGATAAACTTCTTCCCACTCAAGAAATTCATGGTTGTTAATTTTGCTTTGAAACTCTTCAGGAGTTAAGAAATAATAGTCCTTTCCATCTATTTCAACCCCTCTAGGTTTGCGGGTAGTCGCAGAAATTGAGAATGCAAAGTTTAGGCCTAAGGATAACAAATGCTTTACAATTGTTGTCTTGCCAGCCCCAGACGGAGCAGAGAAAATAACCATTTTGCCCTCACTCATTGCATTTATATTTTTAGCGTAATCGGATAAGATTTTATAAGGCGTTGAGCAGTTGTTCTTTAATTCGCTCTAAGGAATCTTTCATCCCGATAACTAATTTTTGCATCTCCGTATGGTTGGCTTTTGAGCCTAATGTATTGATTTCACGGCCAATCTCTTGAGCAATAAACCCTAGTTTTTTTCCTGTAGGTTCATTGAGTTCCATGGTTTCAAGAAAATAGACGCAATGATTTTTTAGTCTAACTTTCTCTTCGTTGACATCTAGTTTTTCTAGATAAAAGATCATCTCTTGTTCAAGTCTAGTATGGTCGACACCATCAGGTGATGACAACTCCTTCAACCCTTCAGCAATTCTTTCTTTTATTTTAGTAACCCGTTCAAGCTCAAAAGGTGCCACTTGCTCCAAAAGGGAGGTGATATTATTTATGTTAATTATTAGATCTTTTGCTAGGGAGTCGCCTTCTTGAATTCTGAAATTTTCTAAAGCTGCTGCTGCTTCTGCAATTCCTTTCTGGATAATTTTCCATTCGTCCTCGTTCAATTCATCACGAGTCATCTTCACAACTTCAGGCAATTGCATGACGATCTGTAAAGTGTGCTCGTTAATTGGAACACCTAGGTCGGCACTGATGGCAGAAAGTTGACTGAAATAACTTTTTACGAGTGAACCATTTATGGCACTGTTACTCTCGACTCCCAACGATTCAATAAACAGACTGAAATCAACTTTGCCCCGAATTAGTTTGTCGGATAGCTCTCGTCTGATTTCAAGTTCTTTCTCTCTATAAACACTTGGCATTCTAGTGTTTAATTCGAGCTGTTTACTGTTAAGCGATTTAATTTCAATGGTTACTTTTTTCTGGGCTAGCTCGCATTCTGCTTTCCCATAACCGGTCATTGATTTAATCATAAAGTTAATTTTGGTCAAATTTAACTTTTTAATTCGAAAGGTTGAAGTGTGTTTGGGAATTCAATGAATGTAAAATGCCGCAAGGCTATTGCATAAATTCATCATCCGTAATTGGATAACAAAGATCTGCAAAGACCTCACGGCATTTCAGTCGATAAAAGTGCGGTTTCTAACCTAGTTTGAATAAGAAGGGTAGTCGATAAAGCCTTCTTTGCCAGCAGAGTAGAATGTGTCGAAATCTAAGGTCTCAGATAAAGGCCAGTTGTTTTCAAGTCGTTCTACTAAGTCAGGATTGTTGATAAACTGTCTGCCGAAACCAATGAGGTCTGTGTTGTTGCTTTGAAGATCTTGTTCTGCAGTTTGCAGGTTATACCCACCGGTAAGGATTAGGGTGTTTTTGAATTTTGTATGGATCGTATTTTTAATGCTGAAAGGAACTGCTGGAGCACCCATGGCACTATGATCTACTAAATGGATATAGATGATACCTCTGTCGTTAAGTTGTTCAGCAAGATAGGTGTAAGTCTCTTCGATCTCTGGATAATGAGGCATGTCGCTGGCCACGCCAAATGGGGATAGACGAATACTTGTTCTATTTGCTCCTGTAGCTTTGATCACGCGGTCGATAACTTCCAGTACAAAGCGACATCTGTTTTTTACGCTTCCGCCATACTCATCAGTCCGTTGATTACTAATTGGCGAGATGAATTGCTCTAATAAATAACCATTTGCAGCATGTAACTCCACGCCATCAAAGCCTGCTTTGACTGCCAAAAGGGCTGATTGCTCATATTCTGTAATCGCTGCTTGTATCTCTGCTAAAGTCATTGCTTTGGGCTCATCAAAATCAACCATTCCATGTGCGTCTGTCCACATCTGACCGGCTGCTTTTATGGCCGATGGAGCTAGTGTAATCGCCCCTTCAGGTAAGTTGTGCGAACTACTAATTCGACCAGAATGCATCAGTTGTACAAAAATTGCACTTCCCTTTGCATGAATGGCATCGGTCGTTTTTTTCCAACCTTCCGCTTGTGCCTCATTGAATAATCCAGGAATACGGCAATAGCCAAGTCCATTTGGGGAAGGTGCTGCTCCTTCAGTGATGATAAGTCCTGCACCTGCTCTTTGTTCGTAATAAGTTGCAATTAAATCGTTTGGGAGATTTCCTATGGCACGACAGCGTGTCATAGGTGCCATAATAATGCGATTTTTTAGTTCGATATTCCCAAGGGTGTATTTGGTAAACAATTTTGCTGTACTCATTGTGTTTTTACTATTTTTTAAGTTAACTATACTTTCTTAACAACTACCATGCCCGATTGTTCGTATTCGGTTTTGATTTAATAACTGATCGATTCTTCATGATAAATACTGCGTCACTTTTTTGAACCATGGAATTTAATTTGTATCATTAACAACCTAATTAACCTAATACTTGATCTCAATTTTAAAGTTCTAAATATTGTTCTAAATGACTGTTTTTAAGTTATTCTAGGGAGTTGTACTATTTATTCTCTAAACAGAATTGTATAGTTTTAATTGGATTGAGTTCGTATTGTAAGCTCTAAATTGCATCTATCTAAATCGAACTGATATGTTTAAACTATTTTTTTGCCTTCAAATTTTTCTTTTAATTGGCTTTTCTGCCTTTTCGTCCGGTCAAGAGAAATTATCTCTGTACGATTTGCATTGCGAAGGCTTAACAAATCCATTTGGTATTGCAACGATCAAGCCAGGATTGAGTTGGAAAATAGCTTCAAGTCAAAATGGCACTCGCCAAAATGCTTACCAGATTATTGCTGCTTCAGATAGCACTTTACTTACTGAACAATCAGCAGATTTATGGATTTCTGGGAAATTGACTTCTGCTACCAAGGGGATCATTGTATGGGGAGGAAAACAGTTAGATTCTAGGTCTTTAGTCTATTGGAAAGTTCGTGTCTGGGACCAGAATGAACAGGCTTCTGATTGGAGTTCGACTGGCAGTTTTAGTGTTGGCTTGCTTGCTGACGTAGACTGGAAGGCTAATTATATTGGCCTTCCAATATCCGCAGGTAACCCAGAAAGCCCTTTGTTAACCACTCATTTCAAGTTGTCTGGAAAAGCTACTAAACGATTGATTTATGTTAATTCATTAGGCTATCATGAGGTTTATATCAATGGGATAAAAGTTGGAAATGCTCTAATGGCACCTGCCGTCTCCCAGTTTAATAAAAGATCATTGAGTTTAACGTATGATGTCTCTTCATACTTAAAAGAGGGAGATAACGACCTTGTGCTATGGCTTGGACGTGGATGGTATACCGCTGATTTGCCTGGGGTGGAATATAAAGGACCCCTAGTAAAAGCGAGGTTAGAAGAATTAGTTGATGGCAAATGGAATATCGTTTGTGCGACTGGTCCTACTTGGAAGGGGAGAGTTAGTGGTTATTCAGCTATAGAAAATGGGAAAGGTGGACATTTTGGAGGGGAGAAAATTAATGCAAATACAACACTTGCTGATTTGACTGGTCCTTCTTTAGAGAAAGAAACCTGGAGCCCAGTCTATATTGCAAATATTCCAAAGCATCTAGTCACACCTCAGACCGTGGAAGTCAATAAGATTCAAGGTGAGGTGGATGCAGTAAATGTGAAGTCATTTGGTCATAAAACCTGGTTGGTCGACATGGGAACCACACTAAGTGGTATTGCGGAGGTTAAATTTGATGGATTAAAAGCAGGTCAAGAGGTTATTCTTCAATATACTGATCATCTGGAGAAAGATGGAAAATTCGTTTCGCAGCACCAAGAAGATACTTATGTTGCGAGGGGTTCAGGAGCTGAGATTTTCAAGAGTAAGTTTAATTATCATGGTTTCCGCTACCTAAAAATCAGCAATCTCAAGGTGGAGCCTAGAAAGGAGAATTTTAAAGCTTTCCTTGTGCATACGGATTATAAACCAGCAGCAACATTCGCTTGCTCAGACAAAGATCTAAATACTATCCACGACATGCTTTTCTATACACTGAAATGCCTCAGTATTGGTGGTTATTTAGTTGATTGTCCTCAGCTAGAACGCCTTGGTTATGGCGGAGATGGCAATGCTTCTACCTTAACGGCTCAGACGATGTTTGACTTAGGTCCACTCTATTCAAATTGGCTACAAGCATGGGGTGATTGCGTGAACGAAGATGGCGGAATGCCTCACACAGCGCCGTGTCCTTATCCTGCGGGTGGTGGTCCTTATTGGTGCGCTTTTATGATCACCGCATCTTACAAAACTTACCTGAACTATGGCGATGCTCGGGTATTGGAGAAATACTACCCAGTTATGCAGCAGTGGCTTGGTTATGTATCAAAATATTCGCCAGATGGCTTACTTCAACCTTGGCCAGAGACTAATTATAGAGGATGGTATTTGGGTGATTGGGCTGTGCCTGAAGGGGTTGATCAAAAAGATAAGGGATCCATCAACTTAGTCGATAACTGTGTGGTTAGTCAAAGTTTGGAGAAAATGGAAAAGATCGCAAACTTGTTGGGTAAGAAAGAGGATGCCCAAAAGTATGCTCTGCAAAATGAGAAGCTCAAAAAACAAATTCATCAGGCCTATTTTAATTCCGCAAAATATAGCTATGCCAGCGGATCACAAATAGACAATAGCTATCCACTCTTAACAAACCTAGTTCCGGACTCTTTGATCTCCAAGGTGACCCAGTCCCTTCAAAACGAAATTGTGGTGAAGCGCGGTGGCCACATTGCAACTGGTCTAGTTGGAATTCCAATCTTTACGGAGTGGGCTGTTAAAAATAAAGCGGTCGATCTGTATTATAACATGTTGAAAAAACCTGATTACCCTGGGTTTTTATATATGATCGATCAAGGTGCTACCACAACTTGGGAACACTGGTCTGGACAGAGAAGTCGAATTCATAATTGCTACAATGGTATTGGCTCCTGGTTTTATCAAGCAGTTGGAGGCATTCGTCCAGATGATAATTATCCTGGATATACTCAGGTGTTTATTGATCCTCAGATTCCTACTGGAGTTACGTGGGCAAAATCAACGAAAGAGACACCGAACGGAAAGCTTGCTGTTAACTGGGCAATAGAGAACAAAATACTCAAGATAGAGGTTGAAGTTCCAGTTGGATGTCTTGCAAAGGTTGTCTTAAAGGCTGGTACGAAAGCATATACTTTAAATGAGAAATCTGTAGCTCTCGGATCTCAGGATTCTAATTTAGTGAGCCTCGAGAGTGGAAAATACACACTGAGCTATCAGTTATAGACGAACTTCTTAATTGTGTTTTAGGAAAAGAGAATTAGCGAAAACCATGATTTGAAGATGGCGCAATCTTAATGCTATCGACGAAATAATGACTCTCACCTTTCCAAGGCAGGGTTCCATTTTTCTCACGGTAATGCACAATTATTGATTGGCCTTGCGCTTTCTCAATTTCTTGAGCTACCTTCTGATCTGTAACTGAGAATAGAAATTTCTCCGATGCAATGGCCACATTTGCGTTACTTTGAACACTACTTAAGATCATCTCACCTTCATAAGTCTTAAAAAGATTCCCTTTTCGTGAAAATTTCTGCAGCAATCCAGCCCTGTAACCATCACTATAGGTAAAGCTATATTTCCAGTAAATGGATAGCGCGAAGAAAAGCAAGATTGATATGACCGCGATGGAAAGAAATTTTTTCATAATTTTCAAGTTTAGAAACCCTTTGACAAACTTAGTTTATTTCTGTGAATCTTGAGTTTTTCACAGTTGGAGAAGTGAGATGGTCTATTTTACCTGCTACTTTCACAATAAATAGGAATAACTCAAAAATAAATTGTCAAATCTGATTAAAAATACGAATTTTGGGACTCAAATAAAAAAGTAAAATCATGGCAGAAGATAGGCAAGTTATATTCTCAATGTATAAGGTAAGCAAGACTTACCCACCACAGAAGACAGTTATTAAAGATATCTCACTTTCGTTTTATTTGGGAGCTAAGATTGGGATCATTGGTTTAAACGGTTCTGGTAAGTCAACACTTTTGAAAATTATCGCAGGTCTAGAGAAAGATTTTAACGGTGAGTTGGCATTTTCTGCTGGATATACCGTGGGTCATTTGTCGCAAGAGCCTGAATTAGATGATACGAAGACAGTAATGGGCATCGTTCAAGAAGGGGCTCAAGATATTGTTGATATTCTGGAGGAATATGAGGAGATCAATCAGAAGTTTGGACTACCTGAGGTCTATGAGAATCCAGATGTTATGGATAAGATGATGGATCGTCAAGCGGTATTGCAAGAAAAAATTGATGCTACCGATGCATGGAATCTAAATAATCGGTTAGAACGCGCGATGGACGCTCTGCGTTGTCCAGATGGTGATACCTCGGTTAAAGTGCTGTCAGGAGGAGAGAGGCGCCGAGTAGCTCTTTGTCGTTTATTGCTTAAACAACCCGATATTTTATTGCTTGATGAGCCAACCAACCACCTTGATGCAGAATCTGTGGAGTGGTTAGAGCTTCATTTGCAGCAATATAAAGGAACAGTGATCTGTATTACCCATGATCGATATTTCTTAGACAATGTGGCAGGTTGGATTCTGGAACTCGATAGGGGAGAAGGAATTCCTTGGAAGGGCAACTATTCAAGTTGGCTTGAACAGAAGTCTAAACGGTTAGAAATGGAGGAGAAAGGTGTTTCTAAACGTCGTAAAACACTTGAGCGAGAACTAGAGTGGGTGAAGATGAGTCCAAAAGCTCGTCAAGCTAAATCAAAAGCTCGACTGGGTGCTTATGAGAAATTATTGAACGAAGATGTGAAGCAGAAAGAGGATAAACTAGAGCTGTTTATCCCGAATGGACCTCGCTTGGGTGATAAGGTTATCGAAGCACACGGCGTTTCAAAGGCCTATGGCGATCGCTTGTTGTTTGAGGGCCTTGACTTTGTCCTTCCGCCCAATGGTATCGTAGGTGTTATCGGGCCCAATGGTGCAGGTAAAACAACCTTGTTCCGGATGATCCTCGGACTTGAGAAGATTGATTCGGGTAGTTTTTCTGTTGGTGAGACCGTGAAAATTGGCTATGCTGATCAAGGTCATGAAGCGATTGTTAACGATAAAACAGTCTATCAGGTGTTATCCGGCGGAACCGATGAGGTGATGGTGGGTGGTCGCATGACCAATGCACGTGCTTATGTTTCACGATTTAATTTCAGTGGTGCCGATCAAGAGAAAAAATGTGGCGTATTATCAGGGGGAGAGAAGAATAGACTTCACCTCGCTTTGACATTAAAGTCAGAAGCAAATGTGCTGCTCCTCGATGAGCCAACCAATGATATTGATGTAAACACTTTAAGAGCACTCGAAGAGGGTTTGGATAGCTTTGCCGGTTGTGCCGTAGTGATCTCCCATGATCGCTGGTTCTTAGATCGCGTTGCCACGCATATCTTAGCTTTTGAGGGAAATTCACAAGTCTATTACTTCGAAGGAAGCTATTCCGAATACGAAGAAAATAAGAAGAAACGACTGGGCGATAGTACCCCCCATCGTATTCGCTATAAAAAACTAGGAGAGTAAGTAATTACAATCTTATTCTAATAAAAAAATCCGGAAAATTCTTTCCGGATTTTTTTATAGTCTTTATCATACTGAAATCTTATTCAGCTGCAAATGGAACCGTCTGTTTCAGGCGATTGCTCTCTAGGCAAGCCTCGAGTATTCGAATGACAGTTAAGGCCTCTTCGGGCTTTACAAAGAGCTCTTTCCCTTCCCGAATCGTTCCATGCAGTTTCGCATAAAAACCGGCTAAGTCACCTGGTATAGTCTCAACCTTTCCTTGGTAATGGAGGCCATTGACCGTTGTATTAAGTGTTCCCCAGTCTTCAGGTTTATCTTCACCCCACTTGGGCTCGTTAGGAAGGTGATGCAACTTTAGCATCTCTTCTTGTGGATCAGTAGCCATCTTGACAAATGACCCTTCTGTGCCATGGACAATATACTGTGGTCCCATTTCGCGCACTAAATAGGAGCAGCGAAGGATGGCACTGAACTTGTCATAATGTAAACGAATATCAAAATTATCTGTTGTTCGACCACCCGTGCGTAAGACGTTGAGGTGAGCCGTTACTGCCTTTGGAATACCGAATAGCACTAAGGTCTGATCGACAATATGGGATCCTAAATTAAATAATACGCCGGTACGCTCATCGCCGTCCTCTTTCCAGGAGCCTTCTTGGATGTAGTTCCGATAGCGATCGTAGTGTGCTTCGTATTCTACCACTCTGCCTAGCATTTTATCTTCAAGAATCTTTTGTAAGGTTAAAAACCCATTGTCTAATCGCTTGCTTTGATAAACTGTTAGTAGAACCCCTTTTTTCTTCGCTAAGGCGATTAGCTCTCTAGCTTCTTCACTTGTTTTGGTAAATGGCTTCTCTACCACCACATGTTTTCCCGCTTCAATAGCTTGCTTTGCCATCTCAAAATGCAAGAAGTCTGGAGTGTTGACCAGAACGAGTTCAACAGCCGGATCGTTCAGTATCTCATCGTATGACCGGACGATGGTGGCTTCAGGATATCGCTGACTGGAGCTATTTTTAGTCCGTTCTAAGATCTTGTGTATTTTGTATTTCTCAGGAAAAATCTTCAGCGATGGTCCTTGGAAGACAGTGCCTGACATTCCAAAGGATGCGATTGCGGTAACGATTGGTTGACTCATGATTATGGGGTTATTTTAAAGCCTAAAGATAGTGGTTTGTTTCTATTGATCTGTCGGTTTTCGTCTAAAGCCATTTTTTTCGTCTGAAAAACAGCAGCATAAATGCCGTGATTACGATCATGATGCCCCAGAAAATAAAGTAGCCATAGCGAACTTCTAGTTCAGATAAGTATTTGAAATTCATTCCATAAACACCGGCAAAGAATGTTAGAGGAATAAATATGGCAGAAAATATCGTTAGGACTTTCATGATCTCATTCATCTTGTAGCTTACCGTTGAGAGATAGAGGTCCATCATTCCAGAGGTAAGGTCTCTAAGGCTCTCTAGCGTTTCAATAATTTGAATGGTGTGATCGTAGTTGTTTCTAAAATACATCCTCGTCTCTTAGTTGAGCAGCTGATGATCGGAGTTGTAGACTTGGTTTAGAACTTCGCGAGCAGGCCAGATGGTTTTTTTGACATAGCCTAAGCGTCTTTTTGTTTTGTAGATGGCTTCTTGAATCTCTTGTCCTGGTGCGGTGATCAGCTGTTCTTCGATCTCTTCGATATTGTCGCCTATCCCCTCAATAAGTGTGAAGTAGTGGTCGATGATGATATCGATGATGGCGAAAGCTAGATAATCGCTTTTCATCTTTCGAATTCGCCCTTTGCTGGATAGAATTCTGCTCTTTAAGGTCTCAAAATCATGTGGTGTCGTTTCATGAAAAGAGATGACAAAGTTGGCTCCTAAAACTAAACTAACCTGTTCGATTGTTACCTCTTGATTTTCGGGATTCAGCTGAAGTATTTTGAATACCAACAAAATATAATCATCACGTTCTTCTATTCTTGGGCGTTGTGTGGTATTGGCAATGTCTTCTAAGTCAAGCGATATGATGTTGAATTGTTGTCCGATCTCTCGCAGGATTTCAGAGTTGTGCACTCCAGTTACCTGGATCCATTTGATACCTGGTTGCTCTAGAAAGCCGGGTAATTCAGAGACTGCTTTTGCCTTGGTAACCTTGGTGAAAGTTGACTCATCATATTCTATAACCTCAATAGTGACGTTTTCTTCCCTCTTTTTACCAATATATTCAATGGTTCCAGGAATGCTCCCTTTCTGTGCTGTTTTCGATACAAATTTATGAAGGTCAATCTTCTTAAGTTTCCGTTTCGACATTTTTAATCGGTTTTTAGCAATGTTTCAAGATAAAGTAGAATAGATTGAAGCACTAAATTAAATGTAATTTAGATTCTTTAATTTAGCAATCGAATTTTCAGGTTGAAATTACCTTTTTTAATAATATATCACATGGATCTTGTAATTTTTAGACTGCATGATCATTAAATCTATTAATCGTATGAACTCTAAGCGTATTCTTTCTTTTTTCTTTATGTTATTTCTCCTGATTTCAGTTGATGTTCAGGCAAAAGATGGGGAAGTGATGAAAATTGATAAAGCTCAATTTAAGGCCATGGTAATGGATTATGAGAAGAATCCTAAGGAGTGGAAATTTGCAGGTAAGCTCCCTTGTATAATTGATTTTTATGCCGATTGGTGTGGTCCTTGTAAGACCGCTTCTCCAATTTTAGAGGAGCTTGCCTTAAAATACAAGGGTAAGATTGTTGTTTATAAAGTAAATACCGATCAAGAGCGCGAACTGTCAACGGTTTTTGGTATTAGTGGAATCCCAGCTTTTTTATGGGTCCCACAGCAGGGAAATCCGACCATGAGTAGTGGAGTGGCTAAATCTGCCGAAGAGACGAAAGTGCAGTTTGAGAAAATGATTCAAGATCAGCTTCATGTTAAATAAAAAAGGGTGGATTCAAAAAAATGAATCCACCCTTTTTGTTTCCTTTAAAACATTAAACTTCGATAACAACGATCGTGTCAATCGGTTTGCGTTTATCAGCCGGAACTTTAATGGTAATTCCAAATTCGTTTTGTTTAAAAGTAACTTTCGATTGATCATCGAACAGATAGATTTTCTTAATCTTCTTTCCAAAGTCATTTAGGAGGATGATATCGTCTGATTCACCCATTAAATGGACGTAAATTTTATTTCCTTTGGCTGTGGTAACTCCCCAAGGATGAGCATCGATAGGTCCTCCTCGAGTTCCGTAAATTGTTTCTCCATATTTTTTCATCCATTCACCCATCTCACCAAGCGTTTTGATAAACTCAGGCTGGATTTTACCGCTTGGCATCGGACCAACATTCAATAGGAAGTTAGCGTTTAATCCAGCTGCTTTCACTAGATATTGAACGAGCTGAGTGGTCGTTTTGAAATTCTTGTCGTGGATATTAAAGCCCCAAGCTCCGTTCATTGTTTCGCAAGTCTCAAGTGGTAAAGAGCCAACTTTTGACTCCTCGCTAAATCCTGTGGTGTTCTTGCCTGGCAGGTCTTTCTCGAACATCTGAAAATCTTCACCCGGCTTAGGTGCTTGGTGATGATTATTACCTACTAAGGCAGCTGGCTGAAGCTTGTGAATCAGACTGTAGGTTTTATCCAATCTCCAATCTGCATCTCTTTTGTCCCACCATCCATCAAACCAAATTCCGGCAATCTCACCATAATTGGTTAATAGTTCGGTTAGCTGTGCATCCATAAAATCTAGATAGGCATTCCAATCGCCACTGTTTGGACGTTTTGAGCTACCTCCAGTGCCTCCTCTAGGGTAGTAATTCTCTTGATACCAATCTAAATGCGAATGGTAAAAGAATAGTTTGATACCTTGTTTATGACACTCAAAGGCTAGCTGACGCAAAACATCTTTGCCGTAAGGAGTTCTATCGACGATATTCCATGTGGTTTGCTTGGTTGCCCACATGGCAAATCCATCATGATGCTTGCTGGTGATGGTGATGTATTTCATCCCTGCATCTTTAACCATCTTCACCCAATCGGCTGCATTAAATCCAATTGGATTAAAGAATGCCGGTAGCTGTTCGTAGGTTGCTTTATCTATTTTTTGCTGGTTCATCACCCATTCTCCGCTGGCTAGTGTCGAATAGACACCCCAGTGAATAAATAGACCAAACTTGGCATCTTGAAACCATTGGCGCGCAGCTAAATTCTCTGGAGCCGGTTTGTAATCTGCTTGACCTTTACTCGTGATACAAGTTGAAAAGACGATTAATAGTGCTAGGAAAATTCTGTTTTTCATGTGTGTTTTGTTAGGTATTAATGTAAAAAATTAAAAATTATCAGCTACTCGGTATGATTCAAGGAGTGCCAATTCGCCTGCTTTACCTTCAATACTTCGACCATGTTCCATGCATAATACGCCGTCGTAACCTTTGTTGTGGATGAATTTAAAAATGTTTCGGTAATTCATCTCTCCAGTGCCTGGCTCTTTTCGGCCTGGAGTGTCACCGATGTGAAAAGAGGCGATCTCAGACCACGATGTTTCCATGTTGGTGATAATATTTCCTTCCGTTATTTGTTGGTGATAAAGGTCATCGTTGATTTTGCATGCAGGACTATTGACAGCTCTACAAATCGCATAGGTTTGAGGCATCGTAGTTAAGAAAAGGCCAGGATGATCTTGCTTATTTAAAGGTTCAAGAACGATCGTCAGTCCGGCTTTTTCAGCAATCTCACTAAGCTCTCGCATGTTGTCAATCACATTAGCTGTTTGGTAATCCCAAGCCATATGCAGGTTGAATCGACCTGGAACCATGAGACCCCATTTTACCCCTGTTCTTTTAAAGACCTCCACTCCGTCAAGTACCTTTTTTCTCAATAACTCACGACTCTCAGGATCTCGTAGGACCATCGCCTCTTTGCTGAAATCGGCATGAATTAGGAATGGTCCCATATCCATGTTCTGACGGGCTAATTCGGCCATTACTTTCTCTTGCTTATCGATTGGGTAATTGGGCAGACCTAAGTCAAACATGGCCCTAAAACCTTGATCAGAGCACCATTTTATGACATCGATTGGATCTTTTCCTGCAAGTTCAGGGAAGCTTCCAAATCCTGGTCCATATTTAAGTTTGAATTTTGCTGCATTAGACGGTTTAGCATCAGTCTGACTAGCGCCAAATGCAGTCGATGAAATTCCTGCAAAGGCCGTAAGGGCCGCAGAATTCTGAATGAAAGTTCTTCTTTTCATGAAGTTAATCTTAGTTAGTGATTCGTTTAGATTAGAAGCTTATAAGGCAATGAGTTAATACCAGGCATGCCTTGAATTTTGAAGCTATTTGATGGTCAAGATAGGTTAAATGAATCTAATTTTTCTCTTTCGGAACGATGATCCACATGATTAGATAAATTAATACCCCAGGAAAAACGGCCGTAAAGAAGGAAGCTAAGACATAAAGTAGCCGAATGATTGTTGGATCGATATCTAAATAATTGGCTAAGCCTCCGCAAACACCTGCTAATAGCTTATCGTTACTGGTCCTGATTAACCGTTTTGGAGCTTGAATTTCCATGGTTCGAAAAATTAGAAATACTTATTTGTCGTCCTGCTCTTCTTCATTTTCTAGTAAGTAGAGCTCTTCTTCGTACTCTAATTCTAGGTCCATAAACTCTTCTGCCATCTCAAGTAATTCTTTCTTTAGTTCCTCACTTGATGGCTCTTCGTCGATCCAATAGATTTCTTGATCTATGGTGAAACCTTCTACGTCACACCCTACAATAAATCGAGGTTGTTCGTTGTGTACGACAAAAATTTTGTCAGGTAGAACCTGCGAATTGTCTGCTAAAAGAAATTTTGGAAGCATGGCTTTTTGTTTGAGTCTTAAAATGAGTTTATACGTGTTGTCTATTCAAAAATACACTATTTTGATTAAGTTCAACACATTTCATAAATCTTTCGCAAGAGGATAGCCTCTTTTTTTTGAAAACGATTCTATTCGCCTTTTACAACGTGATTGAGAGCGACTAACTGTCTCTTAATAATGCATTAAGCTCCTCTTTTAAGCTATCCTGTATCTCTAAGAAGTTAGTTTGCATGCTTAACATATTGGTTGCTAAGAATTGCTGAATCTCTTTCCAATCGGTTTGATTGTAAAGATCTACGCCAATTTTTTCAATGTAGACGCGGCACACCTCTTGCTCGTTAACGTTTAGGTAGCAAAAATCCCAGGTAAGATCAGCCGTGAATCCTTCATTTATAAGTGACCGATATCGCTCCAGCTGCTCAAAAGCTTGAAGACGTCGAAATTCAGATTTATGGTTTATCTCAATGGCTACAATCGCCGAGTTTTTACTTAAGTCAAATTTGAGGTCAATATGACTGATTTTAGTATCATGAAGAATCCATTTCTTCTTAACCCCATTAAGCTCTGGGAGCGTTTCGCAGTAAAGATCAAATTGGATCCAAAATTGTGTACTAAGGTTTTTCCTCTCTTCTTTAGTCAGCATAAGTTAGCTTTATTGGTTGACTAGATCTTCAGACGTTTGCCTGAACTTAAAAGCATGAGAAGAAAAATGAAGCGAGGATAGGAACAACGGTATCCCCATCGTGCAATAGATAAGCGATAGGTATTCCAATGGGATTATTAAGGTTTTGCGAAGTGTGATTCCCATGGTAATCATCCCTGCCATCATCAGGTAGCTTTTGAAATTAAAAAACTGAAATGGATAATGTCGGTCTCCCGGCAAAGTCGTAATTCGATGAATATGCTTGGATGATATTTTTGAAAATAGATAGAGGTAGAAAAGTATTCCACATCCTAAACACGAGCATGTGTTGATTATCGAGAACCCTTGTGCGCTTTCAAGCATCATTTTTCCTCGGGTTAAAAGCATGATACCGGCAAACATCCAGATTATGGCTGCCTCACAAATTAAAACCTTTTTAGATACCCGAATACCACGAAAGAATTTAGAATCCATTTTGACTCTATTAATCGTTCAAAATATAGCAAAAAGAGAGCCTTACAATTAGTGTAAGGCTCTCTTTTTTAATTGCTTGATTTAGTTTAGTAAAGACTATGCTAGTTTTACATTTACCGCATTCAATCCTTTTCTGCCT
>CAIUAN010000004.1 GCA_903897145.1 uncultured Bacteroidia bacterium | reverse complement strand
TCAATGAGGGTGCGAGCACCGCTGGGATTAGTTGATAGGACCCCCAAAAACCGGATCACTGAAAGTAATTCGCCATTATTCCCTCCATGCAAACGCTGACCGTTTGTCAATGAGGATGCGAGCACCGCTGGGATTAGTTGATAGGACCCCCAAAACCGGATCACTGAAAGTAATCCGTCCTATTAATCCACCTCCCTTAAAAATCCGATTGCGCTTTATTAAAAACTGTTTAAGACCATTTGAATTTTCATGCTATTCATATCGATTGCGATTAAATTGTATTTTTATCCTCACACCCTAGAAGTCGTGCCCATATCCAAGACAGCCGCCAAAAAACAAACCTCAAAGAAAATTAATCGCTAACCTAACCCGCTTTATGAAACTAGTTACCCTGATCTGCCTTTTACTTTTTGTGCCACCAATAGCCAGCAAGGCAAGCGAGCAATTGAAGACCGATCGATGGCTTGAGATTGATCTTTGTTGGTTTGAGCAAAAAAATATGGAGCAATCTGTCAATCAGTTTTGGGAACGATTTAATCCTCTATTTCAAGGTATCGATGGGTGGAGAGGTATTGTCCTTAATGTCGGATGGACTAGTGACTACCTCTTCGAATGGCATGGAAATCTGAAAGAGACAATTCAATTGCCCAAAAACATGAAAAAGTATCCATGGTTCAAGGACCAAGAAAAACTAAAAGGGAATTCAATTGAGCGAATGAAACAATGGAAAACACGCTTTAACAAGGCCGATAAACCTGAAATAATAAATTTTGAACCTTGGTCTTATGCCGACTTAAAAAAATTGTCAATCCTATTAAAGAAAACGGCCTCGAAGAAGTTCCAATTAGAGAATGTTATGGTCGGGACCTTTGTTGTTGGGTTTGAGAGTATTTACGATGGAGAGAAGACTCAGTTTTCTATAAAACATCAAAATGCCTACCTCAACAATGCCCCAAACCTTATTGCCAAACTTGAAGCTGACAACACAAAATACGGCGCATTCCCCAACGGAATTGAAGAAGGGACGCTCTTTACTGAATTTTTTGGGAAACAATGGGGAAGCCTTTCAAAAGCTACTGACCTTGACTTTATTATTCTAAGGGATAGTTATATGGGAGTTGGGATCTATGGGAAAAGAGGCCCTTTTGGGAAAAGTGCTTCTCCAGATCCAGAATTAGTGAAAAATTGGAGTCTAGCCACTGGCGACTTAGTGAAACAATCCAAGATCGCGAATCCAAAAGGGTTGGTGATCGGTTATTCAAATGCAGCAAGCGCAGTAGCCGATTGGCGCGTTAACTGTTTCGATCTAGAAACCATTGCAAAAGAGGGCTATCTCGATGGCTGGATCGACCAAACATGGGCTGGCGCATGGAATGAAGTGGGTCAACGACCTGAAGGTTTCTGGAACAATCAGTTGTTGGGATGGACCTATCAGTTGAGTTATTTGCTAGGTCATGCAGCAATTCTTGCGGATACCAAAGTCCACCATTATTTTTTAATTGAAACCTTTGATGCTTGGGAGTCATGGGACATTATTCACAATGCCACGGAACGTTTAAGATGGGGCATCTGGGCCTTTGCTCATGCCACAGTCAAGAAACCGGATGGGTTAAAAATGCCCAGAGGAAGTTATATCTCTTGGGGCAACAAAGGGAAGAACTTACTATCTGAAGATGATGTGAAATTCTTGAGCGAAACAAGTAATGCCGCCTTCACAGATGCAAGCAAAACGACAAAAATTATGGGTCCAACCCTTGTTTATTGTCGCAGTGCAATGGAATGGCAATCGGCAAACAAACCAAGTGAAGCCATCGGGGAATGGATCGATGAGCAAGCGGGGACTTTGATGAAATGGTCGATTCCCATCTTGTCAATCACCCGTTCAGAGTATCTTCCGCGAATTGAAAGCGATCTGCTGATCTTTCAAACGCCTGTACATCTGAAGGAATCGGAGAAAAGCAATATCCTGAGCACCTTAAGTTCGGGCAAGCCCGCCGCTGTTTTTGCTAGTCCTGCGGGCGGATTAGACAGCGATATTTCATCTCTTCTTGGTATTTCTACCCGCGATAAAAGCTCATCCGAAACGAAATATATTGGCACGACCAATTATCAAACTCAAGGGATATTTGAGTCAATACCCAATACATTTCCCCTATTTCAACCCTACTCAAAAAATAACATAACACCCGACAATCAAACGATCTATTCGGTATTTGATTCTCCATGCCTGACCTATAATGGAGTGGGTGGGAAAAATGTAATCTTTTGGAATGCACCTGAGTTTTCCAAAAATCTCCTGAATGATCCAGGCAGCTATGGCAAATCTCTCGATCAATTATTAGGTAGTCCGATCCCATTTGTGTTAACAGCGAGGCAGATCAACCAAATGACGAAAAAAGGGGGATTCGTTTCAGTAGACCAAATCGAACCATATTCCCCTTTGCCTATTGCTGCATGGCAGAAAGAGGATGGAAGTTTAATGGTACTTGCTGGGAACATGGAGGAGGGGATCAATCACACGGCAAATCAATCCGTTCAAACCATTTTCAATCTTCCGCAGATAAATAGCCAAGAAACAAAGGATATCATTGAAATATGGAATTCCGAGAGGCCCGTTATTGAGCATAATAAGGTCACAATTCATTTAAATCAAGCTCAAACAAAACTATTTCGGGTTAAATAAGCATAGCCTAGATTAGTCCCTGATTAAAATCTTTTATTTAAAGACGATTAGATACTAATTTAGAGACCGAAAAATAAGGTTGCAGGACCAAAAGGTGTGATCAGTTTCTTGCTATCGGATCTGATGGGCTAATGGCATTCCTGTTTGTCTTCACTGCGATTTTCAACATGACAGGATATTTATTGGAAAACTGAAACAAGGCTTCAATCACAGGTGCAGGCACTGAAGCGTTCACAACCTGAGAATTGTTATTGATGTCAATCCCCAAGCGATTCCCATCATTACCGATTGTTTTGTATGACCCTTTAACATATTTCATATAATTCGATCCACTGATAAGCCAAGGAGATAAAAGTATATGATCAAACCAAAGTTTTGCACCACCTGATGTTCCACAGGTGTTCGGTATGCTGGCTGACATCCTGGTCGAAGTGGTCAGATACGAAGAAACCGTATTGGGCACAATCTCCCAATTGCCGGGGTAAGTTACTAATTTATCAGGGTAATAAGGAGGATCGCTCATTTGAGTAGTGCTATCAGTTCCCGAAATAATAGACTGATAACCAGCTTCTAAACTATTCGCTGTATTAAAATCACCCATGTTAATTAAATTGGGGAAAGTCAGAAATTTTGCTCGTAGGGCACTCATCTCTTGAGTTACCTGAAGATCGCGTGTGGTACTAGGCGAACCCGACTTAGTATGGTTAAGAACCACAAATAAGAAAGTCGTGTCGTGCGTAATAGAGAGGTTTATATCGTTATAATAAAGCTTATATAGGTCGAAGTCTGTAACATTAGAAACCAGCATTTGTGTTTTTACATAAGTCAGTTTTCGTTTATTAAAAAATAAGACAGATACACCCTTTCCATTGCAATTATTGGTTGTAGGCGCATAGGAATATTGCCCGGGATAAGCCGAATTAAGTCCGTTGGTTAGAAGTTCATCAGCCAAATTACCAGCTGATCCGAGGGTAAGTGGGAAGGCACTTATTTTCACGCAGCCGAGCAGATCAGGCTGGGCGTACTGTATAATCGTTTTGAAATAGGGGTCAAGAGTTTCTGGTAATCCCTGACACCCATCGCCGTAATACAAAATATTATAGGTCATCACTCGAAGTGTATCATATTTGGAAACAGTGTTAGCTAAAGGCATTGTGTCAATCACTGAAGGACTATTGGTCTTCGTTAACCCTCCTAAACTATCAGTTTGAGAATTTTTCCCACAAGACCAGGTGATTGATGTAGTCCATATTGCAACAATAAAAAAGAAAATATGTCTCATATACTAGATTTCAAGGGACTAAAATAGGAACTTAATTTTCTTTCCAACTAACCGATTTAGCGTTTTTTGATGGGTATTGAGGTTTAGGGGAGGTATACTCAAACAATTAATCGTTTTGTAATATTTTATTAATAACACGAAATGATTTTGTCATCAAAATGAAACAATCCAGGCTTAACATTGCTGTATAAATTATATTCATTTGAATTAATGAGGTATTCCTTTATTTTCCTTATTTTCCTTTTCATAGGAACAGAGTCTTTCGCATCTTCCTTAAGCGGTTTCATCTACGATAAAAATGGAAGAGAGCAATTAGTCGGAGCTACGATCGTTCTACAACCCGGATCAGCCAACTCCGCATCGATGCTTAACGGAAAATATACATTGAATAATATCGAATCGGGGACATATAAAATTAAGGTCGCTTATCTTGGCTACAAAACTATTGACACAACCCTTACAATTCCAGCAAACGCTGATTTAAAATTGAATTTCCTCCTCGAATCAAATAGTCGGAATATTAGTACGATTACGGTTACAGCTAAAGGAGGGAAAGAATCGGATGGTTACGCTAAACGCGCTGAGCAAAAAGCGGAGAACATTGTAAACATTGTATCCGCAAATTCCATTGCTATATCTCCCGATATTACGGTGGCCAATGTTTTAGCTAGAGTCTCAGGGGTCTCCGTTGAACGAGGGAATACAGGAGATGGACAGCATGCAATTATTAGGGGAATGGATAAGAGGTATAATACCACACTAATAAATGGGATAAAAATCCCAAGTCCCGACAACAAGAATCGCTATGTTCCATTGGACATATTCCCTTCTGATTTAATTGAGCGGATAGAAGTTTCAAAGTCCTTAACTCCCGATATGGAGGGGGATGCTTCAGGGGGCGTCATCAACTTAGTAATGAAAACAGCGCCTGACCAACTAAGGATAGAAGGCAATATAGGTGCAGGCTATTCGACCCTATTTTCACAAAGGCCCTTCGAAAGTTTTAGCACCGCCAGCGTTAACAAGAAATCACCTGCAGAGATTATTGGAAATGGAAATGAAGCTCAAATATCAGCTTTCCCATACCAAAACCTTCTAACTTCCACGAAGAAATCACCTATAAACAGCAACTATAGTCTAACTGCTGGCAATCGATTTTTAGATAAGAAATTAGGAGTCATATTTTCAGGAACATATCAGAATACCTACGCGGGAAACAATAGCTCGCGATTAGTAGAGAATGCAACCTTAGGCCCTGCACAAGGACCAAATGCTGGAATGACGCAGGTATTTCCCCAGTATCTAACTCGCAAGTATTCGTCTCTGACTAATCGATTAGGACTTATTTCAACTATTGATTATAATTTTGATGCGAATAATTCGATAAGTCTTTTCGGCACTTATTTGCAATTAAACGAGGACCGGGTTAGGCAGACCAATGATCTTCTTCTTGGCAATTATTCTTACCAAGGATACATTGGTGGTTTTCAGCAAAGTTATGAGACTCAGACAAGACAGAATCTTCAGAATATATACAGCATAATCCTTCACGGCAAAAATAAGTTTGCGGAGCAGACCTTCGCAGACTGGTCTTTAGTATCATCAGGAGCAGGTCAACAAATGCCAGACATGGCAGCCTTTGGTACAACCCAAGCGATAACCCCTAATACATCAGGAACAGCGACCTCATTAACATATAGTCCATTAGCAGTCCTTTCAGAAAAAAGAGAGTGGTCACACAATACCGATAAAGATCTATCTGGGTATTTTAATTTACATTACAATACCCAGATTATGGACCATCGATCGTTGTTTACCGTTGGTGGGATGTTCAGACATAAAAGCAGGGATAATTACGACAACCAATACAGTCTGAGCGCTCCACCTGATGCAAATTCAGTTGAACAAAAATACACATCCATCCAGACTTCAAAATTTATGTTTCTTCCGCACACGGATGCATTAGGAACAGCCTTTAGTAATGCCGGGGTATATACATTTAATGAAAATGTTCAAGGGGTATATGGAGAGGCTAAATATTTTATAAAAGATCAGTTTGATGTTCTCTTTGGGTTAAGAGTCGAAAATACAAGCCAGGCTTATAACTCATCTTTACCTGTAACGATTGCTGGAAAATCAGCGACTATTACCTACATGGACTTTTTGCCCAGTTTAAATGCCAAATATTCCCTTTCTAATAACCAGGCGTTGCGCTTATCGTATTTTACCTCATTATTGCGCCCTGCCTACACAGATCTTGTTCCGTACAGGGATCAGACTGGTTTTTCACAGGACGATTTTGGCACCATTGGAAATCCAAATTTACAGCATACTGTGATCAATAATTTTGATTTTCGTTACGAAATATTCCCCAAAGGACTTGATCAGTTTATAGTTGGAGCCTTTTACAAGTCGATCATCAATCCTATTGAGTATGCTTTGGTTCAAACCAGCTATGCGGCTGACCTGAACCTTACGCCAAATAACTTTGGGACTGCTCATAATTATGGTTTAGAAGCTGTTTTTAGAAAATATTTTGGAGTTTTTGGAATATCAGGAAATTACACCTATACCTACTCCTTGATCAACTCAACCAAGAAATTTAATTATATAGACCCAGCCAATAATAGCTTTCACAACATAGAAGTTAATCAAGCCAGACCTTTACAAGGACAGGCCGCACACATCGGAAATCTCTCCCTTTTATTAAAAAGCACAAAAAGTAAAGTTGACGCTCAGCTAGCCCTAGTTTACACTGGCGAGAGAATAAATACCCTTTCGATGTATAAGGATTTGGATAACTGGGAGCGACCAACGGTGAACCTAGATTTCTCTGCACAGAAAGAGTTTGGACAACACTATATCATTTATATGAAAATTAATAACCTATTAAATACCCCCTATGAACTAATTGTTAAACAAACGAATAGGGCATTTAGCGGGAATAATAAATTGCCGATTCAAGAGAATGCTAATTATGCCACCATAGAAAAGGATCTTTTTTATGCACGGTATTCAATTGGATTTCGAGTAAAATTCTAAAAAATAAACCATTATAATAATTCTAAAATCAACAATTAAAAGATCATGAAAAATTTAAAAATCGCATTATTCTTATTTTCAATTTTTGTGTTTGCATCATGCACAAAGAAAGATTCAGCTGTGGTATCTATCCCGCTATTAAAAGTGGGAGTACCAGTTAGCAACGCTGCCCCAGTATCAGGAACAATTAAGGGAACATTTCTTGCCAATCAAACCTACAGTGTAACAGGTGACATTATCGTCAATGCTACAGATACTGTGGTGATCCAAGAGGGGGTTAGAATTAACATGACAAATGGAGCAAATTTCATTGTTAAGGGAACACTTTTAAGTCTTGGCTCAAAGCTTGCCCCAATTACAATTACGGATCCATCAAAAACTAAAGCCATGGGTAATTCATCAGCAGCAACTGATCCAGCATATGTTGGAGGATGGGGTGGTATTTATTGCGATGTTACTTGTCCACTATTGGTACTCAAATGGACCCATCTTGATTTTGGTGGTGCAGGTCTTGTTGCTCCGCCCTTTACTGGTCCATCAACCGGTAACAAATATATTATTTACTGGCAGAATCCGAATGGAAACTTTATTCTAGAAGATTCTTGGTTGTATGGTAGTCCGGATGATGCAGTTCGTTTTTACGGCGGACATATCAATGTGATGCGTAATACGATTGAGAAACTTGGTGGCACAGGAGGCGACGGATTTAATGCCAAAGGTGGTACCCAAGGAAATATGGCCTACAACCTATGTATTGGCAGTGCAACGAACGGAACAAAATCGGCGAATGACGCAGCGACAGGATCTACACAGTGCCAGATTGCGATGTACAATAATACCTATGTAAACGGAGGTTTCAGAAATACTGGTACCTATGGAGCAAGAGGAGGTTCTGTCGAGGTTGAGAATAACTCAAGAGCATTAGCCTATAATAACTTGATCGTTGATTGTAATTTCGGTCTCCGCATTGCAGGTGGTAATAATGTAACAGCCAAAGTATACATAGCTGATACTTTAAGTCACGTTGATGGCCCGATCACTAAAACAGCTTATAGTCATAATTTTTTCTACGGTGACAACTTAGCACAGGTAAATCAATTCTTACCAACAAATATTGCTCAGGCTGTTGTAACTCGTCCACAACCAACAGATATCCCGAATATGTTTGCATTCCTTGGTCCTACTTATACAGCAGGATTTGCTTATGACGGAACATCCTTGATTGGGCAAAACAACCCAAAATTTGTGAACTATCCGCTACCAAACCTGAACTTTGCAAATCAAGCATCTGTAGATGCATTTGATTTCCATTTGCAAGCAAGCTCACCAGCGGTTGGGAAAGGATTAACCACATTTTCACCGATCATCAATGTGCCAGTTAGCAGAAACTTTGGTTCAACTGAAATTACTCCTCCAGGAAAAGATATCGGTTGTTTCCAATTGGATGGAACAGGAAACCAACATTAATACGTTTTTTCATACTAAAAACGCCAATAGCCTCCTGCACTTGAACGGCAGGGGGTTATTTTATTAAATAAGCACCCTAAGAAGTAATTTTAAATAAAATCAAACAATATGAATGCAAGTTTAAATTTCATAAGGATTCAGATTAAATCTAATCTAATAGGAAGAGGATTGTTTTTCCTTTCAATGCTGCTATTGACTTGCCTCACTTTGAATGCTAAGCAGCCTCTGAAGGCAGTTCAGTTTATATACACTTCAGACACGCATCTTGGGATAAAAAGACTCACCTTCAGGGGTGACTCCAATGTTTATTCCAATGTTGTGAACACGGCAATGGTAGAGAAGATGAATGGCCTTTCCAAAGTGAAATTACCTGAGGATGGTGGAGTAAATGCAGGGAATCTTGTAGGTGGAATCGATTATCTTATCAATACTGGAGATATAGCCAATCGTTCAGAATTTGGCATTCAAAGTGCCGCCATCTCATGGAATCAATTCACCTCCATTTATCTAAATGGGATAACCTTAAGAAATGACAAGAATAAGAAAACCACTTTTCTATTGTTGCCAGGGAATCATGATATTTCCAATGCAATTGGATTTCATCGGAAAATGGAGCCCTTAACTGATAATACATCACTGGTAAGTATTTACAATTACATGTTTCCTCAACATCCAAAAACATCTGCAACCTATAATTACAAAACAGATAAAGTCCACTATTCAAAAAATATATCCGGAATTCACTTTGTTTTTATAAATATGTGGCCTGATTCTAGTGAGCGCGTATGGCTTGCAAAAGACTTAAAGAATATCGATAATCACACGCCAGTTATCCTATTTGCTCATGACCAACCCTCCGTTGAGTCAAAGCATTTCACTAATCCAAATGGGTCACGTAGTATAAATTCAACCGATAAATTCGAGAACTTACTAGTCGAGGT
Source organism: uncultured Bacteroidia bacterium (assembly GCA_903897145.1). Taxonomy (GTDB): domain Bacteria; phylum Bacteroidota; class Bacteroidia; order Bacteroidales; family Prolixibacteraceae; genus JAAFHB01. The sequence continues at coordinate 34,425 of CAIUAN010000004.1, read as the reverse complement.
GTTTAAAGACGGTCAGAAAATTATAGATTCGAGCCAAATTGAACAGCGATCTTTTGTTGCCTTTTTAAAGTTGCATCCAAATATTAAAGCCTACTTTAATGGAAACGAAAATGAGAATAAGATGTATGAATACAAAGGGCCAGATAATGACATCGCACTAAAAACGTTTCAAGTAGATTCTCCGATGAAGGGAAATGTATCCTCAAAGGATGAGACTAAATTATCATTCCAGTTTGTCACTATTGACCCAGAAACAAAAACAATGACCGTTCGCGAATGTCTATGGAATACAAATCCTAAGAATCCTTCTGCAGATGTCGTATGGGGCACTAGCTCGACGATTTCATTGGCATACTAGAAAGATTGCGAATGAATTAATTGATGGCTTAAATACCATTATAATACGCAGAATAACAAGAATCAAATCAATTTAGTTATTCACAATATTCCCATTAACAAGCTAGGCCTTTCAATAATGAAAGGCCTAGCTTTAAGTTTTTGTATTCCTGCTTATGCTTTTTTAGGATGATTAGGATGCTTCAGTTTGCTGTGACGCAAGCCATAGGTAAAATAGATCAGCATCCCAATAGCCATCCAGATGATCAGTCGAAGCCAGGTATCAAGGGGTAAAGAGTACATCTGGATCAGGCAGATGCCAGCCCCTAAGATAGGAACTAGTGGAACAAAGGGGGTGCGAAATGGGCGCTTCAACTCTGGACGCTTAACCCGTAAGAAGATAATCCCAATGCATACAATGGCAAAAGCGAGCAAGGTGCCAATTGAAACAAGCTCACCTAAAATATTAATAGGAAGTATTCCAGCCAAAACAAAAGCTACTGAACCGGTAAGGATCGTGCTATAGTAAGGGGTTTTAAATCGGGGATGAATTCGTGCAAATCGCTCAGGCAAAAGTCCATCTTTGGACATCGCATAAAATATTCGCGGTTGACCCAGCATCATAACTAAGACTACAGAGCTTAATCCAGCAATAGCGGCAATCTTGATGATCGGACGTAACCAGAAGAGACCCTTTCCCATCGCATCAACGCCGACGGCAATTGGATCAGCGACATTTAAAAATGTATAACTGACAATGCCTGTTAGAACGATCGCAACCAAAATATAAAGTACCGTAGAGATTCCCAATGAGCCTAAGATGCCAATAGGCATATCGCGCTGAGGATTCTTTGCTTCTTGGGCAGCAGTCGAAACAGCATCAAATCCAATATAAGCGAAGAATATGACCGCTGAGCCTCTTAGTATTCCGCTCCATCCAAAATGGCCCCATTCGTCCGTATTCGGTGGTATAAAAGGATGCCAGTTAGCTTTATTGATGAAGAAGAACCCAATGCCGATAAAAAGTAAGATTACAAAAACCTTAATAATCACCATCACATTATTAAAACCTGCAGACTCTTTAATTCCAATAACCAATAATATGGTAATTGCCGCAATGATAAACATCGCTGGCAAATTTAAAATCGCAGTCACGTGAGGCAAGGAATCTACAGCAACGCCTGAGGCTGTTAAAGAGGCCGACAGCTGTTCGGTAAGTGGTTTCCATCCAATCTTTGGAATATCAACGAGCACAGAGTTCCATGCAGCAGTGTATTGAGGTGGGATAGAGAGTCCAAAATCTTTCAAGAAACTAACCATATAGCCCGACCATCCTACTGAGACGGTAGAAGCTGCAAATAAATATTCCAGGATAAGATCCCATCCAATGATCCAAGCCATGAACTCACCAAGGGTTGAATAGGCATAGGTATAAGCGCTTCCTGAGATTGGAATCATGGAAGCAAATTCAGCGTAACAAAGGCCTGCGAATAAACATGCCAAACCAGAGATAATAAATGAGATCACAATCGCTGGGCCAGCATATTGCGCTGCAGCCTGTCCGGTAAGAACAAAGATTCCTGCTCCGATAATGGCACCGATACCTAGAGTGGTAAGATTTGTTGCACTCAAAGCCCTGTGCATGCCCGATTCTTCTTGAGCATGCTCCATCAACTGATTCAATGGTTTAGTAATGAATAATCGAGATATTCTCATCCTAAGGATCTATAAAAAGGAAATAATTAGCTATTGCTAACTGGAATGTTCGATAGTGTCCACCCGATGATAAGCCTCTGGTTTATTAGCCCACTTGCCATTTTTTGACTCGCCAAGAATGATAACCTCTTTCGATTTTTCATACTCTTTAATGGCCAACATCATCTCTTCCTTTGTTTTACGGATGATCTTTATACCAGTCAAAGATCCTTTATTACGAACCTCAATATAAAAACCATCTCTATATTCTTTTGCTCTTGTTGGTGGCCTACCCATAATTTAAAATTTATTGATCATTATATAAAAACTCGGCAAATCAGTCCAATTTGGATGATTCTATAATTCCGAGGTGCTTAAAACTCCCATAAGAACAATGGTTGGAATGTCCGTGTGAAGTCAGTGGCTATAATCATACAGTTCCAAATGAAGGGATCGAATTGATACTGCATAAAATGGCGCTTGCCAAATATATAAAAAATATCCGTTAAAAAAAATTTAACGATTTAAGTCGGTCTAAAATTCGAATCTCAAACCTAGCATAAGTCCTAATTTAAAGCTCCTGATCTATAAAAATACCAACTTTTAAATACTTTTGATAAATAGCCTCATATTTCTTGGCATTGGCAGCATTAGGGTAGTAGGTTTTTTCAAATCCTTGTCCCATTGCTTTTTGCGCATCCTCAACCTTGGAATAAACACCTGCCACCACCGCAGCGAACATCGCAGCGCCAAAAGCACAAGTCTGCTCTGTACGAGCAACTTTAATAGGCATATTCAAAACATCGGCAAGTGTCTGCATCACAAAAGGGGACTTTTTCGCAACACCACCTAGGCCTATAATCTCACTGATCACTACCCCTTCGCGTTTAAAACGATCAACTATGGCGCGAGAGCCAAATGCAGTAGCCTCAACCAATGCTCGGAAGATTCGGGGTGCAGATGAACCTAGTTTTAAGCCTGTAATGGCTCCAGCAACTTCCGTGGTAGCATCTGGAGTCCGACGACCATTCATCCAGTCAACAGCTACAATCGTAGACTCTTCGATGGGAATTAATGCAGCTTGATTCGATAGTTCGGGAATGATACGATCCAGTGTTTCGGCAAGAAGCTTCTCGCGCGTGTCGGCATCAATTAAATTAGATTTAGCCAAGATCTCTTCAACAGGCCAAGCGACAACTTTCTTAAACCAAGCATAAATGTCACCAAAAGCCGACTGTCCAGCCTCAAGTCCGACATATCCAGGAATAACAGAGCCATCAACCTGTCCGCAGATACCCGGAATTAATTTATCGCCAACCTGATCATATGAAGCGATCATAATATCGCACGTTGAGGTGCCAATAGAACGAGCTAAAACATTGGGAGCCACCTCGCCACCAACTGCCCCAAAATGACAGTCGAAACCACCTACGCCAACGGCAACATCTGTTGATAAGCCCAGCCTAACAGCCCATTCTGATGTTAAAGTTCCAACCTTCACATCGCTTGTATACGTTTTATCGTAAAGTCGAGCACGATAGCCTGTCAACAAAGGGTCAAGGGTGCTCAAAAATAATTCTGAAGGTAGACCATTCCACCCTTCGTGCCACATCGATTTATGTCCAGCAGCGCATCGGCTACGTAAAGCTTTACTAGGCAAGAGAGTTCCGGTTAGAAGAGCTGGCATCCAGTCGCAATGCTCTATCCATGAATAAGCAGCCTTTCGGACTTTCTCATCAGCTCGAAGGGCATGTAAAACCTTCGCCCAGACCCATTCTGATGAGTAAATACCACCTTCGAATTTGGTATAATCGATTTCCCAGTTTTTAGAAAGCTGATTGATCTCGTTCGCCTCACGATTAGAGGTATGATCTTTCCACAAAATAAACATCGCATTTGGGTTATCCTCAAAACCTGCGGTTAATGCCAGTGGTGTGCCTGAGGGATCAACCAAAACTGGCGTGCTCCCGGTCGTATCAAAAGAGATGCCCGCAATATTTTTAGCCACTTCAGTACCTGCTATTCTAAGCGCCTCTTTGACGACAAATTCCATCGACTCGACATAGTCTAACGGATGTTGACGATATTGATCTTTCGCTGAATCACAAAATTTGCCAGTTGCCCAACGTGGATAAGCTTTAACAGCTGTAGCCACCTCATCGCCATTCACCGCATTAACAATTATTGCACGAACAGAATCGGTGCCGTAATCAATGCCTATTACATAATTTCTCATCGCCAAAATGTCTTTAATCAGTTGTTATATAGTTGAATACAGTATCGGTCTCAAGACAGTTCAGTCTTCAATAATTAAAGAATTGAACATTTTAAAACTACTAAAATCACACTTAACGATCAATAGTTGACTGAATAATTTAAGTGGAGGGATGAAAATAATTACGAGCACCTACAAATTAAGCTGGTAATATTTGAGAAATTTAGGATGAAAATTCAAACAAATAAACACTTAGATTGTAATCTTAGAAATTGTTAATTTGCAAATCATTTAATTTAAAAAAATATGAAAGAAAGTTCCGTAAAAATTACATTCTCTGGGAATCCATTAACCTTGTTAGGGAATGAAGTAAAAGTAGGAGAAAAGGCGCCAGAATTTGAAGCTGTTGGCGCAGGTTTAGCACCTGTAAAGTTATCCGATTTTGCAGGAAAGACAGTTATCATAGCAGTCTATCCTTCCGTTGACACACCCGTATGTGCGGCCCAAAACAGACGCTTTAATACGGAGCTTAGCGAGCTTGAAAACGTTGTGGTATTATCCATATCTTGCGATTTACCTTTTGCGCAGAGTCGATTTTGTGCTGCCGAAGGATTAGATAATATTAAAACCATCTCGGATCACAAAGAGTTAGATTTTGGAGGCAAGTATGGTTTTGTTATCAAAGAGCTAAGACTTCTTGGAAGAGGAACAGTGATTGTTGATCCAGCGGGAATCATTCGCTATGTAGAATATGTGAGTGAGATCACTCAGGAGCCTGATTACCGAAGTGCATTAGCTGCAGTAAAGGGGATTTAAATTCGATTAAACTAGAGAAGAGAAATAATTACTCTTCTCTAGTTTATTTTGAATCAATTTTGACAAATCCAATAAAATTTTCTTGTTTCTCAAGACATATCTCACAAAGTGCCTTAGAATCATCTGGGTTGTAGATGTTGCCACATCTAGGACAGACATACCAAAGATAAGAGATTCCGGACTCATTTCCGCTTAAGATACTAGAAGCGGCTTTTCGGTAAAAATTAAGATGCCGTTTATCTCCATTTAAAGCCCAAGTAAAAGCGGTCGCTCCATCTGGGGCTGTTTCAATCTCAGCCGTTTTTATAAAACCAGGGTACAAAGATTGCATGTCAAGCATTTCGCTTTTAATCGCTGCATCTAAGTTTTCTTTTGTTGTTTTTACCTGATAGGCGGCAATTTCAGGATTATCTGAATTGCCCCCATATTTATGAAGCATGCGCTCATGATTCGTGGCATGAATTTTTTCAGAGTTCGAAACGGCAGAAAACAATTGAGCAAGCGTATCAAAGCCTTCGCTCATAGCCACCTGCGCATACTTTGTATACTTTTCTGAGGCAGTTCGCTCATTATTCAACGCGACTTTTAAATTATCTGCTGTTTTTTTTGTCAGAGATGAGCCACATGCGAACAAAAATAGAACGAAAAAGATACTTAGATATTGAATGATTCGGTTCATGAAATTTCGCATGTAAGATTATACGGATAAAAATAGGTAAAATATATCATTCGAACGATCTACTTATTCGTATCAGAAGGAAGGCGTGGATTTTCGTATTTTATTTTTTGGTCGGTTTCAAAATCATACAGCGTAAGAATTCTTAGATTATAATAGGCCAGCCAATAGGTCGATAGGGAGCCAATATAGTCGCGCTTTGCACTCTCGCGTTCAGATAAAGCGATATTGAGGTCAGTAATACTAATCTCCCCATTTTGAAATCTTTTTAGCGCAATCTTATACCCATTTTCGGCTACGCGATCAGCCTCTTTTGCCGTGATCAGCTGACCTCTCAAGAGGCTAAACTGTTCAACTTGAACGATGACGCTTCGGTCAAAATCTTCTCGTGCTTTCTGTACGTCAAATTCAGCTAAGTCGCGCTGTGATTCCGCCATTTTTACTGCGGATGCAGCTCTTCCCCAGTCGAGGATTGGGATGCTAACCGTTAACTGAAGAACTTCTGATTTTTGCGGATTATCGTAAATCCCAGACAGTGAAACTCCACTATTTGATAGACCATAACTTCCAGATAGCGTAGCGACTAATCCAGAGGCTCGTTTAGCTGCGGTTAAAGATTGATCTGCATTGACTAAGCGTCTTTCAAAATTAATCGTCTCAGGTCGATTAATCTTGGCCTCAGCGAGCGCCTTTTTAGAATCAATATCAAATAAGGTAATATTCAGTGGCATCTGCAGATCGATCTCTTGATTTTGGTCAATCCCGACATATGACTTTAGGGTAAAATCGGAATTCTTCAATAACATACCTGCAGAGTTCAACGCTTTCTGAGCATTCAATACCGACAATTCAATTCTTGAATAATCATTCTCCGAGATCTGACCAATCTTCTGCTTTGTTTTAGCAATACGCAAATTATCATTGCTATTTTTCAAGGCACTTTCCGCCAATTTGTAATCTGTTTGAATACGTAAGTAATTGAAAAAATGAGCTGTCGCCGTATAGGCGATGGCTTCAATTGCTTGAATAAAGTTTTTCTGCGACTCATTATAAATCATGGGTTCTAATTTCTTAGACCATTTCATCCAATTGTATGCAAAAATGGGCTGATAGAATCCAAAAGAAATTGGATTACCAGAGAAAGTGGTTTGTTTTTGGTAAAAATCCTGAGCCCTATTTGCCGAAGTAGAAGCATAAATATAAGTTCCAGCTAACGGGACGTATTGGTTTAGGGATAAGTTTGCTGAGGCCATAAGATTTGATACGGCCTTAAACTGAATGCTTCCATCTGGCTGAGTAACTGGGACCGTTGCTTTATTAAAGCTAGGCACGGTGCCTGCCACAACAAGGTTTGGAAGAAAAGTTTTTTGAAAATTTTTCCAGCGCCAATAGGAGTTAAGGTCCGTATTCTGAACGTAACGCACCGCTGATGATTTTTTAATCGCTAAGTCTACAATATCATTCAGACTTAGGGACATCTTGATATTCTTGAGCTTTTCATCTCCCTTTTTTTCTTGGGCTATAGAAGGTGCCGCGACCAAGCAAACTATAAGTATCGCAGGGTATAAAAAGCTTAGGCGCATGATTTAATTATTGATTAGTATGCTCGTGTTGTTATGAAAAACCGAGATACCCTTTTTGGGAATAATGATTTTCTCTCCCGGCTCTAAGCCAGAAACAATTTGAATATAATCAGAATTTACAAGTCCAATAGTGATAGCTCGTCTTACTGCATATCCCTTTTCAAACGAATATAAGGTCGTGAGATTTTCACTGGACAGGGATTTAATATGCTTTATTCGAACGGCATTTCCTAATTCGGAGCCAACAATATCTATCGCAATTTTCTGATTTGAAATTAGCTTTAGATCGTGTTTATCATCGAGATGAACATTGAATTTGATCCTACCTCCTTCAATCATTGGATTAACAATTCCAATAGCTCCAGAAACGCGCTCATTATCAATGGTTGCAAATACCTTTGTCCCAGTTTTAATATGCTCCGCATATTTGTCCTCTGCTGATCCCATAATCTTAAAAGAGGAGAGATCTGACATTCGGACTAAAACAGACGATAGCGAAATTTCCGCATTCACATACTCACCTACTTTATTGGATATGGAAAGAATAATCCCTGGCGATGGCGCCTCAATTCGCATTAAACTGAGAAAATGAAACTTATCTGCAAGCTCCTTCTCCTGTATTTGAATGCCCAAAACAAGCCCCTGTTCTTCAGCCTTTAACTGCTTTATTCGAATTGCATTCTTCTGCTTCAGCATTAACAAATCCTTCTCCGCTAAAGAAATTTCCTCTTTTGTTTTTTCAATCTTCGCAGGAGATATACCGCCCACATCAAGAAGCTGAACCTCGTCCGCTAAGCGAGAGCGCAACGACTTAATCGCCATATTTTTAACTTCTTCGCTGTAATTCAGGTCAACGGTAGCACTCGCCTCGTTGAGTTTATTCTTTTCGATCGAATTCTTTTTTAGTTCAAGCTGATCCCTAATATGATCAATCTCAGTTTTAATTGGAGTATCATCGAGAGCGAGAATAACATCGCCTTTTTGTACTCGACTTCCTGGCTCCTTATAAATTTGCTTGAGCATTCCTGGATATGGCACCCGTATTAAAACTTCATTCTCAGCTACTGCTATTCCTGTAGCCTCAATTATTTGAAAAACTGGCCCTTTCTCCACCTCTAAAACTATGCAATCTTCCAATTTTAATGCGCGAGGAGCCGTCTGGCAAGAAAACAGGATTAAGGCAACAAGAACGACTATTCCTAAAATCGAGCAAATAAATATTCGCTGCTTTGTATTATTCATGATAAATTAAAATAGTTATCGAAATACCGAAAATTCTATTTTAAGTCAGGTATATAAGGTGGGTATAAAATTAATCAAATTTCAACAAATGAAGAAGCTTGTTTCGCACTTTCCCCCATACGAATTGGAACTAAAACTCAATCTCTGAAAATATAATAAGTGATTGTTCAGTAGGACAAAGCCTACAGAAAAATAAGGAATGCAGAAAAAACAGTAATCACCACGACCAGCCATTTATAGTTTGCTTCTGAAATTTTATCGACAAGAAGTATCCCAAGCCAGGCGCCAAGAGCGATAGCGGGAAGAACGAAAAGATCAATTGTTAGTGTATTCCAAGTAATGTTATTCCAAACGAAAGCTTGAAGAGGAAGCTTTGAGACATTAATAATAAAGAAAAACCAAGCTGTGGTACCGATATAACTTTGTTTATTAAGATGCATCGCTAGCAAATAAATAGCAAAAATAGGACCTGCGACATTTCCGATCATAGTCGCGAATCCACCCATGACACCTAAGAATGCAGCAAAAAACCAATGATCGGGAGTATATTCACGTTTGATACCATAATCTTTCCAAAGCATAAGTCCCACGCTTACAAACACAACGATTGCAATCAATCGTTTAAACTGGTCGTCATTTACCTGATTTCCAACCCATAAAGCTAAGATTAGTCCAGCAAGAGCCCAAGGGAGTGCACGTAAAAGGTGTTTCCATTGCGCGTGACGATGGTAATAAATAACACCAAAAACATCTGCCATAATTAGAATAGGGAGCAATACGCCTGTACTCTGTTTCCCGCCAAATATTAAAGCTAACGTTGGAACAACGATCATTGAGACTCCTGGAACGCCAGTTTTAGACATGCCAACAAGCAATGCACAAAGTCCGATAAGAAGCCAATTTAAGGCAGAAAGATTAATAGGTATTATAAATCCAATCATTTAAGCGATCAAAATAGATTTGGGTTCAAATTTAAATTAAAATTAGTCGTTAGTCACACGCAAGACCAAATTATATAAAGATCTAATTGTCAAGCAATTGAGTTTTATTAGCTGAATTATCCAATGCGTAATGCAAACTTTCTTAGTAGTTTTCATCGTTTTGTCTAAATTTGCACCCAATTCCCTATTGGGTTTCAATAGTTTATTAATATACCAAATATCTAAGTTCAATGGCAACTACGGCAGAGATTAGAAACGGACTATGTATCGAATTTAACGATCAACTTTTTCAAGTTGTAACGTTTCAGCATGTAAAACCAGGTAAAGGTCCCGCATTCGTAAGAACAAAATTAAGGAATCTAAAGAGCGGCAAAGTAATTGATAATACGTTCTCAGTTGGAACCAAGATCAATACAGTTCGAATCGAGCGCAGGCCATACCAATATCTCTATAAAGATGAGATGGGGTATAATTTTATGAATGCCGAGACTTTTGAGCAAGTATCTATTGGCAGCGAGCTTGTAGAGAATGCAGACTTAATGAAAGAAGGTATGGTACTTGAGATTATGTATCATGCTGAAACAGAAACACCTCTAACAGTTGAGTTTCCACAGTTTATCGAGCTTGAGATTACCTATACTGAGTCGGGCGATCGTGGGAATACGGCCTCTTCGACAGCGCTTAAGCAAGCAACGGTTGAGTCAGGAGCAATTATTATGGTTCCTCTGTTTATTAATCAAGGTGATGTTATCCGTGTAGACACTCGTGACAGATCGTATTACGAGCGCGTAAAAAAATAATTAGCACGTGCTATTTCATAACAAAGGCCGGTAATACCGGCCTTTGTTATGAAAAGTAATCCTCAAGCTTAGATGATCAACATCGCGTCACCATAGGTGCCAAAGCGGTACTTTTCTTTGATTGCAACCTTATAGGCATTCATAAGTTTATCGTATCCAGCAAAAGCAGCAACCATCATTAATAAGGTAGAAAGTGGCAAATGGAAGTTTGAAACCATGCTATCAGCAACAGAAAATTCATACGGTGGGAAGATAAATTTGTTCGTCCATCCCTCATACGGCTTAAGCATTCCATTGGTCGATACAGAACTCTCAAGAGTACGCATAACAGTAGTTCCTACTGCACAGATATGCTGTTTATTTGTCCTCGCATTATTTACGATTTCAACTGCCTCATCGCGGATCCAGATTTGTTCAGAATCCATTTTATGCTTTGTTAAATCTTCAACATCCACGCTTCTGAAATTCCCAAGACCTACATGAAGAGTAATATCGGCAAAGTTAATCCCTTTAATTTCGAGCCTTTTAAGTAATTCTCGACTAAAATGTAATCCAGCAGTTGGAGCGGCCACGGCACCTTCATGTTTCGCATAAACAGTTTGATAGCGCAGTGCATCCTCTTCTTCTACAGGACGATTAATAAATTTAGGTAGTGGAGTTTCTCCTAAGCTATAAAGTGTCTCTTTAAATTCTTCATAGGTCCCATCAAAAAGGAAACGCAAGGTACGTCCTCGAGAGGTTGTGTTGTCAATGACCTCCGCAACAAGAAGGTCATCTTCGCCAAAATAAAGTTTATTACCGATTCGGATCTTACGAGCAGGATCAACTAAGACATCCCAAAGACGTTGTTCCCGATTTAGTTCTCTTAATAAAAACACCTCTATTTGAGCTCCCGTTTTTTCTTTATTGCCATACAAACGAGCTGGAAAAACCTTTGTATTATTAAAGACCATGATATCCTGGTCGCTGAAATAGTCTACAATATCCTTGAAAACCTTATGTTCGATCTCGCCAGTTTTGCGGTTAAGAACCATCAAACGCGATTCGTCACGGTTTTGAGTTGGGTGAAGAGCAATTAGCTCCTCAGGTAAAGTGTACTTAAATTTTGAAAGCTTCATAGATAATTACATTTATGCAAATGTTAATATAGATCAGGTGCAAAACTCACGCATTGCCCCATTTATTGACTACGTCTTTAAAAAATCATTTAAAACTAAAGCCTGACTAAGATCAAATGTCCCTACTCGTGTTCGACGCAATCCGGTTAAATAGGCTCCGCTCTTAATGGCTACCCCAATATCACGCGCTAAAGCCCGAATATAGGTTCCCTTTCCACAAACGACCCTCAGCTTTACCTCTGGAAGATCAAAAGTTAAAATTTCGATCTCTTTAACTTCTAATACTTTTGATTTAATCTCAACGGCAACACCACTTCTGGCATACTCATAAGCCCGTTTCCCATTAATCTTTACCGCTGAATATTCTGGCGGAATTTGATGTATTGTCCCAATAAACTGAAGTAAGACTTCTGTTAAAAGCTCTTTCGTAATATGGCCAGTCTCAAACTGATGATCTTCATCACTCTCCCGATCAAAAGATGGCGTTGTTGCACCAAATTTTAAAGTTGCTATATACTCCTTTTCGTCGGTTTGAAGGCTCTCTATCTTAGAGGTCGCCTTCCCAGTGCAAAGGATTAATATTCCAGTCGCCCTAGGATCTAATGTTCCAGTATGACCGACTTTTAATTTCTTAATTCCTAAATTTTTACAGATAATCATCCGAACCTTATGAACTAAATCAAATGAGGTCCAATCAAGAGGCTTGTCAAAAACAAGGATCTCTCCAGCATGAAAATCGTAAGCTAAATCAGCAGGTTGCGTCATGAAAGATCCTGAATTTATTTTTCAGAGCCAGGTTTCTTCATAATGGCATAAATCTCAAAAACAAACCCAATCATAACAACAATTGGAGCAAGGGTAATTCTTTGAAAACTGAAAATTTCTTTGTTGAACACTGCTGGATCAGTGGTCCCACCACCAACCATCAACAAAAATCCGAGAATGATTATCCCAAATCCTATAACTAAAAGACGAAGATTTTCTTTGCCTAAAGCAAACTGTTTCTCCCCCTTATTTTCGGTGTTTAAGGCCATTTTAAAACATATTATTTCTAACCTACGAAGATAGCTCAATAATGGAGCTGATCAAAATTCATTCTCAAAAATTTATTCACCGCTAACTCCGTGGATATTAGCGATATAAATATTCCCATGAAAAACATGCCACCTCCTAGCAGAATAATGGAAGTCGGATTTTGGAATTCAATGAAGGTTTTTAACTCGTTCTGAAATCCGATATAGAGCAGTAAAAACATACCACACGCAATCAATGCTCCATACACACCATTCAAAGCACTTTTAACTAAAAATGGTCGTTTTACAAACGACTGCGTGGCGCCGACTAACTGCATGGTATTAATTTGAAATCTTTTCGAATAAATTGATGCCCGAATTGTATTGTTAATTAAAGCGACAAAAATAACGAGCATCAAAATAGTTAAGGAGAGCAGTATCAAACTAAGCTTCTCAACATTATGACTTAGCTGACTGACCAAAGTCCGCTGATAATAAACTTCCTGGATCTCCGGATAAACCATGAGTCGAGTCTCCAGCTTTGCTAGGCTGTCAGGATTAGCGTATGCTGCGTTAATTTTAAGATCAATGGAGGATAACAAAGGATTATAACCTAAGAAATCGATAAAATCTTCGCCTAGATCCTTCTTAAGTTCAGCGGCTGCATGATCTTTACCCACAAATTTGGTTGATTTTATAAAGGCATTGGCTTCTAATGTTTTTTGAAGCTTCATAACATCAGATTCATTGGCGGTATCCTTTAAAATTAAGGTAACCCCAATATTTTCTTTCATAAATTCAGAAAGACGCTGGGCATTAACAAGTAATAATCCCAATAATCCGAATAGGAAAAGAATCATTGCAATACTTATAGTGGTTGAAAAATAAGGTCCGACTAGGCGCTTATCTTTTCCTTCTTGAACTTTTTCGCTTGTCATATTGATAGTTTAAAGACTTGAACTAGTTTGTTTTAGAGATAGAAAACCTCTACCCAATAAGCCAAGAACAATTAAAACAAGTATTAGCGAGCTCCAGAAGGATACTCGCTGACCTATTACAAATGAGCTTGGCTCAAATTTAAATACCACTTCATAATTTCCTTTCGGCAACAACATTCCTCTTAATACATAATTAGCCTGGAAATGCGGCACAATCTTGCCCCCAACATAGGCATTCCAGCCTTTGGGATAGTAAATGGATGAGAACACCGCTAAATGACTCTCATTTCCTTGATAACAATAAGTCATTTGATTAGCTGATCGCGAGACCAAGGAGATTTTCGCACTCGCATCTTCCTTTTCAGAGAATCCAGCAAGTTGTTCTTGGTATTTTTTTGAAATTACAACTTCGGTGGCCGGATTATTATTTTTTAATGCTGCCATCTCTTGATCGGCATTATCAACAAGTTTAACCTTGCTAACGAGCCAAGCGCTGCCTAAAGCATGTTTATTTTCTAGAGGAGCGGCCTGAGGATTATAGATCAAATATTTAGTGTTAAGCATATTCAAGGTATTAAGACCAAGAAACAATGAATCCATTCCTGCTTCAGTCTTAATTTTACCCAATCGCTCACTAATTAAATTCATTTCAGAACCAATATGAAAATCTATTAATTCTTGATATCTGCGCATCTTAGCTCCATGATAACCCCCAATAGATTGATGAAAATAGGAGGTGCTCGCATCGTTAAACGTACTAACAGCCATATTGAGCACGCGATAATCGCCTTTGTCTTTTAAGATATCGAGATCGGCCTGTGTTGCTTTATAGGGGTTTTGAGCTTCCCGATCTGAGACAAAGAGTCCATCATTTAAATAGCGTTTGTCAACACCCCACATATCGACCAATATCAAACCAGCCAAAAGAACAAGTGCCGTATTCGACTTTAACTTTTGCACAACTAAAGCCCAGATAACTCCTGCTCCTAAGAGAATAAAAAGGCCGGAACGAAATGCATCACTACGTAAAAGAGATTGTCGATCTGCAATCAAACTCGCTTGTAACCAGTTTGGCATTTGACTATCTACCGAAGAGACAAAAGATCCAGCTAAACCAGGCAGCAAGACAAAAACGAAAGACAAGCCAGCAGTTAAGCCAACGCTCCAAAGCAATGGCTTTTTTAAAGTTATGCTATCAAATTCCCCATTGAAAATTTTCTGCAAGGTAAGAAATGCCAACAAGGGAAAGGTAAAACCAGCAATTACTAAAATCATAGTGACCGTTCGAAATTTATTATAACCCGGGAAATAATCGAGGAACAGGTCGGTCAAAGTCATAAAATTATGCCCCCAAGCCAGCGCCACCGAAAGGATGGTAACCGCCACAACCCAAGTGCGGATTGCCCCTTTCAAAACAAATAGACCTAAGACAAATAAGAAACAGATGATGGCGCCAAAGTAAACCGGACCAGAAGTCATCGGTTGACTACCCCAATAACCTGGAAGTTGCTTAACCACCGAATTTGCATTTGGAACATTATTACTATTAAGAGCTTTGACGGTTTCTGAATCTTCAGAGAACCCAATAGACGATGAGCCTCCATTAAAATTTGGGATTAAGAACGTTAATGTTTCGCTAATTCCATAACTCCAACCAGTTGCATAATCCCTGTCGAGGCCTGTTGTTTTATTCGCCTTATCATTGGTTAGATCAGACTGACCACGCATAGAATACTTGCCGTATTCATAAGTCGTTAAAAGTTTATTTGCGTTTGAAGCTACTGCAAGAAATGCGAATAGACCAACTATCAGCAATTTTTTAGACAGCTCTGCAATTGTCTTTTCTTTGATGGCGAGCCAGATCTCAACTACGGCCATTATCCCAAGAACTAGAAAAGTGTAATACGCTATTTGTGGATGATTGGTATAAATCTCAAGTGCTAATGCAATCGACAAGATCGCACTTCCCACGAAGGTATTTCTTTTTAAGGCGTAATAAAAGCCGGCAATAACAGGCGCCATATAACCAATGGCAATTGCTTTTGAAGCATGCCCAGCGGCAATAATGATAAAGTTATAGGAGCTAAAAGCAAAAGCCAATGCCCCAACCAAGGCGAGCCAAGGACTAACGCCAAATAGCAGCAAAGCCAGATAAAAACCTATTAAATATAGAAAAACAAAATTTATAGGCCTCCAATTATACAGATTAGTAACGGTATAAAGTGAGGTCATAGCCGTTGTTGTGGGAAGCGAAATTAGGTACGAAGGCATCCCTCCAAACATCGAATTCGACCAAAGCGCTAAGTCGTCTCCCTTTTTATTGTAATCGACAGTCTCCTTTGACATCCCAATGTAAGTCATCGAATCATGCTGATTCAATTGCCTATGCTCTAAGACAGGTGAAAAATATATTATTGGGATAACAAGAAAAAGAATGAGTGCAGTAAGATGTGGAATACTCTTCTTGAATGAGAACTTAACCATAATAGTTGCTTTAACAGATTATCTACAAAAGTAATTTTTTTTAGGTGCTAGAAATACCTTCTGCCGACCCAATAGTTTAGAAATTTAACTCCGAAAATTTGAACTATTTCTCAGCTCGAATAAGGACCTTTCGAAATGAAGGGACCTCCGCAGGTTGAAAAAACAGTACAAATCCTTTGGTAACATTCCATCTGAAGCCATATTTCTCAACTAAAGCCGAGATTTCATCAAATGCTTCCGGCTGATGATAGGTGCAGACATCTAATTTTATTGGATTGCCGGATGCGACAAGATTTTTCATCCCTGCGAGTGCCTTTTGCTCAAATCCCTCTATATCCAACTTGACAAAATATTTTTCCCCTTTTAAAGGGCTAACCAGACTATCTATGGAAACAGTATCATCCCCTTCAGTATCAGACATGAATTTCTGAACAAAAACAACCTTCTCTTTCCAAGGCTCAAAAGTTAGTCGCAGAGCTTCTATCCATTCCGATTCACACTCTATTAGGAATAATTTTTTAGCCCGCTCAACAACAGATAAGGCGAAATTTCCTTCTGCAACACCGGCATCTATAACGATGCTATCCTGCTCCACATCAAACTCCTTGTTCAAGTATAAATGCGGCGATTCAGCATCTTGCTCTTTTAGAATGCTTCGATATGACCAGATCGCTTTGGTTTCATTATACCCTTTAGGGAAATACATTCGCTTATTCTCAAAAACAACATAATAATGGCTGTTTAATGGGTCTTTGTGGACTTCTGGCATAAACGTATCGTATTTTTGAGTCCAACGAAAAGGGAAGGAAGCAAATTTATGCGAACGGAGGTATTTTATCCCTTCTAAGATTTCAGGTGCTAACGATTTTTGATCTTGTTGATCAAAATGGGCCAACACTTTTAATCTTCTTTCTTTCAGATTTTTTGGTTCAAGGATAAATCGAACCCATACTAATAAAGGATAGGGGACTATTTTTTGCCAAGTGCGATGGACAATATTCATTAGGTATTTTTAAAAGTATTGATCATATTATTAACCGTAAATTTAGTTCGGAAAATAGCAAAAATCTCAGTCAGAGCTTCTACTTTAAATAGAAGCGATAGTCCAAGCGTAATGCCCGAATAAATGACGATTTGAAGGAGCAACAAAGGGAAGGCGCTAAGGGATAAAAACCCTAATCCCCATGCGCCAATAGCTGGAAGTCCCATTAGAATTAGAATAGGGATGATATTGTACACCTGCATCCAAATAGAGAAGCCGATCAGTTGTTTTGAATACATTGCATTGATAAAAAATCCCATCCAATAAAAGAAAATAATCCCCGCGACTAGAACTTGAAGTCCATAGAGAATTCCAAGAATTAAGAGTGGAGTAAAGAGGATATACTTAATTAATTCAGTTTTTAAGAAGAGGTCTGAGCGTCCCTTGACTTTTAGAATATTATGATTAATAACATGCATGGGTGAGATGGCATAAGCCAAGCATAGCGCCTGAAAAATAGGGACAGAAGGGAGCCATTTTTCTCCAAATAAAACCGAAAATAGTGGAGTTGCGATTGCTGCTAATCCAAACATCACGATAAAGGAGACATACATCACCGTCTTGATTAGCTTGCTGATACTCGTCCGAAGCCGATGATCATCATCTTGCATCTCAACCAATACAGGATAGCTAACCCGACTTGTAATGTTCGTAAGTGTACTTGAAGGAATTGCGCTATACTGATCGGCATTGGTATAATAGCCAAGAACAGTATTGGAATAATTTTTCCCGATGATAAAATTATAAACACTTTTATAGAGAACTGCAATAACAGAAATGAATAATATATTTGAGCCGAATGAGAATAACTCGGTAAAAACGCGCTTGCTAAATACCCACTGAGGCAGCCATTTATTGTGTCTCCACATCAGTATTGTTCGAAGGAACTGATTGATAAGCGAGCGCCAAACTAAGCTCCACACGCCATACCCATAATAGGCTAAAATCAAGGAAATAACCCCTGAGATAAATGTGCTTATTGTTGAGATTTTGGTGATCGTTTTAAAATCGACCTCTTTCGTTAGAATGGTTTGCTGAATAAGGGTTGCCGAACCTATTAAGATCGCAAGAGCTGAAAGATGTGTAAGCTGAATTAATTCTGGCTTTTGGTAAAAGTCGGCAATCATCGGGGCACAAAGCCAGATCACTCCATATGCAAAAATTCCAATCCCTATATTGGCCCAGAATATGGTACTATAATCGACCTTCGTACACTCTTTTTTGCCAATTAATGCTTGACTTAATCCACTATCGACAAAAACTTGAGCAATAGAGACAAAAATGGTGATCATGCCAACCAGTCCAAACTCACCCGGGGAAAGCATGCGAGCAAGGAAAATGCCAAAAATCATCCCTTGTCCTTGACTAAGAATGCTTTCTAGCATGCTCCAGAAAAATCCGTTTACTGCTTTTCGCTTTAAAGTGCTTATACCCATCAAGATTTAGGCTATCAATACCGTGCTAAATTAAACAAATTTTCTAAGGTCAATCTTTTTGCCTGTCCAATTCAGACAATATCTATACTTTATTCTATCGATTCTTGCGCGAATTTTTAATAGAAAAAGTTATACTTTTAAGCCGTATCTAATATTTAAACATCCTAATCTTGCTGAGGCTTCGTTAACTATGAATCAATCAACACCACTGGTATCCATAATATCGCCAACATACAATCACGAGAAGTTTATTGCGGACTGTATTGAATCGGTGTTGGCTCTAAGTTATAGCAATTGGGAGATGATCATCATTGACGATGGGAGCACAGATGGAACCTACAATATTGCCCTAGAGTATGCTAAAAAGGATAGCCGAATAAAGCCTTTTACACAAAAGAATATTGGAATTTTTCGACTTGGCGAATCGTATAATTTTGCCTTAAAACATTGCAAAGGGGAGTATATTGCCATCCTTGAGTGTGATGATATCTGGTTACCCGAAAAGTTAACCCTTCAGGTAGCAGCACTAGAGGCAAATCCCGAATGTGTTTTATCGTGGGGTAAAGCCTACTTAACCTCTATCGATCTTTCATTTAATTATTCCTTAGCCCCCTCGGCAAATATTGATCACCAATTATTTTTCAATAATCCGAAAGGGATATTTCTCAAAGAATTTATCTACAAAACAGTTATACCAGCGCTCACCATCGTTATTCGACGGAAAGATTTAGATGCGATTGGAGGATTTATTCAAGGTTTTGGATTGCCATTAATCGATATCCCAACAACTCTCGAATTGCTGATGAGAGGTCCATTTGCCTACATCGATGAACCCTTGGGGAGCTGGAGAATCTATCCAAATCAAGCCACCAAGACCTATACCGGTCAGATGACCACCAGCTATTATGCCCTTATCCAATCGATTATGCAACGGTTCCCCGAGCTTTTTGCATCGCAAGGACTAACACCAGAAATTATGGCAGATCATTTCCGGAATAGACTGGTCATAAGCTATTCGCGATCGGGGAGGTATAAGCTAATTCGAAAAGATTTTAAAGGTGCACGCAAAGATTATATCCATTCTATCACCCATTATGGATGGACTCAGCCGGTTTGGAAACTAAGATCTGCAGTAGGGATATTCTTTAGCTTTTTCAGGATGGATATCGAGTGGCTTGCTAAGCTAATTGGCAATGAGTCGTACAAATAATCCGATTCAACAACGGATTAAAGAACTTGATATATTGCCTCTTGTCGATTCGCGACACTAAAATAAGTGAGCACACGCTGCCGACAATCTTCCCTTTTTTGTGTAGTCTCCTCAGCCTCTAATTGTCGCATTCGATTCGCAATAGCCTCCGCATTTCGTGGAACAATCTCACCATCTTCGCCAACAACTTCAGGCATTCCACCTTCGTTGGTTACAAATGGGATGCACCGATGGAGCATCGACTCACCAATGGCCACGCCAAAAATCTCGATGCGAGATAATTGACAATAATACGTAGCTTTCTGAAAATAGTTGATTAGCTGAGGATGCGGTACCCGCTCAAGAATTAAAGCATTTGCAGGAAGAGCTTCTGGGAACAGAGACATCGCCGACTTAGAAGGACCGATGAGGATAAACTCATAATCTGGCAAAAGTGAAGAGAGGCTCAAAAAAGTGTCAATCCCTTTGCGTAGATAGGTTTTTTTCGAATCCAGAAGCGCCACGCAAAGAACCAATTTCTCCTTCGCAACAATTTGATCTTGAGGTGCCTCAATGGCAATACAATTATAGATTAGGTGATGTTTTACAGCTGGGAAAACAAAGCCTACCTTTCGGTCGACATATTTTGAAACCGTTAAATTAAGAGAGCTATTCCGAATTGTTTGTGCCGTAAAAAAACCTCTTATTGGAGAACAAAATGACCCATATTTCAACGATCGATCACGGCAAATATCATAACCACCAATAACAACCAACGATTTTTTTCGAAGTAGCTTCGCAAAGAGAACAGGCAAGAGGGAGTGGTAATCGGCAAACCAGACATAGATTGTATCGAAGCGCCAGCTATTTAAAATCAAGAAGAAAAATTGTTTAAGCAGTTTAAGTCCGGTACTAAAAACTCCTTTTCCTGGGGCAAATTGATACCGAACCACCTCGGCTGAAGAGGCCAAGATTTCGTAATCCGTTTTTACAAAAGTGGAGTAGTCGACATAAACAAAGAGCAATTTTTTCTTGCGCATCTCTAGTCTAAATATTACTCAAT
Source organism: uncultured Bacteroidia bacterium (assembly GCA_903897145.1). Taxonomy (GTDB): domain Bacteria; phylum Bacteroidota; class Bacteroidia; order Bacteroidales; family Prolixibacteraceae; genus JAAFHB01. The sequence goes on along the minus strand of CAIUAN010000004.1, from coordinate 13,838 downwards.
CCGCGTAAATGGATGATTAGAAAGCGGCTTTAAAGCAAATGGATGACAATCATTAGTGACGCCAATTGGGGATTGGTTTCGAATTTCATATGCCAGTTCAATTGATTTTCTGGCCTCCTCAATTTCGAATCCATTTCCATTTAAAATCTCTTCGTAACTGCGCGTATGCAGATCGGTGAATCCTTCGCTAAACTCAATCTCTTCCCCTTCAACGGTGATAGAACGATAAGTTGTTTTGCCTTGATCTTTTACCTCTGAAGGCAAGGTGTCACTATTAATACTTAAGAACCAACGAATTCTAGCTTTCTCAAGAACTAAGACTCCCGCAGCTCTATCGTGAGTATGTAAATTCACAATATTCTCCTTCACATCGCCAAAGATCCAGGTTAGCATATCGAAGAAATGAATTCCGATATTCGTTGCTATACCACCAGACTTTGAAATGTCCCCTTTCCAAGAGGTATAATACCAGTTACCACGTGAAGTGATATAGGTGAGGTCGATATCATAAATCTTATCTTTAGGAGACCCTTTTATCCGCTCTTTTAAGGCGATGATAACTGGATGAAGTCGCAGCTGCAGAATCGTATAAATTTTCTTGCCGGTATCTTGAGCCACCTTTTTCAATGGATCGATATTCCAAGGATTTAAAACCAATGGTTTTTCGCAGATGGCGTGAGCACCACGTCGCAGAGCCACCCTGATATGCGCATCGTGAAGATAATTGGGCGATGTTATACTGATGAAATCAATATTCACCCCTTGTTCGTATTTCAACTTCTCGAGATACCGATCAAATCGTTCAAACTCGACAAAGAATTTAGTATCTGGAGAATAGCTATCAATGACTCCAACGCCATCATAAGGATCGTAAGCTGCAACAAGCTTATTACCAGTTTCTTTAATAGCCTTCATGTGCCTTGGCGCAATATATCCTGCCGCACCCATTAATGCAAAATTCTTCATATTAGTTATTTCTGTTATTCAAAAAAGGTTTGATAAATTCCAGTTTGTGTTCCGGAAAAAAGAAAAAATCGCCTTCAACATCCATGTGCGCATCGACGGGAGAAAGTATTCCTCCTACAAAGCTAAAAGATTGATAGTTATAGTTACTTAAAAAGTCAAAAATAAGCTTTCTATTTCGCGCTTCAATCTCAATTTGAATAATCGGCGTAAATGGTTTTAGAAGAAATTCAAGCTGCGGAATGATATGAATTTCAAATCCTTCAACATCACATTTAATATAATCGCACCGCTCAAATTGACCAAATAAAGTGAGCGGTGTAACCATTTTCTCCGTAAAGGTAAATTCAAAAGCGCCTGTCTCATTCTCATTTAAGACGCGTGTTAATCCATGTCGTAGATACTTATTGCTTTTCGGAATCCCCATCACGATGGGTTTATCATCCTCATCTCCTAAGGCGTAAGGGATAATCGTTGAGTTTTTGGAGCCCTTAAGATTAACGGCTAAAACTTCTCGAAATAAGGTCACAGGCTCAACACAATAAACCTTCCCTTTAGAGCCCGTCAGACTTGAAAAAATCCGAGAATAGTACCCTAGATTTGCACCAATATCGATAATATGATCACCTTTTTGAATTAAATGACGCACGAAGTAATGACAATCAAAGATTTTATTTCTTTTTAGAATACCGAAATTATAGGAAAGGAAAAAAAATCGACTGACGACAATTAAGTAATTTTTAACACCTAAAATACGGTATAACAACTGTTTGATAAACATATTTACGAATTAGCTGTATTTTGATTTCTAAGATTAATGGAGTGATATTCAATTAATCTTAGAAACATGATTGTTTTTTAGCTCATATTTCTCACCACTTTCCCAGCATGTTGCAGACCCCGATTTGTCAAAATTTAAGGTGTGTCCATATTCGCTCACCCAGCCCATTTGCTGCGCAGGATTACCATAAACTAGTGCGTATGGTTTAACAGCTTTCGTGATCACAGCTCCTGCACCGATCATCGCATACTCGCCAATCTCATTGCCGCAAATTATGGTTGCATTAGCACCAATTGAAGCCCCTTTGCGAACCACGGTCTTTAAATATTCATCCTTGCGGATAATTGCACTTCGAGGATTTAAAATATTTGTAAAAACCATCGATGGGCCAAGAAAAACATCATCTTCACAAATAACGCCCGTATAAATGGAGACGTTATTCTGAACTTTTACATTGTTTCCTAGCACCACAAAAGGCGAAACAACCACGTTCTGACCAATGTTACAGCGTTCGCCAATTTTGCATTCAGTCATAATATGACTAAAATGCCAGATCGTAGTGCCAGCTCCAATTTCACTTTTATCGTCAACAATAGCAGTAGAATGCGCAGTATACTTTATCATAACGAATTATTTAATTGGTGAATAGTACTTGAGATATAGTCCTGTTCGGAGAGTGTAAGTTCGGTATGCATTGGCAGAGCCAAAACCTGGAGGCATAACTTTTCAGAAATTGGAAAATCTCCAATTTGATAGTTTAAATATTTAAAAGCTGGCTGAAGATGCAGCGGGCTTGGATAGTAGATCATGGTTGGTATACCTGCAACTTTTAGCTTATCCTGCAATAAATCGCGCCTATCGATTTTCACCACATATTGGTTAAAAGTATGCTTTGCAAACGAGCTTCGTGCAGGAACAATAAGACTTGTTGTATCTTTAAATTGCAGCGAGTAATAGTCTCCTGCCTTCATCCGACTAGAAAGATAGCTATCCAGATATTTTAATTTAACGCGCAAGATAGCTGCCTGCAAGGTGTCGAGCCTCGAATTACACCCTATCATTTCATACACATATTTTTGTTTCCCTTGCCCGTGATGAGTAAGCATCTTTGCCCGATTAGCCAGTTCTAATGAATTGGTGGCTATTGCCCCACCATCACCAAAACAGCCTAAATTTTTAGTTGGGAAAAATGAATGAATACTTAGATCACCCATTGTACCCGTTTTTTTGGTAATTCCGGAGCTAAAAATATATTCAGCACCTAGCGACTGAGCCGTATCTTCAATAACTTTTAATCCATATTGACTCGCAATTCGCAATATCGGCTCCATGTTGGCCGATTGACCAAATAGATGCACCACCACGATAGCCTTCGTTGCTGAGGTGATCTTTGAAACAATAAGATTCTCGTTTAGGTTAAAGGTATCTTCCCAAACATCGATAAAAACAGGCTTTAGTCCTAATAATGATGCAGCCTCAGCTGAAGAAACATAATTAAAAGTAGGCATTATAACTTCGTCTCCCGCTTTTAAGTCTAGCGCTTGGTAGGCAATCTGCAAAGCATCTGTTCCATTTGCACAGGGAATAACATAGGATGAGCCCAGGTAAGAAGCGAGATCAGAACCAAAGGCAGACACAGATTCCCCACTGATAAAAGAAGTGCTATCGATAACGACTTGAATAGCCTGATCAACCTCTTCTTTAATCTTTAGGTATTGCCCATGAAGATCAACCATTTTTATCGAGTGTCCCATATTCTCATTTAGTTCTACCATACAAATTTGCTAATAATTTCATTAGTCTGCACAATAAAAGGGTCGAATAACACCAATAGGGGGAGTTCGTATCAAATACGAATGAAAATATCTTTAGTCGACAAGTTGATTCAAGACATTTGCCAACTCTTTGGTTAGATTTTGGCGGGTATATTTTGTGACAGCTGATGGACTAGAATTCAACTTCTTATCACAATATTTTTGATAGAGATTTAAGATATTTGCTTTAATCTCATCATGATCATTGGTCTCTGCAATCGTGCCTGTGCCAGTTTCGTTGAGAATTTTAGCAAGGTCGCCCTGTACCGGTCCTAATGCGAGAATTGGCCTTCCTGAAGCCATATATTCAAAGATTTTGCCGGTTAGAATCCCTGTCGAATTAGGACTATCCCGATTAATAATCAAGGCCAAGACGGCTGATTGTTTCATGATACGTGGAACAGCATCATGAGAAACATATCCCATCGCATTCAGATGATCCAATAAACCATAGCTTTTAATGTCGTTAAGAACGGCTCCTTGCACCTTACCGACCAGTTTAATTTCGAGATTACGCTTAAATTCAGGATCGGTCATCGCTAATTCCGCAAGTACTTGCCACAAATGAACCATATTAAAACTTGGGGGCAGCGTTCCAATATGGGAAATTGAAAATTTAGAATCCATCACTAGATCAACTACATCCATATCGTGTGGATCGAATCCATTGGTTATCAATTTCACATTAGTCGCTCCCAAAGCCTCATAATTCGCTTTCATCTCGCGACCGACAACCACTAATGCATCACAAGACGTGATCGTATTTAGCTCTAATTTTTTATGTATTCTATCAGCAAACCCAGAGATATTCATCTCTTTATAGTAGTCAATATCGGTCCAAGGATCCCGAAAATCAGCGACCCAAGGGATTTTTTGCATACGGGTTAACTGGAGTGCAATAAGGTGCATCGAATGCGGCGGTCCCGTTGATACGATGGCGTCAACAGGATTTTCAGCCAAGTATTTCTTTAGAAACTTCACCGACGGCTTAATCCAAAACTTTCTGGCATCTGGAATAAACAGGTTGCCCCTAACCCAGACCGATAATTTATGCAGGAGAGAAGTTGTGCTTTTTTTAGCAGCAGCATGATCTGTGATGCTTGGAGCTGTTTTCTTCCCCATAAGTCGCTGATAGGCCTCATATGGCTCCCAAATAGGAGTTTTAAGCACTGTAATACCTTCTGGAACATCGCGCAACAGCGTTTGGTCTGTAATTGAGAAGCCAGGGTTTAACGGAGTATAGATAATAGGTTCCCAACCAAATTCGCGGAGGTATTTCGCAAATTTAACCCAGCGCTGAACACCTGCGCCACCGCTTGGCGGCCAATAGTAGGTTATGATTAGGACTTTTTTCATGCAGTAAAGCGAAAATACAACGAATTATGACTGTTAACTATGACCTAAAATGGAGAATAGCTATCCCTATTTCGGGCTATGAAAGATATTTTTTACTGGTGCGACTGCGACAAAATCCTTAAGATAAAGTGGCTCATAATAGGCCACATCCACAAAACTCTTTGCGGCGAAAGCTCTTTCTGAAAGAGGCACCAGATAGCTTGCTAAGGTAAGTATATCATTGACAAAGACAGCATTCGGATGGGCAATAGCATCCTTGCATTTTTCGGCACCATTTCCGAAAAAAAGGATCTTGCTATTTTCGAGCAGCATGGAGAAGGACGAATTATCAATGATAACGGCTTGAATTTCCCGAACCTGCACTCCTTGATGATCATAAAACGCAGAATATACTTCCATGCGGCGAGCATCAAGCATTGGGCAAAGCAATACCTTTTTTTCTGGAGTTGAATAGTGAGGCAAATGGGACTTTATAACTTCATTTGCCATTGATTCTAGCGAGGAGATGGCGATCAGTGGAAGACTAGCTCCATAACAGATACCCTTTGCAACTGAAACGGCTATTCGAAGACCAGTGTAAGAGCCAGGTCCACCCGATATAGCAACGGCATCCAACTGACTGACCGCAATGGATGCCTCATCAAGTAGCTCGCTGATAAAAGTCGTTAGTAGAGTTGAATGATTTTGTCCTGTGGTATTCTCTCGAATGCAAATAATTTTTCCATCCTGCGCTAAAGCCACAGAACAGACTTCTGTTGAGGTATCAATATTTAAAATCAAAGCCATTTGCCTTTTTTTTACAAAGATGAGAAATATACCAAAATACCAATCATCATCGATGTAAGTTTAAGCAAATGGCTTTGAAATTAGTCAACCCTAAACTGAAGAACCTTTTTCTTCTTCCGGTCGCGAAACGGAACGTGATCCTTCGATGCTTCCTGCACCTCTTCCAAGCCTTTTTTGATCTCCTCCCTTCGTTCCACGTTTTGATAGGGATAAGGCTTGGAATTCTAATCCTGTGAAGGTTTAGATTGCTCTTCCATGATTTAAATCCATTTAAGAATTCTAAAATCTTGTCGATTAGGCAACGCCTCATTTTTGGGGTAAATCCGAACGCCATAATTATAGGCCCCTGGTTTTGTGAGTGTTAACTCTAAGGAGTAGTGAGTTAATCCATTCTCCGTTTTACCGGCTACAAACTCATGCTTTTCAACATATTGCGGATTTTCAGTTCCTGTTGCAATAACCACTTCAACGCCAATCTCATCAGAAGAGAGACCTTTGTTATCTAGGACGAGATGAGCTTCATACGTCTTACCCATGGTATAGGTATTCGTTATACCATCAGCCAACTGAATACTTACCACCTCTATTTGATCCCAGACCTTTAACACTTTGTCTTTCCAGGCTGAAATCTCTTTGGCTTTAAGGAAATTATTATCCTTCAATCTACCAAGTCGCGCTGCTAATGGGATATAGTAGCGGTTGAAATAATCTTTCATCATTCGTTTGGTGGTAAAATTAGGTGCCACTTCAGCGAATGTATTTTTTATAAAGTCAATCCATAAGATTGGAAGTCCTTTTTCATTCCGATAGTAATAAGCTGGGACAATCTCATTTTCAAAAATTGAGTAGATAGCCTCGGCATCTAAATCGTCCTGTAGCTCGTCATTATCAAAAGTTTGCTCAAGAGGGAGCGACCATCCAGCATCTTTTTTATACCCTTCGACCCACCAGCCATCGAGAACAGAGAAATGGAGCGTCCCATTCATAACGCCCTTTTCACCTGACGTACCAGAAGCTTCAAGCGGTCGAGTAGGGGTGTTCATCCAAACATCACAACCTTGAACGAGCATCTTTGCTAGGTTCATATCGTAATTTTGAATGAATAAAATTCGTCCAATAAACTCTGGCCTTTTAGAAATCTCAAAGATGAATTTAATCAAATCTTGTCCGGCCTTATCGGCAGGATGGGCTTTCCCAGCAAATAAAAATTGAACTGGTCGATCCGGGTTATTTACAATCTTTGCTAGCCGATCCAGATTCCGGAATAATAAATGAGCCCTTTTATAGGTGGCAAATCGACGTGCAAAACCGATGGTAAGTGCTTGGGGATTTAATTTTGAAGTTGCTTCTGAAATATATTTTGGACTTTCATTCCGTTGAATATGCGTATCAGAGAAACGTTGTTTAACATAGCGAACAAGTTTTTCACGAAGTTGAGATTTTGTTTCCCAAATTACGTCATCCTCTACTTTATAAACTTTACTCCAAGCTTGTACCTCTTCCTCTTGTTCGTATTCATGAATATCAACAGGCAGATTTTCAGGTGCTAAGAACTTTTCATGAATAATTTTCCATTCTGGAGCTGCCCAAGTTGGATAGTGAACACCGTTGGTTACATACCCAATATTATCCAGTTCTTCAGGAAGAAATCCTTTATATAAATCAGAAAGGACTTTCTTACTAATTTTACCATGCAACATGCTAACGCCGTTAATCTCTTGCGACATATTTGATGCTAAGTAGCTCATATTAAAATGGTCATCTTGTGTTGTAGCCTTACCAAGAAATAAAAACTCATCCAAAGAAATTTTCATTTTAGCAGCCATGTTTCCCATGTAGAGCTTAAATAGATCAACATGAAAAGAGTCGTGACCTGCCGGCACTGGGGTATGGGTTGTAAACAGCGTTGATGCCCGAACAATCTCATGAGCCTGAGCAAATGTAAGACCTGAATATTCCATGAGGTTCTTAACTCTTTCTAAGCCAATAAAAGCGGCATGCCCTTCATTGCAATGGTATATTTCAGCTTGCAGACCTAGCTTTTCAAGTAATTTGATCCCGCCTAAGCCAAGCACCATCTCCTGTTTTAAACGATTTTCATTATCCCCACCATATAAATGGTGCGTGATAAAACGGTCTAAATCCTGATTTACATCAAGATCAGTATCTAAAAGATAAAGGGTAATGCTACCAATTTTTACAGACCAAGCATGGGCATATACGATTCGTCCAGGCATGTCAATGGCAATGGTAATCCACGAACCATCACTATCCATGACAGGCTGGATAGGAATCTTAGAAAAATGCTCCGCGTCATATTGAGCAATCTGCTCTCCTTGACCTGATATAATTTGTTTAAAATAACCGAATCGATACAATAGACCGATACCCGTCATGTTAACTTTAGAATCGCTTGCTTCCTTTAAAAAATCGCCTGCTAAAATTCCCAGCCCGCCAGAATAAATCTTTAAACTGCTATGCAATCCAAACTCCATGCTAAAATAGGCAATGCTAGGACCTCTAAGAACCTGTCTATCAGCGATGTAATTTTTTAACTGCTGCTCAACTGATTTCATACGTTGAACAAATGTTGTATCTGATTTTAGAGCATCATAACGACTAAGGCTAGTCTCTTCTAATAGAACAATCGGATTATGTTGGCAGTTTTCCCAGATGATAGGATCTATTTCATTAAACAATGATCTAGCCTGGTCGCTCCAAACCCACCAAATATTTCTAGCAATTTCACGCAGTGGTAAAAGTTCGTCTGGAACATTTGATTCAACAATAATTTTCTTCCAAGTTGGCCCAAGGTTCTCAACTTGTCTTATGTTAGGGATTTGATTTTCCATTTCTTTAAGATTCTAAATTCTGAAATTAGCGCACTTAAAAAGTGCTTTGCTCTTGTTCTAAGCTAACAAAGTTAACTTAATCCTTTTCAAGGTTAAAACTTTTAGATTAATGTTAATGATTTAATAAAGTTAACCTATTTATAGAAAAAGTATGAATTTATTAAGGTCAAATTAAACAAAAGAGGTCCAGACTAATAATTCGTTATCTAACTGGAATACAATTGCATATGATTTTTATCCCAGATTCCTTTGAATTCCGGGGAATTCTCCTTAGATTTGTACCCTCAGAAAGCAACAACGTTCATTTAAGTACAAAGATATATTGTGGGGTAGAGCAGTTGGTAGCTCGTCGGGCTCATAACCCGGAGGTCATAGGTTCGAGTCCTGTCCCCGCTACAAGAAACCCCTGTAAGTCAAACTCTTACAGGGGTTTTTACTTAAATACAAACAGCCAATCAGATAAAAATATTACCAAAGAACGTTTATCTTTGCAGCAGAACTTAACTTCATTATTTGGAAACGCAAATGAGATGCATTATCTCCAATAGTAACAACCCCTATTTTAATTTAGCCACGGAGGAGTATTTCCTAAAAAATGGGGACGAAGAATTATTTCTGCTTTACCTTAATGAGCCATCCATTGTAGTGGGAAAGCATCAAAATCTGCTAGCTGAAATAAATTTAAAAGGGGTTCTTACCAATGAAGTAAAGCTAGCTCGACGAATTACAGGAGGAGGAGCTGTTTACCAAGATCTAAATAATTTAAATTTCAGCTTCATTCACAACTGCCCGGAGCGAGATAAAATAAATTTCAAAATCTTTACCAATCCCATTCTTGAAGCCCTGAAAAGTCTAGGTTTAAACGCCGAATTTTCAGGAAGAAATGATCTTTTAATAGATAATAAGAAGGTCTCAGGCAACGCCATGCATATTTATAAATCGAGAGTGTTATCACACGGCACCTTGCTATTTAATTCCGATTTAAGCATGCTTTCCGACAGTCTTAAAAATGATCGCTCTCGTTATGCAGACAAGGCGATTAAGTCGGTTAGATCACCTGTTGTGAACATTCTCGGTCATCTAAAGACCCCCATTTCGATTGAGGGATTTACAAGAAGAATTTTCACTGAAATAACTAAAGATAAAAAGGATCCTGACCTGCGACGACTTAGCAATGATGAAGAAATTGCAATTCATATAATTGCGAAAGATAAATTTGAAACTTGGGACTGGATATATGGCTATTCGCCTAAATATGTTTTTGAAAATTCAATTCAGTTTGGCGATGATTCGGTGACGGCTATTTTATCAATTGAAAAAGGGGTTATCCAAAACGCAAAATTTGAGAAGAACTCAAACCACAAAGAGTTTTTCAGTGCACTGGAGAATTCACTCTTTAAAACTCCACATGATTTTAAATTGGTAACAGAGGCTATTGAGAAGGCTAAAAAAGGAGCCCCTCATTTAGCCCTTAACGTAGACCATTTCTGTGCGCAATTATTTTAAACAAAAAAATCACAAAATCACAAAATCTAAATTTTAAAATAGTCCGAAATCTTTTCCGCTTTATCTTTCCCAACAACTCCGGCTATTTTTTCAACGGGTGTAACTTTTAATCGTGCGACTGATTTAAACTTCTGCATAAGCAATTCAATCGTCTTTTCACCTATTCCAACGACATTAGAAAGCTCATTTGAGATAAACGCCTTAGATCGCTTATCCCGGTGGAAGGTAATTCCAAATCTGTGTGCCTCATTCCTGAGCTGTTGTAGAATTCGAAGAGTTTCAGAATTTTTATCCAAATAAAGCGGAATTGGATCATCGGGATACATCAACTCTTCCAATCTTTTTGCAATTCCGACGACTGGAATTGTGCCTCTAAGATTTAATTTCTCCAATGAATTTATGGCGGAACTTAACTGACCCTTGCCTCCATCAATTAAGATTAGCTGTGGAAGCTCAGTCCCTTCATTTAACACGCGCTGATATCTCCGAAAGATAACCTCTTCCATAGATGCAAAGTCATCTGGGCCTTCAACGGTTTTAATATTAAAATGTCGGTACTCTCGTTTTGCGGGCTTCCCATTTATAAAAACCACACAGGCAGCGACCGGATAAGCGCCCTGAATATTTGAGTTATCAAAGCACTCAATTCGTCGCGGCAACTCTTTCAATCTTAAATCTTGTTGCATTTGTTTTAGCAACCGATCGGTCCGATCCATCGGAGTTCGCAACGACTGTTGCCTATTTTTATCTAATTTATAATACTTAACATTTCTCTCTGAGAGCTCTAATAGTTTTCGCTTATCCCCAATCTGTGGAACAATCATTTTCACATCTTTCAATTCGATGTCTAATAAATAGGGGAGCAGGATCTCTTTCGAATTCAAAAAGAATTTCTGTCTAATCTCAATAATACCCAATGCTAGTAGCTCCTCTTTTGATTCCGCAAGTCGCTTTTTGATCTCTAAAGTATGGGCTTGTATAATTGCTCCGTCTACGACTCTTAAGAAATTCACGTAGGCATAATGCTCATCTTCGTCCAATGAAAATACATCTACATTTGTAATCGAGGAACTTACAATTGTGGATTTACTCTTGTAATTTTCAAGTATAAATAGCTTATTTTTTATTTTATCAGCCAATTCGAACTTATATTCTTCTGCAGCTAAAGTCATTTTTTTGGACAAATGAGCGACAACGGCGGAAAGATTTCCCTTCAGAATATCCTTAATTTGTGCTATTCCTTCGAGATAGTCTTCCGAAGTTTGATGACCTTCGCATGGGCCCATACAGTTCCCTATTTGATATTCCAAACAAACTTTAAATTTATTTTTGTCAGCTGATGAGGGTGATAAATTTAAGTTACAATTCCGAATTGGATAGAGTCGTTTAACAACATCCAATAATGTTCGCACCATAACCGTGGAGGTATAGGGACCAAAATACTGAGAACCATCGCGAATCACATTACGGGTAAAAAAGACTCGAGGGAATGGCTCATTTTTGATACAAATCCAAGGAAATGATTTATCATCCTTCAGAAGCACATTATACCTGGGTTGGTATTTCTTAATTAGGTTATTCTCCAATAGCAAAGCATCTTCCTCGCTATCGACCACGATATGCTTTATATCGGCAATATTGCGAACCAGAATAACGGTCTTTTGACTGTCGTGATGTTTGGTGAAATAGGAGGCTACGCGCTTGCGCAAATTTTTTGCCTTCCCAACATAGATGATCTTTCCCTCCGAATTATAATACTGATAAACACCTGGCAATTCGGGCAGCAAGGAGACCAATTCGCGCAGATGTTCGGAGAATAATTTCGGAGAGTTCATACCGTTGATCTAAAAATGAATCAATGACCAAACAGGTACTGTGGGATCTAAACTCTCTTTACCGCCTAAAAAATCAAGTTCAATAAATGCATTCACATAGATGTTGGAGATGCCAAAACGGCGGACAAGACTTATCGCAGCTCCCATAGTACCGCCGGTAGCCAAGATATCGTCATGGATCAAAACCACGTCATCTGAAGACAAGGCATCTTGATGAATCTCCAACGTATCGGACCCATATTCTAAATCGAAGGATTGGGAAAATACAGCTGCAGGTAATTTACCTGATTTGCGAATTGGAACAAATCCAGCGCCTAATCGATCGGCTAGACTTCCGCCCAGAATAAAACCTCTGGACTCGATTCCTAGCACCTTCGTAATACCCAGATTCAAATAATGATCGGCAATCGACGTTGATATAAAATGGAATATTTCGCCATCCCGAAAGGCGGAAGAGACATCTTTAAAATTAATTCCCGGCTTTGGATAATCGGGGATATTGCGAACCGACAGCTTTACAAAAGCGAGATCCATAGATTATAATTTTAGAAAAATTCAAAATGTTCCACGTGGAACATCATCTGCCCATCAGCACCAAAAGCACATTAATATCGCTAGGAGAGACCCCTGGAATTCGAGCGGCCTGACCAATGGTTTTTGGTTTAACCTTCTCTAATTTCTGACGCGCCTCGGTTGACAAAGATTCGATTGAATTGTAATTAAACTTCTCCAAAATTTGAACGTTTTCTAATCGCTGTAATTTTTCTGCCACGATATTTTCTCGTTCAATATAGCCCGAATATTTGATTAGAATTTCTGCAGATTCAAACACTTCACGTTGCAAAGATAACTCCAAGGAGTCATGTATATCTTGAAGAGGTTTAATCACGGCTACTAGTTCAAAAATATCAATATGAGGACGCTTGATAAGAGCATCTAATTTTATGTTTTGTCGCAAAAGACTAGATCCTTTGGAACCCAAAAACTCATTAATTAAATCGGGCTTCACAGAGAAATTCTTGCAAAAGCTAACCAGATTATCTTTTAATGCCACCTTACGAATAAGACGATCGTGTCGCTCATCTGTCGCCAATCCAATTCTATGTCCGATAGGAGTGAGGCGCTCATCGGCATTGTCTTGCCTTAAGAGCAAACGATATTCAGCCCGGGAAGTAAACATTCGATAGGGCTCATCAACACCTTTGGTTACCAAATCATCAATCAATACTCCGATATAGGCCTCGCTTCGAGAAAGTACCAATGGATCTAGATTATTTATCTTAAGATGTGCATTGATTCCAGCCATAATCCCTTGAGCACCTGCCTCTTCATAACCAGTAGTGCCATTTATTTGACCAGCAAAGAATAAATTATGGACTAATTTAGTCTCTAAGGTATGATTTAACTGAGTAGGGATAAAGTAATCGTATTCGATCGCATAACCCGGCTTCATAATTTTAGAATTCTCTAACCCAGGAATAGCATGTATGGCGTCGTTTTGAACCCTCCAACTTAAGGAAGAGGAGAACCCGTTCAAATAGTACTCTAATGAATCAACACCCTCAGGTTCCAAATACAATTGATGTTGATCCTTGTCGGCGAACGTAATTAATTTAGTTTCGATGCTTGGACAATAGCGCGGGCCTAACCCTTGGATCGTCCCATCAAAAAGTGGACTATCCTTGAACCCAGTTTCGATTATAGCATGAACCTTTGCATTCGTATAAGTAATATAGCAAGGGAGCTTAGGGAGCTCTTCACTTGACTTTGGAAGGAAGCTAAATTGATTCGTTACTTCATCGCCATCCTGACGAATTAGACGGTCAAAATCGATCGTTCTCTTGTCGATCCGAACTGGAGTTCCAGTTTTCATCCTGCCAGCCAAAAAGCCCTTAGAAACCAATTGCTCCGTAATTCCCTTAGATGCAGGCTCAGATATTCTTCC
>CAIUAN010000003.1 GCA_903897145.1 uncultured Bacteroidia bacterium | reverse complement strand
TGATGGGGGCTTTTACTCAGCTGAAGATGCAGACAGCATTGATGCAGGATCCGGCAACGTAAAAAAAGAGGGGGCCTTCTACCTCTGGAGTGCTGATGAGCTGCGGAAGAACCTCCGAAAATTACACCAATAAAAGTGGCGACAAGGTCACCTCAACCGAATGGCATAACATCGTTTGCTGGAGAGGACTTGCCACGATTGCTGAAAACTATATCCACAAAGGATCTCAGGTCTATATAGAAGGCAAATTACGAACTAGAACCTATGATGCACCAGACGGAACGAAACGTTATGCGACAGAGATATTAGCCGATTCACTGCAACTTTTAGGTAAAAGGCCTGATGGTCAAACTACAGAAGAGCCAAAAACGATGGAGCTACTATCTGATTCAGAGCCTAGTTCCTTAAATGCAGCAACAGAAGAGCCTCTTCCATTCTGATTGTTGTCACCTATCAAACGAACTGGCAACCATCCAACATCATTACTTATGAACTATTCTTTCATACCATTAATGCTCGGATTGTTGCTTTTTTTTGGCTCTTGCCAAGACAATCCGACACCAAAACCAAGAGGGTATTTCAGAATAGCTTTCCCAACAAAAAGCTATAAAACAATCGATCAAAAACTCCCCTACTCTTTCCAAATACCAACCTATTCTATTGCTGAGCGCGATCCATTAAGTCCAGATCAGCCATTTTGGACGACTATTGAAGTGCCAGCAAACCATGCTCAGATTCATATTAGCTATAAAAAGATCACGAACAATCTTAACACGTACATTGAAGAATCACGCTCTTTAGCCTATCAGCATGCCGAAAAAGCATCTGCGATTGAAGAACAACTGTTTCTTAACCCATCAAAAAAAGTCTTTGGAACAATTTACACGATCAAAGGCAATGCGGCTTCACCAATGCAATTTTACCTAACTGATAGTGTTCGGAATTTTCTACGTGGTTCGCTTTACATCCGAGAAATACCCAACATCGACAGCCTAAATCCGGTAATTGGATTTCTCTCCAAAGATGTCCTTCAGTTGATTAAAACGACTCAATGGGAGGAGACTAAATAATGCCACTCATACTTCAACAACACATAGACCAAAGCATTCTTGGACTTTGGAAAATCACTGAAGAGCTAAGTGAATTGGAAGACCAAGCACAATTATCGTTAAGTGATGCCATCGCTTATTCAAGTTTTTCATCAGAAAAACGAAAAAAAGAGTGGCTTACGACACGAGTCTTACTAAATAAGCTAGTACAAAAACCTTGTCTAATAAAGCACCATGATACTGGAAGACCTTATCTTGACTCATCAGATTTTAATATAAGTATCTCCCATACACAAGACTTTGTCGCTATATTACTGCATCCAACACTAACACCAGGGATCGATATTGAACAATCAACTAGAGAGATCGGCAAGGTTGCACCCCGCTTTCTTTCAGCAAAAGAATTAGAATGGTGCTCTAGAGAAAAAACATCGCAAAACAGGGACTTAATGCTCCATTGGTGTGCTAAGGAGGCCATTTTTAAAATGATAAAGAGTGGAAATATTGAATTTTCTACTGATATTGCAATTGAAATAAATGATACTGATTTAGAATCAGGTCGAATACAAGGAGTTTTCACTCAAAACAACACCTACAAACAAATATCATTAGAATTCCTTGAAATTGACAAACTCATCCTTGTCTGGGGCATCAGAAACGATTAAAAAAGCAATTAAAGCAAATATAGAGTTTGAACATTATAGAGTTTCAAATGTCTAAATTCAAAAATACCACAACGCGCAATAAAAATGAATATTCCAGATCCACATATAATTGTAATCTTCGGTGCATCAGGTGACTTAACCAAAAGAAAGCTTATCCCAGCGATCTACCAGCTTTACATTAATAATCACCTACCGAAAGACTTTGCTATTTTGGGCGCTAGTCGGACAAGCCTTTCTGATCTAGAGTTCAGAGAAAAAATTACCGAATTTATGCCACCCGAAGGGAAATCAGACAGTCAATTTATGGATAGAATCAGTTATCAAACAATTGATTACGATAAAAATAATGATTACGAAGTTTTAAGAAATCGACTTGAAAAAATCAGACAAGCTATAAACATACCAGCAAACTATATTTTTTACCTATCGACACCACCGAATCTTTATGGCATCATACCCGAAAAAATTGCAATTGCCAAGATGCATACTGAGCGCGATGGATTTAAACGCATTGTTATTGAAAAACCTTTTGGGAATAGCCTATCAAGTGCTAAGGCGCTCAATATAAATCTACTTAAGCATTACGAAGAGCACCAGATTTATAGAATCGATCATTATCTAGGAAAAGAAACCGTACAAAATCTAATGGTTACTCGATTTGCAAACGGCATTTTTGAACCTATTTGGAATAGAAATTTTATTCAGCGAGTTGAAATAACCTCAGCAGAAAGTCTTGGCGTTGAAGGAAGAGGTGGTTATTACGATCATTCAGGAGCCATGCGAGATATGGTTCAAAATCACCTATTGCAGATGGTTGGACTTGTCGCCATGGAACCACCCATTGTCATTGAAGCTGATGCGATTCGGCATGAAGTGATGAAAGTTTTTCAATCGCTTAAACCAATAAAACCTGAAGATATCCCCAATCAAGTTATTAGAGGCCAATATACCAGTTCAACGATCAAAGGAAAGCCCACAGCTGGATATCGGGAAGAGCCTGATGTCGCTCCAGGTTCTTATACCGAGACTTTTGTTGCCATGAAATTTTTCATCGACAACTGGCGGTGGGCAGGAGTTCCATTCTTTATCCGAACAGGAAAAAAACTCCCAACACGAGTGACTGAAATTGTAATTGAGTTCAAGCCTGCTCCGCATCATCTTTTTGATCAAAACGGGCTAAATGAGAACACATCAAACCTATTAATTATTCGCATTCAACCAGACGAAGGATTACTGCTTAAATTTGGCATGAAAGAGCCAGGCGCTGGTTTTAAGGTGAATCAAGTGAACATGGATTTTCACTATTCCGATCTTGCCGATATCGCACTTCCTGCAGCTTATGAGCGTCTTTTACTAGACTGCCTCTTGGGCGACGCAACGCTATATTCACGCGGTGACACTGTAGAGGCAGCCTGGGGCTTTATTCAGCCAATCTTAGACGCTTGGACAAATGACCCCTCAATACCAATGTATGGCTATCCTGCAGGAACCTGGGGACCACATGAATCAGACCGACTCATGGAGCATGGCATGCAATGGCGTTTCCCTTGCAAGAATCTTGCAGATGATGGACTTTATTGTGAATTGTAAAGTGAAATTAAATCTACAGATTTAATAATTCAAAATGCAACGTGCAAAAATCAAAAGTCAACCGTCGGCAGACAAACAAAGCGCATAGAAATTTCATTGATTATTGATCAATATGGACCCAATAATTTATACATCACCATCTCCATCAGAGTTAGCTGATAGATTTGCCAATCAACTTATTGAATGGGCTAAAAATTCTTCAGAGAAAGCTTTCCATGTTGCTCTATCAGGGGGTAAAACGCCTTCGATATTTTTCTCATTACTGGCAAAGAAATATAGTACTGAAGTGCCATGGCATAAGGTCCATTTCTGGTGGGGCGACGAACGTATGGTGGGACCAGATGATGCCCAGAGCAACTATGGAGAAGTTTACAACCTACTGTTCTCTAAAGTCAACATTCAGCCAGAACAAATACACCGCATTAGAGGGGAAGCAGAAATGGAAGCTGAGATTACTCGCTATCAGCAAGAGATTGAAAACCTAGTCCCAACGGCAAATGGCTGGCCTAAATTTGATTTAATCATGTTAGGTCTTGGTGACGATGGTCATACAGCCTCGATATTCCCAAACAACCTAATATTACTTGAATCAGACAAAACGACTGCACGTGCGAATCATCCGATCTCAGGACAACTGCGCATAACCTTAACGGGAAAAGTCTTAAATAACGCTAAGCGAGTAGTTTTCTTAGCTACTGGTGAATCAAAAGCGAACATCTACAAAAGTATTATGCAGCATGATCAAGTATCACAAACCTACCCGGCTTCATACATCCAACCTACGGGAGAGCTCTACTGGTTTATTGACGAGGCCTGCGCGGGAAAAGTGCTCTAATATTTACTATATCTGGATTTATTTAACGACAAAATCAAACATTCTGCGCTCACCAATATAGCCCACCAGGTGATCATTAATGGCAACAGGTCCGACACCAGCTGGAGTGCCGGTATAGATTAAATCTCCAATTTTAAGGGTCACAAACTTCGAAACGTATTCGATGATTGTGTCAATCGCAAAGATCATATCTTTAGAATTTCCATCCTGTACGAGGTTTCCATTTTGATGAAGCGAAAAGACAATCTGACCTAAATCACCCAATTCTTCTTTGGGAACAAAATCTCCTAGAACAGCAGAGGCATCGAAAGCTTTTGCTTTCTCCCAGGGCAAACCCTTCTCAATAAGCTGACGCTGCAGATCACGGGCTGTAAAATCGATTCCAAGTCCAATTTCAGAATAGTAACGATTGGCATAACGAGCAGCAATAGTCTTACCAAGGCGATTGATCTTTACAACTAATTCAACTTCATAATGAACCTCTTTTGAAAATTCAGGAAGAAAAAACGGACGATTATCCAAGAGCAAGGAGGAGTCAGGCTTCATAAAAAAGACGGGCTCAGTAGGGATATCACGCTCTAATTCACGAGCATGTTTTAAATAGTTACGGCCGATGCAAATAATCTTCATAAAAACAGGAATTAAATATGTTAAGCCTATTCAAATTAAATCTTCCGATTCATATCCCGAAGCTTGATGGTGGTTAAGACTTTCTTTGTATAAAGAGGAAACTCCCCTTGCATCATCCAACCATAGTAACCCGAATCTTCTTGAAACACGCGCTCAACAGCTTTACCTTTATGTTTTCCAAAATTAAACACCTCAACGCCATTCTCATCAAAAACGATACGACCGGCAAAATCTACACTTTTATCAAAAGCAGAAAATGCGGCTAAAGCCTCAACATCATTCTGAACTGGGGTAGACTTTTTACCATTATCCTCAAATTCAACCCCCTTATACCGATCTAACTGTGCTTTTAACACTTCATACGTAGCTTTCGTATCAGCCATCGCACTATGCGCATTTTCAAGATCTTGCATGAGATAAAACTTATAGGCCGCTGAAAGAGTTCGTTTTTCCATGCGATGGAAGATAACCTGTACATCTACAAATTTATGCTTCTTGATATCTAAATCTATGTCGACCCGAAGAAATTCCTCAGATAACAAAGGAATATCAAAACGTGATGAGTTAAATCCTGCGAGGTCGCACCCTTCAATGAATTTAGCATAACCCTTGGCCACATCTTTAAATAAAGGGGCATCTTTCACGTCCTCATCGTAGATACCATGAATGGCAGAGACAAATGGCGGAATAGGCATGCCTGGATTAATCCGTTGCAGCTTCTCCTCTTCACGACCATCGGGATAGATTTTTAACAGAGCGATCTCTACAATACGGTCAGTGACCACATTGACCCCCGTAGTCTCAAGATCAAGAAATACGATAGGATTTTTCAGGTTTAGTTGCACGATTCAGATAGGATTTAAAAATTAAAAGCCTGGCAGTTAAATCCACCAGGCTTTAATATTGGAGGTTTACAAGACTATGCGTTAATCATCATCGGCATCAACAGCATCAATACATCTTCATACTCAAGCTCTTTTTCAGCTGGAAGTAAAAGACCTGCGCGTGATGGATCAGAGAGTTTTAATTT
>CAIUAN010000002.1 GCA_903897145.1 uncultured Bacteroidia bacterium | reverse complement strand
CCGGTGTGCATTTTTTAATTTTTTTAATGCTTTCATCTTTAGTTGACGAACCCTTTCGCGTGTGAGATTCAGCTTGATGGCAATCTCTTCAATGGCTAATGGATATTCACCAATGAGTCCGAAATTATATTGAAGAATCTCTGCCTCACGTTGGTCTAGTGATTTTAAAGCCCTTTGAATCTCCACTTTTAAGTCTCGGTCAATTAATTCTGCGTCTGGTACCGTTTCATCTGCATTGATTAAGGTATCATAAAGGTTAAACTCTTCGCCTTCATTTTCCCGTATTGGTGCATCGGTAGAGATATGAAAGCTAGAAGTCGATAAAGCCTCTTCAATAAGGGTAGCCTCGACATGAAGCATTTCGGCAATCTCCTCTGGCATTGGCTCACGCTGATAGGCCTGCTCCAACATGATAAAAGCATTGTTAATCTTTAGAATAGAGCCAATTTTATTCAGCGGTAATCTTACAATCCTCGATTGTTCTGCTATCGCTTGTAAGATTGATTGCCTTATCCACCATACGGCATAGGAGATAAACTTAAACCCTCTGGTCTCATCAAAACGCTCTGCAGCCTTAATTAAACCTAAATTACCCTCATTAATAAGGTCGGGTAAGGTTAGGCCTTGATTTTGATATTGTTTAGCAACAGACACCACAAATCGTAAATTTGAACGAATAAGTGTCTCAAAGGCTTTTCGGTCACCTTTGCGAATAGATCGGGCCAACGCAGCCTCTTCGTCTGCAGTGATCAGCGAAAGTCGGCTGATCTCGTGAAGGTAAAAATCAAGGGAGGCGGCATCTCTGTTGGTAATTTGCTTAGTGATTCTTAATTGTCTCATGGCAAATCAGGTTAGGATTTTTTATGGTTGTTCTAAGGTACTATTTTTTCAACTCAGATCCAAGGATTAGTATGCTTAAAATCATAATTTTACATTGTTTATATGGAATCTAAATTGGTTTAGGTTATAAATAATAACCGATCAAAATGATTGCTTATGTAAACGACAATTAAAAATTAATTTGATAGTTTGTAAATTCAAATCAATTCCTTACTTTTGTAGTGGAATTACATCTCAACTGTAATCGTAATCTTCTTTTTGAATCCTGTATTACTTCCATTAATTAAATAGAATTTTTTTTTGACTGCCTTTGCAATAACTCCTATTGGCCAAAGCACAGCAATCCCTAAATAATCATAAAATAAAACATGTACGACATTCTTGAATTAAACAAGAAACTATTGCCCGAATTACGTGAAATAGGCAAAGAGTTAAACATTAAACGTATTGAGTCGTTTAAAAAACAAGAACTGGTTTATAAAATCCTTGACAATCAGGCAATCATGGCTTCAGAGCTAAAAAAGCCAGAGGTTAAAGTTATACCTCGGATTGTAAAACCAGAACCAGCTGTTATCATCAAAAATACAGAACTTAAAAAGGCTTCAGCAATAGAGCCCACAGCCGAAGCTATTCAACCAATCGCTCCCGAAATAACGCAGGATGAACCTTCTTCAAGTCAAGAAGAAAAGCCTCGTGTTGACTTGAATGAGCGCCGTCCTCGTGTTCTTCGGACAGAGGGAGCTAAAATTAAACCTGTTGAAAAGGTATTGCTTGAAACAGTAGAAAATGAAGTCCCTGACTTTGAGGCTGTCTCTTCAGCACCACAAGATTCTGAAATTCCTTTAGAAGAGAAGAGCGAACTAGAACCACCTGCACCGCGTACGCTGATTCCTAAGAAAAATCTTCAGCCACAAGGTGCCAATCCTACAAAGCCAAATCATCCACAACATAAACATAGAGAGCCTGAGAAATCATATGACTTCGAAGGTATTATCGATGCGACAGGAGTTCTTGAAATAATGCAGGAGGGCTATGGCTTCTTGCGCTCTTCCGACTATAACTACCTAACCTCTCCCGATGATGTGTATGTTTCACAATCACAAATAAAACTTTTTGGATTAAAGACTGGCGATACCGTTAATGGTATTATTCGTCCTCCTAAAGAAGGTGAGAAATATTTCCCATTAGTAAAAGTTATTGAAATCAATGGACGCAGTCCAGAATATATTCGTGACCGAGTTCCTTTCGAACACCTTACACCACTTTTCCCAGACGAGAAATTTAATATCACGGGTAAGTCAAGTAATCTATCGGCTCGAGTTGTAGATCTCTTCGCGCCAATCGGTAAAGGTCAGCGTGGATTGATTGTCGCTCAGCCTAAAACTGGAAAGACCGTTCTTTTAAAAGATATCGCAAATGCTATTGCGGCAAACCATCCAGAAGTTTATATGATTGTCTTGCTGATCGATGAGCGACCTGAAGAGGTTACCGATATGTCGAGAAGCGTAAATGCTGAGGTCATTGCTTCTACATTTGATGAGCCTGCAGAACGTCATGTGCGCGTGGCAAACATGGTCATTGAAAAAGCAAAACGATTAGTTGAGTGTGGCCACGATGTGGTTATCCTACTTGACTCTATCACTCGTCTTGCTAGAGCTTATAATACCGTTGCACCAGCTTCTGGTAAAGTACTCTCGGGTGGTGTTGATGCGAACGCTTTGCACAAACCAAAACGTTTCTTTGGCGCTGCTCGTAATATCGAGGAGGGAGGCTCATTAACGATCCTTGCAACTGCACTTACCGATACTGGCTCTAAAATGGATGATGTGATTTTTGAAGAGTTTAAAGGTACCGGTAATATGGAACTTCAGCTTGATCGTAAGCTCTCAAATCGCCGTATATTCCCATCTGTTGATATCATTGCTTCAAGTACGCGTCGTGAAGACTTACTGTTGGATAAGGCAATGCTTGATAAGATCTGGGTACTGCGGAACTTCCTAAATGGTATGAATCCTGTCGAGGCTATGGATTTTGTTAAAGATCGCCTTTTGAAAACATCTTCTAATGAAGAGTTTTTGGTCTCAATGAATAGTGATTAATCGCCTATACAATACTTAATTCGACTAAGAGGAGCCTTCGGGTTCCTCTTTTTTTTTGTCCTAAATCCAATCTGTTTTGCATCCCGAAACTGAATTTTTTAAGCTTTTCTGATTTTTTAGCGCTATTATTTTTAATAGATATAAATTACATAAATCGCTAAAAATGTTAAGTATAGATTGCATAATTGATTTTTCTTTGTATATTTTTGTTCCATAAATTAGCTGCTGTGGAATATTTCTTCGAGGCTCATAAGGTATTAGTAGAAGCGTCTTCTGATCTAATAAATCGGGAGTTGTCAATAGAAATTAATTGGTCTGATCGCCTGATTGGAATCAAAGGATTTCGAGGAGTTGGTAAGACGACATTTTTACTCGATTACATCCGCAAAAACTTTGGAACTTCCCGTGATTGCCTCTATGTAAATCTGAATGATTTCTATTTTGCTAAGCGACGAATTTTCTCCTTTGCTGATGAGTTCTACAAACGAGGGGGTAAGGTTCTGGTTTTAGATCAGCTTCAGAAATACGAAGATTGGTCAAAAGATTTAAAGGAGTGCTACACACAGCTTCCTGATTTAAAGATTGTCTTTACCTGTTCTCCCGCCTTGCAGGTTTTAGAAGGTGAAGGTTCACTGGCCAATATGGCTAACGTATATCACTTAGAAGGATTATCATTTCGTGAGTTTCTGAATTTCAAAACAGGTTTGCACTTTGAAAAATATACACTTTCTGATCTGTTGCAATCACACCTTGAGATAGCGCCCACAATCTCAGCTAAAGTTAGGCCCTTGGCCTATTTTTCTGAATATTTAAAACAAGGGTTCTACCCTTATTTTATGAAAAATCCGGAGTTCTACCGGGAAAGTTTGCTTCGGCATACCAATTTAGCTCTTGAAGTTGAGGTGACATATCTCAATCAGCTTGATTTGAAATATCTCTCAAAACTTCGTAAGCTGCTTCAAGTTGTGGGCAGTCAGATGCCATTTTCACCTAATGTTAGTAAGATAAGTCAAGAAGTTGAGCTTTCAAGAGCGACGATTCTTAATTACTTGCATTATCTCAAAAATGCGCGGTTGGTTAGCTTGTTCTTTGATGAAATGACCAACAGCCAGCTTCAGAAACCCGATCAGGTTCTGCTTCAGAATACCAATTTATTGCATGTGGTGGCACCAGAGAATGTGAATGATCGAAATCTTAGATTGACATTTTTTGCGAATCAGGTCGGTTATTCTCATTCAATTTCAACGGCAGAAGAGGTGGATTTTATGGTTGATGGCAATTTGAAGTTTAGGATCGGTGGAAAACATACCCAACCAATAGATAATAGCAGTTATGCTGCTGTAGATATGATGGAGCTTGGAGCTGGAAATGCAATCCCGTTGTGGTTATTTGGTTTTTTGTATTAACTGCTTTGATTTTAACGATATACGATTTTTTTTAATTGAATAAAAATTAAACTAAAATGGCAAAAGAGAAAAAATTTATTACATGTGATGGTAACTATGCTGCCTCTTATATTAGCTATATGTTTAGTGAGGTTGCTTGTATTTACCCGATTACGCCCTCTTCAACGATGGCTGAGGTGGTAGATGAATGGGCAGCAAACGGCCGTAAAAACATCTTTGGTCAACCCGTTCGCCTTGCCGAAATGCAAAGCGAAGGGGGAGCCGCTGGTGCTGTGCATGGCGCTTTGCAATCAGGTTCTTTAACAACAACCTATACCGCTTCCCAGGGTTTGCTGCTGATGATCCCTAATATGTATAAGATTGCCGGTGAGTTATTGCCAACGGTATTCCATGTTAGTGCTCGAGCATTAGCAAGTCATGCCTTGTCAATCTTTGGCGATCATAGCGACGTCTACTCTTGTCGTCAGGCTGGATTTGCGATGCTAGCTTCTGGTTCGGTGCAAGAAGTGATGGATCTTAGCGGTGTTTCGCATCTAACAACGATTAAGAGTCGAGTCCCTTTTATGAATTTCTTCGATGGTTTCCGGACTTCTCACGAGGTTCAGAAAATTGAAGCAATAGATCAAAACGATTTGGCTGCACTGCTAGATTTAGAAGCGTTGCAAGAATTTAGAGATCGCGCCTTAAATCCAGAGCATCCGGTAACACGTGGTACCGCACAAAATCCAGATATCTTTTTTCAAGCTCGCGAGGCAGGCAATAAATATTACGATGCTGTTCCTGATATCGTTGAAGGGTATATGCGCGAGATCACAAGGATTACAGGTCGCGAATACCATCCATTTACCTATTATGGAGCTCCAGATGCTGAAAACATAATTGTCGCAATGGGATCGGTTACTGAAACTATCCGCGAAACAATAGATTATCTAAATGCTCAGGGTCATAATTATGGATTAATTACCGTTCATCTCTATCGTCCTTTCTCGCTTAAATATCTGTTTAAAATAATGCCTGCTTCGGTGAAGAAAATCGCCGTGCTTGATCGGACTAAAGAGCCCGGTGCGAATGGCGAACCGTTGCATCTCGATATGCGCGATGCTTTTTACGATAAAGAGAATGCACCTATCATTGTTGGAGGTCGTTATGGATTAGGTTCAAAAGATGTTACCCCATCACAGATTATAGCGGTGTATAAGAATTTGGAGATGAAGGAGCCTAAAAACAACTTCACCTTGGGTATTCAAGATGATGTGACGTTCCACTCTCTTCCATTACTTCCAGAAGTGAAAGTGTCTGCTGAAGACCTTTATGAAGCCAAGTTTTATGGATTGGGCTCTGATGGTACAGTCGGCGCAAATAAAAATTCGATTAAGATTATTGGAACTGCTACTGACAAATACTGTCAAGCCTATTTTGCTTACGACTCTAAAAAGTCAGGAGGTTTTACTGCTTCTCACCTTCGTTTTGGAAATAGTCACATTCGCTCGACTTACCTGATCACAACGCCCGATTTTGTGGCTTGTCATGTGCAAGCATATATAAACCTTTACGATGTCCTTAAAGGGCTTAAAAAGGGAGGTTCCTTCCTTTTGAATACCATCTGGGATGAGCAAGAGGTTAAGAATCGACTTCCAATTGTAATGAAAAGATATTTAGCCGAGAATGAGATTAATTTTTACATCATCAATGGGACTAAGCTAGCTGCCGATCTTGGCTTAGGTAATCGGACCAACACCATTATGCAGGCTGCATTCTTTAAAATAACCCAGGTTATACCTTATGAGTTGGCTCAGGATCACATGAAAAAGGCGATCGTTAAATCGTATGGTATGAAAGGGGAGGCGATGGTTAAGATGAACTTTGCCGCTGTCGATGCCGGAGGTGACCATGTGCAGAAAATTGTGGTACCTGCCGAATGGGCTAAGCTTAAGCTCGATTCTGATGATTTATCCAGCACTCGACCTGACTTTATTAAAAATGTGGTCGATGTTATTAATGCGCAAAAAGGTGACGACTTACCAGTTTCAACCTTTAATGGGATCGAAGATGGGACTTTTCATCCGGGGACTACTGCCTTCGAAAAGCGGGGTATTGCGGTGGAGGTTCCACAGTGGATTCCTGAAAACTGCATTCAATGTAATCAGTGCTCTTATGTCTGTCCCCACGCTGCCATTCGACCATTCCTGATTGATGATCAGGAGTTAGCGGTCTTGCCGGATGGGACAACAACCATCAAAACAAATGGAAAGCAGTTTTCTGGACTTCAATTTCGAATTCAGGTAGCTCCCCTCGATTGTACTGGTTGTGGTAACTGTGCCGATGTTTGTCCTTCGAAAGAGAAATCATTGGTGATGAAGCCAATTGAGACTCAAAATAAAGAGATTTCACGTTGGGATCATTTTGCTGCAAAGGTGACGTATAAAGATAAGTTAGTTGAAAAAGATAAGAGTGTGAAGAATTCGCAGTTTGCTCAGCCATTATTCGAATTTTCGGGTGCCTGCGCAGGTTGTGGTGAAACGCCCTACATAAAATTAATTACCCAATTGTTTGGAGAGCGAATGATGGTTGCCAATGCAACTGGATGTTCATCCATCTATGGTGGATCGGCCCCTTCTACTTCGTATTGTTCAAGTAACGAGACTGGCAATGGTCCTGCGTGGGCTAACTCCTTATTTGAAGACAATGCAGAGTATGGATTTGGAATGTCAGAAGGTGTGGCTGCTAGTCGCGATCGTTTGAAATCTATTATGACTGTTGCGATTGAAGAAGGGGTACCAGAGAATGAGAAATCGGTCTTTTTAGAATGGATCGAAGGGCGCGATATCGCTGAAGCATCTGAGATAGCTTCCAAAAATATATTGGAAGTCTTAAAAGGGAATAATGCTTCCTATGCTCAGGAAATACTTTCGTTAAGTCAATATCTCATCAAAAAATCTATTTGGATCTTTGGAGGAGATGGATGGGCTTACGACATTGGTTATGGTGGATTGGATCATGTTTTGGCCTCGGGTAAGGATATCAATGTCTTGGTTTTAGACACTGAAGTTTATTCCAATACAGGAGGTCAGGCTTCTAAGTCAACACCTGTTGGTGCAGTGGCTAAGTTTGCCGCTTCAGGAAAACGCATCCGAAAGAAGGATCTGGGTGCCATCTCTATGACCTATGGTTATATTTATGTGGCACAAGTCTCGATGGGGGCGAGCAATTCTCAAGTTCTTAAAACGATACGGGAAGCAGAAGCTTATCCAGGTCCATCGATCATCATCGCTTATTCACCTTGTATTGCGCATGGATTGCGGTCGATGGGTCGCACACAAGAGGAGGAGAAGTTGGCTGTTGAATGCGGGTATTGGCATCTTTATCGCTTCAATCCTCA
The DNA here is from genome assembly GCA_903897145.1 of uncultured Bacteroidia bacterium. Taxonomy (GTDB): domain Bacteria; phylum Bacteroidota; class Bacteroidia; order Bacteroidales; family Prolixibacteraceae; genus JAAFHB01. The sequence continues at coordinate 1,221 of CAIUAN010000002.1, read as the reverse complement.
ATTGGAAGCAGAGGGTAAGAATCCATTCCAGCTTGACTCGAAGGAACCTGAATGGACGAAGTTTCAGGATTATCTCAATGGAGAGGTCCGCTATACCGCACTTAAGAAATCCTTCCCAGCCGAGGCTGATGAGCTGTTTAAGGCAGCTGAAGAGAATGCGAAGTGGAGGTACCGCTCTTATCAGCGAATGGCTTCTGTGAGCTGGGATTTGCCTGTTGTAACTGAATAAACAGCTACTAATTCTCGTATATTTTTCTTATATTATAGTCGGAGCCCGACTTTAGTCCGAGTCCGACTAGAGTCGGGCTCGGACTAAAGCCTGACTCATATCTTAATATGAGTTGATATGCACTTTGAATCATGTCATTTATATCATATTTATAATCAGGGTAATAATCGTCAGTCAGTTTTCCTGAATCGTGAAAATTACCTGTATTTTATTCGAAAAATAAGGGTGCATGTTTTGCCTTATGCTGATATTTTAGCTTGGTGTTTAATGCCGAATCATTTTCATTTGATGGTTTATGTAAACAGTGTAGAGGTTGTTCGTCCGAGAAAAACGAAAGGTTGCACTCCGAAAAATATGACTTTCAATAAATCGATTGGTATAATACTTGCCTCCTATACAAGGGCAATTAATAAGCAAGAAAATTGGACAGGTTCACTTTTTCGCAATGGAACTAAAGCCATCCGTCTTAAAGACTCAAAGGGAATATCTCTCAATTCTAATAAGGATTCTGAAGTGCTTCAATTGAATCGCGAATATCCAAATGCTTGTTTCAATTATATATTATCTAATCCCTTAAGAGCAAGATTGGTAAGACGATCAGAAGATTGGGAATTTTCTTCCTATTTGGATTCCATGGTCATCAGGAATCTAAATATAATTAACAAAGGAAGAATAAAGGAGTTTAGACTTCAGATAAATAGTCGGGGGCCGAATAAGTCGGTCCCCAACTAACACTAGAGCGGGAGACGGGACTCAAACCCGCGACCCTCAGCTTGGAAGGCTAATGCTCTATCAACTGAGCTACTCCCGCTTTTATGTCTGTTTTGTCGTGCTGAAAGGTAATGAATTTGAAATGCCAATCTGATGAAATCAGATTGGCATTTCAAATTCATTCTTTAAATAAAGAACTTCCCTTTTGAATGTTAAGACCTTGATGAGCCGAATGTCAGATTCGAACTGACGACCCCGAGATTACAAATCACGTGCTCTTG
>CAIUAN010000001.1 GCA_903897145.1 uncultured Bacteroidia bacterium | reverse complement strand
ACCGAAACTGCTGTAACAGCGTTTATGATAAATGGCTGGGCAACGGCAAGACCAATCTGAGAGATCATGACCCCCGTGAAACTGGTTGCAAAAAATGCTTTGGTAAGACTAAAGATTCCGACCAATATAGCTCCTATATTAAGCCCAACTTTTATGCCATACGTGTCGATGATATAAGAAGCAGGGAAACTCATGATTAGAAATACAAGCATATATGATAATGCCAGAAAATCGATATTGAAGTAGGAGAGTGGATCAAATTGCCCTTTGTAAAATATGGCTGCTGGACGCACGACTGCTGCATGGGTAAGCCATTGAATAGAGACAACCAAGGTTATCAGCATAAACACGGTTAGTATAACCCATCGGTAAGGTGAAGGTTTCATCACTTGGTTTTTAGACATTCAGTTCGAACTAGTTTTGATAAGTTTAGCAGCAAAAATAATCCTTTGAATGAAAAATCATCGAATGTTTAAGATACTTTACTGAATTATCTCATTTTTGGTAGGTCTTTTGTCCGTCAGCTGTCGGATGGTCCCTTCGTGGCAAAATTCGTTTTGGCACATAAAAAAGCCCCCTCGCATATACGCGGAGGGGGCTCTTAACTGAATGGATCTGAACCTACAGTTTTATTTTTTAGCTTCCAACCCGAAAGTATACCCGCTTTTTACACGTTCAATAAGCTCTGGTAGAATATCTTGGTAGTTTCCTATGATGCCAAAGTCGGCATTATTGAAAATACTAGCTTTCGGATTTTGATTAATAGCAATAACTGTACCAGATTCTTTCATTCCTGCGATATGTTGGATCGCTCCGGAGATTCCTACTGCGATATATATCTTAGGACGAACTGTTTTTCCAGTCTGTCCTACTTGTCGAGCATATTCGGTTATCCCTTCATCGACCACCGGACGACTGCAAGCCCATTCGGCATTAATGCCTTGTGCTTTTAAAGCTTCAGCTAGCTGTTTGATCAAACCTAGACTATCGGTTGTTGTTCCTCGGCCACCTGAAACGATAAGATCGGCATCGAAGAGGTTCTGCAAACCGCCTTCTCCTCTGACGGTTTTGATCACTTCAACCACAAAGTCTTTCTCATCTAAGTTAGGTTTAAAGGGTGTAGTGATTCCTTTACGACCTAATATTCGCTCGGGCACCTCGAAAGTTCCTGCTCGTGCTGTTGAGACCTGTGGACAAACAAAACCCAGAATGGTTGCTAATTTACTCTCTCCGTAGGTTGGGCGGCGAGATTCTAGAATGGGGGTGTAGATGACCTGCTCTTTTTTGCTGATATATTCACCTATCTCAAGCCCGGTACAGTCGGCTGTTACACCACTGCTGGTTCGCATGCCAATCCGGGGAGCGAGCTCGCGTCCTGAGGTGGTAGCTGCAAAGAGTGCAATCTCGGGATTCCGCTCTTTGATAAGTTGGGTGAAGATGGAGGTAAACGGAAGAACAAGATATTCTTCAAGACGATCATTCTCTACAAAAATCACTTCGTCAGAGCCATGCTCAATTAGGGTTTGTGTTAGTGACTCGACTTTCTTTCCAATGATCAAGGTCATCACCTTGGTATTATCTCCAAGTTGCGAAGCCAGGTGCCTGGCAGGTGTGAGAAGCTCAAGGGAGGGTCGCGAGATTGTTCCATTGGTAACTTCAGCCCAGGTGATTATCCCACTTGCTCCGTTTCTAAAATCTTTATTGGGGAAATCAGGGCGATCGACCTCTTTTTTCTCTACGGCCTCTTTCTTCTCGACGACATTTCCCCCTTTGGCTAAGTTTGCGATCAAACTATCGACTAGTGCTACTTCGTTATGACCTTCAGCAAGCTTTATTGGAGGTCGCTCGCTAACCATATTGACCACTTTGGCCACAATGGTTGGTGATCCACTGATTCCAATCTTCTCGGTTCCTAAGCCAATATCTTCAATGCCAAAAGTTGTGATTTGTAGATTTCTTGCTTTTATGGCGCCGCTTAATGATGGTTTGCGTGGAGGAATTCCTGTGGGAGTTAATGAAATTACGCACGGCATGGGTAAGTTCATGAGTTGATATCCACCCTCGATAATTCGTTTTGCCACTACATTGTTTGTTCCGTCCGACTTAACGCTTTCCACAAACGTGGCTTGAGGTATCCCTATGTTTTCAGCCACCTGAGAAGGAACATGGGCTGTGTCGCCGTCACTAGTTTGGCGTCCAGCTAAGATAATAAATGGATCTTTAGAGTCTTTTGTAAATCCGAGATGTTTGAGCATCGTGGCAATGGCTAAGCCAGTAGCATAAGTATCGCTACCACCTAGTTTACGATCAGAAAGGAGATAGGCTTCATCATATCCCATCGCGATAGCACTTCGTAGGGCTGTTTCAAAGGAGCCGGGACCCATCGAGCAGACGATTAATCGGGCATTAGGATGTTGTTTTTTTAGTTGTAACCCAGCCTCCAGACCAAATTGACAATCGATGTTGATAATCGATTTTGCTTTGGTTCGGTCCATAAGTCCATCTTCACCCATCCGCATTTCACTAGGTAGTGGGACTTGTTTTACTAAACTTATAATTGTTAAGGCCATTGTTGGTTATCTTTAATATGACTACATGTTTTGAAAGTCGGGACCGTTGCCACCATTTGGGATCACCCAGGTTATCGCTTGTCCAGGAGCTTTGATATCACAGGTTTTACAATGCATACAATTTTCAGCATGAACTCTGATCTCTTTCTCCCCAGCTTTATTGGTGTGTAGTTCGTAGACTTCCGACGAGCAATAGAATTGCTCTGGCGCACCATACTGATCGATGTTCACTGTTTTGTATTTTGAGGCGTCATTAAATTGAATGTGGACTACTTGCTGTTCATCGTGGTAAACACCTGAATGGTAAACATCGGTCGATTTATCAAATGTCAACACTTTGTCGAAGTCTAATTTTCCTTTGAACCGCTCTTTGAAAGGCTTCTTCTTTAACGCTTTAGTGGTCGAGGTCGATAAATAGTCAGGATGGGTTTTTAATCGACCAAAGAACCCTGCACCTCCAGTGATAAGCTGAGTTGCAAAATGTAAGGAACCAACAATTAGTCCTTTTGTAAATGCTTGTCTGAAATTACGTACGGCAAAAAGTTCAGCGTCGATGGTGCTATTTTGCATGAGCGTCTCATAGAACTTTAGGGATTCCTCTGAGGTGTCGTCTCTGGATAGGGCGCGAGCGACAGTCTTGGCAGCAAGGATACCTGATTTAATAGCCAGATGGGTCCCTTTTAAAGAGGGCATTGCAATCAGTCCTGCACTGTCACCAACAATTAAGGCATTGTCGACAAATAACTTTGGAACAGCATAATAGCCTCCCTCAGGAAGTGTTTTAGCTCCATATTCAACGAGTTTGCCTCCTTTAAGAATTCGGGAGACGAATTTCGAGGTTTTCCAAATTTGCATCGCATCGTGTACGTCGAAAGAGGGATCTTTGTAGTCGAGTCCAACAACGATTCCGATCGCCACTTTATTGTCGTTTAAGCCATATATAAAACCACCGCCAAACTCATCGCCATCCAGCGGATATCCCATGGTGTGGTATACTTCGCCTGGCTTGATATTTCCTTCTGGTACCGACCAGAGCTCTTTACATCCCAAGGAATATATTTGTTCGTTTTTGCCTTTAGCCAGATCGAATTTTTGGATTAACATTTTAGTCAGACTGCCGCGAGTACCCTCTGCAAAGATGGTTATCCGTGCCTCTATTCGAGTGCCTGCTTGGAAATTCTCCAATTGATTGCCATGATGATCAAGACCTGTGTCTTTCGTTTTCGCACCGATGACCTTCCCATCTTGATATAAGATCTCATCGACAGCAAATCCAGGATAAATCTCAACTCCTTTTTCTTGGGCTTTGACGGCTAGGTAACGGCAGATCTGACCCAATGAAGCAGTGTAGCACCCAGCATTACTCATGTAGGGGATATGAAAGGGAAGGGTGATCGCACTTTTCTCAGACAGCAAGATTGTTCGATCTTTGACCACTTTGGCATTAAAGGGGATATCCGAAAATTCCACATCGGGCAGTAATTCTTTGAATACGTCGGGTTTTATCACTGCTCCAGAAAGGATATGACTTCCAATAGTGCTCCCTTTCTCGATTAGTATAATTCGATGGGATACTTTGTTTTTTGCGAATATATCTGCCAAGTGAATGGCGGTGGCAAGGCCAGAGGGTCCGCCACCGATAATCAACACATCTGTTGAAACGGTATCAACATTGTTCATTTCAAGGCCTCCTTATACGTTTAATTCGTGTGGTGTGATCGTCTTAAAATCAAGTGTTACAGTGGGAATATTACTTGATTTTTAATGGTTCATCAAATTTACAAAATAGTTAAGATCAGCCACTAAGCACACTGGAATTTAGAATTATTCTGACTCTAAATAAGGGCTTTCTTAATTCTATTATTTTGTTCTTATCGCTTCTATTGAATTGAGTTAATGAACTAAAATGCAATAACTTAAATTCTAAATTTCGAATATTTAATCAACTGTCGGAACCTTCAATTCTTAGCTGTGTCAGAAATAATTTAGAACCTTTTTAAGTAGAGCAGCCTTGAAGGAGCTGTTTTTTCAAATTTTGAATCCTATTATTTTCTCGTGTAAGCCGTGAACCAATTACTTTTTGACAGACGGGTTTTTTTGTGCTTTGAAAGTTCCCAGTTTAGTTACCTTATTTCATGGTTGTTAAATAATTGTTACAGATTAAAATTTCAACAAATAATACGTTATACTTGCACTGACTGAGTCACTTTTTTTAATAATCTAACACGCACGCTAATTGATACGCTTAAAATCTCAAAGTAGATTTATTAATTTACTTTTCCTCTTGTGCTTCATGATCCTTCAGGTAAGTGGTCAAAGCCTTAAAGAGCTAGCAGGCAGCCGTGTCAAGTTGCCAAATGGTTGGAATTTAACACCAGTTGGGAAGGTGCTTCCTGCTGGCGATCTTCCGCTTAACATTGCAGTATCTCATTCTGGCAAGCTGGCTGCTGTGACTAATAATGGTCAGAGTATTCAGAGTCTTCAGCTTTTTGATACTGAAAAAATGGAACTATTAGATTCAGTGATTTTAGCTAAAAGTTGGCTGGGATTAACCTTCTCCAAAGACGATAAAACGATCTATGCCTCAGGAGGCAATGATAACTGGATCCTTAAATATCAAATTAAAGAGAAACGATTGGTCCCTTCTGATACCCTGATCATTGGTAAACCTTGGCCAAATAAAATTTCTATTGCAGGTATTGCAGTTGATGATCAGCAACAGTTGCTTTATGCCGTAACGAAAGAAAATAACTCGCTTTATGTATATGATCTTAAACTAAAACAGATCAAAAAACAAATCCAGCTCGATGGCGAAGGATATACTTGCTTGTTGTCTAGTGATTCTAAGACCTTGTATGTCTCTTGTTGGGGATGTAACAAAGTGGTTGTTTTAAATACCCGAACACTGCAAATAACCAACTCGATTGCAGTTGGCGATAATCCGAATGATCTGTGCATCAGCAAAAATCAAAAATATTTGTTTGTTGCCAATGCCAATGATAATTCAATCTCTGTCGTTTCGCTTGAGAAAAACAAACAAATTGAAGTTTTAAATACCGCCCTCTTTCCTGATGCCCCAACTGGATCAACCCCCAATAGCGTAGCGCTTAGCGAGGATGAAAAAACGCTCTATATCGCCAATGCGGATAACAATAGTTTAGCTGTCTTTGATGTCAGCACTCCTGGCAAAAGTACGAGTAAGGGATTTATTCCAACTGGTTGGTATCCAACTTCTGTGAGGGTAATTAACAATAAAATATGGGTTGCTAATGGGAAAGGACTTACTTCAAAAGCAAACCCAAATGGTCCAAATCCAGTCAATAAAAAAGATGGGGTGAATTACCAGAAGGGGACTAAGAAAATTATTAAGGTTCAGTATATCGGTGGGCTTTTCACAGGTACCCTGGCGGTAATTGATGCGCCGTCCATCGATCAATTAAAAATTTATTCTCAGGCAGTTTATCAAAATACACCATATAGCAAGTCTAACGACGTCCGTTCTTCGGGTGAATCTGGCAATCCTATACCAGAGAAAATTGGGGACAAATCTCCAATTAAGCATGTCTTTTATATCGTCAAAGAAAATCGAACCTATGATCAAGTGCTAGGGGATCTTCCACAAGGCAATGGAGATAAATCGCTGTTGCTATTTGGAGAAAAAATAACACCGAATCAGCATGCTTTGGCACGCCAATTTGTGTTGCTTGATAATTTTTATGTGGATGGAGAGGTAAGTGCCGATGGTCATCATTGGACGATGGGTGGCTATGCAAATGATTATCTTGAAAAAAACTGGCCAACTAGTTATGGCAGTAGAGGAGGAGAATACGACAGTGAAGGTTCGCGTGAAATAGCCAACAATAAAAATGGGTTTATATGGGATTACTGCAAGCGAAGTGGTGTTTCCTATCGCACGTATGCCGAGTTTATTTCGGAGGATGGCAAGCCAGCCCTTGCGTCCTTAAAAGGGCATTACTGTCCGTCCTATGCGAAGTGGGATATGGCGGTTCGCGATACCTCTCGTTTCTACCAATGGAAGCGCGATTTTGATCACTTATTGGCAAAAGATAGTGTTCCGCAATTTAATACCGTTCGGTTTGGAAACGATCATACCGAAGGGTTGAAAAAGGGTAGTCCTACGCCATTTGCTCACGTCGCCGATAATGATTTGGCTGTTGGACTCTTTATAGACCATCTAAGTCACTCCTCAATTTGGAATCAGAGTGTTGTGATCATTGTTGAGGATGATGCTCAAAATGGCCCAGATCATGTAGATGCCCATCGCTCACCAGCCTATATTGCAGGTGGATACGTTAAACAGGGATTTGTTGATCATACGATGTATTCGACAACTTCACTTCTTCGTACCATCGAGTTAATATTAGGATTGCCACCAATGAGTCAGTTTGATGCTGGTGCAGAACCTCTTTGGCGATGCTTCAATAAAACGGCCAACCATCCTCCCTTCAAAAGGCTTCCTAGTAGCGTTGACCTAAATCTTAAAAATACTACCTCTAATAAGCTTTCGAAATTGAGTGAACAGTTTGATTTTGATCAAGAAGATTTAGTTCCAGATGCTCGTTTTAATGAAGTTCTTTGGGGCGCAGTTTATGGTGAAAACTCGATCTGTCCTCCTCCTGTTCATGCCGCCTTTTTCAATGGTACGAAAGGGACTGATGGGGATTAATTTTTCTACTGTCGACTAGCGCTTTATTTAGTTTGCTACTCCAAATATTTTTTATTTTTCTTATCCTGAAAACAAAAAAAGAGCCGCAATATAATTGCAACTCTTTATAATTTTAGTGGAGAATATCGGAATCGAACCGATGACCTTTTGACTGCCAGTCAAACGCTCTAGCCAACTGAGCTAATCCCCCCTT